>JAFADY010000019.1 GCA_023424395.1 Bacteroidota bacterium | reverse complement strand
GTTCGGGAGAAATTTCGATATTCACTTTCAGGGTGTCTTTAAAATCGCCCAAAGTACCGATCACTAAAGACGAACCGTTGCTTAAGCCTTTTACAACGCCTTCGGTTACTTCAACTACCGACGGATTCTCTACTGTCCAATTAAGCGCAGAAGGATTTAAATCCATCGTAGTACCTTCAACCGTTGTTTGAAGCTCTATTTCATAAGGCGTTTCGTTATCCAGCAGCACAGAATCAAGTCTGATTTTAATGGGCGCGTCAGGTGTTTGCTCAACCAAAATAAACGCAGATAATCCATTGTACGTAGCTGTGATTGCGCCGTTTTCCGTTCCGGAGGCGTAAAAGCGGCCATCAGCCAATATTTCACCGATGGAAGGATCAACAACCATTTGAACCCCTTGTAAATTAGTTTCAATCAATACGTCGTATTGGTTATATCCGTAGAATTGAGGAGTGTAAACACCGTAGCGCGGAAGTCTCACTTTTTCTTTGATATTTCGAATCTCCGCCACTACATTATCGGTAGGTGATGTTGATATGGCAAAAAAGCCATTCGCGTTAGCACGTTCATTCCCGTCGCTTGTGTTATTCATAACTCCTAATTTATTTACGTACATAGTTGATGAGCCGCCTCCATCAAGATTCATTGCGGTGTGAGCTCCGGCCCATTGCATGATCTGTCCAAGCATTTTAGTAGAAACACCTACCGATGTGGTAGACCTACCGTCAACTACGCAGAAAATAACTTTTGAATTATCCTGCGTATAACCAATGGTTGTACGTGGATGGCGGTCAGTCCAATCATTTTCAGTTACAAGTCCATTCTGCAAAATAATTCTATCTCCACCTATTAAGCTTGTTATATTAGGAGCAACATTGTAGTTTTGTAATTGTATATTAACGTTAATCGTCACATCTTCCCCTATTTGTAACTGATTTACGAACTGTTGCGCCAATCCATGCCCGGAAATAACAAAAGTGCCCGGCTGTATCCGGTTGTTTCCTTTATTCTCATACTTTTCTATTATTTTTCCTGTTACGGGAGCATTTATTTGCCAAGGACTATCAAGTTGTACCAATACTTCTGTTCCGTAGTCATTGGTACGCGTGTAATTGCCCATTAAAGTCGTATAAATAATTAGGTTGTCCGCATTTCTTGTGGCATTCATATTCGTTACGGAATAATTCAGTGTTCCGTTCGATACATTTCCGGAAAAACCGGGAATATCGATATAAGGCTTGTTCATGTTATCCATAACAACATGGTACGAAGGAGTTGGCCTAACACCGATATTTCCGTTATCTACATGTCCGTGAAGGGGTATGCCTACAGGAGCGGTAGTGGTATAAAAATCGCCATTGGTACCGGCAAAATAAAGTGAGTTTTCCTCAGAACGACGCAGAGCCATAGCAGATGTCCTTTCATTTCCTCCTATTGAATCGTGACTGAGAACGGCATTGAACTTAATATACGGATTGGTTGCATCAACTTGCAGGAAAAATACTTTTAACGGATTCACTCCATTTGTACTTACAAGATCTAGTGCCGTATAATAAGTACCGGGGCCCACCTTATTGTGTGCCAGCGTATCTATCCGGTAAGATGTAACGCCCAAAGTTATATCTTGCGCGTAACCCGAAACAATGCCAACTATAAAGAGAGTAAGAAAGGTAAAAAAGGTTTTTATTGTTTTCATAAATAATGGTTATCAATAATTACAAGGAAGGGGATATTAAAAAACGGTTCTTTCATTTTGCAAAATCAAGAACCGTTTTTATTTATTCATAAAATAAGACTTTTTTAGCCTAACATTTTATCTAAAAAAAGATGTATAACAAAATTATTTAACCAGCACTTTAACAGCTTTTTCAGTACCGTCAGCCAATTTGGCTTTCACGATATAAACGCCTTTTGCAGGAGCGGATAAAACTTTTGTATTGGTAACTTCTTTTACTTTTTGTCCGGAAACATTGAAAAGAGTAGCGGCCAACACTTCTTGTGTAAATTCAACATTGTAACCTTTTACTGTTGCACCAAAAGAACTACCTGTTTGTTCACCGATCGGTAGTGCTTGGGTTGGTCCGAATTCATAAATTCCATAACCATTTCTATAAGCATAGACGTTAATTCTGGCTTTTTGCACACCGCCCACATCAATAACCTGAACACGTGGAAGAGCTGTACGCACCGGATTTGAAGTATTTCCCAAACCTGCTTCCGGGAATCTATACAAGAAAGTCATATCTGCGAAAGATCTATTAGCATCGGCAAATTGGAAAATATCGAATGCTTGAGGAGGAGTTTTATCGGTATTGGTAGAAGCAACGATCATGTAATATTTTCCGTTCATTTCAAATTCGGTGATACCGTTTTGCCCTGTACCAAGAGGAGTAGCAGCTACATTGTTTTGGAATCCATCTACTACATTTCCTGTCATATCGTATAAAGATGGATAGGTATTGAATCCATCGTGGTAGAAAAGCGTATTATCTACAATATTTACACGAGGAGCAGCGCCGGCAGTAGTAACGGTAGTAGGATAAAATCCTTGGAGTGCTACAAATTCCGGATCTAGAGAATTTTGAACAACACCACCTACTACGTTATATTTAAGAACCTGGTCACCAGCGCCGGGCTCGGTTCCGGACACAGGAACTAAAATAGTTCCATCGCCATTTAAAATATCACCGTAAACATCAAAGGTTTCCACACGGTATGCGTATGCCAACCCCCAATCGGCGGGAATGACCGCATTTAGTACGGTTTCATAAGTAACCGGATCAGCATCCACGTTTACATAATTTATTTTGAAAGTGTGCGCGGGTTCTCCGGAATTTCCCCTTAAATCAAGTACCATGTTTGAAACAAAAATATTGCCTTGTTCATCAACTTGTACATCGTTAGCCAAATAAGGAACAGTATCAGAAGGAGTACCTTCCATCCACATATCGATAGGCAGAACGATGTTTCTCAAAAATGCACCTGTAACTCCGTCTACCTCAACCAACGATGATACAACCGGATTAGTGGTTGTACGATTGGAGAAATACATTTTGTTGTTAGTTACAGTCATACCCCTTGCATCACCGGTAACACCGCCAGGGAATATTGAACCTCCCACATTAGAAGTAGCGTTCAGAAATAAATTAGCTAAACTGTCAATCCCGTTGGGAGAAAGAGGATACACTGCCGGATCCTGGGTTTGAGCTTGCATCAATAAAGTTGATGCGGCAAACAAAGCAACTAAGCTAAGTAAAATTTTTTTCATAAAAATAATTTTTTAAATGAGTAAATAATTTTTTATAATCAGATTTTCGTAGTCAAAGTTTGAAGTTTTGACTACGAAAAAACTATCAAAAGACTCTGATGTTTCAAAAGTACAAATTTTTAAATTACGAAATAGTTAATTAACTATTTTTTGTATAATTTTAGCAGAATCAGATTCAATATATACTAAATATACGCCTTTTGGATAATTTCCAAGGCTTATTTCGAAAGTATGCTCACCTTGTTCTATATTTCCTGCATAGATCGTACTAACCTTTACTCCTGTTAAAGAAAATACATTAATCGACATAACAGAAGGTTGCAAAACATTCATTATCAAGTGTTGCTTGTGTAAACCTGTTCTAACGAATTTTACATTAAAAGCATCGCTTCTTTCACCGATCGACGTTGGCTGAATATCTACCACCCGCACATCTGACCATTCTGTATATAATCCGGTGCCATAGTTAGCACGCACTCTAATGTAGTAGGTGCCGGACGCAGGCGCAGTATAATCGATATTATATTTGAAAGCAGGGGTAGTTAAAATAGTACTTCCTCTAGGCGGGAAAGTATTCGATTGTGAAATCTCAACCCTAAAAGATGTCGCTCTTACATCCTCTGTCCACGAAATATGCATCATATACCCTTCTACTCCATATTGCTCATCAGGATAAATAATTTGAGGAATATCAGGTACCGCTGTTTCAGTTTTAAATATTACGGTTGTTGTAGGCATAGAGAATTCCGTTGTTTCAGCAGTAACTCTTAAGTAATAAGTAGAAGAGCCGGAAAGAACAGCTTCCGGTATTTGATGTTCGAGTAAAGTTGTACTTGCCGAATAAATAATCTGGGTTGAAGTAAAGCTAGCTCCTGTAGCAAGTTCAACTTTATAATTGACGTTGCTGAAATCGCCGATCTTCGTCCATTGGATCAACGGCTGCAGAGAGACATTCGTTTGGTTATTAATGGGCGTTATGAGTTTAAAAGATTGAGCGGTAAAAGATCTTACTTCCGAAAGGCCGTCAACTGAACCTGCCATTCTCGTTCTCACTCGCCAATAATAAGTAACGCCATCTGTAAGCTCTGAAAATGAGTCCGAAGAGAAAGAAGTTTCCGTTAATTCTCTCGAGAATATGATACTTTCAAACGTAGCCGATGTGTCCACTTCTAAAAAGTACGCATAAACGCCTGTTACTTCCGACCAATTAAATAAAACATTGTGGGGAGTACCAAAAACTATTTCAGCGTTATTATCGGGTGAAATCAAAGTTGCGGATGGAGTGGGAGTTATGGGTTGATTCTGCAACCTCACCGGAAACTCATTGCCGTATCTGTCTAATACGGCTACACCAAATGTATATTGCGATGCATCTATACCAGTAACATCAAAAGTAGGTGAATAAGAAATCCCTTTTAAGAACTCGGATGTTTGGAAAACAGAAACATCCGTTACCCTGCTGTTTGGAATGGCATACACTGTGTATCTTACATTAGGGTCAACTTCATCCCAAGCAAGGGTTGTCCCTGTAACCGAAATATTGTCAACCATGCCGTAGTTTTGCGTCGGCTTCCAGTTAATTGCCGGCTGTAAAGATTTATGCGTGAAAATAAAATTGCGTAAATAAGTAGTAAAACCACTCGTATAAAGGCCTTTTATGGAATAGAACACACTACCCGGCGCATCGTCTTTTGCAGACAATCTGTTACGAATGATCTGTAAACCTATTTCTTCGGCAGTAAGGCCGGTTGCCCTCGTTGACATCGCAGGTTGTAGGTAATTAATGGTTCCTGTTTCCGTAACATTCGTAAATTTCACTTCACCGGTTGAAAGCAACATTTGCTTTTCAAAAGGAGACAATGTTTCCGTAGGAATTAATTCGTTTCTAAACTCAAAAGCATTCGTATTTTCCGGAATATTTGCCTCCGTATGTTTTACATTAGCGCTTCGCGTAGGAGTGTATGCAGCCATTCCACTCAATGTATTGCTCGAATAAAAATGCTTTCCAAAACGCAGGGCCACGTCGGCCCACCAAGGAGCTAAAATATCATAGTCTTGCCCTGTGCTCGTGGTTGGCCAATAAAGTTGCGGAGAAATGTAATCCACGGAACCTTGTTTTAACCAAGCAATCGGATCGCAGTATATTTCTTGATACATATTACCTCCTGTAATCCCCGGAGGCAACGGAACACCTTCGTTTTGCGCAACAGTTTGATTGGTAGTCCATATCCCGAACGGAGATACACCGAAGGTAACATAAGGTTTCACTTGTTGTATCATAGTGTACACGGAAAGAATCATATCGTTTACGTTCTTTCTTCTCCAATCGTGCACATTCATAGTAGCGGGTTTGTACAATTGCTGCGTTGCTAAATCAAGATCGGTAGGCGTGCCGCCATAAGCATAAAAATAATCGTCAAAAACAATACCATCCACATCGTAGTTGGTTACTATTTCTTGAACAACATCGGTAATACGCTGTTTCACTTCAGGTAATCCGGGATTTAAAATGGCGTAACCGTTGGAATAATCCAAAAGCCATTCAGGGTTTGTAGTCCGATAATCTTCCGGCCCAACAAATTGATTGTCCGTCGTTTCGTATCTGTACGGATTTAGCCAGGCGTGCAGTTCGATGCCTCGTTTGTGCGCTTCTTCAATAGCGAAAGCCAAAGGATCGTAACCCGGTTCCATTCCTCTGGTAGCCACCAAGTCTGATGACCAAGGTTCATAAGAAGAGTTGTACATGGCATCACTTCTGCTCCTTACCTGAAAGAAAACCGTATTCATATTCGCAACCTGAATAGAATCCAAGTAGCGGATCATCGCGGTTTTTTGCTGATTTATCTGGGATACGTTTCCCGTTGTGTATATGACGTTGCTTGGCCAGTCGATGCGCCAAACCGTAGCCATCCAGGCCGCACGCATCTCTCGCTTAGGAGATTGCGCAAAAAGGGAAGGGATTAGCACTATGGCCGTAGCAACTAAAAACAAATATTTTTTCATAGGTTGATTGTCTATAATTTATTTACACAAAGTAAAGGTTGTTTTTTCGGAAAAACAACCTTTTACTTTTGCTATATTTTATACTTTAAAATAATTTAGCTTTTGTATTGTTAATGGTTACACCATAAATTTCCACATTGTCAATAACAGATTCTACTTTTTTTGTAGTAAAGTTATATCTTTTTAGTCCTGATGGGATAGTGGATGTTGCATCCTTGCGATAACCAAAATAAACATGCCCTGTCTCCGGATCTAAAACCATCTGACTGATATCAACATATTCCCCGCTTGCACCTTCATCGGCTGTAATCATTCGCTGTACAAGGTATGGGGCTACGTCGTTTACTGTGGCCATTGCATTAAATTGTGCAATAGTCGCGGCATAGAATCCACCGTTGGCACCCCTAACAGAGAAATATACCATATTTCTTGTTTGATCCACAACAAAAGATTTCATGTAAGCCCCATCTGCAACCATACCGCTGGCAGGCCTAGTAGCCGTATTGCCTATATCGGATTCCTTAAATTTAAATATTCCTACTCCATTGTAGGTTTTTGACCACCACCAAGTATCGCCGACTTTAGCAAAATTCGCGTTCATAGCGCCATATTGATAACCATTGTTATAATAACCGAGAGATGTGTTTTGTACCCAATAACTTGCCCTGTTATTGGCACTGTTTTTTTCTATCACGGCATTTCTTGTACTCAACGGTAATCGAGAGATGCCGGTATTTCTATCGGAAAAATATATCATTTGGCCTGCGGGATCTATGTATCCGAAAAAGGGATCATTAAAAGCAGCGCCGCCAACATTTGTGGCAAGAACTTCTACATTTAAACCATCTTTGGAGACAACGGAAATTCTACCATCCCCAAGAACTCCGTCCACATCGTTTATATAGGAAAACTGCCTCCCTGCATCTAGAACGTAAAGGGATGAATCGTTGAAGAGAATATTAAATGGATGTTGTCCCGATTTTACTCCGAGATCAAACGGGAAGACTTTTACATCAGCGGGCAAATCATTCACTAATTTATAAGCCATTATGTTACCTCCTTTAACGGCATAATAAAGCGTTTTTGTAGGTTGATTGTATCCAACCTGGACGTTTATAACTCCTTGCTCCAGTAATCTTCCTCCGAGCGTGGTTCTCAATATAACGCGCTGTGAACCAACATTATTAAAATACAAAGTGCCGGGATTCTCTAAATTAGAAGTAGTTATCGGATTCTTGTTCGCATCAAGGGTTCCATCCGGAAAAATCCAAGTATAGCCAACCGGAAGATTTTCCGGATTTGGAAGATAAACGTCCAAATTAATCGGAGTTTCTTTAATTTCCGTTACTCCTCCTTCTACAGGCTGCATTGTTAGAATAGGCGCAATATCGCTTACAAGGATATTTTGAGAATTTTGCCCAACCCCGGCAATGGTAAGCGTTACTGTATAAGTACCGGGCGTTGAGAATTTATGTACAGGGCTTTCTCCGGTTACAACGGGCGATCCATCACCAAAATCCCATGTGGCAGCACCGCTCTCGTAGGATGTATTGGTGAATTTTATATCCGATCCTACATAATAATCTATTGCGTAATCACCTATCACCTCGTAAGTGAAATCCACTTTTGAACTAGGCAATTCTTCAACTGTGGGAACATTATCCACACAAGCCGCAAAAAACAAAAAAATTAGAAAAATATAATATTTAAATGTTTTCATTTGCAAAAAATTTAGTTTATTTCAATTACTTTGGGTTCAGAGATACCAACCACACCGTTAGTTTCGTAAACCCTAAATGCGGCTGTAATTCTATATGATTTAGAATACTCTATTCTGTACAACTGAGTTGAGTTGTCATACAGTAAATCCTGAAAGGGGATTGCATCATACCTCTGTTTAATCACAGGTTGTATGTCAGGTTTAATTTGGTAGTCGTATCTTCCCGTATTTTCATTGAAAGTGGAATCTAGAAAAGATCTGAATTCATCCGGTTCGTATATATTCAAAGTTGACATCAGCCTTCCCATTTCAGTGGTATTAGCTAATAACTGGGGATATAGATCTCTTTTAAAGACAGTAGCTAAAGTATCGGGAAATAGTGAATTGTACCTGTCCGGGTCAAATGCACTCACTTCTCTCCACTCAATTAAACGAAGGGTATTACTTACCGGAAAACTACTGTTCAGTACATAACTTTTTTTCTCGTTATCCCAGAGATTTTCCGAATGAGGATATTCTGCAATCTTCTGCATTATACGAACTTCTTGCTGTCCTTCTATTCTTTTAGAATAATTGATAGCGCTACTTGCATAAGTTAAAAGCATCAACTCTGACTCATTAGTGCTATACCAAACCTCGGTGTGATCTATGGGCGTATCTTTTAAAGAATAATACTGTGCTGTAAAATTCACAGAGTTACCGGCTCGGGCTGATAAAGAAGGTACCTCCCAGTAAGCATTGGGAGTTTGTTCGCCTACTCTCCCTAAATCATCAATAAAATCGTTTCTTTCACACGCTGCAAGTACTAGTACCAGTGAAACAAAACCAATTTTTAATATATTATAAATCTTGTTCATACTTATTCTTTTTTTAGATTATTGTCTTCCCCATATCATGGGTTTTTTTAACCACTCGGGATTTCTGAACGCTCCGAGGCGCTCCAACTCTTGTCTGTTGTATTTTTCTTCAGTTTCCGGATCATAATTTATACGTTGGATCCATGCACCGTTTTTGTCGGCACGAGTCCCCCAGTACGGTTCATACAAGTTATATGGACGACGTAGAGTGGGATAAATGGCGACTCCATCGTATTTTATTTCATTGAAATCGTTGCTATAAGCATATCTGCGCATATCCGTCCATTGCTCCGGCTGTAAATACATCGCAACATACTTCTGACGCATTAAATGCCCGATATTGAAGTCGCTTTGAGGAAGATATTTATTATTATTAAAAAATCTATTGGCATGTACCGGCAATACTTCCAGTCTGTCAAAGTTATATTGTACGGCTTCTTTAGTAGTTTCGAATGCACCACTTTTGTCGTTGTTCCAGTATTGTGCTTCAGCTTTTATAAATAATAATTCTTCAGTTGTAATGAGTGGTATGTAGCTAGTATTGGTCGTCCATATCGACTTGTATAAGTCCGGATAATTAGTTGCTCTGAAAGTAGCATCCATCCCATAATTATTTTCGAGGTATCTGTAAATATTAGCACCTGTTCCGTTGGGCGCGGGGCGAGGAGACATTAATTTAGGCAATCTCGGATCATCGGAAGGGCCGGTAGGAAGGGGACGGGGCAACAAGCCCATCATATCCACCAACAAGAACTTGGAGGGTATGGCCGCATCCAATTCATTTTTGCGGCTTTCCCAGCCATTAACAGAAGGTTGAGATGGGCCCCATGGGCAGTTTCTCTCAGCAACGCCTCCGGGGTATTGGTATCGAGGCTCATCCCACTTTATCAAAACCTCGTTGACCAGAGATATTATTTGATTACATACGGCGGGGGTATTTTCCCAATTAGGTAGTTTTCTTAGTAAAATTCTCGCTTTAATAGCTTTGGTAAATTGCTTCCATTTTTCCATATCTCCTTCATAAATTCTATCCATTGAGGTAGTAATAGGAATGTTGTGTTCAGCATTGGTTACCGAGGTATCTTCATAAAGAGCAATCAACTCATCCGCTTCCTCAAGCATCCATGCATAAATGGATTCTTGAGTGTCATAAACAGGTGAGTTTCCTTTATAAGCTTCACTCAAAGGCATATCTCCGAACATATCGGTTGTTAATTGCGTGGACATCAAACGAATTGAACGAGCAATTAATTCAAAATTTCTTGAATTTGTTTTTGCTACATCTTCCAAAAGATAATTGGTATTTACGCCAATATCGTAGAAATGGCGTCTCCACTGCGGGTGCCGATTCATGGTTAAAAACTGCCAACCACTTTTGTAAGCATAGGAAGTAGATTGGCTTCTGCCACCGGTGGTTAATGCCTGAGAAAGATAAGTTCCATACTCAGCATGATCGTAATTAATTTGAGAAGCATAAAACACTATTACGGGCAATGCCTCAGTTGCAATATTAGAAGTGCTTACATTGGGATTCCTATTTACATCTAAATAATCTTCCAATAGATTTTCGCATGAAGTAAATAGAAATACACCAACTAGTATAATTGCCAATTTATTTATTTTGTTCATTATTTGTTGTTTCATAATAATTTATTATTAAAAAGATGCATTAATAGTAATATTATAACTTCTTACAGACGGAACATTGAAGTTAGATATACCTGCGGATCCCGAACCACCTGAATCAACGCTTGAATTTACTTCGGGATCGCCACCACTAAATTTTGAAAGCAAAAGCAAGTTACGCCCGGTAACAGAGAAATTCAATCCACTAAAAACTGTATTTCTGATATAGCGGCTTAAATCCCAGGACAACGTAACGTGATTTAAACGAATATAAGAGCCATCTTCAATAAAATTGGAACTTACTCCTACAATATACGTATTAATTGTTTGTTGGTCTAATATAACCGATCTTTCATTGGGTAAATAACTTCCGTCAGCTTGTTCAACAACACCATCGAACAAAAATTCTCTGTTCCTGTAGGTTTCATGAAATTTGCTCATTCCGCTCGACATAAGACTTCTACCTGTAATATTGGCTACATCTCCTCCTTTTCTAAAACTAAATAGGAAGTTTAAACCGAAATCTTTATATCTGAGATTATTCACTAGTCCTCCCACGAAATCAGGCTCTCTGTTTCCAATTAAATTTCCTTTTGCGGGATTTATACGTGGATAACCTTGTGTATTTACCAATATTTGTCCCGCATCGTTTCTTAGATAATCAAGTCCCGAAAAGGCTGTAGTTGATCCATGGAGATACGAAGTAGGAAAAATATCTCCATACTGCGTTCCTTGCAATTCAGTTATTTCGTCAGGCAAATCAACTACAACGCCTCTATTGAAACTGAAATTGAATTTAGTGGTCCAATCAAAATCAGGTTGTTTAATAATATCTTGATCGACACTCAACTCAAAACCATGATTTTTTATTACACCTTCATTTCTAACTTGCAGTATAGAACCGGCAGCAGGTGACACCCGAACTGTAACAATCTGATTGTCATTTGTTGTTGAGTAATAAGCCAAATCTAGCCGAGTTCTGTTTTCAAAAAATCTTAAGTCTGCTCCAATTTCCCACGAATCGGTCATTTCAGGTAATATTTGATATCCGAAAGCTAAAGTAGGGTCTATAGCATACCCGGGATCTGGAAAACTATTCTTTATGGTGAAACTAGGGGATGTTTTATATGGACCTGTATCTTTACCAACACGCGCCCAATTGCCTCTTAACTTCCCAAATGTCAGATAACCATTTTTAATATCAAATAATTCTGTAAAAATAAGTCCTCCGGTTAGTGAAGAATAATTATAGGCCATTTGTGCTAAAGTTGAAGTATAATCTTGTCTAAAAGTTCCACTAATTTGCGCTATTCCCAGATAATCAGCTCTCAACTCTCCATAAAAACCGGCTGTATTCTTTTTTGTATAGCTTATACCTCCATTATACTGTCCCTCCATCCTTGGAGAAACAGTATTCATAAAACTATTGACTCCGGGCATTATATATTCGTCACCGTCCACATTTATGCCACGACCTTCTGCGGTTTTAAACTCGGTTCCTGCCAAAAAATTAAGTGTCCAATTATCAGTTAGGCTCCATTCATATGTGGCAAGACCTTGAATTGTTAATTGATTTGACTTGGAGTGAGAATTGTAAGTTGATCCCAATATCCATAAACTGTTGGATAAAGGATCTTCACCTTCTGCATATTCGAAATCAGAGCGACTATATCTAGGAACTGAATACGATTGAGATGAAGCTGCCGAACCGTCGTAACTTAATCTACCCGTTAATTCTAATTTATTGATTGGCATCCACGTTAATGAACCCATTAATAAGTTTCGAGTAGAATTATTTAAACCAAAGTCAACGTATCTTGACCACAACGGACTTACTGAATTGTTTAATTTTTCTTGGTTGTCCATTTCATCCGGATTGTGGCGCCACCTAATAGACCCATCTGAATTCCGGTAGTTTGAAATATCGTCATTGATTGGCCAGTTATACACCGAACTCATTGAATTACCGAATCCCCTTGTTTTATTAATAATAGAATTTGCTTGCAAGGTAGCCTTTACATTATCCGAAACTTTCATATCCCCTTTCAGCAAAATACTGAATCTTTTGGCATAATCTTCAGGTACAATACCTTCATTATCAGAATAGGAAACCGATGTATATGCAGTGTAGCGATCGTTCCCTCCTGACGCACTTGCATTGTATCGATGCAATATTCCGGTTTGTAAAAAACCATCCACATTATTATAAATAGTTTCTCCCGGTTGAATCAAGGGCCCCCAGCCACCAGAGGGGAATTTAGTAAGAACTCCACGAGAGCCGGGCCCGTACATTTGTTGAATCTTTGGAACATTCGTAGCTGTTGAAATCTCGAGGCTCGCGTTCACGGAAGTTGTGAAAGCACCACTTTGACCGCTTTTTGTGGTGATCATAATAACACCGTTAGCGGCTTCTTGTCCATAAAGCGCAGAGGCGGCAGCTCCTTTTAAAACAGTAACATCGGCAATGTCATTTGGATTGATGTCGATCATATTAGAACCACTACCTCTCACAGCCATACCGTCAATAATATAAAGTGGTTGGTTATTTTGAGAAGGATTGATGGAGGAAATCCCTCTAATCAGAACTTGACTACCTGAGTTTGGAGATCCTCCCGCGGTAGTAACGTTTACTCCTGCTATTTTACCCTGAAGGTTGTTTACGAAGTTTTGCGTTTCTCCTGCCTTTAATTCATCGGCTCTCAATGTTGAAACGGCAAAGTTCAGTTTTGCTCTTTCGGTTCTAACGCCCATGGCGGTAACTACCACTTCATCCAACATTTCGGTATCATCGGGCATGACCACATTAATAACCGTTCTGGTGCCTACCGGCTCCTCAACGGTTCTCATGCCCACATAAGAAAAAACAAGTGTTTCGTTATTAGAAACTTGAATATTATAATTTCCGTCTATATCGGTAACTGCGCCACGCGTGGTGCCTTTCACTTGAATAGACGCCCCGATCACAGGTAGATCATCGGCAGCACTCGTTACAACTCCAGTAACGGTTTTTTGTTGTCCGAACAATGTAAATGCGAGGGTAATAAGTAATAAAGAAAGTGAGAATTTCTTCATAAAAAAGTGTTTTTTTGAATTAATAAATTATCTCGATTAGAAAACGGGAACAAATATATAAAAACTTTTCCTGAATGAATTGATTTTTAAAAACTATTAGTTTATTTTAATTTATAAAACTATCGTGAAATACAGTCGAGGTTAAGTTTTCTTTAATTTATCGTCCAAATAAAAAACCGCCGAAAGTTTCGGCGGTTTCTTTAGTTAAAAAATTGAATTACTTTTTAATAACTCTTTTGTTCAATGTCTCTTTTTCAGTAACAATATTCAAAATATAAACTCCAGAACTTAAATTTGAAAGGTCTATATTTTTCACGAGCGACTGAATTGATTCCTGATGTACAAGTCGTCCGTTTGCGTCATAAACTACAACCTTATCTATTGTTTGTTCTGCGGACTCGAGTGTTATCGTTGATTCGAACGGATTAGGATAAACTTTAACAGCCTCTACTCCTGATTTTTCAATATCGATAACTCCAACAGGCAAAATAGTAATTGTTTGAGTAGCCGGTGCGGGCGTTGTGAAAGAGTTATCGGCGTTAGGCAATGCCCAAACTCCCAATCTTTCGCTTGAATTAGAAATCACATACACATTGCCTGCCATATCAAATGCCAAGCCAGCCGTATTGCTACCCATAGCCGGGTTTATTGTATATATTCTCGTTAAAACAGGCACTCCGTCTTCACCATAAGTTACATCGAAAATTTTAACTTCGTTTTGGCTACCCATTGCCAATCTGGTACCATCGTGATTTACAGCCATACCACCCGTATAAGAATTACCGATTAATGTTGGCATGGTACCGGAATTGAAATCAACCATACCTTGCGTATTGACATGTATTAAAGAGGGTATAGGAGCCATATCTGAAGCACGATACTGTGAAAGCCACCATCCTCCGCGGCCGTCAGGAGCTAAAGAAGAATTAAAATTCTGTTGCAAATTTCCATTAGCGCCATCACTGTAAATAATTGCAGAAGGTGCACTATCCCATGGAGTAGTTAATTCGCCGATATTATATTGAAGAATGTTACCCGTATTGGTAGCCGTTGCATCCACGTAATCTTCATCGAATGTGTATAATTTTGTGTCAGCACCTGTTCCTAAAACGTAAATATGAGGAATGGAACCATGAACGTTTACACCATTATTGCTTGCTAAACCCGTTGATGATTTGGTCAACGTTTGACTAAATACCGGAGCAAAAGTTTCTGAAGGATTTGCGGGATCCATGATCCATACTCCAGGATGAGCATCGCTAAAATCAGCCAAATAAACTTTTCCGTCAGGGGCTACCGTCAGCCTCATCGGACTTGCCGACCCAACCCAAGGAACATTTCCATTGTAAGCAGTAGAATCTTGATTGGTTATATCCTGTAACGCAGAATTCAAAATATAGATTCCGTCATTGGTAGTCCTATTTGTAACTTTACCACCACTTGTTTCAGAGGCATATACGCGTCCAAAATACTCGCTCTCGAATGAATTATCTACAGCAACTCCGCGAGGAGAGTAAAACTGCAATTGCGGCCATGTATTGTCGGATATTTTCACCGGCCTGTCAACGGCTGTGGTTTGTACGGTTACATCCCAACTATACTCGCCTCCAGGCACGGTTTCATAAGGCACTTCTATGCTTTGAACACCTTTGGCCAATGCTCCTAAAGGAATACTGTGTACTACATTTGTACCATCGCTAATGGATATGGAACCACCTTGAATATTATCGTTGAGGGTGAAAGAAAGAACGACTGAATTTTCGCCTCCTACCGCTTTCAATTCAGATGCATAAACATTCGCCACAGCTCCTGAAGATACTGTTTTAAAACGTGCCACGCCTTGTTTATCTGCTAAGGCAATAAGTTCGATATCGTAACCGACAACTTTGGCAAAACCTGCCATATACGGAGTTGCAGCGGTTCCTAAACCACCTTCGGGTAGGAAGCTCGAAACTTTTTTCGCACTGCTTAAGCCGTCGTTAACGTTGAAAAGCACAACGCCTGCCGATGTCAAATCAGTATTTGAGTTTGGCGCTACCATAAATACATTTCCGGCATTTTTGAAAAAATTGCTGCCTGAGGCTACATTTTGCAATTCATATCCTGTAGTTTCCGCAAATGTTGCAGTCAGATTAAGTGGTGAGCCGTCAGTGGCGCCCCATTCAAAAGTATATTCTGTAGGCAACATGTTTTCTCCATCAACAACAATATTATTGGTTGCAAATGGAGAGATTGTAAACTTAATTTTTTGCCCCCAATTAGCTTCGTTATAAGCCGCGTCATCCCGCATGTATTTATATCTCACTTCCATATCTTTTTGGTAATTAAAACCAAGCACCCTTACAGCTTTGTTAGTTGCGGTAGAAACGGAAGTAGTATAAATTTGACAATTCCATAAAGCTCCCGAAACTGCAAATGTTTCCCCGACAACCGCAGAAGTGTGCCGACCTTGATTTTTTGTTTCGAACAGCAATTGAGGAGCAGCATTATCATCATTCCAATAATAGATTTTAAACGTTCTGCCTTTAGTTTCAACGGCGTTGATCGTATCCATATTAGAAGCCAATAGATTACCATTGGAAGTGAAATTGATATCACTCAACAGTATGGCGCCTCCTGAAACACCGGTCAAGTCCATTTCCCTCACGTGTTCATAAGTTAGGGCATTCACTATGTGAATTTTCGACTCTTCCGTAAGTACATAAAACTTATCGTCTTTATGAACCACCTTTCTAATATCTGCACCATTTAACCAAGTTGGGTTAGAACGGCTTATTTCGGTAAAATTGTAATTATTCATGGGGAGAACGCCACCTTCCTGAACCGGATCGGGATAGTCTGGCGGAACGATAGAATAAATAGGAAGATCGGGGTTCTTTAAAAGTTTATTTGCAAAAGTGGTAGTGGTTGCAGATACTGTAACGGTAGTGTCTTTAGTAGTGTGATTTGCAGCCTCATACCTTAATTGATATGAACCGGGCGCTAAGTCATAGAAAACGAATACTCCGTTGTAGAAATCGTCTACGGTATATTCATTTAACTGAGCGCCTTGCGCATCCATCAACGTTACTTTTGCCCCATTTAGCGGTAGCCATTCATCGTTAGTCCCCGGTTTATATATAAATCGAGGATCGTCAACGCGTTGGTCCATTCCTTTCACCCATCCTGCAATAATACCGGTGTTCGGATGTGTTGCGTTAAAATAGTCGCAGTAATAGCGATAAAAATTTTCCGCTTCTAATTTTCTGTAATCTATATTTAATAAACGGTGTGTTTCGGGCTTGTAATCATGAAAGGAACCTTCCGATAAAAATCCGGGTACTACCAACGGCCGCAAAACGCCTAAACCGGAAGTGTTTCCGTAAAAGCTATAATCTCCTCTTATATTTGTGCCTCCTGTTGCGTAATGACTCCAATAAGTTAATTGATTATTGACCAAACGAGGCCAGGCAGCTTGTGCTTGAGGCAAACTTTCGGAAACAGTGGGCTGATTATCATAACCGTGAAACAGTAACAATAAAAAGTTTACAGAATTGTTAGAACCCGCATTGCTGTGTATTGAAAGAAAAGCATCTACCGTATTGGCGTTGGCTTCTTCAGCTATTTCAGATAAAAATCTGTCGTCCTCATCTCTGTTTAATGTGCGAGACATATAAACGGTTGCGCCCGACTGTTGCAGCAAATCTCTTAAATACAAACCTTTGGTAAGGTTGGAAGCTGACTCCCAAAAGCCCAAGGTATCTCCCGCAGCGAAAGGGATCGTTATAACATTTCTATCATTTCCACCGTCATAACCTCCGTGTCCCGGATTGATATAAATTTTTACTCCTGTAAGATCTTGGGCGCTCACAGAAAAGCAGAAAATAGCAATAAATAAAAGTGTAAATATCTTTTTCATATTCATTCGGTATTATTGAATTTCGACATTCATTATGTAAACTTGACCTTCTTCGGAATTGAATGCTATTTTTTTACCGTCAGCAGAAGGCGCCGGGTACATGGCATTTACTTGAGGAGTTTCGAGATTTTTTCTCATTTTCGCATCCTTTGAAGACACGACTAATTGTGAAGAAATAAGTTTTTCTCCATCGTCTATATCATTCATGCCCACAATCAGGTTGTTGTTTACCCATTTAGGAGCTCTTAAATTACCTAATGCAATAGGGCTTCCGCCGTCTATAGTGGAAACGAAAGTTCCTTTTCCGGCTACCGTGTACACCAAATTCTTTTTATCGGGAGAGATAGAAGGCCAAATATAGCTTTCGTTGGCTCCATTAGGAGTAAGGGTTGTTTTTTGTCCGTTTCTGTAAAGAACCATTTTCCTGTCTTCAATAGTAATGATATAATTGTCTGAAGCGCTTCTTGTAGCGGATCTTTCAGCGATCATTTTCCCATCTTTTACGTAAACGGGTCGATCGTTGATGATGTCTGCGCTAATTTTAGAGCGAGAAGGAGCTTCAATCACATTTTTGTTTTTATCGATTACGTTTTGAGTAACCAATGAATTGTGTCTTCGCTTATTCACTAAAGTTACTTTATTATAGAGCACTTTAGAGCCGTCGGCGCTGATTTTGGCATCGTAACCGGCGCCTAAATCATCATTCAATACTTCTATTTTCTTATTATCAAAAGTGAATTTCGATAAACCCTGATAATTCGCTTTTGTTAATAGTAAATAGTCGTTGTTCGGACTGATTACCGGATAGTAGTAACCTCCGTTTTCAGTTCCTGCAACTTTTTCAACAGACAAAACTTTTACGTTTTGTGCGAAAGCAAATTGCGAAAGCAATAAAAAAAGAATAAGAATTTTTTTCATAAATTTTAAATTAAGCATAAAACAATATACACGTGAAATTAGAAACTTAATATAATAACCCAATTCAACTACTAAGTTTGAGAAATAATAATAGAAAACTAATAAACTTTGGCAAAGTTAAGCAAATAGTACGACAAAAAAGTTAAATTTGCGATTTTAACAATAAAAAAAGCAGCAAATAAAACCACAAAAAAAACCCGAAGCAAGTTGCTTCGGGTTTTTTAAAATATATCTTTCAGAATTTAGTTATCGCCTTTTCTTGCCGAATAACTGATTTTAAGCGCGTACGCTTCGCGAAGCGCTTGCTTAACATCGCTGATATACTGCATTCTGGTTTCTTCGTCTGCTTTTATCGACACAGTCATAAGTTGCTGATCGGCCTCGTTCATACTTGCTTTTTCCTGAGCTATGTAATCTTGTATGTCTGCCACTTCGGCAAACTTATCGTTTAACTGCATTTGGGTACCTGTTCCAAACCTAGCATCCATTGCGGGGCCTATATTAATATAGGTTACCAACGATTTTTTTTCTAACTTTTGGACTTCGGAAGCATTGGGCAACTTCATTTTTACCATAAGCGTTTCCGAACGCATCGTGGTTGTCACCATAAAGAAGAACAAAATAGCGAAAACCAAGTCGGGCATTGATGCCGTGTTTAGTGCAGGCATCTCTCTTTTTCCTGATTTATTAAATTTTCCCATTGTTATCGTCCTCCATAGTTTTTAGGTTCAGCCTCAGATATACGCTGAGGGAATAAATCCTGTATCTGTTTTTGCTGATCGTCACTTAACTGCTCGTAAGAAGTGCTGAAATATCTTCTCGAAGCTTCTTCCCTTAATTCGTTGTATGCTCTTACCAGTTCGTTTTGAACTGCTATATAAGTTTTATAGCTTGTTGTTGCGTCATTTTGAAGTGAAACAACATGGTCGGCAGTTACAGGAACCATTCCGATAGGAGAGCCAAAATCTTCCTCTTTCAATTCAGGGAAATCGGGCCGATTTTCAGTATTCAAAACAAATTCTTTTACTTTATCTTTCAAGCCAACTTTGCTTCCTCTTCCCAATAGTTCCCTTTCGTTGGAATACCACTCAAGTTCCGATTGGTTTTGTACCATCACCTCGTCGTTGGAGTTCACCAAAACCACCAATAAGTTACGACGCTGAACGTCCATGGTTACCTGTTCATCGGGAGGAGTAGGCGGTGGAAGGCGGCGAGCCAATCCACTATCTGTGTCCATATTAGATACAAGCAAGAAGAAAGTTAGCAAAAGAAATGAAATGTCCGCCATAGAACTGGCATTCAATGCCGGGACTGATCTTTTAGTTCTTGCCATAAAAATTTACCTTTCTTTTATTTTACTTTATTTGATAAAGTTTATTTACTTCTTCTTTTTAAAAAAGGAGAAACAATAAGGGCCAAAACAGTAAGTATCAACATAGCATACATACTATACAGCCACATGTCTGTCATTTTCAAAGTGCGTGGATTATTATCGGCTCCTTCGTAGCCGGGGATATTTAACAATGTTCCATCCCCCATCATGTAAGTAACCAATAACAAAGCGCCCAATGCCAATAACACGAATAATGAACTCAAAGCCTTTTTAGGACTCTCTTTCAGATTTCTGAAAAATCCTATAATTGCAAAGAATATAAGTACAACAACCGTAATTAACAGTAAGATGTACATCCAATACATCAAAATATCTGTAAATCTTGGCTGAGACTGATCTGCAACGAGCTTCTGCTCTGCAGGAACTTGACCTCCTAAAAAGAACAGCGCCAACACTACAAGCGAAATTGCAATCGCCACATAGAGAGCTATTCTGGAGGTTCTGTGAATTTTAGTTACAGCCATAATTATTATAAGTTTTTGTATTTAACGTTGTATCTGATAACTTGATCCAGGAAAGTAATGGACGCATCTTCCATTTTGTTGAGGATACCTTCCATTTTACTTAAAATATAGTTATAAATAACTTGAAGTATAAGAGCTACGATAAGACCACCTACGGTTGTGATCAAGGCTACTTTCATACCACCGGCAACAATTGTTGGGCTCATATCGCCTGCTCTTTGAATATCATCGAAAGCCATAACCATACCTACTACAGTTCCCAAGAATCCGAGAGACGGCGCGATAGCGATAAACAAAGTGATCCAAGAAAGATTTCTTTCGAGCAAACCGCTTTGTACACCCCCGTAAGAAACAATAGAGCGTTCAACCGAGTCGGGACCCTGGTCTATTCTTAGCAATCCTTGATATACAATAGATGCAACCGGGCCTCTTGTGTTACGAGCGATATCTTTTGCAGCTTCTACATCGCCTCTGTCAAGGGCGTCGCCTATTTTATTTAAAAACGCGTCGGGATCAACATCGGCTAAGCTTAAATAGATAATTCTTTCTAAACTGAAAGCCAAACCAAGAATTAAACAGATTGCGATAAGGCTCATAAAGCCTGCACCACCTTCAATAAATTTTGTTTTTAAAGCTTGGTGGAAGCCTTCGCTTGGAGCTTCTTCTACAGGAGCAACGGGTGTTGCCTCATCTACAGCAGGAGCAGCTACTTGTTCTGTTTGTGCAGCTGTTGTGTCTTGCGCTGAAAGTACCATTGGCAATCCAACAGACAATACGCCGAAGATTGCTAAAATTGCAAATAACTTTTTCATTGTGTGTTCAATTTTTTTAGGATTAATGATCTTTTTAAATTTTTATTTTTAGTCTATTTTATATTTAAATATTTATCTTTTTTGACTTTTTGTTTCGTATTGTGCGGAGAGAGCGGGATTCGAACCCGCGATACACTTTTGGCGTATACACGCTTTCCAGGCGTGCCTCTTCAACCACTCGAGCATCTCTCCAAAAAGGAGATTTCTTACGAAAACGGGCGCAAATTACAAAAAAAAATTCATTTGTGCTCCATTTGTACAACAAAAATACAGAATTTATCCTTTAAATATTCAATTCGATGCTAATTATCTTTAAAATTTGCTTTTTTAATCGGCATCTCTACTTTAAATATTAAACAACCGCAAAGTGTTTTCTGTTGTAATTTTTGCTAAATCTTCCACTTTTATTGAAAAAATTTCGGCAAGTTTCGCTAATATTTCTTTCAAATAAACCACCTCATTGCGCTTCCCCCGATAAGGTACCGGCGCTAAGTACGGTGCATCGGTTTCAACCACTATTTTTTCCACAGGACAGTTTTTCAACACTTCCGCTAATGCGGAGTTTTTAAATGTAACAACGCCGTTTATGCCTACGTAAAAAGTTTCTAAAGAGAGAATTTCGTTCAATTCGTCGCTACTACCGCCAAAACTATGAAAAACTCCGGAAAGTGAATCCGAGCCTATTTTTTTGATAGAGGCCACAACCGCTGGAATGGCGTTCCTGGAATGCATAGATACCGGTATTTTTTTTTCTTTACTCCACCGAAGTTGTGTTTCAAAAACCTTTATTTGCTGTTCTTTATAAGTCAAATCCCAATAAAAATCCAGTCCGATTTCGCCTATTGCCTTGTATTCGTAAGAATTCAGTTCTTCTTTAATTGTTTCTAATTGCGGCTGCCAGTTTTCCGATACACTGGTGGGGTGTAATCCCATCATCGGAATAAAAAAATCGGGATATTTATTAAATGTATTTTTTAAAGGCTCAACAGATTCAGCATCGATATTGGGCAGTAAAACTTTCGCAACGCCCGCTTGCTTGGCCCGAAATATTACTTTCGGCAGATCTTCTTTGAATTCATCGGCATACAAATGAGCGTGGGTATCAATTATTCTCATTTATAATTTCGCCCTTTCTGTAATAATATATCACACCGTATTCTCTATTACTATTTAAACGCTTTATCTCGGGAAGTTCTGAATTGTGTTTTTCCACTTCTTCCCAAATATCGAAGATCACTGCATCAACTTCTTTTCTGTATTCCGATACATCATTTAAAACCCGAGATGTGGCTTTTTGGTGTAACTGTTGGGTTTGATAGCCGTCTTTAAAAATAGTGTACATTACATTAACCTTGGCTATGGATGGATTATAGATGGGAACTCCGCCTTTGGCCATTCTTTTATTTTCGCCGTTAATTATTTTTTCTCCCCACTCAAGTAACTGATCATTAGTGTTTAAATCGGGAACGATTAGGTTTAAATCCTGTAAATCGTACAATTGCAAGTGAGTGGCTTTTATTTCGGAACGCATCACGCTCATATACAACACCTGCACAAAATGCGAAATGTACATTTTTGCATTTTTCACCTTACTCTGAAACAGGATGTTGGCCTTAACCTGCGTATCGAAAATTTGTTGATACTGATTACACAATTTCTCGAACTTGTTCACAACGGTTTTGGCTTTAGAAATTGTATTCATAGATACTGCCAACTCTTGAAAATCGGTTTTCCCTGATTTTTCAATAGCTGTTCTCAAGGCTCTTATTCGAGAAGTGTCTGTATTGGGTAATCGGCGATACGGCATGAAAAACTTAATGATTGCTTCGCAATAAAGGTTCTTTTTTGATAATGTTAATTATTTTTCTCTGTACGTCAGATTTTCAGCAAGTACAAGTAGTTCTTTCTTTCTCTCGTCGGCAACGTTGATGGCCGACAAACAATCCAACGCTGCAAGATAATACTTTTCAACGAGATTTTCGGAAATAGATTTCAGATTTAATTGATCGTAAATTTTTTTAACAGCCGATATTTTTTCTTTCGCGTTAAAATCGGAGATCGATATCCATTTATCCAATTCAATTTTTTGGGTTTTATTGGCTGTTTTTTGAGCTTTTATCAACAAAAACGTTTTTTTATTATTAACAATATCTCCGCCCACTTTCTTCCCGAAAGTTTTTGGATCGCCGTAAACATCCAAAATATCGTCTTTTAATTGAAACGCCAATCCGATATTTATACCGAAATCATACAGTAACTCGGCATCTGTGGACTCAGCTCCCGAAGAAATGGCCCCGATCTTTAATGCCGATGCTATAAGTACCGCGGTTTTAAGCCTGATCATTTCAATATATTGCGCCTCGGTAACATGTTTCTTGTTTTCATAATCCATGTCGAGTTGTTGTCCTTTACAAACATCGAGAGCCATGGAGGAAAAAAGATCGAGGATTTCGGGCAGAATACTTTTAGGAACCTGCGCAAGAAATTTATAGGATTCTATCAGCATGGCATCGCCGGATAAAATGGCGATATTGCTGTTCCATTTTTTGTGAATGGTGGGCTTTCCTCTGCGCATTTCCGATTTATCCATTAAATCGTCATGTAACAGGCTGAAATTATGGAAAACTTCAATGGCGACTGCAGGTTTTATTGCTTTTTTTATATCGCCGCCAAAAAGATTTGCGGCGAGCAAAGTAAATAAAGGCCTTATGCGTTTGCCGCCAAGTGAAAGTATATATTTTATCGGGTTGTATAGGTTTTCGGGTTCTTTATTGAGAGCTATTTCGTCAAATTCTTTTGCAATAATCGCTTCGAGCTCTGTGATAGGATAAATCATTACATTGGGTTTTATTTTAGACACAAAAGCTGCTTTTTATTCAAAAGCAGCTTTTCGCGTATCAATCTATTTAAATCTTCTAAATTATTGTTGTAAACGGAATACAACCGGAAGGGTAAATCTTACACGAACGGGTGCGCCGCGCTGTTTACCGGGTTTCCATTTAGGCATGGATTGTATCACACGAACGGCTTCCCTGTCAAGAGACGGGTCAACACCGCGCACTACTTGAACATCGGTAATGCTACCGTCGCGTTCGACAACGAAATTACAGATAACACGTCCTTGAATCCCGTTCTCTTGTGCAATAACCGGATATTTTATGTTATCGCCCAAGAATTTCATCATAGCGGTTTGTCCACCGGGAAATTCGGGATTTTCTTCTACAACAACAAAAATTTCATCCGTTACCTCTTCTTGTTTGGGTTTTGGTGGTGGGGGCGGTACGTAAGTATCAACCTGCACCCTGTCTTGATTATCCTCGAAATCGATCTTTATTTGTGTTTCCACTTTTTGTTCCACTACCTCAATTACTTCCGGAGTTTCGGGAGCGGGTGGAGGAGGAGGTGGTGGTGGAGTCGGATCGCGACGGGTAATCTCAATTTCTTCTTCGGCAAGAAGATCGGCAACGATCACGCTTTCGTCGAGTTTTTGAGTTTGGCTCGACCACTCAAAAGCGAAAAACAAAACTGAAACACCCAAGAGTATCCCCATAAGAATGGCTGTACCTTTGTGCGTTTCCAAGTTCGCTTTTTGGGTTTTTTTTACTTCGTCTTTGCTCATTTTATTTCTCTTTTTCTTATTAAATACTCAATTACTATTAATAGACTTTGTGCACAAAATTAGATATTTTTTTTTAATGGCATCATGTTTTCTCAATAAAAATCTAAAAAACCGCCATTTTATCTTTTATTTAACATTGTATGCACCGTTTTTGTTTACACGTTTCCATATAAGACCTAATAGGTTCGCTCAAGTTTAAAATGTATGGGAAGCGTGAATTTTACCCTCACCAATTTGCCGTCTTTTACACCCGGATTCCAATTCGGCATAGCCGAAATAACTCTAATCGCCTCCTTGTCAATCGTTGGAGAAACGCTTCTCACTACGTTAATATCGGTAATGCTGCCGTCTTTTTCCACCACGAAAGTGCAAATAACCCTTCCCTGGTTTCCTTGTTCAATATCTACTACCGGATATTTGATAGATTGGCTTAAAAAAGCCATCAACGCACTTTCACCTCCGGTGAAGAACGGCGCAATATCCGCAAAATCCAAAATTGTTTCGTCGGCTTCTTCTCTTCTTGCGGGAAGTTCGGGAGCGGTATTTTTAACAACTTCCGATACCGTAGGAATATCTTCGGTAGAGATCAGTTTGACCGAAGCAACCTCTTCGTCTTTTACAATAATCTCTTCGGGAGAAGCCACCTGAATTTCTTCGATTTTAGGTTTGGGGGGGTCCGGTGTACGCACTGTTACATCAATCTCCACAACCTCAATCAGAGCCCCGTTTTGAGTGTAAGTCTTAAGTTTCGCATAATTGCTGTTCCATTCAAAAGCTACTAATAAAAACGATAAAGCAACAATTATACCCAAGCTAAGAGAAATTTGGTGAATACTTTTCACTTTTTGTTTTGAAAATTCTGTAGGTTTCATAGCTATAAAAGTATTAAAGGATTTATGATTCTTTATTTAACTCAAATTTAAGGCACAGAAGGCGATAAAACGAAATATTTTTTATAAAGAACATCAATTTATTACCTGAAAATTTATTCTTGTATTAAATTGAAATAAAAAACCCGTTTGAATTATAAATATGAATCAATTTTAACATTTTCATGTATAAAATCACAAATAAATTCGATTGAATAATAATTGGGGTAAATTCCCGTTTATAAAGAGTTTTCGAACGAATAAATTTGAAGTTTACCGATGAAAAAGAGGTTATTTTCCGTAATTATACTGATTGTTTTTATAATCAATCCTTCACATAAAAAACTTTTCGCGCAAAGTGGAGAAAAGGTTTTTGAATTTCTGAATTTTCCGTCGTCGGTTTATTCCAATGCTGTAGGTGGAATGAATGTTTCTTCCAATAAAAACGATATTTCACTTACTTTTCAAAATCCCGCGCTGCTAAGCGAACTGATGCATAACAACCTGAATGTGAATTATTTATTTTACGTAGCCGATATAGGCGCGGGCAACGCGATTTATGGAAAAGCCATCAATGAATTAAGCAATTGGGCAATAGGCGTCAATTTTATGAATTACGGGCAATTTACGGAAACAACCCCCGAAAATACATCAACAGGTACTTTTTCGGGAAAAGATATTGCATTAAATGGGTTTTACTCCCGCAGGCTTTCCGATTACTGGAGCGGCGGCGTAACCGCCAAGTTTATTTACTCGGCATTTGCCGAATACAATTCCACCGCGCTAGGTGTTGACATGGGATTGAGTTATCAAAATCCCGATAAATTGTGGCATTTCGGGCTTGCCGTTTCCAACGTGGGAGCGCAAATTTCTGCATACGACCAGGAAAGAGTAGCTATGCCGTGGAATATAACCATGGGTTTATCCAAGGAATTAGAGCACGCTCCTATCCGGTTTTCGCTCACCGCCACTCACTTGAACAAATGGAAACTCAACAAATTAGATACCGAGAATAATGCCATTGAAGAAAACGAAAACTTTGGAACTACGTTAATGCACCACTTAATTTTTGGCGTGGATATTCAACCAACCGAAAATTTTTGGATCGGATTGGGATATAATCCCAAAAGAGCATCGGATATGCGATTGTTGCAAGGCAACAGGTTGAGCGGATTTTCCGCAGGGGCAGGCTTAAAAGTGAGAAGATTCGGATTCGGGTTTGCCGTTTCGCAATACCATCCATCGGCAACCACGTTACACTTCGATGTAAACGTTTTATTGGGAAGAATGTAGAAATTAATTGGCCTTGATTTTGTAAATATCTTTTAAATTACGCCCGTATCCGTCGTAATCCAAACCATATCCTACAATAAAATCATTGGGAATTTCAAGGGCTACGTAATCGAGTTTAATATCACGCTTCAGCGCATCGGGTTTTAAAAGTAACGTGGCTATTCTTATTTCTTTGGGATTGTACCTTTGAAGTTGTTCGGTTAACGAAACCATCGTGTTTCCCGAATCGACAATATCTTCCACAATAATAACCGTGCGGTTCTCTATACTTTCGTTTAAACCAAGTACTTCCTGTACTCTTTCGGAAGATGTTGTGCCATGATAAGACGCCAAACGCACAAAAGTGATTTCGCAAGGTATGGAAACCTCTTTCATTAATTCTCCGGCAAACATGAAAGCCCCGTTTAAAACGGCCAAAAAAATGGGATTTTCTCCGGCAAGATCATTGTCTATTTGAATGGCAATGCGTTTTATGGACTCCTGAATCTCTTGAAAATCAATAAAGTGTTCAAAATCCTTATCTTTTATGTGGACTACTTTTTTCATGCGGGATAAATTTAATCGACAAAAGTAGTATTTTTCTTCTAAGAAATAAAGAAATCCGCCACTATCTTTTACTTGGAATATTTTACAGTTTCAAATAAAAATCTTTTACAAGCTTTATAAATTCAGGAGAGTATCTGTGTCTGCCAATTTCTATTAATAATTCATCGGATATGATTTCTTGGGGTTCATGTAACGAAAACTCAACCAAAATTCTTTTAGCAGCGCTTGCGGACGTAGGATAAACAATGGTTTCACGACTCAAATAAAAACCTTCCATAGCTGCTTCCCACATGATCTTTTCTCTTTCGGAAAAAGGGAAAATAAACGACAATCTACCTCCTTCACTTAAAAGCAATTTGCCGGATTTAAAAATTTCTGCTGTTGTTAAAGAGCGTGCATGTCGCGCTTCGGCGCGAACAGAATTGGGCGAAAGCAGGCCATTGGCAAAAAAAGGAGGATTTGAAACAATACCATCGAAACGTTGTGTCGTTGCTGATGCAAAATCCTGAAATGAAGTTTTTAGAACAGAAATACGATCCTTAAAAAGAGAATTTTGTACATTCTCACGGGCTTCGTCCACAACGTCATCATAAATATCAATCGCGGTAATTTCGGCATAAACATTCCGTTGCGTCATCATCAGGGCTATAAGCCCACTTCCGGTTCCAACATCCAAAAGTGTTTTGCAATTATCAACATTTGCCCATGCGCCTATCAATACACCGTCGGTTCCTACCTTCATGCCGCTCTTTTCATGAGAAACCACAAACTGTTTAAATCTGAAAGACGAATTAGACATTGGCGTATTTTTTGTATTTTTGGCACGAATATTGAGATACTTGATATCCGATGAACAAAAATACGCTTTTTTTCACGGTATAAAAAAGTAAGGGTTACGAAATTAAAAAAGAAAACTACACAAAACAAAACAGATATGTTTGGACTGAAAACAAATGTGATGGGCGAAGACTTGCATGGCGATAACGTAATTTCTTTTATTGCTGGAGATTTTATGGATGGCAATCAAGAAATAGATGGCGCGTTTTTAAAAGACACGCTGCCAATTTTGCCGCTTCGCAACACCATCGTATTTCCCGGCAGCGGACTTCCTATTTCCGTAGGAAGAGATAAATCGCTTAAATTAGTTAAATCGTTGGGCAAACGTCAAAGGTATATCGGGCTTGTATGCCAAAAAGACACCAATGTGGAAGACCCCGAGAAAGAAGACCTGTATCAGATCGGAGTTATTGCCGAAGTTATCCGTATAATAGAACTTGACGATAAAAACCTGAGCATCATTGTTCAAGCGAAGAAAAAGTTCGAATGGCAGGATTTCACGCAAACCGAACCTTACTTTAAAGCCACTTTTAAAATCCTCGAATCGAAAAAAGCGCCCACCGATGATAAAGAATTCAATGCGATCTTAGATTCCATCCGCGATTCTATGAATCAGATGTTGAACATATTGGGAGAACCTCCCAAAGAGTTGTTGCAAACCATCAATCATCCTTCTTTCTCCAATATGCTTGTAAGCTATTGCGCTACCAACTTGCCTATCGAGAACCGGGAAAAACAAGAGTTGCTCAGTATCAACGACGAAAAAGAGCAAGCATACCGCTTGCTGATGATATTAAACAGAGAAACGCAAATTCTGGAACTAAAAATGAATATCCAGATGAAAACGCGCGAAGACCTCAACCAACAGCAACGCGAATATTTTTTGCAACAGCAAATAAAAACCATACAAGAAGAACTTGGAGGCAACACACAGCAAATTGAAATAGACGATTTTCGGGAGAAAGCCAAAGATAAAAAATGGAATTCGGAAGTTGCCGAAATCTTTGAAAAAGAAGTTACAAAATTAGAACGACTCAATCCGCAAGCGCCGGATTATTCGGTACAATTCGGTTATCTGCAAACCATTCTCGATTTGCCGTGGAACGAGTACACAAAAGACAATTTTAATTTAAAGAATGCCCAGAAAATACTCGACCGAGACCATTTCGGGATGGAAAAAGTAAAGGAACGCATTATTGAACACTTGGCGGTGTTAAAATTAAAAGGCGACCTAAAATCGCCTCTCCTCTGCCTTTACGGCCCTCCGGGAGTTGGTAAAACTTCGTTAGGAAAATCCGTTGCAGAAGCGCTCAACAGAAAGTATGTGCGCGTTTCTCTGGGCGGCTTGCACGACGAAGCAGAGATTCGCGGCCACCGACGTACGTATATCGGAGCCATTCCGGGACGCATCATCCACAATATCCAAAAAGCAGGCTCGTCTAATCCGGTTTTCGTTTTGGACGAAATAGATAAGATCGGAAACGATTTCCGGGGCGACCCCTCATCGGCGCTTCTCGAAGTGCTCGATCCGGAGCAAAACTTCGCGTTTCACGATAATTACCTCTCCGTTGATTACGACCTCTCCAAAGTGCTTTTCATCGCCACGGCCAACAACCTCAACTCAATTCCTCAACCGCTTTTAGACAGAATGGAACTGATAAACGTAGGCGGATACATTACGGAAGAGAAAATAGAAATTGCCTATCGGCATTTGGTTCCCAAGCAATTAGCAGCGCATGGAATTCCTAAAAAAGCTTTTTCCATACCCAAGCCTACATTGTCGAAAATAATTGAGAATTACACCCGGGAATCGGGAGTGCGCGAATTGGATAAAAAAATCGCGAAAATTATGCGAAAAATCGCTCGCAAAATAGCAGCGAACGAAGATTATCCCAAATCGCTCCGCATTGGCGATCTGAAAGAATATTTGGGAGTGGAAGAATTTTCTCGCGACAGTTACCAAGGAAACGAATATGCCGGCGTGGTTACAGGCTTGGCCTGGACGGCAGTTGGTGGCGAAATTCTCTTTGTGGAAAGTTCGCTGAGTCAGGGAAAAGGTTCTAAATTAACTTTGACCGGAAATTTGGGAGACGTAATGAAAGAATCGGCCATGCTGGCCATGGAATATATCCATTCACACGCCGACGAATTTAATATCGATTCGGAAGTATTCGAGAACTACAACACCCATATCCATGTTCCTGAAGGCGCTATGCCGAAAGACGGCCCGTCGGCGGGGATTACCATGATCACTTCTTTGGCCTCGGCTTATACGCAACGAAAAGTAAGGCCTAATTTGGCAATGACGGGCGAAATCACGCTTCGCGGCAAAGTGATGCCCGTAGGCGGTATTCGGGAGAAAATATTAGCCGCAAAACGTGCGGGAATCACGGATATTATTCTCTGCAAGGAAAATCAGAAGGACATTAATGAAATAAAGCCCGAATATCTGGATGGAATTAATTTCCATTATGTTGAAGATGTGAAAGAGGTTCTTGAAATAGCTTTGCTAAAAGAGAAAGTAAAACACGCTAAGAATTTTAAGATACCCGAAAACAAAAAACGGGAGAATGACTGTGATTAGTTTGTAAAATCTACATCAACAACTTATAGAAGAAATATAGTAAATACAGAATAACTAAAATAACTCCTTCTATTCTGTTTACATTTCTTCTCGCTTTCATGAAAAAGAAAAGAATGAGAGTGATGGCGAGTAAATATGCTCCGTCGAACAAATTTATATCCGCAGTTTCAACCGGGTTTATTGCTCCTGCCGTTCCCAAAATAAGTAATATATTAAAAATATTAGAACCAACTACATTGCCGATGGCAATATCGGCTTGTTTTTTTACAGCTGCTACAACAGATGTGGCCAATTCAGGCATACTGGTTCCGGCGGCTACAATGGTTAAACCTATTAATGCTTCGGACATCCCCCATTTTCTTGCTACGAAAATGGAGTTTTCGACCAATAAGTCAGACCCATAAACCAATCCGCTAAGCCCTACAATAATTAGAGCAACATCGAGAAGCCAATGTTTCGTCAGCCTAAAACCGGATTCGTTTTTCGTATCGTTCTTATTTTTTACAGTTTTATAAATAAGATACGTCATGTATAAAACAAATACCACGAGAAACAGTAAACTTTCCCAAAAAACAAGTTTACCATCGTAAAACGTAACCAGAAATAATAGGGTAGCAATAATCATTACCGGGACATGGATTTTAAAAAGTTGCCGCTTCACCAACAATGGATAAATAATTGCCGCTATACCAAGAATAATTCCCACATTAAACATATTAGAACCCACCACATTACCTACGGCAAGCGCACCTTGTCCCGATAACGAAGACTGGATACTTACAACAAGCTCGGGAGCGCTTGTTCCGAAAGAAACAACCGTAAGCCCTATAATAAGTGGGCTCACTCCCAGTCGCTGAGCCAATGAAGAACCTCCCAGCACCAGCCAATCGGCAGCAAAGTACAAAATAACCAGCGAAAGGATTATGAGTAAAATAGCAAGAGTCATTGAACCTAAAGAAATCGAAATAAAAAAACCTCTTGCTTAGAAGAGGTTTTTTCTGTTTTTTTATCGTTTATTCAGCGTAAAATCTAAAATCTTTCAACATTTCCTGTAATCGTTTTCTCGCGAAAAATATCCTACTTTTTACGGTTCCGATAGGAAGGTCTAAATGTTGCGCGATTTCTTCGTATTTATATCCTGAAACGTGCATCGAGAAAGGAACTTTGTATTCTTCGGTAAAACTCGAAATTGCTTTATTGATCTCTTTAATTGTGTATGCGCCGTCGGGGGTATCAAATCCTGAATCTTGCGGTAAGTTAAGATGATAGAGATTTTCTGTTTTATCGATAATTGTTTGGCTTCTGACTATTTTCCGGTAATTATTCACGAAAATATTATGCATGATGGTAAAAACCCATCCTTTAAAATTAACATTTTCGTAATATTTTTCCTTATTGTCTAATACGCGGAGTGTTGTTTCTTGTAGCAAATCTTTTGCTTCTTCTCTGTCTGCAGTGAGAGTGAGAGCGAAGTTAAACATATTGTCCTGCAAACCTAACAATCTGTTTTCAAATGAATTGATTGACTTCATAATGTTAGTTTTTGTTGTGTTAATATCGACAAATAAAGATTTTCAAAAATTAAGCTTGAACTTATTTATTTGTCTGTAGCAAATATAAGCACTTATTTCTTATTAACGCAAGTTTTTCAGGTAAAAAAACAATTAATTAGTGTTAAGTATTGTGCTCGAAATTATCAACCGACTAATTTACAAACAATTGAAAAAACTAATAGTGTGGAATTTTTCCCCACTATTGGGTATAAATAATATCTATACCTACGTGATATTGATATTAAAATATGATTTCAAAAGGCCATGCTCCTTTTTTAGAACTATTCTAAATAATTTTTCTCTGAAATTCGATGAAACCAAATCCCGATTAACAAATTGAGTTAAACCAATGGCTTTAAGTGAGGTTTATATAAAGCACGGAAAAACATCCCTGGCATACTATTTGCAATTAAATAGCAAAATAATTATTCATATAAATCATGATAAAAGAAGGACAAATCGGGGTAAGTACCGGAAATATTTTCCCCATCATTAAAAAATTCTTATATAGTGACCACGAAATTTTTCTTCGTGAAGTAGTATCAAACGCGGTGGACGCCACTCAAAAACTGAAAACAATGGCCGATGTAGGCGAGTTTAAAGGCGAGTTGGGCGACCTCTCTATTCGGGTTTCCATCGATAAAAAAGCGAAAACCCTCACCATATCCGATCGTGGGATCGGCATGACTGCGGATGAAGTTGACAGGTATATCAACCAGATCGCTTTATCTTCGGCCAACGATTTCCTGGATAAATACAAGGATAACGCAAACGCCATCATCGGCCACTTCGGGCTTGGTTTTTATTCCACTTTTATGGTGGCGAAAAAGGTTGAGATCATTACCAAATCGTATAAGGAAAACGAACCTGCCGTAAAATGGACGTGCGAGGGAAATCCTGAATATATAATGCAGGAAGCCGATAAAACCGACAGAGGTACGGATATTGTTTTACATATCGATAGTGAGAATAAAGAATTTCTGGAAAAGGATAAAATTGAATCGTTGCTGAAAAAATACTGTAAATTCTTGCCCGTGCCGGTAGTTTTCGGCAAAAAACAAGAGTGGAAAGACGGAAAATATGTCGATACAGAAGAAGACAACGTTATCAACGAGGTAAATCCTCTATGGAAAAGAAAACCAGCGGATTTAACGGACGAAGATTACTTGAAATTTTATCGCGACTTGTATCCCTTAACAATGGAAGACCCGCTGTTTTGGATTCACCTCAACGTAGATTATCCCTTCCATTTAACCGGAATTTTATATTTCCCCAAAGTAAAAAGCAACATCGAATTACAGAAAAATAAAATTCAACTTTACAGTAATCAGGTTTTCGTAACCGATTCGGTAGAGGGAGTGGTGCCTGAATTTTTGACTTTGCTGCATGGAGTTATCGATTCTCCGGACATTCCGTTGAATGTGTCGCGTTCTTACCTCCAAAGCGACCAGAACGTTAAAAAAATATCCAACCACATCACCAAAAAAGTAGCCGATAAATTGGAAGATATTTTCAAAAAAGATCGTCCTCAATTCGAAGAAAAATGGGATAGTTTGAAAATATTCATTGAGTACGGCATGCTTACCGAAGATAAATTCTACGAAAAAGCCACCAAATTCAGCTTGCTGAAAAATGTGGACAATAAGTACTTTACTTTGGATGAATACAAAACGTTGATATCAGAAAATCAGACAGATAAAAACGGATCGTTGATTTATTTGTATGCAAACGACAAAACCGAACAATATTCTTTTATAGAATCAGCTAAAGAAAAAGGTTATGATGTTCTGATTATGGACGGGCAACTGGATGTTCATTGGATGGGATTATTGGAACAGAAACTCGAAAAAACACGTTTCATACGCGTTGATAGCGAAACGGCAGAACACATTATTGAAAAGGATGAGAAAACAACGGTTGAACTTTCGGAGAAAGAAAAAGAGAATTTAACGGAAGCCATCAAATCACAACTCCCGCAGGTGGACAAAACGGAGTTTACGGTAGATTTTAAATCGCTGGGCGAGTCGGCAAAACCGGTTCAAATAACACAAAACGAATTTTCGCGCCGCATGAAAGAGATGTCGGCAATGCAAGCCGGAATGTCGTTTTACGGAGAAATGCCCGATATGTTTCAGGTAGTGCTCAACGTTGATCATCCGCTTGTAAAGCAAATAAAAGCCGATACGCACGACAAAGAGAAAGAAGCGGTTACGCTTTATGCTTCAGAAAACGCGAAATTGAAACAGATCATCGATTTGGCTTTACTCTCTAACGGAATGCTAAAAGGCGAAGCCTTAAGTAACTTCATAAAAAGGAGTGTGGAACTTTTATAACACTTAAAGTTGCTCTGATCGTTCCAAGCAATCAGACCGCTAAAAAGGGAAGCCGGCAAGAATTCAATTATAGAATTCGCTGCCGGCTTTTCATATATAGAGAGAAAATGGTATTCTACGTTATCTGTTTTTGCCTTTTCCCCTGTTTCCGTTATTGCCGCTATTTCCGCGGTTGCTTTTATTATTGCCTTTGTTGCTATTGTTTTTGTTTACAGCCTTTTGAACGTCTTTAAATCTCTTGTTGCTTTTGTTTTTATTGGATTTAATAACGCCGTTATCAAAAATATAAACGTCTTTTTTAGCGATCTTTGCATTCTTGTTTTTTCCGTAATCTCCGAAAATGCCTCCCCAAGTTCTGTGGGAGCGGTCTAAATTGTTTTTCATCCGATGAAAAGCGGCCGATCCGGGTTTTATGCCATATCTTTTGGCCATTACTCCCCATCCTTGTCCTTGAGATTGTCCGTCGCGATAAACGCCGAAAATATCGGGCATCGGGATGCCGAGAATACGGCTCATTTCAAGGGCAAGCGCCACATTTCCCCAATTGTTCCCGAAATCGCTGTAATAACCGTTTAAGGTATTTTGCGGAACTCCGTAATAATTGTTATAAAGGTCTGCAACCTGACTGTTTGTATAGGATTTTGCATAACCGTTCATGTTTGAAACATAAACATCGAAATCTTGTGCAGTTATAGTTAACGATGTAACTATTAATCCAAATGCGATAAATAACTTTTTCATAATTTTTGGATTTTAATTATGTATTTAAGACAACAGGCAACCAAAAAAGTTTAACAGAATGTCGAAAAAAAGAACCCCAATTTAAAGGTTTTTTCTTCAAACTCCGGGGTTTTAATCTCAAAGCAGTATATTTGCAATCGCAAACAAACTTTTTATGAATTACAAACCATACGATGTAACGTATTCTCCTTTCCGTGCATTTACAAGAAAAGATTGGAGTAAACTGGAAGAGCATCCCGAATTTCCCATCGCGGATATAGATCTTACCCAACTTCAGGCACTCAACGAACCGTTAACCATGGAGGAAGTTGAGGATATTTATATGCCGCTCATCCGATTGTTACAAATACAAATTACACATTACAGAAATTTACACGACGAACGCGAAGAGTTTTTCAAAAATCCCAGTCAAACAATTCCGTACATCATCGGCATTGCCGGCAGCGTAGCTGCAGGAAAAAGCACCACGGCCAGGGTATTGCAGAAATTATTATCGATGCTACCCGAAAAACCCAAAGTGGAACTCATAACAACCGATGGCTTTCTTTACTCGAACGAGGAACTGGAGAAAAGAAATATTTTAAACAAAAAAGGATTTCCGGAAAGTTATGATGCAAAAACATTGCTTGCTTTTTTAGCCGGTGTGAAATCAGGGAGAGAAGTGCTCGAAACTCCGGTTTATTCGCATTTGTATTATGATATTATCCCCGACAAAACACATACTTTCGGAAAGCCGGATGTGCTTATTGTTGAAGGAATTAACGTGTTGCAAGTTTCCCTGAATAAAAAAGTGCGCCGAAAGGTTTTTGTTTCCGATTTTTTCGACTTTTCAATTTACGTGGATGCAAGTGAAAAAGACCTCCGTACTTGGTATTTAGAGCGTTTTAAAAAGTTACAGGTTACGGCTTTCACCGACCCCGAGTCTTTTTTTCACCAATACGCTTCGTACAGCGAAGAAGATTTGATGAAATTTGCCAATGAAGTGTGGGACGAAATAAACCTTCCGAATTTGGAGCAAAACATCCTTCCTACCCGCTTTAGAGCCGACCTGATATTGGAAAAAGGAGAATGCCATTTTGTCAGAGGAGTGAGAATTAGGAAAGTGTGATTTTGGGAAATAAATAATTAATTCAGCTTGAAAACAATTTTTTAAAATTATATAGAATGAAAAAAAATGTCCTATCACTGTTATGTTTTCATTGAGCATTTACTCTCAAGAATTTATAATTCCCGAGAATGTGCACTTGGGAAAGGCAGAGGATTATGCTCCGCTCGAAAAAGATGTAGTAAAAGCCGTTGAATGGCTTTTAAAAACTCCCATTAACGAACAAAAACAAAAAAGGGTTGAAATTCATGCTTTTCTTATTAAATGGCTGTCGGGAAGCCCTTATGTGCATTTAGAAATAAAACCGGAGATTGTAACATTTGTGGGAAGCAAAACGCCCGATTTGTTAATGATATTTATGGGTGGATGGGCCAAATATCTATCGAAACCAAAAATTATACAGACAAGGCCGGAGGCAGTTTAGCCGGGAATTGAATCTGTTATTTCTTTTTATGAAAAAAATCGTAAACAGATACCACAAGACAAGAATATTGAAAAATATATCAAAATGAAACAAAAAGGCACACTGAAAGAATATGTAGAAAAAAACGCTTAAAAAGAACTTTATCAATTACAAAAAACGGCACTTTTGAGGAGTGCCGCTTTTAATATTTTGTCAGACATGTTGCCTAAATTTCTTTTCTTATCGCTGCCGCGATTTCCTGAAATTCTTCTTGAGTAAGTTTTACGCGCGAATTTGACAGATTCATATCGCCTTCTTTCTGAATAGGTATTAAATGAACATGCGCGTGAGGAACCTCTAAGCCGATAACCATCACTCCTATCCTTTTACAGGCAATTGCCTTCTTGATGGCTTCAGCCGTTTTTTTGCAAAAAACCGTCATTTCAGTTAGTAGCTCATCTTCTAAATCAAAAATATAATCGGTTTCCTCTTTAGGTACAACCAACGTGTGCCCCTTCGCCATGGGATTTATGTCGAGAAACGCGTAAAACCTATCGTCTTCCGCAATTTTGTAACTCGGTATTTCTCCTGCTATTATTTTACTGAAAATGGTTGCCATTTTTTGTTTCAAATAGAAATATCCAAAATCTCGAAACTCAACACCCCCGAAGGAACATTGATATCTACCACATCTCCTACTTTCTTTCCCATCAAGCCTTGTGCAATGGGCGTATTCACCGCAATTTTTCCACTTTTCAAATCGGCTTCGCTTTCGGAAACAAGCGTGTAAGTCATGTTCTTTTTGGTTTTTGTGTTTTTAATGGTAACCTTGTTCATGATCTGCACAGAATCGGTACCAATGGAACTTTGGTCAATAATACGCGCTGTGGATATAAGCCCCTTGAGTTGAGCTATTTTTGCTTCGAGCATACCTTGCGCCTCTTTGGCGGCATCGTACTCCGCATTTTCAGATAAGTCCCCTTTATCGCGCGCCTCGGCTATTTGTCTTGAAATCTCGGGCCTTTCCACAGATTCCATTTGGATCAATTCTTCCTTTAATTTTCGAAGTCCGTCTTCGGTCATGTAAGTAACCGTCATATCATTATCTCCTTTAAATTTTAATCGTGTTGATGCATGAAAAGAACAAAGAAAAAGAATTCCGGTCAACTTCAGACCGGAATCCTCCCTCTTCAATCTTTTTATTTTAATACTGTTACAAAAGTAATATTTTCTTGGTAACTAAAAAAATTTTTGAATTATGTTTTATAACACTTTCCGCAGTTCTTCTTCCAAAGGGGAGTAGTTTTCAATGCGCGCCACAACATCGCCCTCGCGATTTACAATGAAGGCAGTGGGCAATTCGCGAACGTTATAAGTAGAGAGCAAAGAAGAATATACCGATTTCGCATCGCGAACCGTGATCCAGGGTAAATTGTTGGCAGCGTTTTTCCAAAAATGCTCCTCGGAATCCAACGAAATTTGATAAATTTCAAAATTCTGCGAAGCGAATTTTTTATAAACAGAATTCAGCTCGATATTATGTTTCGGCGAAAACTCGGAGTTGTAAACCGTAAAATCAAGCAACACTACTTTGCCTTGCAAAGACGAAAGCGCTACTTTTTGCCCGTTAATATCGCTAAGAACAATGTCGGGCAAAGCGCTTTCCTGCACTGCAGGAATATTTTTGAGCATGGCGGCCTGTTGTTCCTGCTGCTTTCTTGCCCGTAGGGCATTCATTGTAAAATCGTACAAATGTTTTGAACGCACGGTGCCGGGGTAATATTTATCCCACGATGTAGCAACCGCGCCGTACATAGCATAATCTTTCTTATCGTGAGGGTCAAAGATCAGGTAATCGTTTATTTTTTGAAAAGCGGCGTAATAAGCCGCTGCGCCGGAAGGGTTTCCGAGAATAGTTTTGGAAAGTTTCTCTTTATAATCGATCAATACCGAATCCAACATTTCCAAATACTGCATATCGTTGATGGTTTTGTCGGTGTGCTGCGCTTCCAGTTCATCTATTTGTTTTTTTGCCGATTGAGTAAGCACGTCAACCTGCTTTATCTGATCGTTTACCGGCGAATTATCAACCTTAAAGGTATTGAATAAATCCTTGACGTCTCCGCTTACCTGAACGGTTTCGTTTGAGTCGACGGCAAACACCACTATTTGCTCGCCAATGCGCAATTGGTAGAACTCCGGATTCTCGGGGGCCGGTTGTTTAAAACTAAACTTGCCGTTTTCTTTAAGTTTTGCGGAGTCAAGCAATTCAATCCCGCCCAATCCGCGGTGCTCCAGAAACAAAGTTGTGTCGGTTGCCGAAGTGAAATTGCCGGTTACCTTAAAGTTTTCTCCTTGCTCACAAGAAGTAAAAAAGATAACGGATAAAAGATAAAAGCTAAAAAGTGAAAATCTATTCATTATTGTCTCTTGAATTTTTGAGAACGCAAACTTATAACTTTTTCATCAAATACAGAAAAAGAGAGTCTTTTAATTTCGTTGAATAAGTACATATCGCACAAATTTTCAATATTTTATAAGTAGCATTAATTCAAAACCGAAACTTTATGTTAACTTTGTACGATTTTATATACAAATTTCACAAATAACAAATTTATTTTATGACGAATCCTATTACTAAGCGTATTGAACTGTCAGACGGACGGACAATTACGCTCGAAACGGGAAAATTGGCGAAACAAGCCGATGGAGCTGTAACGTTGCGCATGGGCAACACAATGCTTCTGGCCACTGTTACCGCTGCTAAAGATGCCTCACCCGGAGTAGATTTTATGCCGCTGCAAGTAGAATATAGAGAAAAATTTGCTTCCTTCGGAAGATTTCCCGGGGGATTTTTGAAACGCGAAGGGAGGCCTTCGGATTACGAAATCCTCACAAGCCGTTTAATAGACAGGGCGCTTCGTCCTTTATTCCCTGATGATTATCACGCGGAAGTTTTTGTAAACGTGATCCTTTTTTCTGCCGATGGCGAAGATATGCCCGATGCATTAGCCGGATTGGCCGCTTCTGCTGCTTTGGCGGTATCCGATATTCCGTTTAACGGGCCGTTATCGGAAGTGCGTGTCGCCAGAATTAACGGCGAACTTATTACAAACCCCACTTTCAAGCAATTGGAAAATGCCGATATGGATATCGTTGTCGGCGCTACTATCGACAACATCATGATGGTGGAAGGCGAAATGAGCGAAGTCTCCGAAACCGAATTACTCGAAGCCATTAAGTTTGCGCACGAAGAAATCAAAAAGCATTGCCAGGCGCAGATAGAATTGATGGAAATGGTTGGTACAACTACAAAACGCGAATATTCTCACGAAGAGAACGATGAAGAGTTACGTAAACAAGTATGGGACGCTTCTTATCAAAAAGCGTACGAAATAGCCAGTTCACAGAGCCGGAATAAACATGAACGTTCGGATGCCTTTAAAGCAATATTGGATGAATTTATAACAACTATTCCCGAAGAAGAATTAGAGAAAAAACAACCTCTTGCCGCAAAATATTATCACGATGTGGAAAAAGAAGCCATGCGGCGCAGTATCCTCGATGAAGGCAAACGCCTCGACGGCAGGGCAACAACCGATATACGTCCTATTTGGAGCGAGATAGACTACGTGCCCGGGCCTCACGGTTCGGCGGTTTTCACCCGTGGTGAAACGCAGTCGCTTACAACCGTTACCCTCGGCACAAAACTCGATGAAAAGATCATTGACGACGTGTTGGTGCATGGAACCGAAAGATTTCTTCTGCATTATAACTTTCCGCCTTTCTCCACCGGCGAAGCCAGGCCGCAACGCGCCACAGGCCGTCGTGAGATCGGGCACGGAAACTTGGCGCATCGCGCGCTTAAACGCATGATACCGGAAGGATACCCTTACGTGATACGTGTGGTTTCGGACATTTTGGAATCCAACGGTTCATCTTCCATGGCAACCGTTTGCGCGGGAACGCTCGCCTTGATGGATGCCGGTGTACAGATCAAAAAACCGGTTTCGGGAATTGCCATGGGGTTGATTTCCGAAAATAAGGGACAAAAATACGCCGTTTTATCGGATATTTTGGGCGATGAAGACCACTTGGGGGATATGGATTTTAAAGTCTGCGGAACAAAAGACGGCATCACCGCTACCCAAATGGATATTAAGGTTGACGGACTTTCTTATGAAATTCTCGAAAAAGCCTTGGCGCAAGCCAAAGCAGGCCGCGAACACATTATGAATAAAATGATGGAAACCATTTCAGAACCTCGTGCCGACCTGAAACCGCACGCGCCTCGCATAGAAGTATTGGAAATCCCGAAAGATTTCATCGGTGCGGTTATTGGCCCGGGCGGAAAGATCATTCAGGGAATTCAGGAAGAAACCGGAGCAATAATTACGATTGAAGAGATCGATAATAAAGGCCGCGTAGAAGTTTCGGCGTCCAATAAATCGGCCATCGATGCCGCTATGACAAAGATCAAAGGCATTGTAGCCGTTCCCGAAATCGGGGAAGTTTATGAAGCCACCGTTCGTTCTATTATGCCTTACGGCGCATTCTGCGAATTTCTACCCGGAAAAGACGGCTTGCTCCACATCTCCGAAATAGATTGGAAACGCTTGGAAAAAGTAGAAGATGCCGGCATAAAAGAAGGCGATAAAATTCAGGTAAAACTGATCGATATTGACCCGAAAACCGGAAAATTCAAACTTTCGCGTAAAGTTCTAATTCCGCGTCCTCCAAGGCCGGAAGCTCCGCAACAACAGGAAAACTAATACAATCTACTATTATATTTTCACACAGCGAACTCAACTTTCAAGAGTTCGCTTTTTTTTATTGTTGCTTCTGTAAACAACAAGAAGCTGTCTAAAAAATAAACTTCGCTGTCAAATTGTCATTCTGAATGGATCCGCCAACTGGCGGAGAAATGAAGAATCTAATTGGATTGACAATATAGATGTTTCACTTCGTTCAACATGACAAAATGAAAGTGGAGCCTTACTTTTGAGACAACTTCTTCTATAAAATAATTCACGAAACACTCCTCCTCTTGTGAAGAGGGGTGAGAAGAGGCTTAATCATCCTTTTCCTGTTCTTCGTACTCTTTCAAGAGTTTATCCTGAACATCGGATGGAACGAGTTCGTAATCGGCAAACTTCATAGTGAAGGAAGCGCGGCCACCGGTCAGAGAACTCAAGGAAGTTGAGTAATTAGACATTTCCTTTAACGGAACGCGAGCCTTGATTTTTTCGAATCCTTTTTCACTTTCCATCCCCATGATCATGGCGCGGCGTCCTTGCAAGTCGCCCATCACATCGCCCATATAATCGCCGGGGACGGAAACGGTAACATCGTAAACCGGTTCGAGAATTTTGGGGCCGGCATTTTTAAATGCCGTGCTGAAAGCATTTCTTCCCGCCAACATAAACGATATTTCGTTGGAGTCTACCGGGTGCATTTTTCCGTCGTAAACAATCACGCGAACATCGCGCGCGTACGAACCGGTCAGCGGCCCTTGCTCCATGCGTCCCATAATTCCTTTTAAAATGGCCGGTAAAAAACGCGAATCGATGGAACCGCCCACGATACTGTTCACGAAAACGAGTTGTCCGCCCCAATCCAAATCGATGGTTTGCACATCGCGCGACTGCACTTTAAATTCCTGTCCGTTAAATTTATAGATGTCCTGCACCGGCATACCTTCGGTATATGGTTCCACAATGAGGTGCACTTCACCGAATTGTCCGGCTCCACCCGATTGCTTTTTGTGCCGATAATCGGCTCGGGCTTGTTTGGTTATCGTTTCACGATAAGGAATTTTCGGCTCCAGGTAATCGATTTCCAGCTTGTCGTTGTTTTCAAGACGCCATTTTAATGTCTTTAAGTGAAACTCGCCTTGCCCTGAAACGATCGTCTGTTTCAATTCTTTCGATACTTCAATTACCCACGTTGGGTCTTCTTCTTTCATGCGCGTGAGCGCTTCGCTTAATTTTTCGGCGTTGGCTTCACTTTTAGATTTTATGGCTCTACGGTAACGCGGTTCGGGATACTTGATGAAATCGAATTTATTTTCTGCTCCCTTTCCATTCAGCGTGTTGCCCGTTCTCACATCTTTCAGTTTCACGGCGGCGCCGATGGCGCCGGCTTCCAATTCCTCCACTTTATTGCGAATTTGTCCGGCAACGGTATATATCTGTGCAATGCGTTCTTTGGAATTGCGGTTGGCATTGGTCAGATCGTCGCCTTCCTTTACTTTACCCGACATCACTTTAAAATAAGAAACTTCTCCGATATGCGGCTCAACCGTTGTTTTAAAGAAGAAGAGGCTGGTAGGAGCGCTCGCATCGGGTTTCACTTCGTTTCCTTCTGAATTTATCGGCGCGGCAACCTGATCGGGTGACGGAGCAACCAAACATAAAAAATTCATCAACCGGTGAACGGCCATGTTTTTTTCCGATGATAAGCAGAACAAAGGGAATATGCTTCTCGTGATCATTCCTTTCTGAATTCCTTCGCGCATTTCTTCTTCGGTCAAAGAACCCTGGTCGAAATATTTTTCCATCAAACCTTCATCGTTTTCGGCAGATGCCTCAAGCAATACCTGATAATATTCATCGGCTCTGTCTTTTTCGCTGTCCGGAATATCCAAAACCTCGGGAGCGTTGGCGCCGGGTTTCCATTTATAGAGTTTTTGTTTCAACACATCCACAATGCCGTCGAAATGAGCGCCGTTACCTACAGGATATTGTACCGGAACTACTTTATTCCCGAACGCGTCCTTCATTCCTGCAAGGGTATTTTCAAAATCGGCTTTGTCATGATCCATTTGATTGATGGCAAAAACGATCGGTTTATTCAGCTTTTCTATATGACGGAATTGATTTAAAGTTCCCACTTCAACTCCGTTTCCCGAATCGATAAGCATCAGCGCCATATCGGCAACCCCCAAAGCAGACGTGATCCCGCCGACAAAATCATCCGATCCGGGACAATCTATAAAGGTCATTTGCTTATTTTTCCACTCATAAGAAAAGACTGTCGAAAAAACAGAATATCCATATTCCTTTTCAACCGGAAAATAATCACTCACGGTATTACCCGTTTCAACGGTACCGCGTCGTTTTATAAGACCACTCTCGAAGAGCATAGCTTCTGCGAGTGTGGTCTTACCCGATCCTGCATTACCTACAATGGCAATGTTTTTAATGTCATTAGTTTTATAAACTTTCATGATTTGGTAATATTTAAAAAATTAGATTCTATTATATAATCAAAACGACTTTGCTTTGTGAGATGCGCAAAGTCGTACTATCAAAAATAGCGATGCAAGTTAGAAAAAACTGTGGAGATAGTTATGATTTGATATGATGTTAAATAATTATGTTTTATAACATAAAAATAAAGATTGATTTGATTCATAGCTCTCTCTTGCTAACTATTATAAAAACAATTTGTTTTAATAGTTGTTTTATTCTTATGCAAAATCAAAAGAAAGAATCAACCCCCATCGAAAGTTTGGTTAGCACAGAACTCATAACAAACACTAAACATATATAAATGAAACCATTTTTTACTCAAAGCGCCGAAGAGGTCTTGCAGCAATTAAACGTTGCTGCCGACAAAGGGTTGTCTTCAAACGAAGCGAAACAAAAACTCGAAGAATTCGGCCCTAATCAATTAGCATCTAAAAAACAAAAAACGCTTGCCACCATGTTTATTGAGCAATTCAAAAGCAGCATGGTGATTATTTTATTGATCGCTGCCGGAATTTCGGGATACATCGGAATTCACGAGGGCGAAGGTGTAACCGAAGCCATTATTATCCTTGCGATTCTCGTGGTAAATGCCATTATCGGCGTGTGGCAGGAGAAGAAAGCGCAGTCATCGCTCGAAGCGCTTAACAGCATGAGTGCGCCGCACTCCAAGGTGTTGCGTGATGGTTCTGTTACGGAAATAGTTTCTACCGAAATTGTTCCCGGCGACATCGTAGTGCTCGATACCGGCGATATTATCCCCGCGGATATGCGCTTGGTGGAAGCTGTAAACCTGAAGATTCAGGAATCCGCGCTCACGGGCGAATCGGTTCCGGTTGAGAAAAATACCGATACGATAGAAGCATCCGAAGTTCCGTTGGGAGATCGTGAAAACATGGCTTTCTCTACGAGTGTGGTTACGTACGGACGTGGAAAAGGGGTGATCGTAGGAACGGGAATGAATACCGAAGTGGGTAAAATTGCCAATATGCTGCAAAACACAACCGATACCGAAACGCCCATGAGTAAACGCCTTGAGCAACTCGGGAAAATATTGGGTTATGTAGCGCTCGGCATCTGTGTGTTGATTTTCGGTGTGGGATTGTTGTACGGAAACGATTGGCTCGAAATGTTTATGATGGCCGTCAGCCTTGCCGTTGCTGCTATTCCCGAAGGGTTACAGATCGTTTCTACCATTGTGCTCGCTATCGGCGTACAACGGTTGGTAAAACTTAACGCCATCGTGCGCACACTTCCGTCGGTTGAAACATTGGGAAGTACAACGGTAATTTGTTCCGATAAAACGGGCACGCTCACGCAAAATAAAATGACCGTTGTGGAAGGATGGACAGGCGGAAATCGCGTGGATTTCAAAAATGCACCCGTTCCCGAAGAACTTGATAATGATGAAAAAACGCTTATTCATTCATCGCTGCTTTGTACCGATGCACACTTGAAAATGTCATCGGAAGGCGGTCACGAAACAGCGGGCGACCCCACCGAAACTGCTATCGTGGATATCGCGCTCGATTTGGATATCAATAAAAACGAACTCGAAAAACAATTTCCGCGTGTATCGGAAGTCCCGTTCGATTCGGAACGAAAGCGCATGACCACCATCAACAAAATGGAAGACGGTAAATTTCGCGCCAACGTGAAAGGCGGTTTGGACGAAGTATTGGCCGTAACTACACATATTTTAATGCACGATAATGTACGCCCGATCTCCGAAGAAGATATTTCAACTATCAAGCAGGAAAACGAACGCATGGCCAAGTCGGCGCTGCGCGTACTTTCTGTGGCGTACAAAGATTTGGATTCCGTTCCTGCGGATGTGAGCGCCGAAACGGTGGAAAATAACCTTGTATTCGTCGGTCTATTGGGTATGATCGATCCTGCGCGCCCCGAAGTGGTAGAAGCCGTTCGTAAGTGCGAAACGGCAGGCATTAAACCCGTAATGATTACGGGAGACCACAAAGTCACCGCCGTAGCCATTGCCGATGAAATAGGAATTTTTAAGGACAGTGATAAATCCATTACTGGTGTAAATTTGCAGGAACTTTCGGATGATGAACTTTATCGCGATGTGGAGAAATATTCGGTGTACGCGCGTGTGGCTCCCGAACACAAAGTACGTATTGTGAAAGCATGGCAATCGCACGGCGATATCGTGGCCATGACCGGCGATGGTGTAAACGATGCGCCCGCACTCAAACAAGCCGATATCGGCGTTTCGATGGGAATTGTGGGAACGGAAGTGGCCAAAGAAGCATCGGATGTAATTCTCACAGATGACAACTTTGCCACCATTGTAGATGCGGTGGAAGAAGGCCGACGTATTTACGACAATATTCTCAAAGCCATTCAGTTTTTACTGTCGGCCAATGTGGGTGAAGTGTTGTTGATACTTATCGCTTCCATTTTCAATTTAGGAAATCCGCTTACACCCATCATGATCCTGTGGGTAAACCTCGTAACCGACAGTTTGCCGGCGCTCGCTCTCAGCATGGACCCTGCCGAAAAAGATATTATGACCCGCCGTCCGCGAGATCCTCAACAGGGATTCTTTACCAAAGGAATGATGTGGCGAATTTTCTATCAGGGAGCAACCATTGGATTGATTTCGCTTTTAGCCTATATGGTCGGAAACCGTGATGGTGGCCAAACACTCGGACAAACCATGGCGTTTGCCGTGTTGGCGTTCTCGCAATTGATTCACGTGCGCAACCTGCATTCCAACAGATTATCTTCGTTCCGAACAAGTATTTTCAGCAATAAAATGTTGTTGCTTGCCATACTCGCTTCAGCCGCGTTAATGCTTATCGTGTTGTTCATACCGGCTATCAGGGAGATATTTAATCTCGAAGTAATGGATACCACACATTGGTTGTACGTAATCGGATTATCATTCGTTCCGGTTGTTGTGGTGGAAATCGTGAAACTTTTCAAGATCAATCACACGAAAGATGAGTATTGAAAGTGAATATCAGATAATAGACTGTTAGAATAAAGTTGTCTCAAAAGTAAAAATCTGCTATCAAATTGTCTCCCGATAGCTATCGGGATCACTTCTTTACCAATGACATATTTTTATAAATATCTGATTTTGAGTTGTTATAGATTTCTCACTTCGTTCGAAATGACAACCGCAGATAGCTGCGCTACAAGTCAATTGTCATACCGACGAAAGGAGGCATCTATTTATTATTATTCATGTCATTTTCTTTTTATGCCTAATTTTTAGGGTGGGGACTCAACACGACAAAATGAAATTACATTGGTGCTTTTGCGACAGCCTCTTTATCATTTCTTCTTCGTAAAAATGGTAAGTGATAAGGGGCATAAGGCCTGCTACTGCGAAAATTTACCACAAAACCCGAATTTATAGAAGGTTTTCTTTGATTTTTCAGCGAATAAGTTGTACTTTCGCATCCTGGATAATCTTTAAAACAAACAAGCCGCACATTGTGCATGTATCAACATCAACGCATTCTATTTAATAGATTATAACTATTAAACCTGACTATTCAAAAAAATTACGACAATGAAAATAAAATCATTTTTTATTTTTCCGGCTCTCTTGAGCATCCTTTTATTGAGCTCTTGCAGAAGCTACGAAAATGTGCCCTATTTCGTGAATATACCCACAGATACTGTTGTTTATACAGATGGTGTTGTATTAGGAAATACTGTTTACAATGCTTTGCAGGTAAAGCCCGACGATGTATTGCAAATAAGCATCCAGGTAATGGACAATAACCTGTCGGCGGTTCAAAACGAACAACGAAATCCCAACAATGCTTCGGCGGAAGAAAGGGGCGCCATCGGTTATTTGGTAGATAAGAACGGCAACATTGAGCTTCCTTTGATTGGAACCATACAGGTGGCGGGATTGACCACCACGCAAATAAAAGAACAAATAGCGCAACGCGCCAAACGATATTACGTAGACCCTGTCATCAATGTCCGGTTGGGAAATTTCAAAATATCCGTATTGGGCGAAGTCAATCAGCCGGGGTCGTATTTCGTAGCGGGAGAACGCATCAGTGTTCTGGACGCCTTGGGACTGGCGGGAGACATGACCATTTACGGAAAAAGAGAAAACATCATGTTGATCCGCCAGGAAGGGAACAGGCAAAAAATTGTGAGATACAATATCAATGATGGCCAATTATTACATTCCCCCTACTTTTATCTCCAGCAGAACGATGTAATTTACGTGGAGCCGGCCAAGTCCAAAGCCTCTCAAACCGATACATTCAACGCGAGAAATATATCCATTATTACCTCAGCAGTCTCTTTATTAAGCGCCATAGCAATATTATTGTCAAGATTGTAATATGAAAGATAATACGAAAGATATCTCCCGTTTGATCGAGGAATTGGATGCCAACTCACAAGAAAGCGCATTCGATGTTCAGCAAATAGTAAATATTGTCCGCGCCAATTGGATATGGGCTATCGCATGCGGCCTGTTGGCCCTTATATTAGCATGGCTGGCGTTACGCTTTTCCACGCCGGTTTACGATACCAGGGCAAAGATCCTCATTAAGGAAGAAAGTAGCGGTGCAGGCGATGCCAACGCACTGATCCTCGAAAATTTGGGAATTACCAGCCAAGGCGGCAATGTGGAAAACGAAATGCAGATAATCAACAGTTACTCCTTGATGCAACAAGTGGTAGAAGACCTGGGCCTCAATGTCAGGTTTTATTCCACCAACCATCGGGTAAAAAAAGGCGAGCTTTATAGGAGCGACCTCCCTTTTCTGTTGAAGCAAGAGATCATCGATGAAAAAATGTACCACCGTTTATTAAACGATGAATTTATTCTCTCATTAGATGACAACACCATTGTAATAAAAAATAAAACGGATGAAAAAGAGTATAGAGGTTCGCCCGGTTCATCCATTGTTTTGCCCGGCGTCATTCTAACGTTTTTCTTCGATGAAGAAAAACCGCAACTGAAGTATCCCCTCGAGATAGGTCTTAATTCCGTAACCGGGACGACCAATTCCTACGCTTCAAGACTTTCGGTTACCTCGCCGCAAGGCAACAATACCATCATCGATCTGAAAATATTGGATAGCAAACCCCGGCGAAGTGAAGATGTCCTGAACACGGTAATATCAAATTACATCAATAACGAAATACAGGACCGCAACATTATTTCCGACAGTACCATTGCTTTTATCGATGAGCGACTGGATAATGTTACAAAAGAATTAACAGGGCTTGAATCCGAAATACAGCAATTCAAACAAGAAAATAACATTGTCAATATCGAAACCCAATCGCAAGCCATGGTAAGCAGTTCCGCCAACTACGGACAATCGGAAACCGACCTGGAAGTGCAGTTGAGCGTAGTAAACTCACTGATGGATTTCTTGAGGCAAACATCCTCCAGCCCCAAATTGGTACCAACGTCACTCACGGTAACCAACCCGGGATTAAGCTCCATTATCCAGGAATACAACAGTCTATTGCTCCAACGCGAGCGCTCACTGATGAGCGTTTCGGAAGAAAATCCGCTCATTCAAAATATCGACAGCCAATTAGCGACTTTACGCACCAGTCTCAACAATGGTTTGCAGAGTATGAAACAAACCTTGCAGGCAAGCCTGAATACCCTTCGCAGACGATCGGGCAACGTGCAGGCAAGCATCCGCAATGTGCCGGCGCAAGAACGCAGAGCGTTGGAGTATAGCCGACAACAACAGATTCAGCAAGAACTTTATATCTTTCTGTTACAGAGAAGGGAAGAGGTAGCCTTATCCAAATCTTCCACCATTTCTCATGTAAGGGTTATCGACGCGGCCCGTACACTATCCGCCCCTGTTAAACCCAAAAAAAGTCTCATTTATATGGCGGCGCTTCTATTGGGTTTGCTGGCTCCTTTTCTGATTATTTACATACGCGACCTGCTCAACAATAAAATAAAAAGCAAAAAAGACATCGAACGAAACACAACCGCGCCCATTCTCGGAGAAATAGGCCATTACGACCAAGACGACGGCAGAACATTCGTTGTTGAAGAAAATAACGATTCCCCTTTGGCGGAGCAATTCCGTATCCTACGTTCCAATCTGCGCTTTACCTTGCAAGGCCAAGGCAACCGCACCATTCTTATCACATCTACCATGCCGGGAGAAGGAAAAACTTTTATTTCCATGAATTTGGCTGCTACCTTAGCAGTTGGCGGCAAAAAAACGGCGCTGCTGGGTATGGACTTAAGAAGGCCGCAGCTGACAAAATTAGTGAGCATGGAGAAAAAAGCCGGAATTTCGGGCTTCCTGATCAGAATAAACGAGTACGAAGATATTTTGTATCCCATAAACAAGATACCCAATTTAAGTATAATGCCGGCGGGAATTATTCCTCCCAACCCTTCCGAGCTATTGATGAACGAGAAGACGCAGGAGCTGTTCCAAAAACTTAAAGCCGATTTCGACTACGTGATCATCGACTGTGCTCCCATGACGGTTACCGACGCCAATATCCTGGCAGAATACGCCGATGCTACCCTGTTTGTTACCCGGGTTGATGCAACCTATAAAGAGAGCATAAAACAGTTGGACAGATTGGTTCAGGCCAACAGATTGCCACGTATAGGGCTTGTGGTGAACGATATCCGTCACGACCTCACAAATTCGTATTACGGATATGGATACAGCCGATATTACCGCTACGGATATTACCACAAAGAAGAATTAACCGGATGGCAAAAATTCAAGAAACAGATAAAAGAGAGTATCGATAAATTGCGAGGGAAAGCGGTAGTGTAAATTAAACTGTGTCAAGTATACATTTAAAATATTAACTTCATTATCTGTACTTAAGGATGTGTTCTTCTTATATCATCTTTCCGAGGGGCTTACTGCAAACACATTGTGTCCTTGGTTGTTAAATTCACGCATTAAATCGGTATAAAGATTTCTTGAATTTATACTCGAAAATTGAGCCATTGTTAGAAAAAGGATATTCATATCTTTTATCTTTAATTCCCTTTCAATTAAAAGTTGATCTAAAACTAAACAAATTACTATTTATTGATATTAAATTAAAGGTCCTCGTAAACTATTATTGTGAACAAAAATATGTGTTATCTCAGAATATCTAAATACTTTTTTGCAAGCTCTGAATATGTGAGATTATTTAATAAATAATTTTTTCCATTTTGACCAATTTCATCTAATTGTATTTTACTAAGACCTCTATAATAATTAATCGCATCTACTATTGCTTTGATATCACCCGCTTTGACAAACATACCACACTCGGCTTCATTGATAATATTTTGATAACCATCCACCGATACTATGATTGGACGTCCGCTATACATGTAATCAATCCACTTATTAGGAGAAAGTCCATATTTATATATATTGACACCTGATAACCATGGGTTAATCAAAATATCACACTTATTTAAAATAAAAGGTAGAGTCTTTTTAGGGCAATATCCCAAAAAATGAATATTATGTAGATTTAACTCTTCTATCCTTTTAAGATAATCATTTTTTAGTACTCCATCGCCTATAAGAACAAAGCTAACGTGATCATTTCTCATTAAATAAGCGACATCTATTATTTGGTCAATACAATTTGCCTTACCGATACTTCCAGCATATCCAACAATAAAATTATCAGTAGCTATTTGTTGGAATTTTTTATTAAAATCAGCAAGAAGAGTATCATCCTTTTTATAAAATTCAGGATCGAAACCTGTGGGGATATATTTAACTTTATTAGAATAATCAGGATTGACACTTTTAATATACTCCGCCAAATTACCCATAGAACCAACTATTATATCAGCATGTTTGTATCCTAAATGTTCTACATAAGTAAGAAAACGAATGAATAAATTTTTTTTTGATAGTTTTTTTGTTTCCACAACAGTTAATGGCCAAATATCCCTTACTTCACAAATTAGTTTACATTTATAGTATTTTTTAAAAAACACCCCAGAAATAAAGGTTAGCAAAGATAATGAGGATGCAATTACTACATCAGGCTTTTCTTTCGATTGAAATATTCCCCAATAAAGTACCCTTAACTCGAAAAGCACCCAGCTTATAATCCTTTTATAATTAAAGCCCAAATTTATAATAGAACCATTTAATAATATTAATTTTACCCTTTCATATTTATCCATCCTCATATTTTTATACCCTATACGAGGAAAGCTTTTATTTCCATTTGAACGAGAACTAACCAACGTTACATCAAATCCTTTTTTTGCAAAATATTTAGAGTAAAAATATTGTCTGGTGGGTGTGCCAAATAAAGGACGCTGTGCATACTTTGATAAATACCAAATTCGCATATTAATTATTCATCAAATACTTTACTATCTTTTTCCCGGCATCTCCATCCCCATACAACCTATTTTTGTTATCAAAAGTCATATTTTTTGATAATACTCCGTATGCTTCGGCTATTTTATCTGCATTGCTTCCCGCCAAAACATTGAAATTGTTTTTCACTAATTCCACCCACTCCGTTTCCTCACGCAAAGTAATGCAATATTTATTAAAAAAATAAGCCTCTTTTTGCACTCCACCACTATCCGTCATAACCAACCGGCAGTTTTGCAACAACCACACCATTTCTAAATAACCTATGGGTTGAATAAATATTATAGAACTATTCGAGAAATCATAATTCATTCCGTTTAATTTATTTTTTGTACGGGGATGTAATGGAATAACGACAGGACAGTTTTCACTCGAAATTTTCTCTAATGCAGATACTATATTCATTAACCGCGCCGGATCATCCGTATTTTCAGCTCGATGTATTGTACAAAGAATAAAGTCTTCTTGAATAACGGCAGTAGGTTTCTTGGCTTTTTCACTATAAAAAATGGCAGCATCTTGCATAACGTCTCCAACATTAATAATATCGCACCGGATATTTTCAAATCCTTCCCTATATAAGTTTTCAATGGCTGTTTCAGTTGGACAAAGTAAGGCGTCACTGATTCTATCTGTTAAAATACGATTTATTTCTTCGGGCATCCTCATATTAAACGACCTTAGTCCTGCTTCTACATGGGCAAGTTTTATATGAAGTTTTTTAGCGGCCAAAGCTCCTGCTAAAGTAGAATTGGTATCGCCATAGACCAAAACCCAATCGGGTTTTTCCTCTAAAAGAACGGCTTCAATTTTTTCCAGCATTTGCCCTGTCATTGCTCCGTGCGATAAACCGTTAATCGCTAAGTTATATTTGGGTTTGGGAATTTGCATTTCTTCAAAAAACACATCCGACATATTTTTATCAAAATGTTGTCCGGTATGCACAATAATTTCTTCTATATTCACTTTTTCTTTAATTGCTCTACTAACAACAGCTGCTTTTACAAACTGAGGACGAGCGCCGATAATGGTTACAATTTTCATTTCAACAATTCTCTATAATAATGATTGGATAATTTGAGGTTTGCCAGAGGCTGTTGGAGGTATTACGGATACCTCCTTCCAATAAATTGGAAAAGGCTCTTTAAGATAATCTTGTATTTGTTTTTCCACTTTTTCATACACTTTTATTGAAAAATTTTCGCCTGGGATATACTCAATGTCCATTGAAGTTAGTTCTTTTTGAATTACTCTGAATTGTTTGATTTCAGGTATAAATTCAAATATTCCTGTAAAGAAATGAACAATCATATATTTACCTGATTCAGTTTTAACAATATCAGTATCTCGTCCTATAATTTTCTCTAAGAGCGGAAGATGTAGCTCTTTCTGCTTAGGGTATTTATCTTTAGGTAACTTCACAGCTAAATCACCTGTATCATATCTTATTAAAGGCATCCCGTAAGCATCTAATGAAGTAGCTATGACTCTTCCAATTTCTCCATCGCCCACTTCTTCTCCTTTATCATTTAACAATTCTATGTACACATGCGGGGTAAGAATATAATAGTATTCGTTGTCCTTCTGAGCGGCAATAGTTAAACCTTCAGATAAACCATAAGTATCGTTTACTTCACAACCAAAAGCTTCTTTTATTCTTTTTCTGTAGTGTGGAAACATCTTATCTCCTAAACTAATTGCCTTTTTAAATCGTACTCCTGTAATATTATTCTTGATGCACAAATCTGCTAAAACATAAAGAGAAGACGCGTAACCTGCTAAAAAGTCGCTGTTTTTCTTTTTCTGTTCAAGTAATAGTTTTACTACTTCTTCATCAGATAGTCCAAATGCTACGAAATACTTCGTTCTAAGAAAAAAATCTTTTAGAGACTTTACAAAACCTCTTTTTGAAGTCATGCCTGTTTGTAAAACAGACATTCCGGGTTTAAAACCAGCCCACCCCCAAAAAAGTAATATTAATGCTCTTCCATTAGATATGTCTTTTTTATCTTTATACACAATTCCATATTCCCCTGACGAACCACTCGTAGAAGACAATATCAATTTATTCTTAGGTTTACTTAGCAAGTTGTTTACATTTTTCTTAATGGTTGCTTTTGTCATTATTGGAAAATCTTTAATCCATTCATAAGGATTTTCCTTTATTGAACTATTTAATTTATAGTAATAAGGTATTTTCTTAACGCTGAAGTCAAGCAGTTTTATTAGCTTTTCTTTAGAATGTTCTGAAATTTCTTCTTCCGATAAACTTGTAACTCTCTGAAAATAATGTAGGCGTCTCATTACATCAGAACCAGTTATAGTGTCACCTAACGGCATTAATAAATTTTCTACAAACTTAGTATATTTCATATTTTTATTTTTCTTTTAATAAATGATGTCACTATTTCTACTATATCTGAAAATTTATGTTTATGAAGTGTTTTCAAAATCCATAAACGATTTTCTATTTGATATTTTGCTCTTTCCTTAAACATTTTTGCATAATATATTTCATTGTCATCTGTTAAATAAATTAACGAGTTTATTGTTTCAAATCGGTATTCGGTCGGGACACTTTCGACTGAAACAAAATCAGGGATACCATTTTTAATGTATATATAATCGTACGACACTTTAATATTATTTAAATAATCAACATTTACAACAACAGAAAATTTTGTGCTTTGAGATGACATATTAAAAAGAAAATTGCCAATCGAGTAAAAAATATATTTACCTTTATAAACCTCATATCCCTGCAACACATGCGGGTGAGTACCAATAATTAAATCAAAACCTATATCAATAAGCAAATGGGCAAATCTTTTTTGCTCAACATTAGGATAATTAATAAATTCGTTTCCCCAGTGAATGTACGCAATCTTCACTTGTGTTTTCTTTATTTGATCATACTCACTCTCAATTTCTGAGAAATCCGGAGACAACCAATATAATGCAGGATTATAAAACACCTCATTCCTTAAAGAAAATGAAATAATACCATAAGTTGTATCTTTATGATTGATTATAATATGTTTTTGGTCGACACTACCTACATGTTTGCCTACTTTTTCAACCGCAGTTAATGTATTTCTAAAAGCTTCGTGCCCATGTTGCATTGAATGATTATTTGCTACAGAATAAATATCCAATTGTGTTGATTTAAGAAATTCTTCTTCAGATATTCTAAAATTATTAACACCTGTTTTATTTTCGGTTGTATCTGAGACAACGCATTCAAGGTTCCCTAACCATATATCACCTTGATTTTTACTTATTTGAGAAAGAATGTCGTTATTATTTTTAAGTTGACTTCCTATTCCAAAACCTTGATCAAAATCGCTATCCGAAAAACACGTATCACCTACAATTCGTATCATATTTAATGTTATTTAAGCATTACATTTATAAACTGTGACTATTCAGTCATAAATAAAGTAGATTATCAACAACATATGGGATGTAAAATTCTAAAACATCTTTTAAAATGAGTAATTTCAAGTAAATAAAATAACTTCTAATTCTTCAAACATCTGATAATCTGGCTTGTAATATTTCAATAATCGCTGAATAGTTACTATAAACTTTGATAAATTTCAACAAGTAACTTTTCTTGAGATTCCCATGTGTACCCGTTAAGAGCTATTTGTTTTCCTCGTCTACCCATATTTTTCGCTTCTTCAACGTTGAATAAAAGATTTTTTAATGCAGTAGTTATGGAGTCAATATCATGTGGATTTACACAAAGTCCAATATTATTGACCTCAACAATATTTTTCCATAGCACAAAATCTGTACAAAGAATAGGTAATCCAGACATCATAATTTCAAACAACTTTGTGTTGCCTAATGTTCCAAGTTTACCTCCTGCACTTGTAGCGTAGTCCATTAAAGCCACACCTACATGACACTTTTGATACAATTCATTAACATGTTCGTGAGGAATTTTGCCCAAATAAGTTACTTTACCCCACCCCTTATATTCACTAAGCAATTCTAAATAATTATCAGATGATTTTCCCGCAATAATATATCTAACATCAATATTTTCTATTGCTTTAAGAATGTTTTCATGCATCCATAGAGGACTCACTCCACCAGCAAATAGCAGTGTTGGCGTTTCATACTTATCAACTTCTTTCTTTTTTTTTAAATCTTGGTATAAAGGATAATTTGTAATTTGATATGTCTTGTTGTTAATCTTTGACAATCTTTCGACAATATGAGGGGTTACAGAAATAACAACATCATACTTCTTCAATGAATGTCTTTCAAAAATTATATAAAAACGACTTAATAATAATCTTAATATAAATGGTAAATATTTTTTTTCAAAAATATCACTTGGAACATCTTCATGACTATCAAATATAATTTTTTTCCCCTTGGTCTTTAGCTTATTTGCATATATCAAAAGTTCTGGATCATGAATATGATATATATCCGCGTCTATTTCAAGTGCTTTTTTATATATTGCTCGTGTTCTTTTTATCATTCGTTCAATCCTGTTTTTAACTGGAATTTTCAACGAAATTAAATTTACTCCATTCTTAACTGTCTCATAGGAAGTATCGCCACAAGCAATCAGGGTTACATCAAATCCATTTTTTGCTAAACTCACGCACTCTTTATGAAAAATACGAATATCCTCTATGGGATGTACCGATGTAAGATGGCAAACTTTTTTATTCATTAAAACTATTTACTAATTCTGTATATAGAATATTTAAATTATTGGCTATTGTTTGAGGACTAAACTGCTTTCTTATATTTTTTGAGATTTCATCATTGTTATAATGATTTATGTTGCTTTCAAGAAATTCTAAAGCTTTAGCCAATTCAGTTTCATCGTCTGTTGGAATCAGCACTCCATTTAATGAGTTCACAAAATCCTCAGGGCCTCCACAAGTAGTCGCTATTACAGGAAGTCCAGCTGCCAGAGCTTCAATATAGACAACGCCAAATGTCTCGCTGCGTGAAGTTAAAACAAAAGCCCTGCACTTATTCATTATTTTGGCAATATTTTTCCTAGACAAATAACCTAATAATTTTATCTGATCTGATAAGTTGTAATTATCAATCATAAGTTGAAGCTCTTTTCTTAAAGGGCCATCTCCTATAATAATAAGATTTACGGAATTTTTAAAAACAGCTTTTCTAAAACCTCTTATTAGTACATCAAAGCCCTTATTGTAATTAAGATTTCCCACAGATAAAAAGGTGAATTTATTATTTTCGCTCTTAGCTGAATGAATAAAATTATTTGTATCCACAATATTATGAATAATACTTGAGGTTATTCCCCAATTACAATAAATATTTTCTGCCAACTTTGAAGAAACCGAGATAAGTTTATCAGCTTTGCAATACGTTTTTTTTGCTAAACTGCAAATAGATTTTGTTGGCGTTTTTGTATTAACAGCACTACTATGCTCAGTTATAACTAATGGTAATTTAAATTTTTTCTTTAGCACTGAAGCAATATAACCCATAAGAGTAAAATGAGCATGTACAATATCAGGAACACCAAACTCGTTTTCAACAATATTATATGCTTTTAGAATTGCTTTTTTACCGAAAAAGGATAAAACAGAAAATGGGAGCTTTCCCAGAGGTAAAGATATATTTATAATATTTACTCCTTCTTTTTGTGTCTTACTTAGACCCAATTTTCTCTTTCTACGTATTGATCTTAAGTCTATTGAAACAAAAGTAACGTGGTAACCAAACTGCAATAAAGCCTTTGCTTGATCAAATGCAAATATTCCTAATAGGGGTGCCCGAATTTGAGGGTATCCTCCACTTACAATTAAAATATGCATTATTAATTTAGTTTTGTAATATAGACCTCTAAAGGATCCAAATTTCTTTTAATAGGATAACTAATAGAGATTTTTTTATTTTTATTGCTATTAATGACAATAAGATACCTCTCTCCTGTGGAGCTTTGTTTTATTTCATACTGAATATTCTCGTCCAATTTTTTTTCTATCGACTGATACTTAAATACAATTTCATTTCTCTTCAATTCGTCAATAATAGGCCTAAGTTTTTCAAAAAAAACAGTTCCTTTTTTAGGATCATTCCAAAAGAACACCCCTGTTGCACCATGAATAATTGATATATATATCTGACATTTTATATTTTTCAAATAAGAATCAATAGAAACTCTTTGAGGTTTAGCATAACCATTACCATCAAAAAACAACCAAACAGGAGAATTATTACCCGTTCCTGCTTTAATAGCATTTACAGTTACACCTGCTAACTGAGGATATTGGTAAAAATAAGAAAAGGCATTTGTTCCAAAAATATCTCCCGATTTTTTGTAGGCGGAGGCTATTTCTTTAGTATTCTCATACCAAAACTTTTTTATAGAAATATCATCATATTTTTTTCTTGCTCGTTTTCCTTTCGGATATTCAAATATTGAGTTACCTGAATAATCGTATCTAAAATCTTCTAAATCTAAATATCCTGTTTTTTTATTTGAAAGCATTCCATAAGGAGGTGTTTTGTGTAAAACACTTTTATGCTTTTCCATATAATACTTATCAAAGAAAAAAGAGCTTCCTGCACTTCCGCCTAAGTCTATAAATACAAGATTATTTGGTGTCTGTTTTTTAATTATTGAATAAGTCTTTTCGGTAACTGAAATTGGCCAATACCAAGATTGAAACCCAGAAGCTACTTCATCAATGGGTGCCCAAATAAAGTTTTTTGTTGGATTATTAATTTTGTTAAGTATCGTTTTTATATAATTAGTTAACCCTGAATCAAAAAAAACAGTATTGACATCTTTTTTCATTTTTTGCATCATATAATATGATGCATCCTTTTGCTCTTTAAGGTAATTTTTCTTGAAAAATGAACTTAGTTCACTGGTTCCAATCACCCAGGTTAGATTTCTCATATAGTTTTTTTCAAAAGAAGATTGTACATAAAGAGAATTTACATGAACCATATTTTTAGAATATATTTTTATATTCTCAGAAAATTGATTTTGCTCAGCTTTATGGGATGCTTTATTAAACTTATAACCCGGTATTCCCCACATTCCAATAGCAAAATGTTTTTCAAAAGGGAGATCTTGGCTTATTTTTTTTACAACCCAACCATCACGAATATCCCATATAATATTTTGTGAGAAAACAGTTTTTGCCGAACAAAAGAGAAAAAGTAAAAAAAGAATTATAACTCTAATATTCATAATTTAATCAATTAAATTACTTAATTATATTTGAAAAATCATATCGTTTATCTGCTATAATTAACAAAGATGCTATATATAGCCACGACCAAACATACACAATATATCCACTTGTAATTATAAAAGATATTGGGAGTGTAAATAACCCTACAATTACAATAAATCTATATTTAATATTTTTATTTTTCCTAAGCTTATTAATAATCCGAAAAAACAATCCCATAAATAACAAAAAAATAACCACTCCATATTGTACTAAAACCTCAAGAAAAAAATTATGAGGAGATGTTAGCTTTGAATTATAAGTATACAACATTGTTGGTGAAAAATCAGCTGGACCTACTCCCATAAAAAAAGAGTTTACAAGCGCATCTAATCCATAAGTAATCATACTTTCTCGCCCTTGATCTTCAAACTTGAATGTGCTTAAACGAATTTTAATTAAGTCTAAAATGTGGCCACTAAAATAGAAAAACAAGACAACTGCAAATGATATGGCTATGGACAAAATGATAAAAGTCTTGATACTTCTCACATAATATTTCAACAATATAACCATTGCAATCATAAGGCAAAGCAATGCTCCGCGCGATCCATTCATAATGACAAAATATACTAAAACAAATAATAGCATCCAAGATAAAAACCTGCCTATTCTTTTTGATGAGGTTACACAGTCTCTTGTAAAAATCCCTCCCATTATAAATGGCAAAATAAAAGTTAAAATAACGCTGTAACTGTTCATATTGTTAAAGGTTACAGAAGCAAAATTTCTTTTCATCTGCATATAGCCAAAGTTCATAGTTAATGCCTCGTCCCATTTAGAAATTGATAAATGTTTATCAAACCAAAATTCACCAAGAGCAATAGGGATAGTTAAAACGAAAAGAATTACCCATCCCCTCATAATCGACTCCTTAGGTTGTACTGCTTTTTGAGAGATAAAAATTAAGAGAAAAAAACCCGAAAAATTGATAAACAAATAAATTATCTCTTTTATACTTTCAATGGGGACAATAACCCAAAGTAATGAAATTATAGCATAGGAAACCCAAATAAAATAAGTATTAAGCTCATAACGATAACCAAGAGTCGAAGCTTGACTAATACAAAACTTAATTATCCAAGGTAAGCTGCATATAATAAATACCCTAACAGGTTGGAAAAAGCCCCCATAGCCTCCAAACACTTGTAATACAATGAAGAATATAATCAATCTATCAAAAGAGTTTATATTCCTTTTTTTCTTTAATTGATTCATTTCTAAACTCAGTAGCCCTTTAAAAATAAAAAATCACGAAGATAAAACTTGATTGAAAAACAAATCAGTACGTTTTCTTTGTTTTAGTATAATTTTATTGATCTTTTCAAAATCTATTTTTCTATCCATCAAATCTTCAGTTATATCACTCAAGTTATTTATTAGTCGTTCCTCAAGTCCAAATAATTTTAATAAAGAAGTAAACCTAGTTAACCCTCTATGTTTATTCGCAATAGCAAGAAAAGGTTTATTAAATATCAGCGCAAATACTGTTCCATGAAAAGAGTCAGTAATAACATATTCGGCTTGAACAAAACCTCTTATCCATTCTTCAATTGGCGGAACAATGCAATTATGAATATTTTTTTTGCTCGCGATCGAAAATCGTGATATTGGTTCAACCACATTACGTTTAGCATTTAATTTTTTCTCCATATACTCAATGATTCGCTCTTTCTCTGAAGTTTTATCTAAAATATATGCCATAATGGTTTTTTCATTATTATTTATTTCATTTAATCGCACATTAATAAAACTCTCGTATTCTTCTCTATCAATTAAGAGAGTGGGGTCAATAAGATGCTCTACCCTAATATGAAAAAAGTCTCGACATAACGAAATTCCACTTTCCTCTCTAACCGAAACTATATCAAATCGTTTAACCAGCTTTTTGCAATCTCTCGTCTGTTTTTTTGAATACTCCCAAAAATCCTCTCCAAAAGAGACTGCATAAGCAATTCGAATAATATTTTCTGCCTCTAGACCTTTTAAAAACATAGATCTAATTCTTTTATTAGGGTAAGGTTTCCAACATTGATCACTACCTACTACAATACAATCAAAACTGTATTTTTTTTGTAGTTTTGGGAGCCCATTAATAATGTTAATAACATCTGTCTGTTTTATATTTTCCCGAATAAATTTATTAACATGCTGATTAATTATTTTATCTTCGGCAGAAGTTGTCCATCCACGAATACTCACTTCGCGCCCCCTTAATTTCATTAAAAGTCTTTTTATCAAAGAAAAGACTCGTATAACTGGTGAAATAGGGATTTTATATGATATTGTATACACTTCATGTCCTTGTTTTTTTAAATACCTCTGTAAAGCAAACCCTTGTAGTATTCCCCCGTAATTATTAATTAGTTGAAGAGTTAAAATCCCAATTTTCATAAATATTTATTCAATTATATACAAATTCTCAGTCCAGTCACGTCTTAAAGAAAGAGTTGCCCTAATATCTTCTTGTGGATATCCAATAGCAATAAGACATATAACTTGTTGAGATTCCTTTAAATTTAACAATTTTATCACACTTCTATTTACGTGACTAGGCATAGCCCAATGTGCGGGACAAGCCGCTATTTCATAATAATGCAATGCGTATAAAAGGTTCATTAAAAACATTCCCCCATCTACATATAGCTGATTTCTCTCTCCCACGGTATAATAATACTGCCTATCAGAAATGACAACTAAAACCTGACTAACCTCTTCATAATACCCTTTTAGGCCTGATTGAAGTTTAAAAACTTTTTCTACTAAATCTTCTTTTTGAACTAATAGAGCAGAAAAGGGCTGTCTGTTACAAACTGAAGGAGCATGATTTGCAAGGCAAACTACCTTTTTTATAACTTCTAACGGAACCTTTTCTCTAGTGAAAGACCTAATACTTGATCTTGATTGTGAAAACAGTTCAAAACTATCTTTTGTATATTTAAAATAACTCAATCTGTCAAAAGTCTTAAAATACCCGTAATGTTTATTTAACAAACTCTTAAATAGAGTATAATAATCATCTGAAAAATAATCTGATATATCAAAATTATTATCTTTATGATATTTATAATAGTTACATAAATTACATAGGGCTGCTTGAATCTGAACTTTCTCTTTGTAATCTTCTAAATCCAATTTATTTAGGAGCTCTAATAATTCAACAACTCTTTTTTTTGCAAAAAATGGACGAATTTTTTTATGCAAAAAGCCTTTTTCTATAGAATGATATCTTAATGTTATTTCGGACTCTATTTTTTCATAGGAATCCACAGAAAATAAAGAGGAGTATTTTTTATATAACAGATAGTCTTCTCGAAAGCTTTTCCTTAACCTAACAAGCGATATTAATTTATCACCTAAAATTTTTTTAACAAACTGTCTTAATACTTTCATTTTATTCTATTTTTAAATGGATTAATAGAGTGAAGCCATACTCGTTCCGTTTTCTCTAATCCTAGTACATATATAAAGATAAGTGTCATAAGTAAAGATACAAAAGAGATAATGAATACATTCAATATAGAATTAACATCTAAGTTAAGACGAATCAATAAAGGTATCGGTATAGATAAAATAGTTACTATAACTAACTTAAAAAGGACCTCAGTGCAAAAATTTTTTATAGGTAACTGAACTAAATAATGTAAAAATATTATCCTATATATCAACAATATAATATTAATAAATATACTCACTATATAGACTACATGCGGAGCAAATCCCATTTTTAAAAACAGATAAGAAAAAACTAAATTCATCAAAATAATACTACTAACAATAATTTGATATTTCTTTATATTACCAGTAGCTTGTACTGCCATCCATAAAGGTCCCGAAATTGAATCTATAATCCTATTCACAATAATTAATTTACAAAACACTACGGCATATTCAGGAACTTGACCAAGCCACAATTTGAAAATCCCTTCAGTACAAAGAAGAACAGGCAAAGCAATAATAAAAATCAAATAATAAGAAAATTTAGAAGCTCTAAATAAGAGTGAATAAAAGTGTGTGTAATTTTTAGAAGCATAGTATTTTATAATTTGCGGCTTGAATGCTGTTTGAAAATTTGTTACAAAAGAATATACCGCAGTAGTTACTTGATTAGCAATGCCTACGGCAGTATTTGCAATAACTCCATAAAACAAATTCAGCACTATGCTAATCCCCTGGTTTACAGAAATATTAGCAGCACCACCTAAAACGCTCCATCCTGAAAAACTAAAAATTTCAAAATACCTTTTTTTATCCCAAAATAGGCAATATTTAGTTTCTTTATAATTTATCTTAATAATAATAAAATACAACAATAGCACAATAAAATGCACCATAAACATAGAAAATGAATATTGTTTAAGCCTATCAAAAACTGAAAAAGACAACAACATAGCAACACTAAGTTTTAAAACAGCATCTATTATTGTAACTATTGCATAAGTATTCATTTTTTCATAAGCAATAATAATTGAAGAGTAAGGAATTTGAATAATGCCAAAACAAAAACTGAAAATGGAAAAATGATATGTAAATATAGCTGCCGACATCCTCTCCGCCGGAATGTTTATATAATTATGTAAGAACCAAAGGCCTAGGGTTTCACCTAGAATAACAACTCCGAATGCTATTAATAGATGAGACGTAATACATATTGAAAAGACCTCATTAACTTTTTTAGGTGTACCAGATCCTATCTCGTAGCTCAAAAATCTCTGAGTAGCGGAAGTCATAGCACCGTTTAGAAAAGAAAAAAGTACAATAACTCCACCAACAATATTATAAACACCGTAATCAATTACACCTAAATAATTTAAAACAAGCCTTGAAATATAAAGGTTTAATATAAGAATGAAAAACATTCTTATATAAAGAACTATTGTGTTTCTAGCGATTCTTAAATTATTATTAGAATAATTCTCTACATCCACTATATATGAATTTTATACTCAAATCTTAAAGATGATTTAATAAATTTGAGCATAACTTATCAATATCTTTTTGAAAATGATACAACATTTTTACACACCTGCTCTATTTCCTCTTCTGTAATATACGGATGTATCGGCAATGAGAGTACTGTTGCACACAGTTTTTGAGTGATAGGATTACTATCTGCGGGATAATTCAATTCTTTATAAGCCGTTTGTCCATGCATGGGTGTAGGATAATAGACCATACTAGGAATTCCATTTTCTTTCAGATGCGCCTGTAATCCGTCGCGTTGCTCTCTATCTTTTAATTGTATGGTATACTGAGCCCAACTTGAGTAATATCCTTCAGGAATTATAGGTGTTTTTACAATGTCTTGTAATTTTTCCGTGTAAAGTGCGGCTGCTTTATTTATATCCGTAACTTCATACTCTTTAAAAGCATTGAATTTGGGAATTAATATGGCCGCTTGCAAAGTATCCAATCGTGAATTCACACCAATACGTACATTATCGTATTTAAACGATCCTTTCCCGTGAACTTTCAGGGAATTCATGATTTCGGCCCATTCGTCGTTATTCGTAAATACTGCTCCTCCGTCGCCATAACAACCTAACGGTTTGGCAGGGAAGAACGATGTCGTAGAAATATCTCCCAAGCTGCACGCCATGCGATCTCCAATTTTTCCACCGAACCCTTGTGCCCCGTCTTCTAAAATAAGAAGATTGTATTTATCGGCAATTTCCTTTACAGCGAAATAATCAGCTGGAAGGCCAAATAAGTCTACGGTGATAATCGCTTTAGGAGTTAATTTACCCTCGACTAATGTCTCTTGTATCGCTTCTTCCAAGCTTACCACATCAATGTTAAAAGTATCTTCCCTCACATCCACAAAGACAGGAGTTGCACCTTCTAAGGAAACTACTTCGGCCGACGCAAAAAATGTAAAATCCGGAACAAAAACAGCATCTCCTTGCTTAATTCCCCAAGCTTTAAGTGCAAGTGTAAGCGCATCTGTTCCGTTAGCGCAGGTTATACAATGTTTCACCCCTACGTAATCAGCCAACATACCCTCTAATTCTTTTACGGGTTTGCCCATAATGTACCCGCCCGAAGCGGCTGTTTCCATCATAGCCTTATCGATTTCGGGCTTTAAGACAGTGTATTGTTTTACTAAATCTCTGAATTGCATAGTTTGTCTATTTTATTTCTGTTAATCCTGTTTCTGTTTCTTTGTATTCTTTATGGCATTTTTCACATGTTAGATTGCCTGATAAACGTTCACCGCATTCACAAACCCAGCCGATTTGTTTTGCAGGTACTCCCGCCATTAAAGCGTGGTCTTTCACATCTTTAGTTACAACGGCACCGGCAGCGATTAAAGCGCATCGCCCCACATTATGGCCGCAAACAATAGTAGAATTGGCTCCTAACGATGCGCCCCACTTTACAAGCGTTTTAGCGTAAACTCCATGAACGGAATAATGCGAACGAGGAGTAGTTACATTGGTAAAAACACATGATGGGCCGCAGAAAACGTTGTCTTCTATTTCCACGCCTTCGTAAACCGACACATTATTTTGTATGCGTACGCCATTGCCTATTTTAACGTTATTGGCGATATTTACGTTCTGTCCGAGCGAACAGTTTTCCCCCAATGTTGCTCCTTTTTGTATATGGCTGAAATGCCATATTTTAGTTCCTTTGCCAATTGTTACATTCTCGTCAACATAACTACTCTCGTGAACAAAATATTCTTTTTCCATTAATTAGAATCTAATAATTGTTGAACTTTTTCTAAAACTTTCACTACTTCATAACCTGATTTACCATCGGCTATTTCAATCTTCTTATCTAAGTTTTCCACAAAATAAGTTATCTCTTCCGTTAAAGGCATTTTCTTTTCGTAATGGATTATTTCGTCGGGGTCTGTTTTTATTACCGGATTCCCATCCTCTAAATCAACTCGTTTATTGTAAAAAACAATATTTTTATCCTTACTCGAATCCTCAAAAGAAAGCATTCCTTTACTTCCGATCACCACTAACCGGTGCTCTTTAAACGGATGCAGCCACGAAGCGAATACGTGCCCATGGACGTTATCGGGATAAACAAGTTGTGTTAATGTAGAGTCATAAACATTTTTTTGTAAAAATTTTTGTCCTTGCGCCTGTATAGACACAGCAGGATTTCCTACAAAATAATCAAGTATGGAAACATCATGCGGGGCTAACGACCAAAAAACATTTTCCTCTGTCCGTACAGTCCCCAAGTTCAATCGGTTGGAATAGATATAGTGTAATTTCCCTATTTTATCGTTATCGATAAGTTCTTTTATTTTTCTGATGGCGGGATGGAAAAGCAGCACGTGCCCCACCATCAGCCGTGCATCATTTCTGTCGGCTGTTTCAACCAAATCTAACGCTTCTTCCGAAGATAATGTCAATGGTTTTTCAACCAATACGTTTTGACCTTTTAAAAGCAACTCTTTAGCGATTGAATAATGCAGCGGTGCGGGAGCGGCGATAGTGTATCCGTCAAAACCGCTTTGAACAGCCGCCTCCAAGTCATTGAAACCTTGTACAGGATATTGGCTCAATAATTCTTCCAATCGGCGTGGATTAGCTTCTACGATCCCTCCCAAATTTCCCATCTGAAAAAGGGTGCGGATATGGTTTTGTCCCCATCTGCCACCTCCGATTACACATATTTTTTTTGTCATTGTTATAGTAATTCAATGTTATCACGATTTTTCACACCCTTCATCGCATTTTTCGTGTCGAATACAAATTTAGCGTTTTTTTGCACAAAATCATAGTCTACATTCGAGTGCGATGCTGCAATCAACACCAAATCTGCATCTTTCAATAAATCGGCTGTAAGTTCAGTTTCTCCTTGGTATTTTTTTCCTTTGTATTTATATTCCGAAATATAAGAGTCATAGAATACGACATCAGCACCCATTTTTTTCAGAATATCTATGACCACCAATGCAGGGCTTTCGCGGTAATCGTCAATATCTTGTTTATAGGCAACGCCTAAAACCAAAATCTTAGACGCACTCAACGATTTTTGAAAACGGTTCAAAATGACACTAGCTCGCTCCATACAATATTCGGGCATACGGTCATTGATCATCATCGATGATTCGATCATGGAAGTGTGGAATCCGAATTCGCGCGCCTTCCAAGATAAATAATACGGGTCAAGAGGTATGCAATGCCCGCCGAGTCCAGGGCCGGGGTAAAATGCCTGAAAACCGTAAGGCTTGGTTTTCGCGGCATCGATCACTTCCCATAAATTGATATTCATTTTATGGCAAAGAATAGCCAACTCATTAACCAATCCTATATTGATATTGCGGTATGTATTTTCAAGGATTTTTTCCATTTCCGCAATAGCGGGACTTGATACGGTATGCACATCACTATCCAATACGGCGCGGTACATAGCTGCAATTACTTCCAACGCGTCATCTCCGATGGCTCCGACTACTTTGGGCGTATTCTTTGTTTTATAAATTAAATTTCCCGGGTCTACACGTTCGGGCGAGAAGCCCAAGTAAAAATCCGTTCCGCATTTTAATCCCGAACCTTCTTCCAAAATCGGTTTCACCAATTCTTCCGTTGTTCCCGGGTAAGTAGTTGATTCTAATACCACCATAGTACCGGTAGTCATATATTTTGCTATTTCTTCACAAGAAGATTTCACATAACTGATATCTGGTTGCTGATAAATATCCAAAGGTGTGGGTACACAGATTGCTACAAAATCAACGTTTTTTATAAAACTAAAATCATTAGTGGCTGAAAGCATACCTTTTTTTACAATATCACTCAGGTCGTCATCCACCACATCGCCTATGTAATTTTTACCGGCATTTACCATTTCCACTTTTTGCTGTTGCACATCAAATCCTATGGTTTTGAATCCGGCTTTGGCTTTTTCAACAGCAAGTGGAAGCCCTACATATCCTAAGCCAACTACGCCTACAACAATTTCTTTGTTTTCAATTTTCTGTAATAATGTTCGTTTCATATATGAATAGTATAGTTATAACATCTATTATTTGCGAGGGATATCATTTAAACGATTTTCCGGATTGTGTAATTTATTTCGCAATTGTTTCGCAAAATTATAACAAAAAAACGAATAAACTAAAGGTAAAAAGCAGGAAAAAGCATTTATTGTCCATCAATTAAATCAATATCGTGAAATATAACTTCCTTCTTATAGTGAATAGTTTAACCTCTCTGCTTCTGGCAATGGTAAGACTTTTACATGTTAAGTCTCTAATAGACGACAGACAATAGACAATGGACAACTGTACGCATCAGACCGGCAATCGGTCAGATGCTTTATCATCATCTCCCAAGTCTAACCAATTCCCAATTCCCACATCGCAATTCCCACATCCTACATCCCACATCCTACATCCATCGCTCAGTCGTTGTCTGAGATTTGGAAAGGGGAGTCGGTGCATAGCTGGCTGTATTTATCCGCAAAAAGCAGGAATGCGAATTCCGAAAGCATCTATGTAGGACTTTTGCAGTTGTAAAACTTGCAAAAGAAAAAGGACGGACACAACTTGCGTCGCCCTCACTTCAAGAAACCCGCCGGGCGTCAACCTACGCTGATATATAAATCTGCAAGCAGAAAAAATCAGAGAAAACTGTTTATTCGTTTTGTAAAAGTATTCGTACGATCCTATCCGCGGTTTTTCCGTCCCATAGTTCGGGAATGCCGCCTTTTTTCCATTTCTCCGAAAAAAGTTTTTCGAGCGCAGGCCGTATATTCCGAGGGTCGGTGCCTATCAGCTCATTGGTGCCTACCGTAATGGTTTCGGGACGTTCGGTATTATCTCTTAAAGTAAGGCAGGGAATGCCCATTACCGTAGTTTCTTCGGTAATTCCTCCCGAATCCGTGATCACCGCTTTGGCATGTTTTACCAAATAATTGAATTCCAAATATCCCATGGGATCCACAATATGCAGGTTTTCGGCTTTTATGCCTAATTCCGAAAAAATCTTGGCCGTACGGGGATGTATGGGGAAAATAACCGGAACCCCCTCCACATGCCGGACAATTTCATCCATCAGCAATCTTAACTTTTCGGCTTCGTCCACATTGGCCGGGCGATGCAAGGTAAGAACAATATACTGTTTCTCTTGAAGCGATAATTTATCGTAAATATCCGGTTTCTTCAATCTCGACATGTTGGCTTTCAATGTGTCGATCATCACATTACCCACAAAGAATATTTGGCCGTCCTTCGCTCCGATGTTCTTTAAATTTTGATTAGCCGTCTCGGAAGTGGTGAAATAATAATCGGACAAGGTATCGGTAACCATCCGATTGATCTCTTCCGGCATCGACAGGTCTCCACTCCGGATACCCGCTTCAACGTGCGCCACTTTTGTGCAGAGTTTTTTGGCCACAATGCTGCAAGCCATGGTGCTGGTAACATCGCCTACCACCACTACCCAATCCGTAGGATTCTCCATTAGATCCTTTTCAAAGGCGATCATAATGGCGGCGGTTTGCTCCGCTTGAGTACCGCCGCCACAACCTAAGTTGATGTCAGGTTCGGGAATATTCAGCTCTTCAAAAAAAGTTCCGCTCATGCCACGGTCATAATGCTGCCCCGTATGCACCAACCGATAAGATATTTTCTCGTTTTTGTGTAGTGCTTTTTGTATCGCGTGAATAAGCGGCGCGATCTTTACAAAATTAGGGCGAGCTCCCGCAACAAGCGTAATTTTCATGTATTTTTATGCTGATTTCTATTGACTTTCTCTTGCAACTTCGATCAAAATCCGATATTATATCCGATTGTCAATCCGAGTGTATAGAAATTCTTATTACCTATAATGCTTTCTTTACCGCCAAATCCTAAATCGGCAAAAACACCGAAATCAAAGTTATTATAAGCGTATCCTCCTACAGGAGCCAAAACGAACGCCCCATAACCCGAACCCGCGGCGTATCCGAACCTGGGTTCGAAATACCAGCCGTTGGCAAAATTATCTTGTGTCATTCTGTAACCAGCAAGAAATGCCACGTAGTTGAAAGCATCGGTTTCTTTGTTAAAAATGCTTGAAATGAGTTTTCCCTCACCAAACGGATTGTTGAACCCTTTTACGCCGAAAGTTACGTAGTAAGCCGGCCGGTTAAGCATAAATCGGTCTTCGATCATTAAAGCGAGGGTACCGCCCAAGCCGAATTTTTTGTCTTGGTTACTTTCCAATACCATTCCGGGATTTACAGAAACATGAAAAGCATTCTGAGCTTGTGCCTTATCAGCAAAAATAACGGACGCTACAATCAGTAGCAAAGTAAAAAATTCCTTTTTCATTTTTAATTGAATTTTTATAGTGATTATTAATTTAAAAAGTGTTTACAGCCTCGAGGCTATGTAAACACTTTTCCTTTGTCGGGATGAGAAGATTCGAACTTCCGACCCCACGCCCCCCAGACGCGTACTCTAAACCGGACTGAGCTACATCCCGATAATTGGACTGCAAAAATAAACTTTTATTTTCAATCGAACAAATATTCTTTTTAAAACGATTATAAATAAATAGCATGAAGCTTTGTATGTTAAAATTTTATTTGTTTATTTGCACTTACAATTAAACCACAAAACATAAGTAAATGACTTTCACAGCTAAACAGATCGCTGATTTCCTGCAAGGGGAAATAGTCGGCGATCCGCATATAACCGTAAGCAATTTTGCAAAAATTGAAGAGGCGCAGCCAAATACAATATCTTTTTTATCGAACCCGAAATACACACAATATATTTACGAAACTCAAGCGGATATCGTATTGGTCAATAACGATTTTATCCCCGAAAAACCGATTAAGCCCACTTTAATTAAAGTGCCTAATGCTTATGCCGCATTGGCTACCTTATTGGATTTGGTAAACAAAATGAAGCCGCAGAAATCGGGGATCGAAGAGATGAGTTTTATTTCGCCGTCGGCGAAATTAGCGGAAAACATATACGTAGGGGCTTTTGCATACATAGGCGATAACGTTGTGGCAGGCGAGAATTGTCGGATATATCCGCAAGCATACATTGGCGACAATGTAAAAATAGGCAAAGGCACAGTTATTTACGCAGGTGCAAAAATTTATAACGAGTGCGTTATCGGCGATAATTGCATTATCCACTCCGGAAGTGTTATTGGCGCGGACGGTTTCGGGTTTAGCCAGGAAAACGGCGTTTACAAGAAAATTCCGCAAATGGGGAACGTGGTTCTCGAAAACGATGTGGAGATAGGGGCAAATACAACCATAGACAGAGCGGTAATGGGTTCAACCATTATCCGCAAAGGGGTGAAACTCGACAACCTCATCCAGATAGCACACAACTGCGACATCGGAAAACACACGGCCATGGCTGCGCAGGTGGGCATTGCCGGCTCCACCAAAATAGGCGAAAGTTGCGTGTTGGGCGGGCAAGTGGGTATCGGCGGGCATATCACCATCGGCAACAACACACGTATAGGCGCGCAAGCAGGCATCATCAGCAATACAAAGGAAGGTTCCGAAGTAATGGGGTCGCCGGCAATACCCATCAAGAGTTTTTTCAAGTCGAGCATCATCACGCCCAAACTTCCCGATATGTACCGTCAAATCAACGCGCTTGAAAAGGAAGTGGAAGCCCTGAAAAAACTTATATCCGAAAAATAGTTTTTCCCTAATAAAAAGTAATTACATTTACTTTTCAGCAAAATTAACGAACAATATATCGTGATTTTTCGATTTTACACCCAAACGTTGTATATTTGCGGTTTGAACAAATTTGTACCAAACAAATGAACTAAGTGAAACAGAAAACTTTAGGTAATAGTTTTACATTAACGGGACAAGGGCTCCATACAGGGTTAAACATTGTTGTAACGTTTCATCCGGCGCCGGAAGATCACGGATACAAAATAAAAAGAATAGACCTTCCGGAACAACCGGTTATTGAAGCCTTGGCCGAAAATGTTGTCAACACCCAACGAGGAACCGTTTTGGGTAACGGAAATGCTACGGTGAGCACAGTAGAACACGGCCTTTCGTCGCTTTACGCATTCGGCATTGATAACTGCCTGATTGAAGTGAATGCTCCCGAGTTCCCGATCTTAGACGGTAGCGCCATAGAATATGTAAATGCTATAAAAAAAGCCGGCATCCAAGAGCAGCAAAAAGACAAAGACTTTTTTGTCGTTCGCAGAAAAATAGAGATCGCCGATCCCGATACAGGCTCCAAACTTACGCTCCTACCCGACGATAATTTCAGCATCAACTCGCACATTGAGTTCGAATCGCAATATATTCCCAATCAATACGCTTCGCTTGAATCGGTGGATGATTTCGCTACGGAAATCGCTTCTTCACGAACATTCGTTTTCGTTCGGGAGATACAGAAACTGCGTCAGGCCGGATTGATAAAAGGCGGTAATTTAGACAACGCCATCGTGATCTACGAACGGAAGCTCCCTCAACATGAGCTGGATGAGATAGCCGATGAACTTAACGTGCCACACATCAACGCCGAACAGTTGGGATATTTGAATCACCGGAAATTATCGTTTCCCAACGAGCCGGCCCGACATAAACTGCTCGATATTATCGGCGATATGTCGCTTATTGGAAAACCCATCAAAGGAAGGCTTATAGCCAACAAACCGGGACATAAAATTAATAACCAAATGGCGCGCGCCATTCGCAAAGAAATGAAAATGAATAAACAACAGTCGCCCCTGTACGATCCCAACGCCGAACCGGTAATGGACATCAACAGAATCAAGCAATTATTGCCGCATCGTTACCCGTTTTTAATGGTAGATAAAGTAATTGACATGAAAGACAATTACATCATCGGCCTGAAAAATATCACCAACGACGAGCCTTATTTCGTGGGACATTTTCCTAAAGAACCCGTTATGCCGGGCGTTTTACAAGTTGAAGCGATGGCTCAGATCGGCGGATTATTGGTTCTTTCAGGACTGGATGAACCCGAAAGGCATTCTACCTATTTCTTGAAAATAGATAACGTGAAGTTCAGGCAGAAAGTGGTTCCGGGAGACACTATGCTTTTCCGTGTTGAATTCTCTTCAGAAGTAAGAAGAGGGATCGCTACCATGAGAGGTGTCGCTTACGTAGGAGACAAAGTTGTTTCGGAAGCCGACTTTACTGCTCAAGTCATTAAAAACAAGTAACCACTTTCTACTCATTATGAATACCATATCATCTTTGGCTTTTGTAAGCCCGGAAGCAAAGCTCGGCGATAACATCATCGTTGAACCTTTCGCCTATATCGATAGCAATGTTGAAATCGGCGACGGAACGCGCATCATGTCTCAGGCAACCGTTCTATACGGGGCAAGGCTCGGGAAGAATTGCGTTATATTTCCACACGCGGTGATTTCTGCCATTCCGCAAGACTTGAAGTTTAATGGCGAAGACACGATAGCCTCCATCGGCGATAATACGGTTGTGCGCGAATGCGCCACTGTTAATCGCGGCACGGCCTCAAAGGGATTTACCAAGGTAGGAAGCAATTGCCTGATAATGGCTTACAGCCACGTGGCGCACGATTGCGTACTCGGAGACTACGTAATTTTAGGGAACGCGTCGCAGTTGGCGGGCGAAGTAGAAATTGACGATCACGCCATTATCAGTGGAGGAACGCTCGTACATCAGTTCACACGGATAGGCGCTCATGTCATGATCCAGGGCGGCTCCAAAGTGCCGAAAGACATTCCTCCGTTTATCATGGTGGGGCGCGAACCCATTACTTACGTAGGTTTGAATATTGTGGGATTACGCCGCCGGGGTTTTAGCAGCGACCAAATAAACTCCATTCAGGAAGTTTACCGTTATTTATATATGTCGGGCTACAATATTTCGCAAGCGGTGGAAAAAATCGAAAGCGAACTTCCCGAATCGGGTGAAAGAACCGATATCATCGATTTTGTAAAAGCCTCTTCGCGCGGCATCGTGCGTGGCAACATGGATGGATAAGGAAAAACGGGACGTAAAACTTACAATATCACCGATTTTTATTGATCACATCTCCTCAAAATAGCTTATATTTGCACCGAACTTAAGAAGGCGAATATGAGTAAAATTATTTTCCCAGCAGAATGGTATCCGCAAAGCGGCGTTCAGGTAACATGGCCACACGCCAATACCGATTGGTTCGATATACTGGAAGAAGTAACTGCATGTTACGTAAGTTTTTGCAAAGAAATTCTGAAACGCGAAAAACTTCTGGTCGTTTGCCGGAATGAAGATGATATACTGAAATACTTCACCAAAGAAGAACAAAAAAATCTCCTGTTTGCCTCAGCAAAATGCAACGATACATGGGCGCGCGATCACGGGGCAATATCGGTCTTCATGGACAATAAGCCAACCATTCTCGATTTCAGGTTCAATGCCTGGGGTTTAAAATTCGCGGCCAATTACGATAACCAAATTACCCGGCATCTTGTTGACGAGGAAATATTCCAAAGCGAAGTGGTTTACAAAAACGTCCAAAATTTTGTGTTGGAAGGCGGCGCCATAGAATCCGACGGGCAAGGAACGCTTCTTACTACATCGGCTTGCCTCACCGCACCGAACAGAAACCAACCCATGGAACTTGCTGACATCGAATATTTTCTGATGCGGAATTTAGGCGCGTCAAAAGTCCTTATACTTAATCACGGTTATCTGGCAGGCGACGACACGGACAGCCACATCGATACGCTCGCGCGTTTCTGTAACGACAACACCATAACATACGTCAGTTGCGAGGATGAAAACGATGAACATTTCGATGAATTGAAAGAAATGGAGAATGAACTCCGCTCCTTTGAAACCACCGAGGGAAAACCTTACCACCTGATTCCCTTGCCAATGGCTGACGCCGTTTTTGAAGAAGGTTACCGCCTTCCGGCAACTTATGCTAATTTTCTGATCATAAACGGTGCAGTATTGATGCCGACTTACGGTTCAAACAAAGATGAAATTGCCAAAAGACAAATAGCGAAAGCGTTCCCCGACAGAGAGATCATTGGAGTAGATTGCCGTCCGCTGATAAAACAACATGGTTCGCTGCATTGCGTTACCATGCAATTCCCGAAGGGATTTTTATAATTGGGGAATTGGGATTTACGATTTGGGATTTGGGATTTCTTTAAAAAGAAACAAAAGAATAAAAATTATGAAAGTAGGTATCATACAACAAGCCAACACAGCCAATAGAGAAGACAACATGAATCGGCTGCAAGAAAAAATCCGCCGGTTGGCGACGGAAGGCGCAGAACTGATCGTTATGCAGGAACTGCACAACGGGCTTTATTTCTGTCAGACCGAAGAGGTCGGAATTTTCGATCAAGCCGAAACCATACCCGGCCCTTCCACTGATTCTTTTGGGAAATTGGCCAAAGAATTGGGTGTGGTAATTGTATTGTCGCTTTTCGAGAAACGCGCCGCAGGATTGTATCACAACACTGCCGTAGTGTTGGAAAAAGACGGGTCCATAGCCGGAAAATACCGAAAAATGCACATCCCTGACGATCCTGCATATTACGAAAAATTCTATTTCACGCCCGGCGATTTGGGTTTTCATCCCATCGAAGCTTCGGTAGGAAAACTCGGCGTGTTGGTGTGCTGGGATCAGTGGTATCCCGAAGCCGCCCGCTTAATGGCTTTAGCGGGAGCAGAAGTATTGATATACCCTACGGCCATAGGTTATGAATCATCTGATACGGAAGAAGAGAAAAACCGTCAACGCGATGCGTGGATAACCATTCAACGCGGACACGCAGTGGCAAACGGCGTTCCAGTAATTTCCGTGAACCGCACCGGCCACGAACCCGATCCGTCGGGGCAAACCAACGGCATCACCTTTTGGGGAAACAGTTTTGTTTGCGGCCCGCAAGGCGAATTCCTTTATCGGGCAAACAGCGATGAAACGTCACAAATTGTGGAGATCGATAAAGTCCGTACGGAAAATGTCCGTCGTTGGTGGCCTTTCCTGCGTGACCGGCGCATTGACGCTTACGATGAAATAACCAAACGATATAGGGATTGATTTATTTCACCGGGAAAATCTTCCGTATCGTATCTGCAAAAATAGCACCCATGCGGCGTTGGAGATATTTATCCTGTCCGTTTTCGGGGTGCCAACCGAAAGTTTCTCCGGCAATTTCCTGTTTGTCTCCCGTAAATAATCGGCTCACTTGTTCGCCTGTAACCGGATGGACGGCGTTTTTGGAAAATCCGATAAATTTATCGAACTCAACTACCGGAAAGCCCCATTTCTCCGCTAACTTTCGCACGGAAGTATTGTACGTAACGCGTCCATCGTGCCAATCGGTGCAAAGTACAACAACGGCAGGTTTGCCGTATTTTGTGTTATAATATTTCGATTTTTCATTGAATTTCTGATTATAACAGTCCGTCAGGTATCGTTTTATTACATAATCGAACGCGGCAGCGTAATTGCTTCGGTCGAAAGGAGTTTGGTAATCTGTGTATTTGGTTTTTAATTGGGTAGAGTCGTAAACATCTCTGTCGTGCACCTGCATAATCACCAATGCGTCAAAATCGTCCAACTCTTCTTCGCTGAAAAGCGTACCTTTTATTAATCTGTTCGCTGTATCGGCTATCGCTTCGCCGCCTATTGCCCGGTTTATCGGTTTTACTCCCAATAATTCACAACCGATTTCGAACCAACCGTTGTTGGGCGATGCGAAAGATGCTCCAGTAAGTAAAAAAGAATAGGGCTCTTGCTTTTCTATCTGTTGAGAAAATAGGAAGCTTGAATATAGAACCGGAAACAAAATAAAAGTGATAATTTTTTTCATTGTTGTATTTTTAATTTGATCATTCTTCAATAATCTGTTTTGAGTACTTGCTTGGCGAAATGCCATATTTTTCTTTGAAACATTTCACAAAATAGTTAGAATCTTCGAAACCTACCTCATCCGCCACATCAACGATTCGAGTGTGTTCGCGTGAAAGGATTTCCGCCGCTTTTTTCAACCGATAATTCCGCATATATCTGGATGGAGAAACATCGAGCAGTTTCTTCATTTTTCGGAACAAATGCACGCGGCTGATAGCCACATCCGAACTTAGATCTTCTACAGAATACTGTGAGTTAGAAAGATTTTGTTCGATGCATTGATCTATCTTCTTCAACAAATCGCTATCATAACGATTGAGCGGAATTGCCACCTTATCAGGAAGGGCATCTCGCTTGTAGAGATCACGAAGCTTTTCTTGACCGCGCAGAATATTTTGCATACGAAGCTGAAGCTCTTTATACGAAAACGGTTTGGTTAAATAATCATCGGCTCCGATCTCAAGGCTTTGCATTTTCACATCCTCGTGCTGTATCGCGGTTAATAGAATCACCGGAATATGGCTTGTAATGATATTCGATTTTATTTCCGCACAAAATTCTTTTCCGCTTTTACCGGGTAACATAATGTCGGAAACAACGATATCAATATCTTCTTCAATCAAAATATCCAAAGCATCTTCAGCAGAAACCGCATTAAAAACATTATATAATTCATTGAGTTTTTGAGAAAGCGTATTCAGTAACTCAATATTGTCTTCTACCAAAAGTACGGATTTTCTTTGGTTATTTTTATCGGGCATAAAAATGGATTCTTCCTCATTTTCCAATTGCGCCTGCATTTCGGGAGGCAAATGGTAAACATCTGTATCCGATACAGGCAATTCAGAACTTATTTTTACTTCGGGAATAGTAACGGTAAAGACGCTGCCTTTTCCTACGCCGCTCTCAACAGCTATATTGCCATTCATTAAATTTTCCACAATCGCCTTTACAAGAGATAACCCGATTCCGCTTCCGGTGGCGGTTTTGTTATCTCCGGTTTTGTAAAACCTCTCGAAAATGTGCGGTAGATCCTCTTCCGCAATTCCTATTCCGGTATCGGCGGCTTGAATGCGAAGCGATACAGATTCATCCTTCTCCATACTTGTTTCAACCGTCAAACCAACACTCCTGCCCTTCGGCGTATATTTAAAGGCATTGGATAGTAAATTGAGCAATATTTTCTCCATTTTATCTGTATCGATAAGGAGCGGACGACGTGTAATATCCGATAATTCAACCTGCCATTTTATTTCGTTTTTATAGGCAAGAGAATCGAAAGAATGCGCGATATATTCGATAAAATCTTTCAATAAAACAGGTTTCAGCATTAAACTCTCTTTATTTAACTCTACACGGTTAATCTCCAATAACTGATTCACCAATTGCAGCAGATTACGTCCTTGCCGTTGAATATTCTGCATTTTTTTCTTCTCGTTCGTCGACAGGCCGGGTTCTTCAAGCAACTCTTCAACCGGATGAAGAATGAGCATAAGCGGTGTGCGTATTTCGTGACTGATATCGGTGAAGTATTTCACTTTCAAATTGTGCATTTGCTCGATCTGCTTTTTTTCAAGATCTTTCACATAAATACTGTGGACGAGCGCAGCTTTACGCAAGGCATTGTTTCTGACGAAAAGAATAACTCCGATGAGCAACAACACGTAAATCAACCAAGCTTGCCAAGAAAGCCACCAAGGCGGCGTTACCGATACAGGAAGCGTTAATTCATCGCTCCAAATACCGTCGTTATTACTTGCTTGTAACTTGAATAAATATTTCCCGCTTGGTATTTTGCTGTATTCTGCCCTTCCCGCTCGGTCGGTGTATTTCCAATTGTTGTCGAAGCCTTCCAATAAATAACGGTACCGGTTGTTTTCGGGCATTATATAATTCAGTCCGGCAAATTCGAAAGTGAGCGTGGTTTGATTGTGCTTTAATTTGAGAGGCCGAGGACGGAGAAAATCGATGTCCGAAAAATCCGAAATGGCCGTAATCGGGCTGTTGTTCACCATAATATCGGATAAGTAAACCGAAGGTTTATAAGGATTTTTGTAAACGTGATCGGGATTAAAACTTATCCACGCGTCTTTTCCACCGATAACAACCGACGAAGCCCTATCGGGAATTAATGCATAAGCGCCTTCATTAACTTCCGCCAATGGAAAGCCGTTTCGGATATAATAATTTATGAATTCACCGGTCGGCATCCATTGAGAAACGCCGTTTATATAGGTTACCCATCGTTGGTTATCATCGGCCAAAACGCTAAAAACATTATTATGCAATAATCCGTTATCAATGGTGAGATTTTGAATTACCTGAAGGCTCTTATTAAGTAAGTAAATACCTTTGCCATTGGTACTTATAAACACGGTATCTTTATGGAGCAATATGTGTCTTACATCGTTCACCTCATCGAGGATCCTTTCAACTTTCCCATTCCTCTGATTTTCAAAAGCAATTAATCCCGAGCCTATGGTGGCTAACAAATATTTTCCGGGAGAAAGTTCTTTCAAACATTTTCCTTGGCTTTTTCCGATCAATTCGTAAAGCTGTTCATCAACAGGAAACGATTCTAATTTATTTTCTTTTATATTGTACAAATTTAAACTGTTCTTTCTATCGGAAATAATCCATAAATATCCCGGAGATTCTTGAGAAAAAGCATTTATGATACCCAAATCATTGTGCCCCAAGGATTGTATCTCTCTTCCTTTTACCCGGTATAATCCGTCGCGAAGCGTCCCGGCCAATAAAGTTCGCGAATCGGCATCGTAAAATAACGATTTGATTACCGCAAATTCTCCTTTGCTATTTCTGATAGCGATGGTATTAACAGACCGGTTGTTACTATCGTACTCGAATAAACTGCCGTTTTCGGTAGCAACAACAAGGTTCCCGTTTTTGTATTCGAATGCACTTACGATATTGTGAGCATTACTACTGCTTATTTTGGGAAGATAATTTACGGAAAAACGGGATAAATAATCATCGTGCAAAAGCAAGCCATCGTGATACGTGCCGATCCACAGCGAACCGTTTTTATCGAAAAACAAAGAACGAATGGATGCTTTATCCATAATATTTTCTCCGTACAAAACACTCACAGAATTTATTTGATCTGTTTGCGGATTGAGCACGCCAATGCCGTGAAAACTACCTATCCAAACATCGCCGTTTTTATCGAGCGAAAGCGAACGAATATTATTAAAAATGGAGTTGTAAACGCCCGGCCTTGAGCTATTCCATTGTTTCAGAGGCGTTCCCGAAAGGTCGCACTCGTAAAGGCCGCTATTGTACGAGGCTACATACATTTTCCCGTTCGGGTGAAAGAGAATATCTTCGATACGTTCACTGTCGCTGATGGAAATTTTTTTCGAAACGTTCAAATTTCGTCGGGTAATAGTGTTTTCTTTAACATTGTAACGATAAAGGCCACGTGTAACGGTAGCGATCCAATATTCGTCGGCGTGAGGAGATTTCACTATTTTTGAAACGGATGCGTCAAAAACAAGCGCGTTTTCGCTCACGGAAATATTGGGTTTTACAAAAGCATCTTTCTCTTCGTCAAGCACATAAATTCCTGTCCATCCGCTCGTCCAAACAACTCCGTTTATAATGGAAATAGTTCGCATTTCCGTATCGGGCTGCCTTCCTACATCGTAATTCTTGAATGTTCCTTTGCGTCTGTCAAACGAGCTGATACCTTTATTGTGAGCAATCCATATAATTCCGTTTTTCTCTTGGATATCGTTAATAAAGTTACCCGCCAAACTCAGTGAGTCGCCAATTACGTTTTTGTAGATTTTTATGGTATTGCCGTTGTATTCGTTCAACCCATCGCGCGTCCCGATCCACATAAACCCAAGCGAATCCTGATAAATGCTCAACACGGAACTTTGGCTCAACCCGTTTTCGGGGCTGAGCATTTGTACCCGTATATCTTTTTGAGCAAATATATGCTGAGAAATACCTGCAAAAAGAATGAGAAGAATTTGCGCTATTTTTAAAGGCTTCACCATCATAGATAGCAGATGATTTTTATTTTCAAAGATAATCTTTTATTTCTAAAATCACCGTATAAACATAATGATTTAATATTTAACCGGTTTACCAAACGCATTATGGCTAATTATGTAACATAATTCAACTTTTTCGTAACATTTTTCCCTTCGTGCGAAAAAGTTTTGCCCTACTTTAGCAACAAAAAAACGATGCGCAACTTTCTATTTTTATTGATTTTTGTTACGCTTACTTCGGCCGATGTATTTTCACAACAAGCTCAACAAGGCCGGAGCAAGATCAGTTTTAACTCGGGTTGGTTGTTTTCGAAAGACGCCGCCGATGCGATTTCACCCGACAAAACATCACTCAATTGGCAAGCCGTACAGCTACCGCACACGTGGAACGATACAGATGTACTTGCCGACGGCAAGCGCGGCTATTATCAGGGAGCGGCTTGGTATAAAAAGAATTTCAGCCTCACGCCGCAGGCGAATAAACGTTATTTTCTTCGTTTTGAAGGAGCGAATCAGATAGCGGAGGTTTTCGTGAACGGCAAACCCGCAGGAAAACACATCGGCGGTTATTCAGCGTTCAATATCGAGCTGACCGATTTTTTAGATCCATCGGGGCAACAATATGTTTCCGTGAGAGTGAATAATAGTTTTAACGAAAACATTCCGCCGCTTTCGGCCGATTTCACTTTTTTCGGAGGGATCTACCGCCCCGTTCATTTAATCACAACCAATGCGCAGCATTTTAGTATGTCGGATTTCGGCGGCCCGGGAATTTATATTTCCACGCCTAAAGTAACCGCTACACAAGCCGATGTGCGAATTGATTACCACTTGCAGAACCATTCTTCGGAAAAAGTTACGCTTCAACTCGAAACATTCATCAAAAAAGATATTTCTTCTACCATCGCTACAAAAACAACCTTCGTAACCATCAATCCCGATGCTGAAAAAGTTATTTCTGTTGACCTTCCCAACGTAAAAGGTTACGAGTTGTGGAGCCCATCCAACCCCAATATGTATTATGTAGAAAGCCATTTAAAAAACGGCAGCGAATTGTTAGACAATCTCACTCAACCACTCGGTTTCCGGTGGTTTAGCTTCACGCCCGAAAAAGGTTTTTTCATCAATGGAGAAAATGTAAAACTTATGGGCGCCAACCGTCACCAAGACAGAATTCCTTACGGAAATGCGCTGAGCGACGATATGCACCGTCAGGATTTGCAACTGCTCAAAGAAATGGGCGCCAATTTTTTACGCAACGCGCATTATCCGCAAGCGGATGAAGTGTTGAAAACAGCCGACGAATTGGGTTTCGTTGTGTGGGAAGAAACTCCGCTCGTAAACGAAGTTACCATCAGCGAACCGCATACCGAAAACTCGGTGCTGATGTTAAAAGAAATGATCAAACAGCATTATAACCATCCGTCCATCATTATTTGGGCTTATATGAACGAAATTTATTGGGCGCACCGGTTTAAACCCGAAGAAGAACTTCCCGCCCGAAACGAATATACGCTTCAGCTCACTCAACAACTCGAAAACATTGTCCGCGAAATGGATCCGTATCGTTACACCGCCATCGCTATGCACAATTATCCGCTGTATGACGAATCGGGTATCGGCTCCATTCCAATGATCGCGGGATGGAATCTTTACCACGGTTGGTATTACGATGAATATGCCGATTTTGGTAAATTTATGGACGAGCAACACCGTAAATATCCCGAGCGCATACATATGATCAGTGAGTATGGCGCAGGTTCGGATATGAGGCTGTATTCGGAAAAACCCGAAAAATTCGATTTTACGGTCGAAGAACAGTTAAACTTCACGCAATCCATTATGCGGCAGATATTAGACCGCCCGTTTATTGCAGGAGCCGGATTGTGGAATTTAGTGGATTTCAGTTCGGAGCGTCGCGTGGACGCAACGCCTCACATAAATAACAAGGGTTTGGTTACGCACGACAGAAAACCGAAAGATGCTTATTACCTTGTGCAATCGTTACTTTCAGAAAAAACCGTTGCGCAATTGGGTTACCCGTTTCGTTCGAAATGGCTGCACGCATCCACAAATACGGCCGACACGCTCGTTCCCGTACGAATGTACGCTTTCTCCAATCAGCCGAGTCTATCGATTTACGTAGATCGCCAACTTTTCGGGACGGCTCCGGTAAAAAACGGAATGGCTGAGTGGAAACTGAAACTTCCCGAAGGGAAACACCTTTTATCATTGGATGCGGAAGGTAAAATTCAACAAAAAACCATAGAAACGGAGGTTACTCCGTTCGGCCTTTCGTCACAAAATTTGGATATCGCCGTAAATATCGGCAGCAATTACGCCTTTATCGATGACAGAACAGGATTGTATTGGCTGCCCGAGCAGGAATATACAAAGGGTAGTTTCGGCATCATCGGCGGAGAACAACTTTATATCGGAAATAAAGTAGGGACAAAAGAAGATATTTTGGCTGTCCGCGAAGAAGATCCGCTGTATCAAACAATGCGGGTAAATCCCGAAGCGTTCAAAGCCGATGTTCCGTCCGGAACATATGAAATTGAGCTGCTGATGGTGGACTACGTACGTCGTTCGCGCCGGTTTGCCGATGTGGATAAAGAAATAACGTACGAACCCGGTAATCGTGTATTTGGAGTTTCGGTAAACAATACTTTCATCGAAGAAAGAATTGATTTAGGAGGCAATTACGGATTAAATGTTCCCAAACGAATGAAATTTACTTACACGGTTTCGGGCAAAGAAGGGATCACCATAAAATTCCACCCCGTCAGCAAAGAACCTGTTGTGAGTGGTGTAAGAATAAGAAAAATAAACTATTAGCATCCACATAAAATAGTACGTAACGGCAATTATGTAACATAATTCCCTTTTTTTGTTACGTCATTCTACCCGTAAGTAAAAAAGAAAACCGATATTCGTACAACTTTTCTATTGAAAGCTAAAATTTTAAATAAATGAATCTTAAACTAACGTACTTATTTTTTTTGTGCAGTCTGTTTTTCATAAGTTTTGAGGCATACGCCCAAACGTATGAAGTGAGAGGGCGAGTTGTGGACGCGCTCACAAACGAGCCTCTGCCCGGAGCCACCGTTCACGATAAAGCAAACTTCAACGGAACGGCCACCGATATTAACGGAAACTTCAGATTGCCCAACTTGCAACGCGGCCAAACAACCTTAACCATTTCGTACTTGGGTTACGAAACAGTAGAACAAACCGTCAATTTACCCGCCGATGCGAGCAGGGCTTTGGAAATTAAACTTTCGTCGTCTGACGTGGTTTTGTCGGAAGTGGTGGTGATGGGTAGTTTTGAAGGGCAACAGCGTGCGCTCAACCAACAACGCGCGGCGGATAATATAATGAGTATTGTTTCGTCGGATCTGATCGGGAAATTTCCCGATAAAAACGTTGCCGAAGCGCTTCAACGCCTGCCCGGTATCAACATCGCACGCGATAAAGGTGAAGGCTCCACGGTAACCATTCGCGGAACGCCCCAACACTTTACCAATATCAGCATTAACGGCGAACAGCTTGCATCCGTGCAGCAAAGCGGAGCGCGCACCGAAGCGCTCGACCTCATTCCCGCCGACCAATTAGGCTCCATTGAAGTTACCAAAGCGCTCACTTCGGATATGGACGGCGACGCCATTGGCGGAAACATTAATTTGCGCACACCCACTGCGCGTTCGCAGAATTTACAACTTCGCGGAGATGTTGGTTTGGGTTTCAACGACTTGTCCGGCCGTCTCAACTACATCGGAAAAATGCAGGCGAGCAAACGGTTCTTTGCCAATCAAAGCAATACGCAAGGCCGTTTGGGCATTCTTGTAAGCGGTAGCTATTACGGCAACAACAACTCCGAAGACCGAATGGATGCCACTTGGTCAGGAATCCGCCGTCCGGTGCAAATGGTCAACGAAGCGCTTATTATGCCCGAAGATTTCGAGTTCCGCAAAACAGAGAACAAACGCGACCGCGTGGGACTTACCGGGACACTCGATTACAAAGTAAAAGACCACGAAATCATCTTCAATTATATGTACAACTATCGTGAAGACGACGACCTGAGAAACCGTCTGCGATTCGATTTCAACCGGAGCGGTTCGGAATGGATTACGCACGATAGTTTGCGCAACGGACGAGTGCGCAGAGATATTAACCTGTGGAACGAAATAAAAACCAATCACAACTTTAATTTGGAAGGCGTACACACGTTCGGAAATTGGGTGGTGGATTGGGGCGCGTTCTACACGATGTCTAACCGCGATTATACGAGCACGAGAGGTGATTTTTCGCGCGACGAAATTACCATTGTTGCCGATAACCCGCGAGGAATTCTCACAGAAGTGCCACAATTCAGGCCAACACGCCCGTTCAATGTGAAAAATCCATTGTTACTCAACGATTTCCGTCGTTACGAAGAAGATATGGAATACACCAAAGCATCTAATCTCGTTGGCCGATTTAACGTGAAAAAAGATTACATTTTGGCCGGAAACAGCGGAAATTTTCAATTCGGCGGTAAAGTGAGAAAAATAACCAACGATAAGTTTCGCGATAACAAGGTTTTCGCCTTCTTCGACCCAAATAATCTTGTGGATTTGCAGGAGGCCTTCGCTCACGTTTCCACAAGAACGGAACCGATAGATTTTCTGAACGGAAGGTATGAATACGGCCCGCGTGTCGATCGCGATAAATTCGTCAATTATATGGATACATACAGACGCTTGCTCATTCAGGGTGACGACTCGTGGGATGCCGAACGTTTATCAAAAAACGATACTTACGATGCAACAGAAGACGTTTACGCAGCGTACTTCATGAACCGCATCCGCTTGCGCGATTTCCTCATCATTACCGGGCTTCGTTACGAGTACAACAGCGTAAATTACGACGCTTTCGATGTGAAACGTTCGGGAACAAATGTTGTGGCTACACCCATACGAGGCGGCGACAGTTACGGCTTTTTGCTTCCGAGTTTACACGTGAAATACAGTTTAAACGATCTCACGAACATTCGTTTCGCTTACACGCAATCGTATGCGAAACCCAACTTCGTTGATTTGGTGCCGTTCGTGAATTACGATGCCGATGCCGCGCGCCTGTATCTCGGAAATACGGAATTGCAACCGTCTCTCTCTAACAACATCGATTTAATGTACGAAAAATACGACCGTAACGGAGGGATTCTTTCCGGCGGGCTGTTTTTTAAGCATATGAATCGGTTTCAGTTCACGCGTATCGTTCCTTCGCTGCTCGAAGATTTCCCCGGTTATCCGCAAACCGCCGGTTTCGAATTCCGTCAGGAACAAAACGGCGAACGAGCCATCGTTTACGGTTTTGAGTTGAATTATATGCAGCAGCTATCGTTTTTACCCGGCGTTTTGGATGGACTCAGCGCTTATTTGAACTACACGTTTACCGGAAGCGACGCGAGCACGCAAGACCGCGACGGAATGAGGCTTCCCGGACAGGCGATGCACACCGGAAATGCTGCTTTATCGTGGGATTACAAAGGTTTCACGAGCAAAGCGAGCTTAAATTACAACGGATCGTACATCAACTCCGTGGCAAGCAACGAAAACGACGACATTATCCAAGCCGAAAGATTTCAATTGGATTTGAACCTCTCGCAACGGATCAGCAAGAACTTCAGCGTTTATGCCGAATTTATGAACTTAACCAACGCGCCGTCCATTCGTTATCAGGGAAACAAAAATCAGATTTCGCGAATCGCTTATTTCGGATGGTCAACCCGTTTTGGAATTACGTACAGGTTATAATCCGACAACTTGAAAAAAAGAATATCAAATATGAAAATCAAATTATTATCATTCTTACTAATAACCGTTTTCGTTTTTGCAGCGTGCGAACGCGAACAGGAACTGCTCCTGCCCGACTCCACCATTTCCGTGCTCAATTATGACGGCAGCCCGATGATACGGGAACCGCTCGATCAATTGGAATTGGACATTACCACTCAATCGCTTGCCGGCGTGGAAAAAGTGGAAGTTTTGGTAAACGGTTCGGTAGTAGATACAGCGCAGCCAGAAAATGAAGTTTTTACGTACAATTATTCGTATGCGTACCGTATTTCGGAAACCGCCCAACTCGGAGATGAAATACACATCACTTTTCGTATGACCGATAAAGACGGGCGAACGGTTACATCCGCTCCCGTTACGATCAGAATAGATCAACCATTCTATATAACCGATTTTACACAAGGAAGTAACACCTTTAAGCGAGTAAACGGGCGCGTTAATAAGGACATTACTTTTACCAAAGACCAAAAATGGCTGATAGATAGTGTTGTGAGTGTGGATGGAGGCGCCACGCTGACCATTGAGCCGGGCACAACCGTTTATTTCAGAACGTACAGCAATGCCGACCGGCTGAGCCGTCTTGCCATCGCGCGCGGCAGTAAGATTATGGCCGAAGGTACACGCGCCGAGCCCATCGTTTTTACGAGCGACAAAGTATTGACCAATAATGCCGTGCGCAGTGATTGGGGTGGATTATCGTTATTTGGAGCAGCCGCTACAAATGCAGGCAGTACGGTTTTACTCGATGGCCTTCGCTACGGTGGTTCCGCCAACGCCGATAATTCGGGCGTTTTGCGTTACGTTCGCGTGGAATATTCGGGTAAAGGAGGATTCCATTCGCTTGGCCTTTACGGAGTGGGAAGCGGAACAAGGGTAGAATATTTCCAATCTTACGAATCATACAACAACGCTTTGCGATTGCGCGGCGGCAGGGTTTCGCTCAAATACATCGCAGGCATTCAGCACGGCGGTTACGGAATTTGGGCCGACGAAGGTTGGCAAGGAAACGGCCAATTTTGGATTTTCCAAACCAATATAAAAGCTACGCTCATCCCCGTAAATTATTGGAATCAGGCGCGTTCCGTAGAGTTCCGAAACGACGAAACGCTTTTCGATAAGCAACCGCAAACCACCTTCCGTGTGAGCAACGTAACCCTTATTGGCAACGGCTATGCCGACGGAACCGATTACGGAACCCGTAGAGGAGTTCGTATCCGTCGCGGGGCGCAGGGATTTATGCACAACACCATCATCACGGAATTCCCAAGCGACGCTATGCGCGTGGAAGACCTTCCCGTAGAAACGCTTGGCGTAAATACCATTATCGCCAATATGCACGCATACAACAACTTCCTCAATTGGGAGCAGGAAGCGAAAGATGTTTTCTTTGAAAGCGGGAACTACAACCTCAACGAAACGCCCGTGCAGGGAGTTACAAAAACCAATTTCGTAGGAAACACGCCAAGTCCGTACAATCCCACTGCAATGGGAGGTTGGTTTTCGAGCGCGCCGTACATCGGTGCTGTAAATCCCGAAAACGATTGGACAAAAGGCGGATCTTGGTTTAAAAATATGGACGGATCAATCAGACAATAAACACGTTAACTAAATAAAATTATTATGGCGCATTTAAAAAAACAATCATTATTCGTAGGGATATTACTTTCTCTCGCGGTTATCGCAACGTCTTGCGGAGAAGATGATCCCGTTTATGCAACTCCACAACTTTCCATCGTGGGGCAAGATACAATTGACACTGCTCCGGGCAGTACTACCACTATGAATCTGAAACTCAACGGCGACGGTGGCGCAAAATCGGTCGTTGTAATGAAAAACGGAGGTTTTTTGAAAGAATTTCCGGTGCACGCCACAGCATCTGAATTTATTTACACCACCGATCCGTTAGAAGACGGATTAAGCGAGGGCGACGAAGTAAAATACGGTTTCATTTTGGTCAACAACAACGATGTTGACAGCGAAGAAATACCTTTCGTTCTCAAAGTGGCATTATACGATAAAATTACGATCGGTTCCACCGAATTATACAACCTTGCTATCGGCACCGAAGGCATTGTGGCATCGGGAACGGAAACCAAGTTGATCAAAGGACGCAACTATTACGTTCCATATTACCTTACGTTTGAACCGGGAGCCAAACTAACCGTGGAAGAAGGCGTACATTTGTATATGAATGCCGATGCCGAAAATAAAGCCGGTATCGATATTCAGGGTGAAGCGAATGTGATAGGAACCGCAACTGCGCCCGTTGTGGTTACAAGCTCGCGCGTTTTGACAACAGATACACCTGCCGAAGCGGGCGATTGGGCGGAGTTCAAGCTTTCGGGAAGCGGCGCGAGCTCCAATAATGGCGTAATAAATTATGTTCGCTTGGAATACGGCGATGATCGTGTTCTGCGTTTATCGGACGTAGGTTCTGCGACAAAGATCGAATACGTTCAAGTTTTCAAAGCGACGGGCGAGGGTGTTATGATCACCAACGGCAACGCGCAACTGAAATACATTGTAGCAACCGATAGTGAGGGTGGTTCGTATCGCCTCGGCGATTCTTATGCAGGCAAAATGCAGTTTATCATTTCCGTGAGTTCTGAATATTTCGATGACAATGATGACTTTTCCATTCGCGATGACGCCGCCCCCGTAATTGCCAACGCCACCATTTTGGGTGCAGGTACCGAACTCGAAGATGACACGCAAGGTATGCGCTTCCGCGCGAATGCCGCGCCGAAAATTTATAACACCATCATTGCGCAATTTCCTCGCAGGGGCCTGCGTGCCGGCGATAACGTGACTATTACCGATATGAACGGAGCAGCAGTATTTGCGCACTCGTATGTATTTGATGTTCCAAAAGATCCGTTCCGCGATTTGGCGGAGGCTTTCAACACCACCGTGTTTCAAAATTCCGTATCAGCTATTCCGGGTATCGGAGTGGCAGATTTTGTACCCGATGCAGCGCAAACGAGCACATTCAACCCTTCAACATTGGGAGCGTTCTTCACAGCAGCCGATTATGTGGGCGCCGTGAAAGACGCCGCCGGCGATTGGACAAAAGGTTGGGTAAAAAATCCCGACGGAACTATTCGATAATTAATTTCAAAATACCTTTTCGCTAACATAGTGTGAAAAGGTATTTTCCCACTTTACGAGCTAATGAAAAATTATATTCTTATATCTCTGATCTTTGCGGTTTGTGTGTTGAATATCAATGCACAAAACGCCGTATCTAAAGAGTTGCAAGCCAAATGGGACAAAGAAAGCTCCGTGCCCGAAGTGCCGCTTTTGGGACACCGCCCGTCGCAATTGCCCGACAGAGTGATTGTTACGCCGTTGAAATCCGATAATCAATCGCTTGCTTTTACTTGGCGCACGGACACTTCCGCCGTGAAAGGGCGAATTGAAATTGTGGAAGGCGACAGTTTTTCTTTTCCGAAAGATAACCGCGAACGCATTGAAGCGACGCACAAAGTGGTGCAGTACAAAGATTATCCGATGAACTACCACACGGCGGAAGTTTCGCATCTGAAACCGGAAAAAACGTATCGTTACCGTGTGGGTTATCCGCCTCATTGGTCGCCCTGGTACACGTTTAAGCAACAAAATTTTACCGATACGGTTAGTTTTCTCTATTTCGGCGATACGCAAAACGGTATTTTAGACCACAGCCAACGTATTTATAAACAAGCGATAAAGCGTTTCGGCCAATCCAAATTGGCGCTTCACATCGGCGACCTCATCAATCACGCCAACAACGATTACGAATGGTCGGAGTGGCACGCCGCCACCGAAGATATTAATACTTCGATGCCCGTTATCGCCACACCGGGAAACCACGAATATTTAAAAAATCTGGAAGGCAGTAAAGTACAATTATCGGCCTACTGGACAACCGTTTTTCCGTTCCCTTACGAATGGGAAGCGGGACAGTATTTTTTCGATTACGGGTTTGTGCGTTTCATCTTGCTCAACTCCAACGATGAAATATACGATCAGGGATTGTGGCTGGAGGAATTATTGAATAAAACCGATAAGGATTGGGTGGTAATCGTTTCGCATCATCCCGTTTTTTCGGGTGCGAAAGGCCGTGAAAACGAAGGATTGCAGGAGAACTGGCTTCCGGTGATAGAAAAGCACAAGCACAAGATCGGGTTGGTGCTTCAAGGACACGACCACACGTATGCCCGAGGCGGTTTGGAAAACAGGAAAGGCACAAAGAGCAATCCTACACAGCCGGTATTTACCGTTTCGGTGGTTGGCGATAAATATTACGATCTGGAAAAACAAAACTGGATGGATGTGGGTTATAACGAAGTAAGCACCTATCAATACATCGAAATTACAAAGAACAAAATTCATTATCGGGCGTATAGCGAAAGCGATGTGCTGATCGATGAATTTCAACTATCCAAGTAATATCTTTCTAATTAACCAATTTTTAAAACTTTTTGACCTGTAATTCATGATTTCGAACACATAACGTGAGAATTTCAAGTTTTAAGACTAAAATTTCAAACTCCTTAACATATCTTTTACTTAATTTTGTTTGTCAAATATTATCAAGTATAACGTCATGAAAAAAGCAAAGATTACATTTTTATTGGTAAGCTTATTCTATTTAATGGCCGGCTTTGTTGTCGGACAAAATGCAACCGTTGTAGGTGTGGTTACCGAAGCCAGTACGAAGGATTTTCTGCCCGGGGCTTCTGTTATTGTAGTCAATCATCCTACGTTAGGCGCTGTGAGCGGAAACAACGGAGAGTTCACACTACTTGGCATCCCTTCAGGCAGCGTTACGGTGAGAGTGTCTTTTGTAGGTTACCAAACACAAGACATTGATCTAAATCTCCAGCCAAACGAAACACGGACTTTAAATGTGCAAATGGAAGAAAATATCGCACTGGGAGAAGTTATTGTAACTGCACAGGCAAGAGGCCAACGCGCTGCAATAAATCGCCAGGTGAATTCGCCCGGTATTGTGAACATTGTATCGGGAGAAAAACTGAACGAGCTACCCGATATTAACGCGGCCGATGCCATCGGAAGGCTTCCGGGCATTATGGTTCAGAGAGAAGGCGGCGAAGGACAAAAGATTGTTATTCGCGGACTGGAACCGAAATATAATGCAGTGTCAATTAACGGAATGAGTACTCCCGCAACTAATCTCGACGATAGAAGTACGGATCTGAACATGGTATCGCCGGAAATCATCGGAGGCGTAGAAGTAATAAAAGCAATAACTGCCGACAAAGATGCCGATGGTTTAGGCGGCTCCGTAAACTTCACTTTACGGGAAGCTCCGGCGGGGCTCAGAGTTATACTGGGAGGACAAAGCGGCTATCACAGCCAAATTAACAATATTGGGCATTTCAAAGGCAATGTTACCGTTAGCGACCGCCTTTTAAGCAATAAACTGGGCTATATTTTAGCGGTTAACTTAGATAGAACCGACAGAAGCAACGATAGATTTGTAGTAGATTATACCGTTCAAGGAAATCCGGCGCCGGATGAGGATTTCGTTCAGCCCTGGACTTCCGACAGTAGGTTGCAATCGAATTTAGAAACCAGAAACCGTTTAAATGCAAACATTAACTTTGATTACAACATAGGCAGCAGTAAGTTCAAATTCATTAATTTATTGAGCCGCATGACGAGAGACAGGGTCATACGCGAAAAAAGATATGATCTGGAAGGCGCTAACTTAAGATTGGAACAAACAGACATGAACACCAATGAATGGATAATTTCAAATACCCTGCACGGTGAACACAATCTTTTTAATACATTAATTGAATGGGGAGCCGGAAGAAGCAGCACAAACCAACATTATCCCTACGATCATGAATTGAGCTTCCGGATGAGGACACCCTATCTTAAACCGACTAACCAAATGTATTATATTAGCCCAGAATTAATTCCTTCTCCCGAAAATATCAACGAAACCGAAACCGACCGCTATTATCTGCATCAGGGCACATTCAACACAACAGAAGGCAAGGAAACCGAATATAACGTATGGCTGGACTGGAAAATACCTTACACGCTATCAGAAAACGTAAAAGGTTATGTAAAAGTGGGTGGGAAATACAGAAATAAAAGCAGAGAGAAGTTAACTTCAAGAAATTATGTACGTTTCGACCTTACCACCGGATATAACAGCGTATTGGCAAACATGCCCGACATTAGTTTATCTCAACAAAACAACCTTATCGGCATTGCCGATTTTCTGGATCCCGGTTATCAAGTAGAGCCGTTCCTTAATTCACGCTACGATTTACTAAATTTCGATTATGTTATCGACAGGGATTTCATGAGAAATTTTTATGACATCAACAGCGAAGCGTACCGCCCTATTTTAACTACCACTGTCCAAAATGATTACAGAGGATCCGAAAATTTATCGGCAGCCTATTTAATGACTGAGCTTAATCTGTCGAAATACCTCACTTTTATTCCCGGAATTAGGTATGACAGGAGCGAGCTGAAATATCATGCTTACAAAGGTGATAACATTCCCGATTCTGAAACCGAAGAGTTGAACTTTACATTCGAAGAAACAACGGGAACAGGTTCTTTCTCATACTGGCTGCCCCAAATGCATCTTCAAATTAAACCCACCGATTGGGTTAGCCTGCGATTAGCTTATACGAACACTCTTTCGAGGCCCGACTACAATTTGCTCGCACCCAGGGTTTTATTCAAGCCCTCAAGTTTAAATATTGTTTATAGCAAAACAGACTTAAAGCCCTCTTTGTCTAAAAACTTTGATGCGATACTCACTTTCTACGATAATAATTATGGCTTGTTTACCATAGGTGGATTTTACAAAGAAATTGAAAACTTCATTTATACCCGAAGGGCTATTATGCACCCAAACACAAGTACGCAGCCGTCGGATTTCGGGTTAGACGAAGGCATGGCCGGATGGACAATCACTTATCCCCTGAACAGTCCCAACAAAGCTTATATCAAAGGAATTGAATTTGATCTACAAACACAATTATCTTTTTTGCCGGGAGTTTTAAAAGGTATTGTACTCAGTAGCAACCTCACCTTTATGGATTCGAAAACCCAATACAACGAAACTCTTATTATGCGTGCCGTAAATCCTAATTACGGTGTGGACGGCGATATGAGAAGATTCATCAATGTGAATGTAGATACGGCATATACCGACAGATTATTGCGTCAACCGAAGGTGCTTGTCAATTTTTCTCTTGGGTATGATTATAAAGGTTTCTCCGGAAGAATATCTTACAACTATCAAGATGATATACTTATTGCCGAACAACACAGAACCGACGGAGCCGATAAAGAAAGCACATTGCCTTTCTCGAAATGGGATCTACAGCTAAAACAAAGAATTACACCCAAATTGGATATCTTTTACAGCATGACAAACATCTTAAACAGGCCTGATGTGAGTGTGAGAGATATTACAGGATATGTATCGAGTATGGAATATTATGGATTTACGGCCTACATAGGCTTTAAATACAGATTGTTTGATTAGAGTGTATTAATTTATAATTACTTTTTTAAATTTTTTTATTATGAAATCATTTTTACTATTTCTGATTGGCGTTTTCACATTGGTGAATTTCGCAGAAGCACAAAATGTTTATGTTGTTGAGCCCGACCAAGGGGTTTTAACCAACGCGCTACCAAACGCCGTTGCGGCGAATGGAGATGGAATTTATGAACTTAGAAGAGGAGGAGAATATTTTCTCGAAGGCAGTTTTATCATAAACAATACCATTACAATCAGGGCTGAGGAGGGAACCGGCCCACGTCCCAAAATAATACCCGTTTCGGATGCTTTGGGAGCGCTGCCTTCGGATATGATCAGGATGAACAATAGTGTAACATTCCAGAATGTTTACGTTACAGGGCGTGATATAGTTACCGGCATAAACCAGCCGCGTATATTTCGTATGGATGGGCCTAATATGGTCTTAAGATTTGAAGGATGTTTTGTAGAAATGGTCTATAATTTTTGTATCCGTAACGATAACACGGGAAATCGGCTATATATAGACAACTCGACTTTCCGAAACCTTGCTCTCACTTCTGATCCCGCAAACGGCAGATTGATGGATACAAGAGGGAATGCCATGAAATTAATATCGATGACCAACAGCACAATTTATAACAATACCGGAAACCATATCCGTTTTAATGATGCCATTACCGATTCTGTTGTAATCAAAGATAATACCTTTTATAACATCGGCTATCAGTTGCGGTTCAACTATGCAATGAGCGTGGTAATACAAAATAACATTTTTGCAAATAACGGTTGGAAAGCCACTTATGGCGAAACAGCCGAACCGGGCGCTTTCTTTGAACTGTACGAATTTGTTGAAAGTGATGTGTATAAAAATGCTGATGTAAGAATGACTATTACCAACAACAATATTTTTACATCACCCGAAATTAAACAACTTTATACGAAATATCCATTGAGCCACGAAAGATTATTGACGGACAGCCTTTTCGATGCATATATTGAAAAAGGACAAATAACATTTCAAAATAATATCGAAGAAGTACTCACTTTCCAAAATCCATCGCCGCTGCCAATGGCTTATATCGACAAGTATTTTGAAATGAACGGAACAGGTATGGCCGAATATGCTAGTTTGCCATTCTACGTGGACGAAGACGGTAATCCCGACACGATGGATCCGGGCGCAAATGAATATTCATTCACGTACCCGATAAGTACTGCTTCTGCTACTGCTTCCACGACAGGGGGCCCGATTGGCGCGCCAAGATGGTATCCTGAAAGCAGCAATGTTGATAATGTTTCATTCGGCGATGTTAAAATTTACCCGAATCCTGTAAAAGATATTTTAAAAATAAATTTGGGTGAAGAAGCGGTACAAAATACAGAAATCATTATTTATAATGTGCTTGGAAGTGTAGTTTACAGAAAACAACTTGAGCAGGGCGAAACATCCATCGACCTCAAGGGCTTGAGTTCCGGCATCTACACTTATAAAATATTTAACGGAAATAAAAACAAATCCGGAAAATTAATTAAAAAATAACCAAACATAGTTTTTTGAAAGGAATATAGAAGTCCTGAAACCGATTTCTATCTTATAACTTCCACTCACCTTTTTAATTAAGGTGAGTGGAAAATAAGAACTCTTATCTCAGAAATGAGAGGTTAGTGAAAAAATGATTTTAAATATGGTTAACCTCCTTTTCAACTGTTGTTTTTGCCATTGTAAAAAACAAGGTATGCTTTGCTTCCAATGAATAAAATTTTAATAGACTCATGAAATCAATTATTATTCCTTTTCTGCTGCTTTTTGTTGTATTTTCTTGTAAAACTTCGGAAGACGAATTAGGCAAGTCCATTGAAAATGGACTGAAGAATGCCAAAGCGCAATCTCTTTTAATGGCCGATTACTACGCAAGCAGACCAGATTCACTACCAAAGACTTACGAAAACGGAATTAATGTTTCCTCCGACTCGCATTGGTGGTGTAGCGGTTTTTTCCCCGGTGTTTTGTGGTTGTTGTACAATGCAGACAGTGATGAAAAAACAAGAGAGTATGCCGAATTTTATTCACAAAGAATTGAGGACCAGAAATACACTACGGATAACCACGATGTCGGATTTATCCTAATGTCCAGTTTTGGGAATGGCCTCAAGAACACAAATAATCCGAGCTACGAAGATGTGCTTCTAACAGGCGCCAAATCTCTGTCAACCAGATTCAACGAACGCGTAGGAGCAATCCGGTCTTGGGATCATAACAACAATAATATGTGGCAGTATCCCGTTATAATAGACAACATGATGAATCTTGAACTCCTTACAAAAGCATTCAAGCAATCGGGAGATTCCACTTTTATGAAAATTGCCATTTCACATGCCGACAAGACTTTACAACATCACTTTAGAGCCGACGGTAGTTCTTTTCATGTAGTTTCTTACGACACACTATCAGGAAATCCGCATTTAAAACAAACTTGGCAAGGATTCGGAGACGAATCCGCTTGGAGCAGAGGACAAGCATGGGGCCTGTACGGCTTTACAATGATGTACAGGGAAACCGGTTTGGTTCGTTATCTGGATCAGGCTAAAAAAATTGCTTCCTTTTTACTCAAAAATCCAAATCTCCCCGATGATAAAATACCTTATTGGGATTTTAACGACACCAAAATTCCCAACTCACCACGCGATGCATCCGCAGCAGCTATTATGGCCTCAGCGTTGATTGAGTTAAGTAATTATGTAGATGCAGACTTGAGGAAAGAATATATAGATGTGGCATCAAAACAGATTATTACCCTTAGTTCTCCCGATTATTTGGCGGAACCCGGAACCAATGGGTATTTTATTATCAAACACAGCGTAGGAAATATGCCCCGGAACAGCGAAGTGAATGTGCCTCTAACATATACCGATTATTATTATATGGAAGCTCTTCTGCGAATGCAGGAGAAATTGTCGAACAAAAAAAACTTAGCGCTTAAATGAAACATAAATCGTTCTTGATTATTGTGTCTTTTTTGTGTTGGATTTACCTACCGGCACAAAACCATATTTCTTCAAACGTAAAGCTGCCTGCTCATCCCAGATTATTGCTTATGCAAGGTGAAGAAAAAGGCCTTATTAAAAATATCCAAGAGAACGATTTTTGGAACAAAAAGCATAGTCCCCTACTAAAAAAAGCCGACAGTATTTTATTATTGCCGGAATTGACATACAAAAAAACAGGCAAAAGACTATTGCCAATATCCCGGGAAGCCTTTCACCGGATGTTTTTGTTGAGCTATTCGCATAGAATTACCTCCGACAGAAAATATTTGGATAAGTGCAAAAAAGAAATGCTGGCGGTTTGTAAATTTCAGGATTGGAATCCGAGCCATTTTCTCGACGTTGCCGAAATGGCTATGGGCCTTTCCATCGGCTACGATTGGTTATACCATCACTTGGATGATAATACAAAAGCCGTTATTAGAAAAAACCTCATCGAAAAAGCCATTAATCCATCTTTACTTCCTGAAAATAATTCATGGTTGGTCAAAACAAATAACTGGAACCAGGTATGTAACACGGGAATGCTTTTTGCCTCTCTTGCTGTTCACGAACATTATCCCCAACTTTCAACTCAAATAATAAACAGGTCTATAAATAGCATTTTGCTTTCTATGGATTCTTATGCGCCAGAAGGCGCTTATCCCGAAGGATATGGGTATTGGCATTATGGAACTACGTTCAATGTTTTGTTTATTGATGCTTTGGAAAAAGCTTTCGGAAAAGACTTCGGCTTAACTGAAATGCCGGGTTTTTTGAAATCGGCAAAATATATCCAACACATGATTTCGCCGAACATGAATTCATATAATTATAGCGATGTCGACTTAAAGCCACGGCTTAATATTGCCGTGTTTTGGCTTGCAAACAAGACCAAAGATTATTCTCTTTTGTGGAATGAATTAATGCAATTAAACGATGACGATTTCTTTATTAATTCTCTTTCTGAACGCTTTATTCCTGCCATGTTCTTATGGGGCAGCAATATAAAGCCTGAATTAATAACCAAACCGAATGACAATGAATTCTTAGCTAACGGATTAACACCCGTCTGGTTGTTCCGGTCGGACTGGAACAATAAAGGTGCTTCTTATGTCGGATTTAAAACCGGCACCCCGTCATCAGGACATTCTCACATGGATATCGGATCGTTTGTTTTTGAAGCGTTGGGTGAACGTTGGTCTGTAGAATTGGGCGCTAACGATTATAATACCCTCGAATTAGGAGGATTGGATATTTGGAACATGACACAAGAAAGTGATAGATGGCAAGTATATCGATATAACAACCAGGCACATAGCACTCTATCGATCAATAACAAACATCAAGACGTATTGGGTTACGCTACCATTGACAATGAAATAGAAACTTCTTTCTTTAAAGGAGTAACCAGTAATTTAACACCGATTTATGCAAATGAAGTTAGGAAGTGCACAGGACAATAGGCTTAGTAAATAATTTATCGCTTCTTGTGTGGGATAAAATAACAACGAATAACAATCCGGCCCAAGTAGAATGGAGAATGGTAACAAAAGCCGTCCCTTCCATTAAAAATAATAAGGAGATAGAACTTAGTCAAAACGGGAAAAAATTGATTGTGAAATTATCGGGGGTAGAAAATGTTAAACCCAACATTTATTCGGCCCAACCCAACAATAATTATGAAGACCGAAACGATGGTATTTCCATTATCGGTTTTCTTACAGAATTAGCGCCGGATACTTCCACGAATATCGCGGTAGAACTAATTCCTACAGATTGTTTTTAATTATACTTGTAAATAGCTTCAATCATATATCATTAACTTAACATATATTACAACTTCAAGTATTTCAATAATTAAAATCATTTTGCTATCTTCGGTTCTTGATTAAATAAGCATCTTACCGTTATATCAATGAAAATAAGAATTCTGTTTTTTTTGCTATTTCTTATCCTATCAAGAACGCTCCTGGGCTTAACCGGATTTAGTTTTTCCAGTAAATTACAATCTAACTCTATTTATTCCATAACCCAAGATAGTTTAGGGTTTTTATGGATAAGCTATGGAACAGGCATTGCTAAATTTGACGGCTATACGGTGTATCCGTTGTCATTGCCCGATAATAGACAGACTTTGGGCTTTATAAACTCCGTTGAGGCAAAAAACTCGAATAATATTTTTATCTCGTCCAATAAAGGATTGTTTTTATACAACTACGTTACACATTCTCTGAAAACCACGAGTAATGAACTCGATAATAAAAATGTTATATCCGTAAAAGAAGATTCGAGAGGAAATTATTGGGTGGCTACATATCAAGGCTTGTTTCATTTCGACCATCAATTCCGATTTATAGAAAAATTCGACAAAAATAACGGACTCTCCAATGGCCGGATAAATTCAATTTATATTGACGGAGAGAATATTTGGATAGGAACCGAAACCGGCTTGGATCTTATCAGCTTAAAAGACAATAATATATCGGCCCGACCAATATCAAAAGGTTATAGAACCGCAAAAATACTGATGGACAACAATGATTTATTGTGGCATTGCAGGAATGAAGAAGTATATGTTGCCAATAGAAACGATGTACTCCATGAGGGCGATGTTTTTAAAAATATTGCCCTCAATGCAGAGGTTATCAGTATGATTGAATACAAAAATGAAATATGGATAGGAACCCGGGGGGCAGGAATATTGAAATATAAAATCACAAAAAATTCCATTCCCCAATTTATCGAACAACTCTGGATAAGCCCTGCCAACAAAAATGAGATAAATAATACTATCCTATCGCTTTTTGAAGATAATTACTCCAATGTATGGATCGGGACACACGACGGCCTTTTTTTATTCGATAATGAAGCTAAATCTCCTTTCAGGATTATAAAGAATGATCCGGAAAATTCAAATACACCTTCCCACAATACAATTTCATCTATTTATTGCGATGAGAAAAACAACTTGTGGTTGGCAACAGCAAACGGGATCAATAAATTTACCTGGAATGGCAACAACACCGATTATACTATTCAAAAATTTTACGATAACTCCAGCGAAACGCATAAAATAAGAAACAACAAAATTCAAACCATTATTGAAAGGCAAAATAATCAGTTTCTTATAAGCACAAAATCTACCATTAAATTTTTTGATGCAAACAAAAAAATTTTCTACGAAAACAAAAGTGTGAACGATACGCTCAACAAATATCAGATGAAGTATGTAAGAAGTTCCTTTAAAGATCAAAATGGAAATATATGGCTTGCATTTTCTGAGGGAGGTATCGGCGTGCTGGACTATGCTACGGGAAATTTGCTCAGATTAAATCTGGTGGATGAAGGCGATGTGCATCGCACTATAGTAAGAGATAACAAAGGACAACTCTGGTTTTCGTCCGATAATCGAGGATTATATAAGGTTTCCGTAGAAAAAAACCTGACTGAAATAACGGAAGAGAAAATTTATCCGAAAGATCAGTTTGACAAAGATTGGATCACCACTTTGTTTGTTGATAAATCGGAAAATATATGGGTAGGCACATTGAGAGGGGTTTTTAAGTACGATTCGGAAAATGACACTTTTAATAAACAATCGCTACCTCATTTCAACACCGAAGTTTATGTAAACGGCATTATTGAAGATTTATACGATAATATTTGGGTAAGCAGCCTTAGAGGCGTTTTTCGGTTTTCAGATAAAATAGAATCGCATTACTACGAACCCAACCCCATGGATGATTATTCTAAAGCGCTTTATATTACAGGGTTGGAAATAGATAAAACAGGAACAATTTTTACCGGAGGTATAGACGGTCTTATTTTCTTCAATCCAACCAATATTTACTCAGGGCATCATCCTCAGAAAACACTGATCTCCAGTTTTTACATAATGAACGAACCTTATTATCCCAATGGCAAACAGTTATATAAAGACATCAATGTTACGTCCGACCCGATAAGGCTCAATCACACAAACAAGCAGTTTTCTTTTGAATTTAGCGCATTGTATTATCCCAACCCTATGAAGATAAAGTATGCCTACATGCTTGAAGGTTTCGACAATGATTGGATTTATACCGACTCGCACAGGCGGTTCGCTTCTTACTCAAATATTCCATACGGAAACTATACATTTAAAGTTAAATCTACCGGAATTTCCGGGGTTTGGAATCAAACCGTTACCGAAATACCGCTAAAAATTTTGCCGCCACCCTGGAAAACATGGTGGGCATATTTACTGTATTTTGTTTTAAGCGTATTGTTTTTTTATTTAATATACAGGTTAACGATTTTAAGCACAAAGGTAAAAGTTGAGAAAAAAGAAAATCAATCAAAAATCCGCTCTTACATAAATTTGTCATATAGCATGAAAGCGCCGTTGGCTCTTTTATACGCACCGGTTCAATATTATATAAAAAATTACGATAATATAAATCCCGAAGAAGCAAAAAGCCTGTTGAAAATTATCAACCGGAATACGAGAAAATTATCCGATATTATTGTGCAAATGGTAGAATATAGGAAGTCCGATTTTTCAAAACACACATTAAATTTATCTACCGTTGATCTTGTAAAATTCATTGAAGATATTTATAAATCTTTCAAATGGTTATCCATCTCAAAGGAAATAGATTTTCAACTTCACAGCAATATCGAAAAATTGGAGGTGGTGATAGATCCAAAAAAAATAGAAATAGTTTTATTTAACTTGCTCGATAATGCCTTTAAAAACACCCCAAAGGGAGGAAAAATCACACTCAATTGTGAATTAGATACCCGTCAATATAAATTGTTTGTAAACATTATTGACAATGGAGCAGGTATTCCGAAAGAAAAATTAAAAAATATATTCGGAAGATTTCAAAGTTCGGATAACCCCGCAGAATCCCTATTACCGGAAAGTGGAATCGGCCTTTCGTTGGTGAAAGATTTTCTGGAGTTGCACCACTCAACTATTAAAGTAAAAAGTGAACCCGCAATTGAAACCGTATTTAGTTTTTACATCCATTTAGGCAGCTCACATTTTGCCGATTACCCCAATATTGCCCATGACGTGCAAAGTTATGCAAAAAGCCCTGTTTTCGACATAGAGCCACAACCGCCTACAACATCCGTTACGGAAAGTATTGGGACAAAGCTGTTCTTTTATACCAAAGACTATGAACTCTTGAATTTTATCAATAAAATCATAGAGAAGCACTTTATATGTTATCATTCCGAAATCCCTCATACGATCATAGAAGAAATAAAAAACTCACAACCCTCAATAATTGTCATTGATGTTTCGGAGAATATGAACCCTGATTTATTGGACATTTGTAAACAAATCAAGGAAAGCAGTTCTACTTCGCCCATACCGTTGCTTTTGATTTACTCTTCTCTGGAAGGAGAAGACATCTCCGAAATATTTGAAATTGAGGCTGACGGGTATCTTAATAATCCATCCGAGATCACCGTTATAAAAACCCGGATAGATCAGTTAATGAAGAGCCGCAGAAAAATAAGAGAACAAGTGAGAAAAGAGTTAATAGTAAAATCTACGGATATGGAAACCATCACGGAGGATGAGGTTTTTATAAATAAAGTTCTGAAAATTGTAGATGAAAACATGCAGAATGTTGAATTTACTGTAGATGACCTTGCGAACCATATGAATTTAAGCCGATCGACTTTTTATAGAAAAATAAATCAGATCACAAATATGGCTCCGAGCGAATTTATAAAAGTGAGAAGGCTTGAACGAGCAAAGCTTCTGCTCGCTCAAACTTCTTATAATGTAACCGAAGTTAGCGAGAAAGTGGGGTTCGCCGACGCCGGATATTTTAGCCAAAGTTTTAGAAAACATTTCGGTATTACGCCAAAAGCCTACTCGATGAAAAAAGACCCCTGACTGAGCCCCTAATTAAAAATCAATTTAGAAGAGTAATGAAAATTGAATATTTGTTTATTGTATTATTTGCAATTCTTTCTTTCGGATTGCATTCACAAAACGTTCCGCTTAAATTACAACAAAAGTGGGATAAAGAGAGTTCTACGCCGGAAATCACCTTATTGAACCATAAACCGAGCCGACTTCCCGACAGAGTTTTTATAACTCCGTTGGAATCGGATAACCGTTCGCTCGCGTTCACGTGGAGGACAGACACTTCCGTGGCTAACGCCCAAATTGAAATAATGCAAGGAGATAGCCTATCGTTCTCAAACGAAGATATTATGCAGATAGATGCATCACATAAAAAGATAGTTTACAAAGATTACCCCATGCATTACCACACAGCAGAAGTTTCACATTTAAAGCCCGATAAAATATATCGTTACCGGGTGGGTCATTCGCCGTATTGGAGTTCGTGGTATACTTTTTCACAGCAAAATTTTAACGATACAATCAACTTCCTTTATTTCGGTGACACCCAAAACGGCATTTTCGATCAAAGCAAAAGAATATACAAAGAGGCGATAAAGAAGTTTGGCAACTCAAAATTTGCTCTGCACGCAGGCGATCTGATCAATCACGCCAACAACGATTACGAATGGGCGGAGTGGCACGCCGCCACCGAAGATATCAACACTTCGATGCCCGTGATAGCCACGCCGGGAAACCACGAGTACCTGAAAAATCTGGAAGGCAGTAAAGTGCAATTATCGGCCTACTGGACAACCGTTTTTCCGTTCCCTTACGAGTGGGAAGCGGGGCAGTATTTTTTCGATTACGGGTTTGTGCGTTTCATCGTGCTTAACTCCAACGAAAAAATTTCGGAACAAGCTGTATGGATGGACAGTTTATTGACGACTACAAATCAAGAATGGGTAGTGATCTTATCGCATCATCCCGTTTTCTCGGGAGCCAAAGGAAGGGTAAACAAAGGGTTGCAAGAAAACTGGCTTCCGGTTATAGAAAAACATAAACACAAAATCGGATTGGTGCTGCAAGGGCATGACCACACGTATGCGCGCGGCGGATTATTAAACAGGACAGGAACCAAGGAGAGGCCGGTACACCCTGTTTTCACCGTTTCGGTTGTCGGCAGAAAATATTATCAATTAGAAAAACAAAGTTGGATGGACACGGGTTACAACAATGTGAGCAGTTATCAATACATCCAAATAACCAGAGATAAAATTGCATATAAGGCTTATAGCCAAACAAATACATTAATCGACGAATTTCAAATATCAAAATGAAAAAAATAACGAGCATCCTCCTATTCGCTTATTTGATATTTTCAAATAATGCTTTCTCGCAAACCCCGTTTTCCAGGGTAGGCGAAGACACTATTATTGTAAGCGACGGCCTCAGTAAACAAATGTTTTTATGGAAAAACGGGCAATTAAACTTACTGACTGCGAAATCGTTGAAAGATAATACAGAAATATCTTTTAAAACAACTGCCCCTGATATTTCACACCAGGAAATTCCCCGAAAAACTTCTTTTCAAATTCACGAAGCGCCCGCTTCAGAACGAGTTTCGGCATATTCTGAGCTTCAATTAACCGCCGAGTTCGAAAACTTTGCTTACGTAAGAACGCTGCGGGTCTATGCTGACAGCCCGGGCGTAGAATGGCGGTTGAAACTGCGGGGTGAAAACGAATTATTCCCTGAAAACGCCGTTATTAGCGGCGATTTAATAGAAGACCCGAGTTTGCTTTCAGACAATGTGCCGCATTATTTTTTTCTGCCGTTCGCGTCGCCGCATTTTTCCACAAAGATCGTTTCTTTTAAAGAAGCAACCGACCATCAAAGTAATTTGGTGAACGAAAAAACGGAACTTCCTTATCGGAGGCCACAATATTATCGAGGAAATGTGCTTTTCGCAAAAAACAATCAGAAGCCGCAAACACACCTTATTGTAAAATTATCACCGTTGCAAAACGCTCAATCCAACTACATCGGGTTTGATTTCAGCACCGATTTTTCGGGCACAAAAGTGCATTCGCCCGGCTATGATTTAGATGCCGACTCCAACGAAAACGAGTGGCAGGAAGCTTATCCGCTTTTCGTCTTACTCTTTGCCCACGATGAAGAAACAGCGTTGAACGGTTACAAAAAATATGAATTAAGCATTCACCGTTATTTGCCCGAGCGTGACAATACGTTTACGATGAACACGTGGGGTGACAGAAACCGCGATAGCCGTGTGAACGAACAATTTATTTTGAAGGAACTGGATGCAGCGCATCGGCTAGGCGTTACACAATATCAAATTGACGACGGCTGGCAGCAGGGACTTTCCAAAAATTCCGCCCAAAAAGCCGATATGCTTTGGGACGACTGGAAAACCGACGATTGGAAAGTGAATAAAACCCGCTTCCCAAACGGTCTGAAACCCGTGACCGACAAAGCACGATCGCTCGGCATTGGGTTGGGGTTGTGGTTTAATCCGTCGAAAAACAACTATTACTCTTTGTGGGAGCGCGATAAATCCATATTGCTCGATCTGCACCGCACACACGGCATTTCGTGGATAAAAATCGACGGAATGTCCATTGGTAGTAAGACCGAAGAAAAAAATGTTTTTAATATGCTGCAGGGCGCCATGAATGCCGGCAACGGAAATTTACAATTCAATATGGATGTAACTGCGGGCAAACGAGGTGGGTACTTTTTTTTCAATCATTTCGGCAACACATTTTTGGAGAACAGATATACCGATTGGGGAAATCATTACCCGCACCTAACGCTTCGCAATGCGTGGCAGTTGGCCAAATACGTTCCCATTCAACGCTTTCAGATAGAGTGGCTCAACAAATGGCGCAACGACGATAAATATCCCATGGATGACCCGCTGAAACCCAAAAACGTTCCGTTCGATTATCAGTTCGCCGTTGCCATGATCGGGCAGCCGCTCGCGTGGATGGAAGCCACCGCACTGCCCGAAGAAGCGTTTGCCGTATCTGAACTCGTAGAAACGTGGAAAAAGTACCGCAGCGATATGCAGCAGGGCATTATTCACGCCCTTGGCGATATGCCCGACGGGTACAGCTTTCCGGGATTTGTGAGCTACGCCGATAGTAAAACATACGTACTTCTTTTTCGGGAAAACACACCCGTAGGCACCGCAAGTTTCACGCTGCCGTTAGGTAACCTGAATGGAAAGACATTTGTAAAATTAGCCGGAAACGGAACGTTGAAAGCGGTTAAAAAGAACGCGATGCAAATCAGTTATTCCGAACCGTTTGAATTTTTGTGGGGGTATTTTGAGTGAATCAGAATTTTAAAAGGCTGCCACAAAAATAAGGTTTACTTATAACGCACGAGTTACACGCAAGCAGAGAGAACGAACCCGCATTAGCCTATAAACGCATCGCCAACCACGGGTGAAGTTACTGAAACTGCATTTGGTTTAAGAATTAGAAAACGATTCTCGTGCGAGCAAACAAATAGCTTATGCGTGAAATTGTTATGCGCTTTTTTAATATGTTAAAATCTTTGCTTTTTGTTTACAAATATAATTATATAATATGAATAACACAACACAACTATCGAAATCAATCGGCACATCCAAATTTAATGGACACAGAAAAAGCCACAACATTTCACAAACAAATGAAAGAATGTTTAATCAATTTGATGGAAAACTATAAAACCAAATAAAAGCCAGCCTGTAACACGCTCAAGAGGTGTTCCGCTTCGCAGACTTCGCACATCTTGTGCTTGGCCAAAAATAATTAAAACTAATCAGAGAGCCCTGCGGAAAGCTCCCACCGATGTTATACAAAAAACAAAAAAGCGCTACGAATCACTCGCGGCGCTTTCCCTTAATGTTTAACATTTTAAAAATCACAGCTTCGTTGTAGTTAACACCATCGATAAAGCTTTTAGTACTTTACCTTGTTGAGAATGTTCCCACAACGTTTTCGGTATTAAGCATTGTCTCTGGGTTTCGGAACATCTTTTTCGGCATCGGTTGCCGGATTATGTTCTTCAGCCTGAGCTTCGATGCTTTCTGTATTTTTTTCTTCTTTTACTTCCTGTTTAGCGGCAGCTTTTTCGGCTACGGTTGTTTCCACCTCTTCTACCGGAGTGTTTTCGGCTTCCTCAACTTTGGCTTCTTTTACTTCCTCTTTTTTAGGAGTTTCGTCGGCTTTTTTAGCACCTTTCTTGTCGGCTTTTGCCTGAGTTGCACCTGCGGCAGCAGTTGCAGCGGCGCCGGTAGCTTTTCTGCGTGAGCGGCGTGTTTTGGCTTTCTTAGCTCCGCCGTCGCCCAGCATGTTTTCGTTAAAGTCTACCAACTCAATAAAGCACATGGCTGCGTTGTCGCCCAAACGATATCCGGTTTTAATAATGCGGGTGTATCCTCCGGGACGGTCGGCCACTTTTTGCGATACGTTCTGGAAGAGTTCAGTAACCGCTTGTTTGCTTTGCAACTGGCTGAAAACAACTCTTCGCGAATTCGTGCTGTCGTCTTTCGACTTTGTGATGATGGGCTCAACAAATTTTCTTAATTCCTTGGCTTTGGGAACGGTAGTAAAAATACGCTTGTGCATAATGAGAGAGGTTGCCATGTTCGAAAGCATTGCACCTCTGTGCGCGGTTTTACGTCCTAAATGATTAAATTTCTTATTATGTCTCATTACTGTTAGTCTTTATCTAATTTATATTTCGAAATATCCATACCGAAAGATAAGTTGAGATTATCAAGCAGTTCATCCAACTCGGTAAGCGATTTTTTTCCGAAGTTTCTGAATTTCAACAGATCGTTTTTGTTGTGTTCAACCAGTTGACCCAGCGTTTCTACTTCTGCCGCTTTCAAGCAATTAAGCGCGCGAACAGAAAGGTTCAGGTCGGAAAGTTTGCGTTTCAACAACTGGCGCATGTGCAATACTTCTTCATCAAACTCTTCAATGCTTTCGGCATTGGCTGTTTCAATCATCATCTTGTTCTCGTCTGAGAAAAGAGCGAAGTGCTGAATAAGGATTTTTGCAGCCTCTTTCAACGCCTCTTTGGGTTGAATAGAACCGTCGGTACTTATTTCGATGATCAATTTTTCGTAGTCGGTCTTTTGCTCGATACGGTAGTTCTCGATCTCGTATTTTACGTTTCTAATCGGCGTAAAAATAGAATCCACAGCTATGGTTTGTACGTCTTCGGTTTGCAGCATTGCCCTGTTCTCTTCGGCCGGCACGTAACCGCGGCCTTTACCGATGGTAAGTTCGAGACGCAATTCTGCTTTCTTTTCCAAATGACATATTTCGAGTTCGGGATTCAGCACCTCAAAACCGGTCAATAATTTACCAATATCTCCGGCTTTAAACACATTCGTTCCCGATATATTGAGACTCACTTTCTCTGTTTCAAATTCTTCTACTATTCTTTTAAACCTTACTTTTTTAAGGTTGAGAATAATAGCCGTTACGTCTTCAATGATACCCGGAATTGCAGCAAATTCATGTTCCACAGAATCGAACTTTACCGATGTAATTGCAAACCCTTCCAACGAAGAGAGCAAAATACGGCGAAGGGCGTTACCAATGGTAATGCCGTAACCGGGTTCCAACGGACGAAATTCGAACTTCCCGGAGAACGCATTCTCCTGGATCATGATTACTTTATCGGGTTTTTGGAATGCTAATATTGCCATGAAATTATTGTTTAGAATATAACTCTACGATCAACTGTTCTTTAATATTTTCGGGAATGTCGGCTCTTTCGGGCATGTGTAACAATTTTCCGCTGAGCGATGATCTATCCCATTCCAACCAAGGATATTTGCTGTGATTGAAGCCGGTAAGCGCGTTGCTGATGACTTCCAACGATTTCGATTTTTCTCTTACGCCTATGATTTCGCCGGCTTTTACGCTGTATGAAGGAATGTTAACCACTTGTCCGTTTACCGTGATATGACGATGCGATACCAACTGACGGGCGGCTGCTCTTGTGGGTGCAATTCCTAAACGAAACACAACATTATCTAAACGCGCTTCGAGTAACTGAAGCAACACCTCGCCGGTAATGCCGCGGCTACGGGCTGCTTTCTCGAAAGTTAAACGGAATTGTTTTTCCAACACACCGTAGGTGTATTTTGCACGTTGCTTTTCGCGTAACTGAATACCGTATTCGGATGTTTTTCTTCTGCGTGAATTTCCGTGCTGTCCCGGAGGATAGTTCTTTTTGGAAAGAACTTTATCGGGACCGAAAATGGGTTCGCCGAATTTTCGGGCGATTTTTGTTTTTGGACCAGTATATCTTGCCATTTTTTACAAATTAAACTTTTAGTACTGAAGCCTAAACTGTGCAGCCGCGATTACAGAGAAGTTATCGTTGTAATCAATCACAGCTCAAGTTTCTGTAATTTTTTGAAACTTAAATTATTATTGATTAAACTCTTCTTGCTTTTGGCGGACGGCATCCGTTGTGCGGAATGGGCGTAACGTCAACAATTTCCGTTACTTCGATACCTGCTCCGTGGATGGTTCTGATAGCCGATTCTCTTCCGTTACCCGGCCCTTTTACGTAAGCTTTCACTTTACGGAGGCCTAAATCGTAAGCTACTTTGGCACAATCTTGCGCTACCATTTGGGCTGCATAAGGCGTGTTCTTTTTAGAACTTCTAAAACCCATCTTTCCGGCAGACGACCAACTGATCACTTCTCCGTTTTCGTTGGTTAACGAAACGATGATGTTATTGAACGACGAAGATATGTGCGCTTGTCCGAGCGCGCTTACTTTTACGTTTCTCTTTTTTGCTGCAACTGTTCTTTTTGCCATATTATTTTACCTGTTATTTAGTAGCTTTTTTCTTGTTAGCAACTGTTTTCTTTCTTCCTTTACGCGTACGGGCGTTGTTTTTGGTACTTTGTCCGCGAACGGGTAAACCGATACGATGACGGATGCCACGGTAGCAACCGATGTCCATCAATCGTTTGATGTTCAATTGAACTTCGGAACGAAGGTCTCCTTCTACTTTGTATTCGTTACCGATAATTTCGCGAATACGTGCAGCCTGATCGTCAGTCCAATCTTTTACTTTGATATTTTTATCAACTTCAGCTTTAGTTAAAATGCTGTTTGCAGCGCTGCGTCCGATGCCATAAATATAAGTTAAGGCTACCTCGCCTCGTTTATTTTGCGGCAGATCGACACCTACAATTCTTATAGCCATATATTTATTTAATTATTTTGATTACAATTAATTACATTATCCCTGACGTTGTTTAAACTTGGGATTTTTTTTATTGATAACGTATAAACGGCCTTTTCTTCTTACGATTTTACAATCTGCCGTACGTTTTTTTAAAGATGCTCTTACTTTCATATTTTTTAGATTTTTAGACCGTTAGATTTTAGACTTTCAGACTTTTAGTTTTCTCTTTGTATATTAGTCTAATCATCTAATTGTCCATTGTCTTTTGTTATTTGTATCTGAACGAAATTCTTCCTTTCGAAAGATCGTATGGTGACATTTCTACACGCACCTTGTCTCCGGGTAAAATTCGGATATAATGCATACGCATTTTACCGGAAATGTGCGCCGTGATTTCGTGCCCGTTTTCCAATTCTACACGGAACATGGCATTAGACAATGCCTCCACAATTGTTCCGTCTTGTTCTATTGCTGCTTGTTTTGCCATTAATTGTTCCTTTCTGCTTAGTTATTAATTTCCTGAATAAATTCAAACGTCGATAATATATCGGCTTTACCGTTTCTGATAGCAATGGTGTGTTCAAAATGCGCCGAAGGTTTACGGTCTTTGGTACGTACCGTCCAACCGTCGTTTTCGAAAACCACATTTTTACTTCCCATATTTATCATAGGCTCTATTGCAATACACATGCCATTTTTTAATAAAGGCCCCGTTCCTCTTCTTCCATAGTTGGGTACTTCGGGAGCTTCGTGCATGTTTCTGCCAATTCCGTGTCCTACCAATTCTCTAACTACCGAATATCCTTTCGATTCGCAATAGGTTTGAATGGAGGAGCCGATATCTCCTACTCTTTTGTCTTCTTGTGCTTGCTCAATCCCTTTATAAAGCGCTTCTTTGGTAACGGTAAGCAATTTCTTCACTTGGTCTTTTACCTCTCCTACACAAAAAGTATAGGCCGAATCGCCGCAATATCCACGCTTGTTTGTTCCACAATCGATGGATACGACATCTCCTTCTTGCAAAGGTTTATTATTGGGTATGCCGTGCACCACATTTTCGTTAACGGAAGTACAAATGGAATTAGGAAAACCGCCGTATCCTAAAAAGGTGGGAATAGCTCCGTGATCTCTGATAAACTCTTCGGCAATCTTGTCAAGTTGAAGCGTTGTAACGCCCGGTTTTATGTGTTTGGAGAGTTCCCCCAATGTCATTCCTACCAAACGGTTTGCTTCGCGCATGAATTCGATTTCCTCATCGGTTTTCAATATGATCGGTTTGCTGCCCATCCATTTATTTCTCAGAAAAATCCTAATAAGCCGCAATAGAACCGGTACGACCTTTGATCTTTTGTCCCGATTTCAGGAATCCATCATAGTGGCGCATCATCAAATGACTTTCTATTTGTTGAAGCGTATCCAATACAACTCCTACGAGAATGAGCAAAGACGTGCCTCCGAAGAACTGAGCGAATTGCGAATTTACTCCCATCAAACCTGCAAACGCGGGTAAAATGGCCACAATTGCTAAAAAGATCGATCCCGGAAGCGTAATTCTCGACATAATTGTATCGATATATTCCGCAGTTCTTTTTCCGGGCTTGACTCCGGGAATAAAACCGTTGTTCCGCTTGAGGTCTTCCGACATTTGTACGGGATTTACCGTGATAGCTGTGTAAAAATAAGTAAACGCAATAATGAGCAATGCAAAAATAAAGTTATACCAAAAACTGGTATAATCCATTAAAGATGCAAAGAAGCCTCCACCGCCTTCTCTCGCCGTAAACTGAGCCAATGTGATGGGAATAAACATGATTGCTTGGGCAAAAATGATAGGCATCACGTTAGCGGCATTCACTTTCAACGGAATATATTGGCGAACACCTCCGTATTGTTTGTTGCCAACAATTCTTTTAGCATATTGCACCGGAACTTTTCTGGTACCTTGTACCAACATAATTGCCGCTGCCATAACCAATAGCAAGAAAACCATTTCCAGCAAGAACAATATCAAACCTCCGGGCGCATTTATCAGGCGGTCGAATTCTGCCACCAGTGCATGGGGCAAACGAGCGATAATACCGATGAGGATGATAAAAGAAATACCATTTCCTACCCCTTTGTCGGTAATTCTCTCACCCAACCACAAGACAAACATACTTCCACCGGCCAGAATTACCGTTGCGGGCAACACCCAATCCCAAAAGCCACCGGGAATGGCCTGTCCTAAGGCTCCGTAAATATAAGCAGGCCCTTGAACCAACAAGATCGCTACCGTAAGATAGCGCGTGTATTGGTTCATTTTCGTACGTCCGCTTTCGCCTTCACGCTGCATTTTCTGAAATGCAGGTACGGCAACACCCAATAACTGCATAACAATAGACGCAGAGATGTAAGGCATAATACCCAACGCAAAAATAGATGCATTGGAGAACGCGCCTCCCGAAAACATATCGAGTAAGCTCAACAATCCGGTACTTGCGTTGGATTGAAGCGCTTCGAGCATCGCGGGATTTACACCCGGCAACACCACGAACGAACCGAACCTGTAAATAGCTATAAATAATATGGTTGTCAGAATCCTCTTGCGAAGGTCTTCTATCTTCCAAATATTTTTTATTGTATCTATAAATCTCATTATATTTTAGATTTTTACGGCTGTTCCACCTGCATTTGTAATTGCTTCTTCTGCTGATTTGGAAAAAGCATGAGCTTCAATTTCGAGTTTTGCCGATAATTTGCCTCTTCCGAGTATTTTGACCAAATGTTTTGGGGAAACAAGGCCGGCGTTAATTAAAACATCCGGATTTATTTTTTCTAATTTTTGTGTTTCGGACAAAGCTTGCAATGTTTCTAAATTTATTGCTTTATATTCGGTTCTTTTCAGCGGGTTGAATCCAAATTTAGGAAGTCGGCGCTGCAAAGGCATTTGTCCTCCCTCGAAACCTACTTTTTTAGAATATCCTGCTCTCGATTTTTGTCCTTTGTGCCCTTTTGTTGAAGTGCCACCTCTACCGGAACCTGTTCCTCGTCCTATTCTTTTGCGATCTTTGGTGGAACCAACAGCGGGTTTTAAATTCGATAAACTCATTGTATATATTTTTTATCGTTATTACTTATTTTCTTCTACAACAGTAACCAAGTGATGCAATTTTCTGAGTGCTCCTCTCAATGATGGAGTATCTTCGTGCTCTACCACACGGTGCATTTTGGTCAATCCTAAAGCATCCAACGATCTTTTCTGATCTTTAGGACATCCTATTCTGCTTTTTGTTTGTTTGATCTTAATTTTAGCCATTTTTAGAATTTCCTCCTCAGTTTTATCCGTTAAATACTTTATCCAGATTAACGCCGCGGTTTTGTGCAACCGTAATCGGGTCTCTCATTTCACTCAAAGCTTCTATTGTAGCTTTTACTAAGTTGTGCGGATTGGAAGAACCTTTTGATTTTGCCAAAATATCCGTAATTCCCGCACTTTCCAATACAGCGCGCATGGCGCCCCCTGCTTTAACGCCGGTTCCGGTAAAAGCGGGTTTCAAGAAAACTTCCGAACCGCCGTAACGGGCAATTTGTTCGTGTGGAATGGTTCCTTTATAAACGGGAACTTTTACAAGGTTTTTCTTGGCGGCTTCAACGCCTTTTGCAATCGCGGTAGTTACCTCGCCTGCTTTTCCTAATCCCCAACCTACAATACCGTCTTCATTTCCAACAACAACCATAGCGGCAAACGTAAACGTACGACCACCTTTTGTAACTTTGGTTGTACGGTTAATAGCTACTAGTCTATCTTTTAACTCTAAATCGTTTGTCGATTTTACTTTATTACTTACTCCTGCCATAGTTGTTTAAAATTTAAGCCCTCCTTTACGAGCGGCATCAGCCAATTCTTTAATACGTCCATGATACAAGTAACCGTTTCTATCGAATGCAACTTTTTCAACTCCTGCTTCTTTGGCATTTTGAGCGATAAGTTCACCCACTTTTGCGGCAACTTCTCTTTTAGGAAGTTTTTCATCTACTTTTAAAGATGATGCGGAAGCCAACGTAGTTCCGGTAACATCGTCAATTACTTGTGCGTATATTTGTTTGTTACTCCTGAACACGGAAAGACGCGGGCACTCTTTGGTACCGCTGATCTTGCCGCGAACGCGAGTTTTAATTTTCAGTCTTTTTTCTGTTTTTGTTAACATAGCCATTCTGTTTACGAAAGATTATTTACCTGCAGTTTTACCCGATTTGCGGCGAACTTGTTCCCCTACGAAACGTACACCTTTGCCCTTGTAAGGTTCGGGTTTACGGAACGACCGGATTTTTGCGCAAACTTGTCCCAGTAATTGTTTATCACAAGATTCCAGTATAATGAGCGGATTCTTGTTTCTTTCCATTTTTGTTTCCACTTTTACCTCTTTGGGTAATTCCATAAAGATATTGTGCGTATATCCCAATGACAACTCTATAATCTGTCCGTTGTTAGACACACGATATCCAACTCCCACAAGTTCCATTTCTTTGCGAAAACCTTCGGAAACACCAACAACCATGTTATTGATCAACGAACGATATAGGCCGTGCATGGCTCTGTGCTCTTTTTCATCTGTAGGCCTTTGAACGGTTAAAATACCGTCTTCAACCTCAACTTTCATGTCGGGATTAACTTGTTGAGTTAATTCTCCTTTCGGGCCTTTCAATGTAATTACATTATCGTCTCCAACTGTTACCGAAACGCCGGAAGGTAACGATATGGGTAATTTTCCTATTCTTGACATATTCTTTCTCTCCTCAATTTTAATAAACGTAACACAAAACTTCTCCGCCCACTTTTTGTTCGCGGGCTTCTTTATCCGTCATTACTCCTTGTGAAGTAGATAATATGGCAATGCCCAAACCGTTTAATACGCGAGGCATATCTTTATAGCCTGCATATCTGCGTAAACCCGGAGACGATACGCGAATCAACTTCTTGATAGCGTTCACTTTATTAACCGGATCGTATTTCAAGGCGATCATAATGGTGCCTTGAGGCCCGTCTTCTACAAACTTATAATTAAGTATGTAGCCTTTTTCGAAGAGGATTTTTGTAATGTCTCTCTTCAAGTTCGATGCGGGAATTTCCACCACGCGATGCTTCGCGAGAATGGCATTTCTCAACCGCGTCAAATAATCTGCTATTGGATCTGTCATTATAAATGATTTTAAATTGATCCCGACTGTCGGGACAATATTTAATTAAAACTTCGTTAGTTGTCAGTTGTCAGTCTTCGGTTGTCAGAAAAAACTGAAAACTGTGAACTTTAAACAGTATTTTACCAGCTTGCTTTTTTCACTCCAGGAATTAACCCTTTGGATGCCATTTCCCTGAATTGAATACGCGACATACCAAATTGGCGCATATAGCCTTTAGGACGTCCGGTTAATTTGCAACGATTGTGCAAACGCACCGGCGACGCGTTTTTGGGAATGGACTGAAGTGCATCATAATCGCCTTCTGCCAAATATTTTGCTCTTTTTTCGGCATAACGGGCAACCATTTTAGCTCTTTTCACCTCGCGGGCTTTCATCGATTCTTTTGCCATCTTATTTGTTTTTGTCTGTTTTAAACGGTAATCCGAATTCTCTCAGGAGGGCATAACCTTCTTCGTCTGTTTTGGCGGAAGTAACAAAAGTTATGTTCATACCCAACAATCGACTGATGTTGTCGATATTGATCTCGGGGAAAATAATTTGTTCTTCCACGCCCAACGTATAGTTGCCTCTTCCATCGAGTTTTCCTTCAATTCCTCTGAAGTCGCGAATACGAGGCAAAGCCACTCTCACCAATCTTTCGAGGAATTCGTACATTTTATCGTGACGTAATGTTACACGAGCGCCGATAGGCATTTTTTTACGTAGCTTGAAGTTAGAAATATCTTTTCTGGAATACGTGGCTACGGCTTTTTGGCCTGTAATGGTTGTAAGCTCGTTGATGGCGGTGTCGATAATTTTCTTATCGGCAACAGCCATACCCAAACCTTGATTGATAATTATCTTCTCAAGTTTCGGCGCTTGCATTACGGATGTGTAATTAAACTCTTTCATCAAAGCAGGAATAATGCGCTCCTGATAATCTTTTCTAAGCGTAGCGGTATTTACACCGTTGTTATCTTCTTTTTTCGCAGAAGATTTTGCTTCTTTCTTTGCTTCGGATTTTGTTTCGGGCGCTGCTTTTGTTTCGGCTTTTGCCTTTTTTTCCGTTGCTTTTTCGTTGTTGTTATCTTTGCTCATTACTTAAATGCCTCCCCTGATTTTTTGGCATAACGCACGGTTTTGCCTTTATTGTCTTTTTTTCTTCCGATACGGGTTGGTTTCCCTGTTTTGGGATCAACCAAATTCAAATTAGAAATATGTATGGAAGCTTCTTTTTTCTCTATACCTCCGTTTGGATTCTGCGCATTGGGCTTTGCATGTTTCGATACGATGTTTACACCTTCCACAATAGCGCGGCTTTTACTTACGAGTACTTCAAGAACACGTCCCGTTTTGCCTTTGTCTTCGCCGGAATTTACGTAAACTATATCGCCTTTTTTAATATGTAATTTAGTCATTGCCTGTGATTGTTTTATAGATTATAGTACTTCGGGAGCCAATGAAACAATTTTCATATTGGTAGCACGAAGTTCGCGGGCAACGGGTCCGAAGATACGGCTTGCTCTTAACTCGCCGGCGTTGTTTAAAAGAACGCAGGCATTGTCGTCGAAACGTATGTAAGAGCCGTCGGCACGACGAATTTCTTTTTTTGTGCGAACAATAATTGCTCTGGATACAGCACCTTTTTTAATGTCGCTGGAAGGGATAACGCTTTTTACAGCTACAACAATTACATCCCCAACAGACGCATAGCGTCTTCTCGTTCCACCTAACACACGGATGCAAAGCGCTTCTTTGGCTCCGCTGTTATCGGTTACGGTTAATCTTGATTCTTGTTGTATCATTTTATTTAGCCCTTTCTATTACTTCAACCACTCTCCATCTCTTTGTTTTGCTCAAAGGACGTGTTTCCATTATACGAACCGTATCGCCAATGTTACAGTCGTTTTTCTCGTCATGGGCGTGAAATTTCTTCGTTTTATTAACGAACTTCCCATATATAGGGTGTTTTTCTTTCCATTTTACAGTAACGGTAATGGATTTGTCCATTTTGTTGCTGAAAACGACCCCGATTCTTTCTTTTCTTAAATTTCTCGTTTCCATTATTGATGTTAATCTTTTTTCAACTCACGAGCGCGCAATTCGGTGTGAATGCGGGCTATGTTTTTACGTTTTTGCTTAATTGAACCGGAATTATCGAGAGGTGTGATCGTGTGATTGATCTTCATTTCGGCAAGTTCTATTTGCTCGGCTTCTAATCTTTCTTGCAGATCTTTGTCTCCTAATTCTCTATATTCTTCTTTTTTTGATTTCATACAGCGTTAAGAATTTTGAGGTAATTCATAATCTCTTCTTACAACAAATTTTGTTGTAACCGGCAATTTTTGTGCTGCCAAACGCAACGCTTCTTTTGCCACATCGTAAGGCACGCCTTCTATTTCGAAGATTATTCTTCCGGGAGTAACCGGCGCCACGTATCCTTCGGGGTTACCTTTACCTTTACCCATACGCACTTCGGCAGGTTTTTTGGTTATGGGTTTATCGGGGAAAATGCGCACCCAAACTTGTCCTTGACGTTGCATGTAACGAGTTACGGCAACACGGGCAGCCTCAATTTGGTTTCCGGTTATCCATTTAGATTCCAACGATTTTATCCCAAAAGAACCGAATGCCAACTGATTACCGCGTCCGGCATTGCCCTTCATGCGGCCTTTCTGCTGTCTTCTGAATCTTGTTTTCTTTGGTTGTAACATATTCCTTTAAGCGTTTTTGTTGTTATTTCTTCTGTTTCTTCTTGGGCCTCTTCCGCCTTCAGGACGATTTCCATCCCGACGATTTCCTCCGCCTTGGTGGCGGTTATCTTTGGTTGTAGCGAACGAAGGTGCAAGATCTTTTTTACCGTAGATCTCGCCACGGCAAATCCATACTTTGATACCGATCAATCCTACTTTGGTAAGGGCTTCTGCTTGCGCATAATCTATATCGGCGCGGAAAGTGTGCAAAGGAGTTCTTCCTTCTTTATACATTTCCGAACGAGCCATCTCAGCTCCGTTTAACCGGCCCGATACCTGAATTTTAATGCCTTCGGCACCCATTCTCATGGTAGATGCAATAGCCATTTTTACCGCGCGGCGGTATGCAATTTTACCTTCTACTTGTCGTGCAACGTTATTTGCAACGATCACAGCGTCCAGTTCGGGTTTTTTAATCTCGAAGATGTTGATCTGAACATCTTTATCGGTGATTTTCTTTAACTCTTCTTTCAGTTTATCCACTTCCTGTCCGCCTTTTCCGATGATGATGCCCGGACGCGCGGTACAAATGGTAATGGTTACGAGTTTCAACGTTCTCTCTATTACAATGCGAGAAACGCTTGCTTTGGCAAGACGGGCATTCAAATAATTGCGAATTTTACTGTCTTCCAGAATCATATCGCCATAATTGTTTCCACCGTACCAATTAGAGTCCCATCCCTTGATGATCCCTAAACGATTTGCTATCGGATTTACTTTTTGTCCCATTCTACCTTTTTAATTTTTTTCTTGTTCTTCTTTATTATATGTATCCACAACAATTGTAACGTGATTCGAACGTTTACGTATTCTGTATCCGCGGCCTTGCGGAGCGGGACGAAGCCTTTTCAACATTGACCCTTCGTCAACAGATATTGTTTTTATAAAAAGTTCTCCTGTCTCGGCTTTGCGTTCGTTTTTTTGTTCCCAGTTAGAGATAGCGGAGAGCAAAAGTTTTTCAACTTTTGTGGCCGCCTCTTTGTTGGAAAATTTCAATACGCCCAAAGCCTTAAAAACTTCCATGCCGCGCACCATATCTGCAACATAACGCATTTTTCGGGGCGACGTAGGAACATTCTTCAAAACAGCTAAGGAAACCGCTTTCCGGCTTTCTTTTCTTTGTTCGGCTGATATTCTTTTTCTAGCACTCATGTTATTTTCTCTTTTTTTATTGGTTTATCACCCTCGTTTTATTTCTTTCTGTTACCTGCGTGGCCACGGAATGTACGGGTTACCGCAAATTCTCCGAGTTTATGCCCTACCATGTTTTCGGTAATGTAAACGGGAATAAATTTATTGCCGTTATGTACCGCAATGGTATGTCCTACGAAATCGGGTGAAATCATTGAAGCGCGCGCCCATGTTTTAATTACGGTTTTTTTACCGCTATCGTTCATGGCGCTGACTTTCTTCTCTAATTTTAGATTGATATACGGACCTTTTTTTAATGATCTGCTCATAGTTTGTGTTTAAATTAAATCAGATTACTTTTTCTTTCTTCTTTCTACAATGTATTTAGAAGAATGTTTTTTAGGCGCTCTTGTTTTCAAGCCCTTCGAATATAAACCTTTTGGCGATCTGGGGTGGCCTCCTGATGCACGGCCTTCACCACCACCCATGGGGTGATCAACCGGGTTTTTAACAACCCCGCGGTTGTGAGGACGGCGACCAAGCCAACGAGAACGACCGGCTTTACCTGATTTTTCCAACGCATGGTCCGAGTTACCAACGCTTCCAATAGTTGCTTTGCATGAAGCAAGAATTTTACGAACTTCTCCCGAAGGCATTTTTATTACAGCGTAACTTTCTTCGCGAGATACAAGTTGTGCGAATGTTCCTGCCGAACGTACCATTTTTGCTCCTTGTCCCGGACGTAACTCCACATTGTGGATTACCGTTCCTAACGGAATGTTAGACAAAGGCAATGTATTACCTACTTCGGGAGCAGCATTGGCTCCCGACATCACTGTGGCTCCTACTTCTAATCCGTTGGGAGCAAGAATATACGTTTTTTCGCCATCGGCGTAATATAGCAGAGCTATGCGTGCAGAGCGGTTCGGATCGTATTCTATGCTTTTAACAACGGCGGGAACTCCTTCTTTTGTTCTCTTGAAATCGATAACTCTGAAACGTCGTTTGTGGCCGCCTCCAAGGTAACCCATGGTCATCTTTCCTTGGTTGTTGCGTCCACCCGATGCTTTTTTACCGACAACGAGAGATTTCTCCGGTACACTTGCAGTGATATTTTCAAATGAACCGATAATTTTGTGTCTTTGCCCCGGTGTTGTGGGCTTTAATTTGCGTATCGCCATTTTAATTAAATATTGCTAAATAAATCTATTGTTTCACCTTTTTGCAAGGTTACTATTGCTTTTTTATAAGATGGCGTCCTTCCGGTTACAACTCCGGATTTTGTGTAGCGGCTTCTCATCTTGCCATCATATTTCATCGTATTCACGCTTTCTACATGTACATTATAAAGCGCTTCGATTGCATTTTTAATCTCTACTTTATTGGCTTTAGGAGCGACAATGAAGCCGTAACGATTTTCGAACTTGTCTGTTATCGCTGTTTGCTTTTCCGTAAATATCGGTTTAATTATTACACTCATTGTTTTTCTCCTCGCACTTTAAATAAGTTATCGATTGCTGCCACAGAAGATTCCGTGAGTACTAAACCCGCGCAATCCATAATTTTGTATGTATTTATGTCTGAAGCTGTTATAACATTAACTCTCCCCAAATTTCGGGCCGACAAATATACGTTTTTATTTTGACCCGGCAAAACGAAAAGTACCTTTTTATCAGCAAGTTGCAACTTCTTGGTGAGTTCCACAAAACTCTTTGTTTTGGGGGCGTCAAACTCAAAATCTTCCACAATTACAATCGCGTTGTTTTTTGCTTTTAAAGAAAGAGCCGATTTACGAGCCAGTACTTTTTCCTTTTTATTGAGTTTGAAACCATAATCTCTCGGCTTGGGGCCAAAAACGCGGCCTCCACCTACCAATACGGGCGATTTGATATCGCCGCGACGAGCGCCGCCACTACCCTTCTGACGAATAAGTTTACGGGTACTTCCGGTAATCTCGCTTCTTTCTTTCGTTTTGTGAGTGCCTTGACGTTGGTTAGCCATGTAATGCTTTACATCTAACCAGATAACGTGATCGTTAGGTTCAATTCCGAAAATGGAATCGTCGAGTGTCACCTTTTTGTCTGTTACCTCTCCTTTAATATTGTAAATACTTAATTCCATGTTATTTTTCTACTGCTACTATTGAACCTTTACTGCCCGGAACCGAACCTTTTAACAATAAAAGATTGTGTTCGGGTATTACCTTAATAACCTGAAGGTTTTGAACGGTTACCCGTTTGTTACCCATTTGTCCACCCATGCGTGTTCCCTTGAACACTTTAGCCGGATAAGAACAAGCACCGATTGAACCCGGCGCACGCAAACGGTTGTGCTGGCCGTGTGTAGTTTGCCCTACCCCGCCAAAACCGTGTCGTTTTACTACTCCTTGAAAACCTTTTCCTTTCGATTTTCCGATTACGTCAACGTAAACGGCATCGTTAAAAAGGTCAACAGTGATTTGGGAACCCAACTTGTAGTCGTCTCCAAATCCTTTGAACTCGGCCAAGTGTCTCTTGGGGCTTACTCCGGCTTTTTTAAAATGGCCTTTTTCTCCGCTTGGTGTGTGTTTGTCTTTTTTATCTTCAAACCCAAGCTGAATAGCGTCGTAACCGTCTTTATCGGCGGTTTTTACCTGAGTAACCACGCAAGGACCTAGTTCGATAACAGTGCATGGAATATTTCTCCCCTCGGCACTGAAAACGGAAGTCATTCCGATTTTTTTTCCAATTAATCCTGGCATTTCTCTGTTGTTTAGCCCCCTCAATCCCCCCGAAGGGGGGAAGCTGGGGAAGTGAATTTATTTATATAACTTTAAAATAGTTGCAGCCTCTAAATGCCCTCCCATTAATCGTTTACCTCTTGTTCTCTCCTTTTGGAGAGAGCACCTTGCGATTAGCGAGGGGAGAGAGGCGGGAGGGTTGGGTGGGACTACACTTTAATTTCTACTTCTACGCCGCTGGGCAATTCGAGTTTCATCAACGCGTCAACGGTTTTAGCGGTTGAGCTGTAAATATCGATCAAACGTTTGAAAGACGAAAGTTCGAATTGTTCACGCGATTTTTTGTTCACGAATGTAGAGCGGTTTACGGTAAAAACGCGCTTGTGCGTAGGTAACGGAATTGGCCCGCTTACCACTGCGCCTGTTGCTTTTACAGTTTTTACGATCTTTTCTGCCGATTTGTCAACCAGGCTATAATCGTAAGATTTCAGTTTGATTCTGATTTTTTGGCTCATAGTTTATATTAATGATGTTATTTAATCAAATCTACACGACCTTTGACTTCCTCCAACACTTTCCTTGCGATAGAAGAAGATACTTCTTCGAAGTGAGAGAAAGACATGGTGGAAGTTGCACGTCCGGAAGTAATGGTTCGCAGTGCTGTTACGTAACCGAACATCTCCGAAAGAGGTGTTTTGGCTTTTACAATACGCGCGCCGGAACGGTTTGATTCCATTCCTTCTACTTGCCCGCGACGTTTGTTCAAGTCGGAAATTACGTCACCCATACTTTCTTCGGGAGTAACCACTTCAACTTTCATAATCGGTTCTTTCAATACAGGGCCGGCCTTTTCGCTCGCGCTTCGGAATGCCTGAATAGCGCAAATTTCGAAGGAAAGTTGATCGGAATCCACCGGATGGTAAGAGCCGTCAAGAACCGTTACTTTCAGTTTATCCAATGCGTATCCGGCCAAAATACCGTTTTTCATTGCACGTTGGAAACCTTTCTGAATGGAAGGGATGTATTCTTTGGGAATATTTCCGCCTTTTACCTCATCTATAAATTGAAGTTCTCCTTCAAAATCTCTATCGCCCGGTTCTACGCGAACGATGATGTCGGCAAATTTACCGCGCCCTCCGGTTTGTTTCTTGTACACTTCACGCAACTCAACCGGTTTGGTGATAGCTTCTTTGTACGAAACTTGCGGGCGACCTTGGTTGGCCTCAACCTTAAACTCGCGTTTCAAACGGTCAATAATGATCTCCAGGTGAAGTTCACCCATCCCCGAGATAACAGTTTGACCGGTATCTTCATCTGTTTTAACAGTAAATGTTGGGTCTTCTTCGGCCAACTTGGCCAAACCTGTTGATAATTTATCGAGGTCTTTTTGCGTTTTAGGCTCTACGGCAATTCCGATAACGGGTTCCGGAAAATCCATCGACTCCAAAGTAATCGGATGTGCTTCATCGCAAAGCGTATCGCCGGTACGAATATCTTTAAATCCAACGCCCGCGCCTATGTCGCCGCAGCCGATAAATTCTTTCGGATTTTGTTTATTGGAGTGCATTTGGAACAAACGCGAAATACGCTCTTTCTTGTCCGAACGTGAATTATAAACATAAGATCCGGCATCCAACTCTCCCGAATAAACGCGGAAGAAACACAAACGGCCTACATAAGGGTCGGTTGCGATCTTAAAAGCTAATGCACAAAGCGGCTCGTTGGGATCCGGGTGACGAACGAGTTCTTTTTCCGGATTGCGAGGATCGGTTCCGGTAATGGCGTCCGTATCAGAAGGGCTTGGAAGATAAGCACAAACAGCATCAAGCAATGTTTGCACGCCTTTGTTTTTAAATGAAGAGCCACAGATCATAGGATTGATCTGCATTTCCAATGTTCCTTTGCGGATAGCGTTTTTTATTTCTTCGGTAGTGATCGTGCTGGGATCGTCGAAAAATTTCTCCATCAACGCATCGTCGAACTCGGCGATGGTTTCGAGCATTTTTTCGCGCCATTCATTGGCTTCATCCACTAAATCGGCGGGAATATCTTCTACGTGATATTGTGCGCCCATGGTTTCGTCGTGCCAATAATAAGCCTGCATTGTAACCAAATCCACAACACCTTTAAAATTTTCTTCAGATCCGATAGGGATTTGAATGGGACATGGGGTTGCGCCCAAAACCTCTTTTACCTGACGAACAACTTCGTAGAAATTTGCTCCGGAACGGTCCATTTTATTTACGTAACCAATTCTCGGCACTTTATATTTGTCTGCTTGACGCCACACCGTTTCCGATTGCGGTTCTACGCCGCCTACGGCGCAAAACGCAGCAACGGCTCCGTCGAGAATACGCAACGAGCGCTCCACTTCAACCGTGAAGTCCACGTGTCCCGGGGTGTCAATCAAGTTAATTTTGTATGTTTTGTCATTATATTTCCAGTTCGCGGTGGTGGCGGCGGAAGAAATGGTAATGCCACGCTCCTGCTCTTGTTCCATCCAGTCCATGGTAGCCGCGCCGTCGTGTACTTCACCGATTTTGTGTGTCAAACCGGTGTAGAACAGGATGCGTTCAGACGTGGTAGTCTTTCCGGCATCGATGTGCGCCATAATACCGATGTTGCGAGTGTAAACTAATGCTTCTTTTGAACCTTTTGCCATCTTTTTTACCTAACCTGTATTAAAATCTGAAATGAGCAAAAGCGCGGTTAGCCTCTGCCATTCTGTGCATGTCTTCTTTGCGTTTGAATGAACCACCCTGATTGTTAAAAGCATCAACAATTTCGGCAGCCAATTTATCGGCCATGGTTTTGCCTCCTCTTCTACGTGCGTATAGGATGAGGTTTTTCATTGAAATGGATTCTTTTCTTTCAGGACGAATTTCTGTAGGAACTTGAAATGTAGCTCCGCCGACACGGCGAGACTTAACTTCAACTTGAGGAGTAATGTTGTCTAAAGCGGCTTTCCAAATCTCGAGAGCCGATTTTTCTTCATTAGGCAATTTAGCCTTTACGTTTTGTAATGCGGTATAGAAAATATCATAAGAAATACTTTTCTTTCCGTCATACATTAAGTGGTTAACAAACTTTGTTACCCTTACATCACCAAAAACAGGATCAGGGAGAACCTGTCTTTTTTTAGGTTTTGTCTTTCTCATTTCTTAAAAAAATTTGTGTTGTGTTTGGTTGCCTTTCTGCGTCTTCAATAATTCCACCGAATTATTTACTCAACCTGTGTATAGCGTATCCCAAAAATTTCAACAGCGATTTTACATTATTGTATCTTATAAATTATGTAGCGAACTTTATCGGGGTTTTATTTCTTTTTTGCCGCTGCTGCAGCTCCCGCTTTCGGACGCTTAGCTCCGTATTTAGAACGACGTTGGGTGCGGCCGTTTACGCCGGCAGTATCCAATGTTCCACGCACAATGTGATAACGTACACCCGGAAGGTCTTTTACACGACCGCCACGCACCAATACAATAGAGTGCTCCTGCAAGTTGTGACCTTCGCCCGGAATGTAAGCGTTCACTTCCTTAGAGTTAGTTAAACGTACACGAGCCACTTTTCTCATTGCTGAGTTCGGCTTTTTAGGAGTAGTAGTGTAAACCCTTACGCACACGCCCCGACGTTGCGGACATGAGTCAAGCGCGCGAGATTTACTTTTCTCTTCAATTACCGTGCGGCCTTTTCTTACTAATTGTTGAATTGTAGGCATTTTCTGCTTTCTTTTTTACTTAATTTATTTTTTAGTTTTGTTATTATACCTGTATAATGCCAACCGTAATGTCATTTAATAATATATTGATTATCACTAAATAACCTTTTATTACGGGTGAAAAACGGCACAAAATTACAAATAATCAATTAGATATACAAATGTTTGGATGTATTTTTACAAAATATTTTCTCTTGGCATTTGTGCAATCATTCGACAAAGGGTATTAGGACTTTTTTTCTCAAAACTCAAAGATTCCAAAAAGATCGGGAAAATTAGTTTTCGAATCTTCAACATTGTGGAATATGGATACAATAGGAATAAAAAAACTGTCTCAAAATGGGACGACACTTTTTGAGACAGTTTTGTAAGGATAAATTTATTGTTTAGAATTTCTAGTGCTTTATTAATTTACTTTTATGAATACCATTTTTACTTTGTATGATTACCATGTAACTGCCCTTTTGCAACCCACTTACATCTATGTAGTTTTTATTATTCGATTTTAATACTTCTATTCCAAGCAAATTGATTATTGTAACTGTTTCAATATCTAAATCTCCATTTAAATAAAAGCCTTGCTCAGTGGGATTAGGATAAAGGATAATTTCTTTCGTCAGGTTATTATTCATACCCAATGGTTGCGAAAGAAAATGCATATCGTCTATTTTTAATGTAGAGCCTATATTGGCACTTGTGAGCGTACTCCATTCGGAAGATTGAATTTGTATAATAACCGAGTCGGGCACAAACGACAGAGCAAAGGGGATTGCGACATATTTATACGTGTCAGAAGCAGGCAATTGTGTATATCCATACCAACCTTTCATTCCAGTTTTATTTTTAAAATAAAGGTTTACTGTTGCCACATCATTCCCTACCGATGCGTATTTATAATAAAACTCCAGTACATCCGATTGATTGGTAAACGGATAACCCCCTAACGGCTCGCAATTTTCCGTGGAACAATCGGGATAATAACCGGTCATTAACTGTCCTGCTTGTGCTTTTGGTTGCTCGTTTTCTTCACCCATATAGGTTTTCAATTCTATGGCAAAATTACCTCTATATGCATCGGCGGTCTTTTTTACAACATCATCATTTTGGTTTTGCGTGTACCAGTCATTCACTTTTTCTATGGAATTTTCCGTCCATTGTTCAAAATCGCCGTTCATCAGTGCAGGTTGTAAAGTAACGCCTTTAAAAGTGAGGCTGTCTATTATTAACGTACTGCCGACCTTCGCATTTTGAAAATCCATTGATGAAGCTGCACCTATAATCACTGAATCCGGACTTTGTGTAAGATTAAAATTGTAATCAAAAAGCGTATAATCAGTATGCAGCCCGGAAAGGGGTATAATGAACGTCCCGATATTAACGCCATTTATAATCCTGAACGATGCCCAGCACTAAATTATTGCTTAAGCCATTGGTTGTTGAGAAATTTTGAAATCGGGTGTAATAATCGGTGAAAGTGGTATATACAGATTTATTTTGTCCGGAAGAATTTCCGAAAATGAACAGTGAAAACAATATGGCAAGACACGTTTTCATACGAATAAAGGTGTTAAATAATATGCAAAAATATATTATTTATTGATAAAAAAACGCACAAAAATTTAAAAGTTTTAAAAATATGAGCGAAATTAGTTTTCGGAAAAAAAATGAAATATTTTTGCACCACAAGTGTAACTTTTTCCAAACTTACCCGTCATTAAATAATGAGTAACGATAAATTCCATCGTTTAATACTTCCGTTAAAAAACAAACTCTACAGGCTCGCATTGAGCATTGTAAGAGATAGACGCGAAGCTGAAGACATTGTTCAGGATGTTTTCCTGAAACTCTGGAGCAAAAAAGACGAATGGGAAGAAATTGAAAACATAGAAGCATATTGTTTCAGATCCACGAAAAATTTGGCTTTGGATAGAATTGCCTCTATCGAAATAAGAAAAACAGAAAGCATAAGCCCGGAACTGCAAGCTAATTTTTTTATTGATACGGAAACACCTTTTGGGCAAATAACGGAACAAGAACAAATCAACTATATAAATAAATGTATAGAAGAACTCTCCGAAAATCAAAAAATGGTGTTCCAATTGCGTGAAGTTGAAGGAATGAGCTACAAAGAAATTTCGGAATCGCTTGATATTAGCGAAGACTTGGTAAAAGTGAGCCTGTTTAGGGCGCGGAACAAGATTAAAAATTTTCTATCGGAGTATTACAAAAGATGAATACAGAACGGATAAACATATTACTGAATAAATACTGGGACTGCGAAACATCCGTTTCGGAGGAGAAGGAATTGCAGGATTTTTTCGCTTTCGGAAATGTCCCTGCTGAATTTCAAGATTTTGTTCCTTTATTCTCTTACAAAAATGCTTCTCAAAATGAAACTTTGGGCGTGGACTTCGATTCGAGGCTTGAAAATGCTTTATCCCAAAAATCCAAAGAAAAAAAATACGTTACCATCAAAATATTCGAACCATTTTTGCGCATCGCGGCCTCAATTATTATCATCGCAGGCATAGGAATCGCTTTATTCGGCATTGCGAAGCAAAAAAATCAGATTTTTGCCGAAACATACAACGATCCTAACATGGCATTAGAAAAAGCTACTTTTGCTTTAGAAAAACTTTCTTCGGCCTTGCAGTTATCGGAAGAAGCATCTATCGAATCTTTAAAACAACTACAAGATTTTGATTTGAATTGGGCGATATTAGATTCACTAAGTTCGGAAATCCCTTTTCACGAAGTTGAAAAGAACGATGTAGAAAACGGAAATTTATGAAAAAATACTTACTTATACTCTTAACCGTATTTTTGTCAACATCTGTATTTGCAAACGATTTTGTCAATAAATTCCTTCAAGAATGCGTAGAAAAAGAACGCCCGGTAAGTAACGTGAATATCGGGAAGGCCATGTTAAATAAAATGGCTTCCAGTACCAATGATGAAGAATTAAAAAGTACTTTCAAAGACTTAAAAAGTATTCGCATAATTACTACTGAAAACAAGAAGGATTCGAAATATTATTTCGATAAAGCAAAAGATATGCTCGCTGCCGAATTTACCGACTATAAAGAAGTAGTTTCGGTGAATGAGAGAAAATCGAAGATAAATATCTTGCTAAAAAAAATTGACGAAAAAACGCAGGACTTGATTCTCGTTGCTTTAGACGAGGATAGCAAACTTACGATTATAACTGTTTCAGGTGAAATAAATTTCGATTCAATATCTAAACTCTCTCAGTCTTTAAGGGAAACCGAATCGGAAGACACAGAAGTAACGAATGAAGATAACTGATCCGAACTGAAAAAATGGATCAGGTTAAATAAATAACTTTTTTCTTTTTTATATTTAAACGATGAATGGACGGCGGAACGTGAGTTTAGCCGTCCGTTGCTTTTTTACGTTGCAAAAGTAGAAAAAATTTTAATCAATTATTATTTATGGATGTTTTTTTAGTAAAGAAGCATTTTTTTATGCTTCCTTTGCGGTCAACCGGTGAACCATAAGGACTGTATTTTTAAGATACTCAAATTCCAATTCGAAGCACTCTGAAAAAACGCCTTCGCCCATGTTGTCTTCTATCTGAGCTTCAGTCCACAACTTACCGCCTTGTAAGTGAAGTCTGTTGAACGCTTCTTCATCCTCGATTACCGAAACATATAAGTAAATTAGTCGCTTGGTAGTACTATTTTCAAAAATGTATTTGAGCAAAAAACGCAGCGGAATGTTGTCGGAACCACATTCTTTACGAATACTGTTATGCACAGCTTCATCAATTTCGTGATCATACTGCATGTATTTCTCGAAAGGATAATCGAGCATCCCGGGATTCAGCAAACGGGATTCGTCTCGGTTTTTCAAGTATATCTTACCTTTGAAAATAAGCGCTACACGCACAACAGGATGCATAAACCGGTTTTTCATATCTTTGGTAACCGATTTGGCGATTCGTCCGGTAACGTCTCCCTTTTCCGTGACAACAGGTAGCCATTCTTCCTTGTACAGCTTCTTATCAAGGATACGCAATCGAATGGTTTCATTAGCGATAATAATGGCAATGATTATCTGAGCAACAAGTATAATCCCAAACCGGTCGAAAATAGTGGAGTTTGTCGATGCAAAAATGAAATACAGCAAAACAATAAGTAAGTGAATAGACAACCCGTATTGTGCCTGAAAAGCGACCCGGAAAGATTCCGCCCAATAATTTTTCACCAAAGGATTGTTGTTTTTCATCAGACGGATCACGATTTTCGATCGTAACAATCGGGTTACGATGAGCGAAAGAACAAAAAATATCTCCACAAACGCAAAAGCTCTGAAGCGGTCAAAATCGCCCGGAATAATAAAAGACAACACAAAACCAATGGCAAAAGCAATCGTGGAAACACCATAAATCATCCGGCTCGGCTTTTTTGTAATCAGCAATCCCAATACCGACAAGCCTAAAACGATGGCAAGCGATACATGATTATTGATATGTCCCACCAAAAATGAGAAAACAAGTATGGGAAGAAGTCCCATGGCAGGATTTCTTAAAATATGCTGTATAAGTGATGTTTTTCCCATTCTTTTGTGTGAAACTTAAACGTGATTTTTGCTTTTAATAGACGGCATACACCTTAACGAAATACCAAAACATTTTTCAAATAGAGGTCTTGGTACGCCTTGAATCTGTCTTTATAACAACAAAGCACTATTTTTGTTTTTCAATACAAAAAAACTGTCGTACAAAAATTTGTATGACAGTTGTAAAGTATGAGTAGTATCAATTACAGATTGGTTTTGTAAAACTGAATTATTTTTTCGTAGAGATATGCCCGCGCATTTCCGCCGTAGATGGAGTGATCTTTATCGGGGAAGAAAAACATATCGAAATGCTTATTGGCATTGATAAGTGCGCGAGAATACTCAACCGAGTTTTGAAAATGAACGTTATCGTCCGATGTTCCATGTACCAGCAGTAATTTCCCTTGCAATTTATCGGCCAATTCAACAGGCGAACCGTTTTTATATCCCGACGCATTTTGTTGCGGCGTACGCATAAAGCGTTCGGTATAAACCGTATCATAAAACCTCCAATCGGTTACAGGAGCAATGGCTACGCCGGCTTTAAAAATACCGTCGCCGCGGCTCATGCTCATCAGCACGTTGTAACCGCCATAACTCCAACCCCAAATACCAATTCGGTTTTGATCAACGTACGGGAGCGACCCCAAATAACGGGCTGCTGCAATTTGATCATCGGACTCATAAATGCCCAAATTCATGTAAGTGCCTTTGCGAAACTCCTCGCCGCGCGCGCCTGTGCCACGACCATCTACCGCTGCCACCAAAATATCTTCATTTAACAGCGCATAACTCCAATCGGCGCCGAAACGGTCGTTCACTTCCTGCGAATTGGGCCCGCTGTATTGAATCATTACTACCGGATAACGTTTAGCAGGATTAAAATTAGATGGCTTGAGTACCCATCCGTTGAGTTGCGAAACTCCATCGGCTGCAGGAACCGAAATAAACTCTTTTTGAGGCAGACGTGCGTTAGCCAACGTTCCGCGAAGCGCTTGATTATCTTCCAACATTCGGATTTGTTTTCCGGTGCCGTCATGCACTGAAATAACAGTTGGCGTATTTGTATCTGTCCATCGGAGAACATAAAATTTTCCGTTTTCGCTAAACGATGCGGTATTGAAACCCTTTTGTGTTGATAACTTCTGTGGCTGTCCTTTATCAATAGATATTTTATAAATATTCCGGCGTAACGGACTTTCATCGGCAGCCGAGTAAAAAACAGTGTTGGTTTGCTCATCAACCGCCAAAAAGTCGGTAACATCGTAATTACCCGATGTGAGTTGCTTTTGCAACGTCCCCGACATACCGTATATATAAATGTGGCTAAATCCGCTTTTTTCGGAAACATACGTAAAACGGTCTTTCAAAAAGTGAATCGATTTCAACCACTCCGAATCTACATAATATTTACTTTCTTCGCGTAAAATAAGTTTGGAAACCGTGGAGCGAGGATTGGCAAAGTACATGTCGAAACGATTTTGGTCTCGATTGAGCGTCATCACCGCCAATTCTTGAGGATTTTGTGTGAATTTTATACGGGGAATATAACCATCGGCATCCAATGGAACATTCATTGTACGCGTAGTGCGCGCTTCGATGTCAAAAACGCGAAGCTCTACCTTGGAGTTCTTTTCTCCCGGTTTCGGATATTTGAATTGATAGTAATCGGGGTATAGTTGCTGATTGTAAGTTTGGAACGAAAACTCTTTCACCTCGCTTTCATCGGTGCGTACAAATGCCAAAGTACGGTTATCGGGCGAAAACTCCATGAGGCGCGTAGTCGCAAATTCCTCTTCGTATACCCAATCGGTAGCGCCGTTAATGATTTTGTTGCGCTCGCCGTCTGTGGTAACTAGCGATTCGGTATCGAAATCGAATTTGGTAAGCCAGATGTTGTTGTTGCTCACATAAGCCAGCATTTTGCTGTCGGGCGAGAACGTGGGAATCATCTGTTTGGATGTATTTTCGGAAAGTTTACGCACTAAATTTCGGCGCACATCGTGATAATAATATGTCGCACGAAAAGAGTGGCGATAGATCTGTTCACGGTCGCGATATACCAAAACGCGATTTTCATCGGGACTAACCAAAAATCCCTGAAACGTATCGAAAGTACATTCACGCGCTGTACGCGTATTGAAAAGCGTATCGACTACTGTTCCCGTTGCGTACGAAAACTTTATCACGGCCGTTTTCCGTGCATCGGTTTGGTAATAATGTAGTCCATCAGCGGAGGATTCCATCGCCGGCACTCCCCGCTGACTCAATTTGCCTGATAAAATATCGTTTAATGTATAAGACTGCGCTTTCGATGCATAGTTGCACGAAAGAATAACCACAAACAGTAAAAGTGTTTTTTTCATATTATTCGTTTTACAACGCAAATATAGCGTTTTTCATGGAGAATTTACAAAACATTTTAACTAAGAGTTGATTTGTAGTAGGCAGATCAATCGTTAATTCCATAAAAATCATTTATCATTAATAAAAATTATCGTTACCTTTGCGCTCAAATCAAAAGAGAGTATTAAAAGTCAGCTTAGTTCATGATTGAACACGAAGGTATTGTTGAGCGGATCAACGGAAATCATATAACCGTACGCATACTTCAGCAATCGGCATGCAGCGCTTGTCATGCCAAAGGTGCTTGCATGGCATCCGATTCAAAAGAGAAATTGGTGGATGTGAACGATTTTTCCGGACAATTTCGTTTACACGAAAGAGTCATTATTCAGGGAAAAGAATCAATGGGATATAAAGCCGTTTTATGGGCATTTGTTCTCCCGCTGATCATCCTGATTTCCATGATTATTCTCACTACCTCAATGTGGCATTTCGGCGAATCTCAAGCCGCGATTGCTTCCATTTTGGCGCTTGCTCCGTACTATTTAATACTGTTCCTTTTGCGAAACAAAATGGCAAACTCGTTTCAATTCACTATTAAAAAACAAATTAATCAGATAATATGAGCGTGTTATTAACTGCTGTTGCCACATTGGGCGCCATTGGCGCCGGAAGCGCAGCAATTTTATATTTTGTAGGAAAAAAATTCGAAGTGGAAGAAGATCCGCGTATTCAGGAAGTTCAAGACGCGCTTCCGGCCGCCAATTGCGGCGGATGCGGATTTCCCGGATGTGCATCGTTTGCAGCCGCCTGTGTTTCGGCAGAAACTTTGGATAATCTGTCCTGTCCCGTGGGCGGGCAAGATACGATGGATCGCGTGGCCGAAATCCTCGGCAAAGTGGCGGCACAATCGGCGAAGAAAATCGCTGTTGTCCGTTGCAACGGAACCTGCGAACATCGTCCGCGATTAAATCAATACGATGGAGCTACCAACTGTGCCGTAGCATCGGCACTTTACGGTGGCGATACTGGCTGCTCGTTCGGATGTCACGGATTGGGCGACTGTGAAGCATCTTGTACATTCGATGCCATCCACATCAATCCCGAAACAATGCTTCCCGAAGTGGTGGAAGACAAATGTACCGCTTGTGGCGCATGCGTGAAAGCATGTCCGAAAGACCTTATAGAATTGCGCAAGCAAGGACCAAAATCACGTCGTATTTTCGTAAGCTGCATGAACAAAGACAAAGGAGCACCTGCTAAAAAGGCTTGTGCCGTTGCCTGCATCGGATGCTCAAAGTGCGTTCAGGTATGTCCTTTCGAAGCCATTACGTTGGAAAATAATTTAGCATATATCATTGACGATAAATGTCGCCTTTGCCGTAAATGTGTTCCGGTTTGCCCCACAAATTCCATTTGGGAACTCAATTTCCCGCCGAAAAAAGAAACGCCTCCGGCGCCAAAAGCCGAAGAAGCACCCGTTACAGCGTAAGAACCCAAGTATTGTAAACTGATTTATTATCAATATGTTAAAGACATTTAGAATTGGCGGAATCCACCCGAAAGAAAACAAATTTTCAGCCGGGAAAGCAATAAAATCCATTGCTCTACCCGATCAGGTGATTGTTCCGTTAGCACAGCACATTGGCGCGCCTTGTCAGCCCGTGGTCAAAAAAGGCGACGCGGTAAAAGTCGGCACCCTTATCGGTAAAACCGTGGGCTTTGTTTCGGCGAACATCCACTCTCCGGTTTCGGGAACGGTGCTGAAAATAGACAAAGCATTAGACGCAAGCGGATATAAGCGCGATGCCGTTTTTATTAAAGTGGATGGCGATGAGTGGGAACCCGCCATTGATCGTAGCGAAACGCTTGTGAAAGACTTCACGCTCACATCGAAAGAAATTATCGATAAAATAGCCACAGCGGGCATCGTGGGCATGGGTGGAGCAACGTTCCCCACTCATGTAAAACTCACGCCTCCTCCCGGCAAAAAAGCCGAAATGCTCATCATCAATGCTGTAGAATGTGAACCATATCTGACTTCCGACCACGAGTTAATGCTCGAAAAAACGGAAGAAATCCTTGTCGGCGTTTCTATTTTGATGAAAGCAGTAAACGTGCCGAAAGCCCTTATAGGCATTGAAAATAATAAAAAAGACGCTGTTGCGAAGTTCACGCAGGCAGCCAAACAATATTCAGGTATTGAAGTTGTTGCGCTGAAAGTTCAATATCCGCAAGGCGGTGAAAAACAACTGATCGATGCCATCATCGGACGTCAGGTTCCGAGCGGAGCCTTGCCCATTTCGGTTGGCGCTGTTGTGCAAAACGTTGGAACAGCGTTCGCTGTTTACGAAGCTGTTCAGAAAAACAAACCGCTTGTGGAAAGAGTTGTAACCGTTACCGGAAAAGATGTGAAAAATCCGTGCAACGTACTCTCACGCATTGGAGTACCATTGAATAATTTGATCGATTTCGCGGGCGGACTACCCGAAACAACGGGAAAAATCGTCAGCGGCGGACCGATGATGGGAAAAGCGTTGGCAAGTACTGAAGTATCTGTTACTAAAGGCACGTCGGGTATTCTGATCATCCCAACACTTGAAGCAAAACGCAACGCGATGAAAGACTGCATACGCTGTGCCAAGTGCGTGAACGTGTGTCCCATGGGCTTGAACCCGACTTTACTAATGAATCTTACCGAGTACGAAGTATGGGACAGAGCGGAAAAAAATCGCATTACCGATTGTATTGAGTGCGGCTCGTGCAGCTACACTTGCCCCGCCGACCGTCCGCTCTTGGATTACATTCGATTGGGTAAAGGAAAAGTAATGAGTATAATTCGTGCAAGAAAAAATTAACCCCTAAATTCCCTGAAGGGGACTTTTACGGGTAAAGTAATTGAACATTCCAACTAAATAAAATAAGACTATAAACTAACTAATAAAAAAGTTAAGTCCCCTTCAGGGGATTTAGGGGTATATGGAAAATAAATTAGTTGTCTCGCCTTCGCCGCACGTGCATAGCGGAGACAGTATTAAGAAAAATATGTACAGCGTGCTCATAGCGCTCATACCGGCGTTTTTGGTCGCATTGTACGTATTCCGCCTCGATGCCGTTATCATTACGGCGCTTTCAGTGCTTTTCTGTATGGGGTTTGAGTACCTCATCGCCAAATTCATCATGAAAAAAGAACCCACCGTTTTCGATGGTTCAGCCATCATTACCGGTGTGCTGTTGGCGTTCAACGTTCCATCCAATTTACCGATATGGATTTTAGCGCTTGGATGCCTTTTCGCTGTCGGCGTAGTAAAAATGGCGTTCGGCGGATTGGGGAACAATATTTTTAATCCGGCTATCGCGGGTAGAATTTTCTTGCTGATATCTTTTCCCGCGCAAATGACCACTTGGCCTGCACCCGAGACAGCAGTAGCTACCACCGATGCCGTATCTTCGGCAACCGTGCTGTACAACATGAAATACAGTCCCGAATTGCTTCCTTCGCTTCAGGATATGTTTTTCGGTATTGAAGGCGGATCGTTGGGAGAGATGAGTGCGTTGGCGTTGTTACTCGGATTGGTTTATCTGCTGTGGAAAAAGATCATTACGTGGCACATTCCGATCTCCATTATCGTGTCGGTAGCCGTTTTCACGGGAATTCTGTACCTCATTAACCCCGTTCCGCAATTCAATCCGCTTATACATTTGTTTTCGGGAGGTTTGATGTTGGGGGCAGTTTTCATGGCAACCGACTATGTAACATCGCCTCTTACAAAAAAAGGAATGCTTATTTACGGAGTTTCCATCGGTATTATCTCGGTAGCCATACGTCTTTGGGGCGCTTATCCCGAAGGCGTATCGTTCGCCATTCTGCTTATGAACGCGCTCACACCGCTTATCAACACATATACAACACCAAAAAGATTCGGAGAGGTAGTAAAAAATGGCTAAGTTACCATCTACATTCAGAAATATGTTTTTGTCGTTATTCATAATTTGTTTAACTGTTGCCGTTTTGTTGGCTCAGGTTAATAAAATGACGGCAAAACCCATTGCAGAAGCCAAAGCGCTGAAACTGCAAAATGCAATTAAAGAAGTTGTTCCCGAATTCGATAACGATCCGGTTGCAGAATCTTATAAAATGCCCACCGCACAAGGCGATTCGTTGTTGGTTTATCCGGCGAAAAAAGGCGACGAAGTGGTCGGGTTTGCCGTAAACAGCTATTCAAACAACGGGTTCAGCGGAAACATTCAAATCATGGTTGGGTTTGATATGGAAAACAAAGTAATTAACTACTCTGTTCTGTCGCATGCCGAAACGCCGGGATTGGGTTCGAAAATGGTGGATTGGTTTAAGGACGAAACAAAACCGCAACAAAACATAATTGGTAAAGATTTATCGCAAGGTGAATTAATTGTCAGCAAAGACGGCGGACAAATTGATGCCATTACAGCTTCCACTATAACAACCCGTGCATTTTTGGAAGCAGTGAACAGAGCATACGCAGTGTATAAAGAAAGCGATACGATATCGGGTGCGACGGAAAAAGCGCCGGATACCACACAAAATAGTGAGGAAGGAGGAGCAAACCATGAAGAATAACATAAAAGTTTTTTTTAACGGGCTGATAAAGGAAAATCCCATATTTGTACTATTATTGGGGATGTGTCCCACGTTGGCAACCACGAGTTCTGCTATTAACGGCATGAGTATGGGGTTGGCTACGATGTTCGTGCTGACGATGGCAAATATGGTTATTTCTCTTCTCAAAAATTTTATCCCCGATATGGTACGTATTCCGGCATTTATTGTCGTGATTGCGACTTTCGTAACTGTCGTGGAGATGGTGATGAACGCCTATGTTCCCGCCTTGGCAGATAGTTTGGGAATCTTCATTCCGCTTATCGTGGTAAACTGTATTGTATTAGGCCGTGCTGAGTCTTTTGCCTCAAAAAACGGAGTTATTCCTTCTATTTTTGACGGATTAGGCATCGGCTTGGGATTTACGCTTGCGCTTACGCTTTTAGGCGCTGTACGCGAGTTCCTTGGAACCGGAAAAATGTTCTCTGTCAGCATTTTCCCCGAGAACTACGGAGCACTTTTATTCGTACTTGCACCGGGCGCTTTCATCGCGTTGGGATTCTTAATCGCTATTTTTAATAAACTTCAAAAGAAATGATTCGAGTTTCGGAGTACGAGTTACGAGTTCCGATGAACCAAAACGAATTCACAACTCACAACTGAAAACTCACAACTGAGATATTTATGGAATACATTGGAATTATCATCGTTGCGATTTTTGTAAACAACATTGTTTACTCGCAGTTTTTGGGAATTTGCCCGTTTTTGGGTGTTTCCAAAAAAGTAGATACCGCCATCGGCATGAGCGCTGCCGTAACCTTCGTGCTCACGATAGCCACTATTGTAACATTTCTTCTATACAAGGGCGTTTTGGAAGCGTTCAACCTCGAATATCTGCAAACCATCACTTTCATTTTGGTTATTGCGGCATTGGTGCAAATGGTTGAAATTATTTTAAAAAAAATATCACCCTCACTCTATCAGGCGTTGGGTGTGTTCCTTCCACTCATCACTACTAACTGCGCCATTCTCGGAGTTGCCATTTTGGTGATTCAAAAAGATTACAATTTATTGCAGTCCATTGTTTATGCAGTGGCCACGTCAATCGGTTTCGGAATCGCTTTGATCATTTTCTCGGGTGTTCGCGAGCAATTGGCATTAACGAAAATTCCGAAAGCCATGCAGGGCATGCCCATCGCGCTCATCACAGCCGGAATTATCGCTATGGCTTTTATGGGTTTTGCAGGAATCGATCAGGTATTCAAATAACGATCGATTTATTTTCAACCTTTTACGAAAACGTTGCAATGCAAAATTGCAGCGTTTTTGTTGCATTTTACAAATTATCGGGATTTCGGAAAAATAACTGTCAAGACGTTAAACCAACACCGAAATTATCTGTCATAACGTTAAACAAAATTACTAACACGCTAAAAATTACGAATATGAAAGCTTTAAAACACACCCTCATTCTTACGTTTGTTGCAATGATGCTTACATCTTGCGGGGCATATTCACAATCGGGTTATTACGGTGGCGGTTACGATGATGGTTATTATGATGACGATTATTACGCCTACGATGATGACTACAACAGAGGAATAAGCTTCCAAACGTTTTACAA
>JAFADY010000009.1 GCA_023424395.1 Bacteroidota bacterium | reverse complement strand
TGTATCCCCAATGAAATTAAAAAATATTTTCGCCATTCCACCATAGCATCTCACCTATTACTGTCAGCGGCAAGCGAAACTTTCATTATGCCTGCTTTTTTTACCGCATCCATTACCCTGACGATTGTGCCGTACGAGGCCGCTTCATCGCCTTTTACAACAACAGTCACCTCTTCCTTGCCGCGTTTTTCCAAGGTCAGGTTTTGCTCTAATTCGTTTAATGAAACAAGCTGACGCTCTAAAAAAACGTTTCCGTCTTTAGTAATAGAAACAGGTATTGTCTTAGCCGTATTTACGTGAGCAGCCTCGGCCGCCGGCAATGTCAGCGGGATACTCTTTTGCACCACCATCGACAACATGCTCATCATAAAGAATACCAAGAGGAAAAATATAATATCAATCATCGGAATGATCATCAGTGCCGGCTGCTCATCCAAATGAAGCGAATTAATTTTCATTGTTTCCTCCGTGCAGAGCCGTTAAATAAATGGCAGAAACATATTCAATATCAGCAATTAAGGAATTTGCCCTGTGCAATAAGAAGGTATGCAGGCTCAAGGCCACAATGGCCGCCATAAGTCCGGTTGCAGTGGCAATCAGCGCCTCGCCTACGCCGCCGGTAATCGCAAACGGCTGACTGTCGGCAACAGATAAAACGTTAAAGGACTGAACCATGCCGATGACGGTGCCTAAAAGCCCCAGTAAAGGGGCCATAGTCACAATAACACTGATCAGATTCAGGTATTTCTTCAGTATATAAGCCGAACGATTGGCTGCACCTTCTAAAATTTCGCGTTGGCTTCCCGGCTGATGAATGTTCTTTAACCCGTGCAGCAAGACCAAGCCGGCGACCCCGCCGGCGTTGCTTAAGATTTGCTCTGCGCCTTGAAAATCCCTGTTCATAAGTTTTGCCGGCAATTCATGCTCAATAGCCGCTACATCCGTTTGGGAACGCTGATAATACAAATATCTCTCAATCGTTATCATAACGGTTATAACCGATGCCGCTAAAATGGGGTACATTACTACTCCGCCCTTATTAAACAAACTTACTATTTCCATTGCCTGCTCCTTTCTGCTGTTAAAAAGTATATTTCATGCCGAAATAATAGGTACGCTCAGACCCGGGAACAATCGTTGCAAAAGAATCGCCCACGTATTCATAGTACCTTTTGTTGGTAAGATTGGTTACGCCACTGTACAGTTCAACATCTTCGCTAAGCTTGTATTTCATATCCAGGTCAACCAGCGAATGGGCCTGCATAACTCCGCCGTCGGCTTTATCGGCATCTTTGAGGAAATTGTTATACTTTCCGAAATAGGTATATTTAAGGCCTAACGCAAACTTTTCGTCAAACGCATAGTCTGCTTTCAGGATGCCTTTATGCTTGGGCACTTTTTTAAGCCCGCTTTTCGTCCAGTCAATAATACTGCCGTTATTTTCTTCAAGGAATTTGCGGCCGGAATCAGTATAATCACTTTGTCCGTGCAAATACGCGTAGCCTTCCTGCAAAGCCAGCTTGCCAAAACTTTGGCGCAGGGAAAGGTCCACGCCCTTACGCCTGGTTTGCAGCAAATTCAGCGTCTGCATCGTCAGATATCCATTGTTATCAAACAGATAGAGACGATTCATTTGATTATCCGTATTGGAATTAAAGAATGTTAGATTAACTGTTGAAATACCTATCTTGTCGCGCAAACCAATTTCATAGAGATCAAAGATTTCATCCTTGGCCGCTGTTCCGACGTATTTTTTACTGCCATTAACCCGGACTTCGTCCGTGATCTGAATTCCATCCGGAGTAGTGTAGCCTCTTTCATAGCGTGCATACACTCTGCCCGTATCATTGTAATGGTAAGCCACCGACAGCTCCTGCGCCGTATTCCAGCGCTCGGAGGTTCCCGCACCATCAATGTTGTTGCCGACTTTATCAAAGTTCCAGTCTATTTTTTCCCGCCGGATACCCTGAGTGAAGGTGTATTTCCCTTTGGACATATTATTCAATAGATAAACTGCATTTGTTTTTTTGTTATAGTTAAAGGATAAAGGAAGAATTGTATATGTTTTCTGGGCGGAATTGAGAAGCTTGTAATCGTTATAGGCGATTTCTGCCTCCTGCTCATACAGGTCCAGACCAATCAAGAGGTTATTGCTGCCACCATAAGAATGGTCAAATTTAAGTCTTGCGCCTTTGGTTTCATGATCCATTTTTTTATCGTCATATTTGCTGTTCATGAAATCACCGGTGTTATAAAAAAGATCACTGCTGAATTTCCAGGTTTTACTTAAATCCTTTTGATAGCCAATGTTGTAGGAATCCATTGTCCTGTCGGCAAATAGATACGGCCTTCTGGTGTCTGTTATTTTGTGTCCGTCGGCATCCAGGCCAACGGTAAAAGTTTCATAATCAGGCACATAGTCTCTTCCCGCCTTCGCCACTTTTTCGGGTAGGATATTGGCAATATATTGGCCTTCTTCCTCCAGATGACTCATTCGAAACGTTAATCGCTGCCCCCGGCCGGCGTCATACTGAAATCCGGCGGAGAAATACTCGCTGTTTTTATAGGTATCTTTAAAATATAAGTCCCTGTCCTGCTTGAAATAGCCAATTTCCGCCGTCAGTTTATCATTGATTTTTTCTCCGTAATTAAAGTTGAGGCGATAGCCATCAGAATTCCATTCGGAAGAAATTGTCTTTTTCGGCTTATTCATACTACGCAAGTTGGTTGTGATATTAATAATCCCGCCGGAAGCTCCTGAACCGTAAAGTACCGAACCGCCGCCCGGAATGATTTCGATTTTCTCGATTTGTTCAACCGGAACCACATCATAATTGGTACTAAGCGGGTGGCTGACAAAGGTTGTTATCGGGGCTCCGTCCAGCAAAACCTGGATATTTCTTGCTGACTGATCAGAGCCCTGTCCGCGAATGTCAATATCGCCCAGACCCGTTGCATTTACAGAGATACTCGGGATATCCTTTAAAATATCGGATACCCCTTTATAGCCTTTTTCCTGGATTTCTTCTTTCTTAATTACAATAATTTGTTTCGTATCTCGTAAGCGTTCAATCTCCACATAATCCGGATTCACATACAGATCCTGCAGTTCAATAGCTGCTTCGGCATACGCCGGCGACGCCGGTCCGCCAATTCCCATCACGATTGCTGTCGACAGAACAGCGCAGGTCATTTTCTTTTTCATAGTATATACCTCCCGTAACAGTTCCCCGCTGCTGATTTAATTCCAATTAACAAAGTGAACAGAAGCCTGACCTGACAACCAGTTGAAACTATCCTGTTACTGTCGCAATTGAGCAAAAACCAGCACACAATAGAAAAACTCCGTCTCTAAACTAGTTAGTGACGGAGCTCCTGGCCCTCTGTTAATTATGATGTTGACTAAATAATACACGAGAATGATAATCGTTGTCAATTACTTTCGGGAAATTTTTTTGTCCTTTTTCTTGACAAGGTCTACGCAGTGTCACAGGAAGAATAGATACACGAAGCAAGGGGACGTACATTTTGCTTCGCAAAATTAATAAAAAAGAAGCAAAAAGAACGTCCCGACGAAAAGGGCCAAGAATCCTGCAATATTTTTACATATTGCAGGATTTCGACGACAGGACAGGTTCCTCTTCCCCATCACTTCCCCAAGCTATAAAGCGGGACAATAAACCTGCCCCGCAGTCCCAACTCACATATTTGAATCACTGGAACAGTCCCCTTTGAGTATGCTAAAAATCCGCCTGCAGACTGGCTGATGGCCAATTTCCGTGGTTGCAGGGACAGGACTTGAACCTGTGACCTTCGGGTTATGAGCCCGACGAGCTACCACTGCTCTACCCCGCGGTATAGTAATATTATCCCTATATATAATACTTAGCTACTTGATTCCTGCGTTAGGCCGCTGGAAAGTTAATTTCCCTGAAGCAATTTCCTCTAAAGCAACACTAACCGGATTCAGCGGCTTGCCATCTACTAAGATTTCGCCACCGCGGATAATCTCGCGGGCGCGTTTAGCTGCTAAAACAGAAAGAGTATATTTATCGCCAGCTTTGTCTAACAAAACTTCTAACGTCGGACTTATCATTTTTTTTTTCCTCTTTCCTTTATTCTCGCTATACCGAATTCACCTCTGCAAATTATTGTTAAGTTTTTATATCAACATATGTGTACTATATATTATATCATACTACGTTGGAAAATATTTCAATTTTATAAAATAAAGAAATATAATGGCTTTTATCGTTGTCAAAGCTTTACCTCTTGCTAAGAATAAAGGATTTAGATCAGCGTGCCCAGAAGGCATTATTACCCAGAGCAGAATCCAGGGAGGTTAGTTTCTATGCCAGAGCATATCTTGCAGGATGAGCACATTCATGACTTGACCATGTTTGTTTTGAGCAAATTAGAATTTAAACATATTACAGTCGATACGCCAATTGCAGATTTAACCGATGCATCGTTACAGAAGTATCTTGAGATTTATACACACATAAAAAGCAGTAAAAAACAAATTACACCTTTTTCGGCGAAAATTTAAACTATCCCTTAGATTCAGGAACTAAACAAAATGTTACCAGGTAATGTTTCAGTATTTTGGGGGACCTGCTCTGGGTCCTTTTTTAGCAAGGAAACCATGGCTTACGCCGGCCCGATGGCGGATCAACAGGGGCAAACATGGGGACAGACTGAAGGGAGACGAGGACAGGTCCTGGTTCCATTACTTCCCCTAGCTCAAGAGGGACAATGAGCCTGTCCCTTGTAAGATATAGTACAGAAGGGTTATCCATTCTGGGGCAGAGAAACTCCGAACAATCAGTTTTATGTATAATTAGGAAGAAGGATATGAATGTCCCTGTCCCAGGGAAGAATTTTTCTATACCCATGACAATAGACGATTCATCCATTTCCAAAGAATTTACGTTTCAGCTGGTTGGGAGCTTATTCCCGCTTCACGTGCAAGGTTGTAACCTTTGATGATGGAATGGATAATCCTTCAATATATTTCTTGGGGGATCGTTATGACAACTCCAGTTATTGGTATTGATGTAGCTAAAAATTTTTGTTATTACGCAGCAGTTTCGCCAACCTGTACAACATTTTTAAAACCATTTAAAGCCCTAAATACTAAGCAAGGACTATTATTCGTTTTAGGGCAAATAAGAAAAGTGGAAGAAGCATTTGGTAGTAAACCGGTCATCGCCTTAGAATCCACGGGTCACTACTCTCAACGCATCGTCCACTTTTTCTTGAAACAGGGTTTTGAAGTCTACCACATCAATCCCCTTATTTCTCATTCTATCAAAAATTCTGTTGTAAGGAAAGTTAAGACAGATCGGGTTGATGCTCTTGAGTTGGCAAGGCTGTTGTTTGTTCACACTTTTCATCCTACAACTATGACAAAGGAACCGCTTGCGAATTTAAAGATTTTAACAAGAACAAGAGGCCAGATAGTACAACAAAGAGTCGAATCTCTCAATAAATTACAGTCTACTATTGAGCAGATTGCTCCACTATTTCCCTATCTGCTCAATCCTGGATCACTTACCGCCCTGACTCTGCTAAGCAAATTTCCTTTACCTTGTGAGTGGACAAAGAACGCCAATCAAAAGGCTATCCTTGCTATGCTGGAAACTTTGCCTCGCAAGGGTAAACTATACGCTCAACAAAAATATACTGCCTTGCTATCTTGTGCCGACGATGCCCAAGTTACCGGCATATCGCTGGAGGCCTATGCATGTACGACACGGTGCTATGCTACTATAGTTCAGTCGTTAGATGTACAGATTAGTGTAATTGATGAGCAAATTAAGGTGCTTTGCGAACAGTTACCGGAAGTTGCGCTATTAAAAAGCATACCCGGTATAGGCGATACATTGGCACCTATTATCCTCGGCGAGATAGGTGATATTGACCGATTTATGAATGCTAAGCAGTTGGTGGCTTTTAGCGGTATTGATCCATCAGTTAAGCAATCGGGTAATTTTGTAGGTACAAAGAACAAGGTAACAAAACGGGGATCGCCATTTCTGCGCCATGCTCTTTATATTGCTGCTACGACATCGATTCGAAAAGAATTGAAAGGCTCACAGGTTAACTCAGTGATTTACGAATATTATCAACGGAAAATTAAAACGAAAACCAAGAAACAAGCTCTAGGCGCTGTTATGAACAAGCTCTTACGCATCATATTCTCAGTATTGAAGAGTAAACAGTCATTCCGTTTGATTACCCCTGAGCAACAAGTTGAAATGTATCAAAAAAGCCTACAAAAAGCGGCCTAACGAAGAAGAAAAACCAAAACATTACCTATTCCCTTCTCAAATATTGTTCGGTTTTGGGAAAGGTTTGTTTGCTATCCGTAATTTTCTTTAAACAAAAAATCCAGAAAAAAACTTGACATTAATTAGCTGGTCTATTTCTTTGAGTAAATCAGGGGATGACTTCCCGCTGTTTACTAATTCTTGGTTACCATTAGATACAGAGCTATTTAGATCAGCAGTTAATTGTTCATATTGTTGCTGATTTTCTTCTTTTTTCTCTTGTAGTTCTCTTTGACTATGTTCATGATCAGGATCAAGTGAATTATTTTTTGTTCCACTCACTGCGGTAGACGCACCGGTTTGAGAATTACCTCCGACCATACTTGATGCAGCAGCTCCGATAATAGCACTAGCCCACTGGCGGGCGGCAGGATCATTAATCTTGGCCAATTCCGCTTGAACTGTTTCGTTCACTGCGGCTCCTGTTGCACCGGAAGTAAAACTACCACCACCGAGATTCGCCATTAAACCTCCAGCCATTACATTAAGAGCAACTTTAGCTGAACCGCCTTCACTCCATTTACTTGAGATTGCATCTGCCTCGTTTTTTAAATTCGTCCCTTCTTGATATAGCTGCTTAGCCAATTCAATATTACCAGAATTTAGAGCTTCTTGAGCGACAGTTAATTTTGCTGTTGAATCAGAGTACTTATTCTTAGCTTCTTTTTGATATGAAGCTGCTAAATCACCAATTGCCTTATAGGCTACTTCGCCAAATAGTTGGGCTAATTCCTGTTGCTCTTGAACAGTCTTTTTGTCAAAAATTTTACCTAAAGCATTAACTGCCCCTGCCGGATCACGACTTAAACCACTCAAATCTTGGTCAGGATTACTT
>JAFADY010000066.1 GCA_023424395.1 Bacteroidota bacterium | reverse complement strand
CTCAAGAAAGCTGAGCTGTGTCGGTGTGATGAGCATCAGCCCCGATTCGGGATCGTAGACACTCAGGTTGCCGCCTGTGCCCTTGGTCAGGTCATTCTCGACCAAGGCACGAGCATATTTGAGAATTTCCTGTCTCTGTTCTTCCATAATCATAGGTTACCCTCTTCTATTTTCAAACACTGAGTTTGCTCAGAATGGCCGTTTATTCGTAAAGAAGCGCTTTTACTTCCTCGCTGTCCACATTGGTCGAATCATACCAGACAGCGCCCGTATCCACGTCCTGAACCTTTTCACCGTTGGATGCCTTAATTGCCATTTCTACCGCATGAAATCCGATCGAAACGGGGTCTTGTGTAACCGAGCCGAACAACACCTTATTGCGAACAGCATCGATTTGGATCTTGCCTGAGTCAAAGCTTACCGCAAGGATCTTTCCTTCTCCGAGAACGCCGCCCAAAGCGTTATTCGCATTGATAATGGCCTTTGCTCCAAATTCATTGGAGCCGAAAATTCCGATCAAATCCTGCTTGTTCAACAAGGTCTGTGCCTGTGTCTGGCCTTCTGCATCCGTTACCTGTGCCGGAACGGCAAGATCGAGAATGACGACAGCGGTGCTTTCATCTCCGGCTTTGAACTTATCATTGCCGACAACGGCAACTTTATCACCGACATTCGGAAGAGCCTTTGCCAGCTCTGAGAACTTGTCGATAAAGCCCTTGGTACGTCCGGCAATCGATGCCGAATTGACCTCCTGCGAAACAATACCGATACGAACCGCTTTTCCGGCAGCCGCGGCTTCCAATTTTGCTTTCAGAGCATCAAACAGTTTCTCAGCGCCGATTGCAGCTGCTGCTTCATTGTCTGTTGCGGCTGTTGCAGCAACTGTTCCTTCCGGAGCATTGGGAATTCCTGAGTCAAAACCGATCACGGGAATTTTTGCTTCCTTCGCCTGATTCAGAAGATCTAACGAAGACTGCGTGTCCAGTGCTGCAAAGGCAACGGCATCCGGCTTCTTGTTGATTGCGTTGGCGAGCATCTGAACCTGCTCCTGAATCGCGGTCTCATTCTTCGGACCCTGGAAGGTTATGGTTGCGCCATATTGATCCGCCGCTTTCTGAGCGCCGGAGTATACCGCTTTCCAGAACTGATGCTGGAAGCCCTTCGCGACAACCTCAATCACCTTGCCTTCGGTCTGACCGCCCGCCTTCGAATCGTCTGCTTTCGATGCTGCCTGCGAGCCTTCACTATTGTCTGCCGGAGCTGTGCTTGTTTTGCCGCTGTTTGAACAAGCAGCCAGAACCAACACGAGAGCCAACAACGCGGCCAGTGCCTTAAAACGTTTCAATCCCTTCATTTTTCATTCCTCCTTTTTATTTTCTCTGTCTGTTGCGAATTACGTCCAGGTATACGGCGACCAGAAGCACGACACCTGTAATAAAGATCTGATAGTGCGATTGTAAACCGATGAACGGCAAGCCTACACGAAGAATGGTCATGATAAACATACCGATCATCGTACCGCCGATGCCTGCCACACCACCGGCGAGAGACGAACCGCCGATAACGGCAGCCGCGATTGCGTCGAGCTCAAAGCCAACGCCTTCACCGGGCATTAATGTTGTGTAAGTTGCTGCATATGCCACACCGGCAAGACCGGCAAAGGCACCGCAGAGGGTGTACGCCAGGAACTTGTATTTGTCGGTATTGATACCGGACAGGCGCGCTGCTTCTTCATTGGAACCAAGCGCCAAGAGATAACGACCGAACTTGGTCTTCTTCAGAATAATGGCCATCAGAATGGCAACGATTGCGAGAACGATGATCCCCACAGGAAAGCCGTTTCCGAACTTAAAGATCGATTTGTACCAGCCCTCCGGAGAATCTCTGAGCGGATACGTAATGGTCTGAACCTGTGTAATGATGGATCCGAGACCTTTGGCCAGCATCTGTGTCGCCAATGTGGTGACGAACGGATTAATGCGTGCCTTCGTAATCAGGAAGCCGTTCAGCATTCCAAACAGCGTACCGATGAGAACAGTGATGAGCAGCGCCACGCCGATCGGCAGTCCCGCATTTTGTGTTACATAGCCGGCAATCAGAGCCGACGCGTTCATGACCGCACCGACGGACATATCGAAACCGCCGGTCGCAATCGTAAAGGTTTCGCCGATCGCCAAAAAACCGGCATAATAACTGGAATCAAAGATACTTGCCAGCGTCGAACCCGAACGGAACGGTACGCTGCGGGCATAAAAGAATCCATACAGAACAATCATTACGATAAACGCAATGCCTTGCTGGGATGCGAAGATTTTCTTGAATCCTCCGTCGTTTTTAGACTGTAGAGGCTGTAACGGAGCATCCGTCTTTTTTAAATCGGTCATGCTGATACCTCCTCTTGCGATGCATAAGTCATGATCTTCTCCTGTGTTGCTTCTGCAATGTCAAGCTCTGCCGTCTTGCGTCCTTCCGCCATCACTAAAATACGATCGCTCATACGAAGAATCTCTTCGAGCTCTGAGGAAATCATAATGATGCCTTTTCCCGCATTGGCAAGCTTCTGAATGATGCTGTAG
>JAFADY010000062.1 GCA_023424395.1 Bacteroidota bacterium | reverse complement strand
CTATGGTAATTCCATATACGGTTCCGAAGGAAAGGGAAAAGATATCTCTATGCGTTTGGATGCAAGCCGCAAATTAGGAAAACCCGGACGCGTACTGAGCTTTCAATTTCGTGGAAGATTATCGGATTCCGAAAATAACGGAACAAATTTATCCAATACTTATTACAACGGAACACGCCCCGATGATATCATTGACCAACGATTCACTAATAATAACGACTCGCGAAATTGGAGAGGTTATGCTTCATATGTAGAGCCTATCGGCAATAATAATTTCATCCAGTTGGCATATCAGTACAGACAGAATATTTCGGAATCCGATAAGGATACAAGAACCAAAGACGCATCGGGAAATTATACTGTTTTAGATACCGTTTACAGCAAACGATTAGAAAACAACTTTACAAATCAGGAAATTGAAATCAATTTTCAATCACTTCGTGAGAAGTACGATTACAGAATCGGTTTCTCCGTACAACCGGCTTCTTCCAAAAGCAAAACCTTCGTAGGCGACAGGCTTATCAACGATTTTGAACAAAACGTGGTGAATTATTCACCTATGGCTCAATTTAACTACAGATGGAGCAGGCAACATAATTTAAGAATAAGGTATTTTGGCGATACCGACCAACCTTCCGTTCAACAACTATCTCCGGTAGTGGATGTTTCTAATCCTTTGAACATAAATTACGGGAATCCTGATTTGAGACCTTCTTTCGAACACAGAGTGAATGTACGTTATCAGAATTTCGATTCAGAAAAAGGCTCGTCGATGGCAATGTTCAGTAATTTCGGATACATGTCTAACGATATTGTAACATCTACTGTTACAGATCGGGAAACCGGACGCAAAGAAACTACATACAAGAATGTTAGCGGTAATTGGAACGCTAACGCGCGTTTAATGATGAACAAGCCGCTTAAGAACATTAAGTTCTCTGTTTTTTCCATGTCGTTTGCAAGCTACAACAACAGCAACGGTTTTTCGAATAACGAAAAGAATTTAAGCCGCAGAACCAATTTAATGCAAGTTTTGGGATTAAACTATCGCTCGGAACAATTCGATTTCAGCGTTAGAGGAAATGTGAATTATAACAACGTGAATAATTCCCTCGAAGGTCAACAAAACCAGGAATATCTCAATTATGGTGGCAACGCCAACACCACGATCTATCTGCCTTGGGATATGTCAATCGAAAGCGATATTCATTACAGCAGCAACTCAGGTTACGCCGATGGTTTCGCACAAGAAGAATGGCTTTGGAACGCTTCAATTCAAAAACAATTATTTCCACAAAAAAACGGTACAATACGTTTTAAAATATACGATATCTTGCAACAACGAAGCAACATAAGCCGAAGTGTTACATCTAATTACATCCGAGATACAACAACAAATACACTCACTTCATACTTCATGTTCCATTTTGTTTACAGGTTTAATATTTTTAAAGGTGGAGCTTCTCAGGAAGATATGATGATGCAACCGGGAAGAGGCCATGGCAGAGGTGGCAGAAGGTTTTAATAACTACTGAAAATGAATTCATCCACAGAAAACAAACCCGCTAAAAGGTATAATAATGTACTTATTCACATAGCTTTATGGGGAGTTATTTTTGTTTTGCCATACTTCTTTATGGATCGCGAAACACTCTTCAGCTGGGAAAGATTTTCACGATCCATTCCACAAATGTTGAGTTATATCCTCATCTTTTATGTAAACTATACTTTTTTGATCGACAGGTTTCTTTTCAAAGGGAAAACAACTGAATTTCTGTTAATTAACTTATTAATAATATTCGGGGTAGTTTTTCTCATGCATTTTTGGAACGATTTTTACAACACTTTTCATGCAGAATTGCAGCAGCGAAGGCGAAGAAGGCCACCTTCAACATGGTTGTTCTTTATTAGAAATTCTACTTCAATGATGTTAATGGGAGGTTTAAGCGTTGCATTGAAGATGAGCGATCGGTGGTCGAAAGTAGAAAACGAAAGAAAAGAATTGGAAAAAGCAATTTCGGAAGCCGAACTGCAAAACCTTAAAAATCAAATTAGTCCGCATTTTTTACTCAACACACTTAATAATATTTACGCGCTCATTGAGTTTAATCCCACTAAAGCCCAAACAGCCGTACTGGATTTGAGCAAAATGCTTCGCCACCTGCTGTACGAAAACAACAAGACTTTTGTTCCTCTAAACCAGGAAGTTGGATTCATAAACAATTATTTCGATTTGATGCGCATACGCTTATCGGATAATGTGAAGCTAACCACCAAAATATCCATTGGCGGAAAGAGTTCTACGCTTATTTCTCCTCTGATTTTCATTTCATTAATCGAAAATGCTTTTAAACACGGTGTTAGTGGTAATGAACCTTCTTTCATCGATATTTCTCTTAACGAACTTCCCGATGGAAAAGTGGAGTTTGTTACCAGGAACAGTTATTTTCCCAAAAGCGATTCTGACAAAAGTGGAAGCGGTATCGGGCTTGAGCTGGTAAAAAAAAGGCTTGATTTACTGTATCCGGGAAAATATACTTGGACAACCGATATATCTGATAAGACTTATACGACTATTCTAACCATTGATACTAAAAAACAACAAAATGATACTCAACTGTTGGATAGTTGACGATGAGCCTCTCGCACTCGATTTGCTAGAATCATACGTTAGAAAAACGCCTTTTTTAAAACCGTCAGGGCGATTTTCGAGCGCGTTACAGGCAATGGAAAACATAAACAAACAACAAGTGCACGTAATTTTTTTAGACATTCAAATGCCCGATTTAAACGGCATGGAATTCGCACGTTTAATTAGTGACAAAACACGCATTATTTTTACCACTGCTTTTAGCGAATATGCATTGGAAGGTTACAAAGTAAGCGCCTTAGACTATTTGCTGAAGCCATTTTCTTATTCCGATTTCCTAGTGGCGGCGAAAAGAGCTTTGGATTGGTTCGAAATAAAAAGCACTGCCCAAGAAAAAAACGAAAACGTTCCCACCGGATTTTTTGTAAGATCGGAATACAAACTGGTACAAATTCTTTTTGATGAATTGCTTTACGTGGAAGGGCTAAAAGATTACATAAAAATTTTCTCTGAAAATCAGGCGAAGCCTATTCTTACACTTATGAGCATGAAAAATTTGGAATCGACGCTTCCATCTCATCAATTTATTCGGGTACATCGGTCGTTTGTTGTAAATCGGGAGAAAATAGACCATATAGAAAAAAACCGGATTGTTATAGGTTCCCGAACAATTCCTATCGGCGATACTTATCGGAAATCTTTTAGAGAATTTATCGAACTTTAAAGTATAAAATGCACCAAATAATGGGGATTTTCAGGAGAATATCCCTTACCAATCGATAGGTTCTTCACCCAATGTGGCTAAATAATCATTTGTTTTACGAAAGTGCTTATTTCCAAAGAATCCACGATGAGCGGATAAAGGCGAAGGATGTGTCGATTTAAGCACTAAATGATCATTCGTATCAATATTTTCTCCTTTACGCTGCGCGTACGCGCCCCAAAGAATAAAAACCAAATGTTTCCTTTCTTCGGCAAGAACTCTGATGGCTGCATCCGTAAATTCTTCCCATCCTTTATGCTGATGCGAGCCGGCTTGATGCGCTCTTACCGTCAAGGTGGCGTTTAAAAGAAGTATTCCTTGCCTACTCCATCGTTCTAAGTTGCCCGATTTAGGAATCGGTTTACCTAAATCGTCCCTGATTTCCTTATAAATATTAACCAAAGATGGGGGTATTTGTGTGCCTTCCGGTACCGAAAAACACAATCCGTGCGCTTGGCCGGGTTCGTGGTAAGGATCTTGCCCCACTATAACTACTTTTACTTCATCAAAAGGGCATTTGTCAAAAGCATTAAAAATCAGCTTTGCGGGCGGATAAACGGTTCTTTGTGCGTATTCATTCCGAACAAAATCGGTTAACGATTCAAAGTAAGGTTTCTCAAATTCGTCTTTGAGGCGGTTTTTCCAGCTTTGTTCTATTTTTACTTCCATATTTCGTGTCGTTTAAAACACTAAATTATAACAACCATGGCAAAATAAAAAGCCCTTTTCCTATTATTTCAGAAAAGGACTTTCTTTAAAAGTTTCTCAGATCAAGAAAATAGCTTTTTCTTCGGCTTGTTTTCTCATTTCCCATGGCCAAATACTTGCTTGTATTTCCCCGATATGCGCTTTGCGCAAATAGTACATACACAAACGCGATTGTCCAATTCCTCCGCCAATTGAAAGAGGCAGTTCATCATTCATCAATCTTTTGTGAAAATATAACTGCAGTCGTTCTTCCTGTCCTTTTAGTTTCAGTTGCTTTTGCAGCGCAGTTTTATTTACCCGAATACCCATGGAGGAAAGTTCCATTCCTTTACCCAAGACCGGATTCCATACAAGCAGATCACCATTAAGACCAATGTATCCATCTTCATTTTGGGTAGTCCAGTCATCATAATCTGCAGCTCTGCCATCGTGAGGTTCTCCATTCGATAAATTTCCTCCTATTCCTATAATAAAAACGGCGCCGAATTCTTTTGTTATTTTATCTTCTCTTTCCTTTACAGATAATGTGGGATATTTTTTCAACAATTCCTCCGCGTGTATGAATTTTATTTCGTATGGTAACTCGGGTTTTATTTCGGGAAAATATTCGTAAACCAAATATTCGGTTCTGAGCATAGCGCCATATATTCTGGTAACAACGTTTTTCAAAAACTTTAAGTTACGCTGCTCCTCGCCCATTACCATTTCCCAGTCCCATTGGTCAACGTACAGCGAATGCAGATTGTCTAATTCTTCATCGGCGCGGATGGCGTTCATATCCGTGTAAATCCCGAATCCTTTTTCAATTTCGTAATCGGCCAGTGTCAAACGTTTCCATTTGGCCAATGAATGTACAATTTCCGCCACTTTATTCTCCATGTCCTTGATGGGGAAACTCACAGGACGCTCTATGCCGTTTAGATCATCGTTAATTCCTGTACCTTTCTCAACAAAAAGAGGAGCGGTTACACGACGAAGCCGCAATTCGGAAGATAAACTTTGTTGGAAAAAATCTTTGATGCTTTTAATTCCCGTTTCGGTTTGCTTAAGGTTCAGCAGTGGTTTATAACCTTCGGGTACAATAAGTTTTGACATACTTGTTTAGATTGTTTTCTATTTTTTAAATTCCAAAGATAGAGCTTTTTTTTCAAAATGTCAAAAAACACCAGTAAATAGTTTCATAAAGTCGTGAACGAGCCAAATATTGGGACAATTTAATCTGTAATATTCAAATTTCCTATTAATTGGCTAATATTATCAAGATTGTGCCTGTCTAAATAATCGGAAATTCCATCAATAACTTGCATAGATATTGCGGGGTCGATAAAATTATACGTTCCGATCTGAATGGCTGATGAACCCGCAATGATAAATTCTATGGCATCCTCGGTATTACAAATACCTCCCATTCCGATAATCGGGATTTTAACAGCGTTGTAAACCTGCCATACCATTCGTAATGCGATAGGTTTGATACATGGGCCTGAAAGTCCTCCCGTTACCGTCGACAGCCTCGGAGTCCTTTTTTCCGCGTTTATCGCCATTCCGAGAAATGTATTAACAAGAGAAACCGAATCGGCTCCTTCGTCTTCTACACCACGGGCAATTTCGGTAATATCGGTAACATTTGGCGATAGTTTTACAATTAGTGTTTTGGGATATACTTTACGTACGGCTCTTGTTACCTCTTTTGCGGAAGCACATGATGTGCCGAAAGCCATACCGCCTTCTTTAACGTTCGGACAAGAAATATTTAACTCTATGGCGGGAATTTTCTCTAAATCGACAAGTTTTTCAGTGCATTTAATATAATCCTCTATGGTGGAACCCGAGACGTTTACGATAAAATGCGTATTGTAATCTTTTATTTGGGGATAAATATGCTCTACAAAATAATCCACTCCTTTGTTTTGCAACCCTACCGCATTCAACATTCCGACAGGTGTTTCAGCCATTCTAGGGTAGTCATTGCCTTGTCGCGGCTCAAGAGTCGTACCTTTAACGAAAATGCCGCCTAATCGGTTTAAATCTACAAAATCGGCATATTCTGTTCCATATCCGAAAGTACCGGATGCCGTCATCACCGGATTTTGTAATTCGAGTTCTCCTATTTTTATTTTCAGCTTGTCCATAACAATTCTCTCGTATTAAAAATCGGGCCTTCCATGCAAGTTGCAATATTCCCTCTCGATGTTTTTTCTACGCAACACAAGCAAGCTCCAAAACCACAGGGCATATAGTTCTCAAGCGATGCTTCGCATTCAGCTCCCATTTCCTTCGCCAATTTACTGATAGCTATCATCATAGGTTTAGGGCCGCAAGTGTAGATATAGTCAAATTTACTTTCTTTCAAAATACTGTGGTGAGTAACAAAACCTTTTTCTCCTAAACTCCCGTCTTCCGTAGTGAAATAAGTGTTGCCCATTTCTTTAAAGTCCTCCGTTTGAAGAATATCTGTTTTAGAGCGTCCTCCGAGTAAAAAATTTGGAATATAACCTTGTTGAATAAGCGTTTTTCCAAGAAAATGCATGGGAGCAGTTCCTACGCCGCCACCTACAAGAAGCAGCTTTGCCGATCTGTCTTCAGGAATTGTGAATGTATTTCCCAAGGGAAATATGATATTCAGAACTTCGTTTTCGTGTTTCTCGCATATTTTTTGTGAGCCTTTTCCCATATTTTGAACCAATAACCACATTTCGTTACGAGCACGATCTACAAAATTGATGGAAATAGGCCTTCTTAAGAAAACGGAGGAACTGTTGTCAACAAGAATTTGTACGAATTGTCCGGGATAAATATCGTCGAGTTTTTGACCGTTTTTGGGTGAAACTTTCAACAGATTATTTTGATGATTTAATTTTTCGTTGGATCGAATTACAAAATCGAGTACTTTTTTCATCGGTGGAGTTATTCATTATATTTTCTCACAAGTACAAAGGTACAAAAAAGTAATTCGTCTTGAAAATTGCAAAACAAGTTCAGAAATTTAGTTTTTCTTCATACTTTATTCGGTATAAACGTTTCAAACGTATTGTCGTTGTAGTAAATAATTAATTGGGTTATTTTTTTATCAAGCATTTTCATGGATTCAACTCTCTTGTTATCATCATCTTGTGATGATTTTTGGTGCTGTTTAACCACATTTTCTCGCGTGAATTCTGTTTTCTTTGACTCCTCGGTTGTTTTTTCGTTGTTCTGAGTGAATAAATCAGGTTCTTTTGGAATAGAATCCAGATCAAAACCTTCTTTATAGATGTTTCCCGTTCCGTTCAATAACCATTCAGGATTAATGTACGTCATTTCATTGAGAATTTTCATAACAACATCCAAGCTTGGATTATTTCTTCCATTTAATATATGCGAAATAATGGCTCTGTTGATTTGTAATTTATCGGCAAATTTGGCAGGAGTCAAATTTTCATTCTCCATTATTTGTTTAATTCTATCTTTCATATCACACGATATTTTAAATGAATAAATATACAACAGGAAAATACAAGACAAATGTATAAAGATTATTTTATAATAGCAAACAAACTGATAAATTACATGCTTTACATTTGTATTATCTCTGAATATACAAAAGTATATCGTAATTTATAATTGTAATTATCAGGCTTTTTTCTATATTATCTTTTAATTTATTTAATATTCATAAACAACTGATTAAATGCATATTAAATTCGTTAATATCTTATTTTTTAACATAAATATCGGTATTTAAATCGGCTTAGGTATTAATACTAATTTTAAAGTTTAATAATATATTATAAACGCCTGTAATATAATAATTATATAAATAAAATAAAGAGAAATTTAATTGTTAAACCAAATATTTACATTTTTAATTATAGTAAGACTTGTGAATATACTTTAGTTATAAAGTTTGTTTTCAAATGTAATTCATTCATTTGTGGCATTATTTTTTATTTGATATACAAAACTAAATTTATTTATATAAGTTTAAGATTGAATCTTTATTCTTAAAGTAAATGGTGGCAGAGATAAGAAAGGTAAATTATGCGTGGAAAAACTAATAATCCGTATTCAAATCATAAAACCCACTGCAGAAAGCTCCCAATCTATATGAACATCCGAATTATTTGAAATATCAAAACCTCATTGAGTATAATGTTGTATTAACTATCTTGTAATTCAATCAATTACAATTGATATTTCCTGTGTAAAATGTGAATCAGAAAAATAATTTGCGTAACTTGATATAGAATACCGATATTTTTTGTTTATTTTTGTAGAGTAACTAATAATGAATAAAAAGAAATGAAAAAGATAATCTCTCGAATCCTATTTGTTGGCATCCTTGTTTTTTTCATGGGAACGCAAATAAACGCTCAAGAAAATCTGTATAGTTTTAAAGTGAAAGACATCGACGGAAAAGAATTCGATATGTCGCAACTAAAAGGAAAGAAAGTAATGATCGTAAATGTAGCCTCAAAATGCGGCCTCACCCCACAGTATAAAGACCTACAAAAATTGTACGACACTTACAAAGACATGAATTTTACCATTATAGGATTCCCGGCAAACAATTTTAAGGACCAGGAACCCGGAACGAACAAAGAAATAAAAGAATTTTGTACCTCAAATTACGGCGTAACTTTTCCTTTAATGGATAAAATAAGCGTCGTTGGCGACGATAAAGCTCCGATTTATCAGTGGTTAACGCAGAAATCCAGGAATGGCAAATTCGATCAGGAGGTTACTTGGAATTTCCAAAAATATCTGGTAGATGAAAAAGGCAATGTTTTAGAGGTAATAATGCCTAAGGACAGCCCGCTAAGTTCGCAAGTAATAAAGTGGATCACACAAGATTAGTGCATGATTTTGTAAGCCAACTCCTTGAGTAGTTCCCCCGCCGTGGCGGATGTATTGTCAATTCCTTTGGATTTAGCGTCGAAATTACGCAACAAAGAGATTATTTCCATCACTTTTGTAGCATTGTAATTTCTTAATCCGTTCATATAATCGCGGGCAAAGAACGAAGAACTCAAGTTTAATGCATGCATGACGCTTTGTTCATCGTGTTGAGGCAACCAAAAGCATTCCAATAAATTACTGAAATAATTGAAAAGAACCGATAAGGTGACCACGCTGGGGTTATCCTTCGGATTTTTTTCAAAATAATCCACAATCCTATTCACAACAAGCACATTTTTGTTTGTAATTGCTTTCAGCAATTCAAAATTATTGTAATCCTTGCTGATACCCACGTTTTTCTCAATTAGCTCAGAGGTGATGTTTTTTGATGATTCAGGCAACGATATTTCTAATTTTTTGAGTTGCTGAATCAATTTACTGATGTCGTTTCCCACAAAATCGGTAAGCATTTGCGCCGATTTCTCATCAATATTTATTTTTTTGTCTTTAAAATAGTTCTTGGTAAACGCTGTTACTTGATTATCGTATAATTTCTTCGATTCAAAAACCACACCGTTTTTTTGTATGGCTTTCAACACGGCCTTTCGGCCATCAACATTCTTATGTTTATGATTGATAACCAGAATAGTAGAGTGGAGTGGGTTCTTCGCATATACTTCAAATAGCTCAAATTTGTCTAATTGTTGGGCTTCTTTCACGATAATTAGTTGGAAATCCGACATCATCGGGAATCGGCGTGCAGATGAAATGATGGTGTTTACATCCGAATCTATTCCATAGAAAGTGAGCATATTGAAATCTTTTTCAGTTTCGGTCAAAACGTTTTCCGCTAAAAGATCGGTCAATTGATCGATAAAAAACGATTCTTCGCCCATGAGCAAATAGATCGGAGCAAATCTTCTGTTCAGAATATCCGTTTTTATGGACTCAAATGTGGATTTCGAGGGTGCCATAGATTGATTTTTTACCAGTCGAAACGGAGGTGTTTCACGGTTGATCCGTTGTTGATAAGTGTTGTTAATGATTTGATGCCTATTTTCACGTGTTCTTCCACAAAGTTTTCGGTTACGAGTTTATCGCTTTTCTCGGTTTTTACGCCCGTGGATATCATCGGCTGGTCCGAAATCAACAGCAAAGCGCCCGTGGGAATATGATTGGCAAACCCGCAAGTAAAAATTGTGGCAGTTTCCATATCCACGGCCATCACCCTTATTTTTCTCAAGTAATTCTTAAATTCGTCGTCATACTCCCATACTCTTCTGTTGGTGGTGTAAACAGTGCCCGTCCAATAATCGCGTCCAAAGTCGCGCACATTCGAAGAAACAGCTCTTAGGAGGCTGAATGCCGGCAGTGAAGGAACTTCGGGAGGGAAATAATCGTCGGATGTTCCTTCTCCCCGAATGGCTGCAATGGGCAAGATATAGTCACCCAAATCGTTACGGGCTTTTAATCCGCCGCATTTTCCAAGAAACAAAACCGCCGTAGGAGTTATTGCGCTCAATAAGTCCATAATTGTGGCTGCATTGGCGCTTCCCATACCGAAATTAATGATCGTAATTCCGTTGGCCGCAGCGCTCGACATATTGGCATCTAATCCCAAAATGGGAACGTTAAAATGTTTTGCAAAAATCTCAACGTACTTTTGGAAATTGGTGAGCAAAATATATTTGGTAAAGTCTTCCATGGAACGTTTGGTGTAGCGCGGAAGCCAATTTTCAACAATTTCTTGCTTGGTTTTCATAAATGCTTTACTTTTGTTTGTTGAACAAAGATAATATATGTACGCGTTAAACTTGCCACTTTACGATGCAAAAGTGAAAAAAACCGACTTGGGTTTTGAAATTTTTGATGTTTTACGGAGAAAATACGTTGCGCTGACTCCCGAAGAATGGGTTCGCCAAAACTTTGTTCACTATCTTAAAAACGAAAAGAATTATCCATATTCCTTAATGGCCAACGAAGCATCGATACGCTTGAATTCTTTAAGCAAACGTTGCGATACAGTAGTTTACGACAAACAGCTCAATCCATTGATGATTTGCGAATTTAAAAAACCGGAGGTTGAGATTTCGCAAACGGTTTTTGACCAAATCGTGCGTTATAATATTGTACTGAAAGTGAAATATTTGGTTGTTTCAAATGGAATGAGACATTATTGTTGCAAAATGGATTATGAAAACCAATCGGTTACGTATTTAAGTGAGATTCCCGATTACAAATCCATTGTAAACAACAGTTAAAGCGAACCCTTTAAACGTATTTTGAACATAACCATTTCTACTGCTGTTTTATTAATAAACACCTGTTAATTATGAAACAGTCCAATATTATCTTTTTCTATTCGCTATTATACTTGCGTGCGATACGAAAACAAAACACACAGATAATGAGACGGATAAAACAGAAGTATCTTCTATAACTTCTGAAAAATATGAACGCTATGTAATCGAAGACAGTTTGTTCCGAAATAGCCTTTTCATCGAAAAAGGTCCGCATTATGCAAATACGCACATTGACATATTTTCAACATTAGAATACATTGGCGAAAAAGATTTTATTAACATTGGTACAGGAATTCCATACTTTTATCATACCATTATAACAGAAGATGGTGAATACATAAGTTCCGGATTTACCCTCTCTACTTTAGAGTATAAACAGATAGAGAAAAATGTCATTGATACCATACGTTTCAATAAATCGGGCTTTTGGGATGTAAACGATCCCGATGCTAAAGCAAAAGAGGCGTTTTAGCGCGACCCCGAATTAAAGTTGCCGCCCGGGAATTACATTATTTCGGGAAATACAGCATTTTTTATTGAAACCCAAAATGATTACACAAATTTTACTGAGGCCAGAATAACGATAATAAAAGAACCCAATCCCTTACCACCAATTCCTAAGAACTACAATCGCTTTATTACCGAAGACAGCCTATTTCGCAATAGTATTTATATTGAAAATGGCCCCTATTACAGCGACAACACATCGATGTGTATTCTACACTTGAATATATCGGCAAAACAGATTCCATTCAAATTATATCGGGACAACCGTACTACCATCAACTTATCCGTAATGATGAGGGGAAATATTTCACATCAGGATTTAGGTTAGATATTCAGCAGTTTACTTGGCTGAAAAGAAAAGAAACGAACCGAAAACAATTTCTCTTTCAAAAAGCGGCATTTGGAATAGCGATGACCCCGATGCAAAAGAAAAAGAAGCGTTTTATGGCGATCCCGAATTAAAGTTGCCGCCGGGGAATTACATTATTTCGGGCAAATGTGATTTTTACCTCCAAAAAAACGATGATTACAAAAATATAACCGATGTGCGTATTACCGTAAATAAACCGAAGTGAAAAATCACGCATACGATATTCGCAAAATGTGTGTACAGACACAAACAGACCCTTAATTAATAACTTTCTTCCATCGAAGGAAAATCAGCCGTTTTAACGTCTTTGATGTAGTTTTGCACAGCCAATGTTATATCTTCGAAAAGATTGGCGTAGCGGCGAAGAAAACGCGGTGAAAACCCTTTATTCATACCAAGCATATCGTGCATAACCAAAACCTGTCCATCCACATGCGGCCCCGCTCCTATTCCGATAATCGGTATTTTCAATTCCGAGGCTACTTTTCGGGCCAATTCTGCAGGAATCTTCTCCAATACAATGGCAAAGCAGCCCGCCTCTTGCAGGAGATGTGCATCGTCTAAAAGTTTGTCGGCTTCACTCTTCTCTTTTGCCCTAACGGCGTACGTTCCGTATTTGTTTATAGATTGCGGCATTAATCCCAAATGTCCCATAACGGGAATTCCGGCACTCAATATCCTGTTTACGGATTCTAAGATTTCTTTGCCGCCTTCCAACTTAAGCGCATCGGCTTGTGTTTCTTTCATTATTTTTACGGCATTGGAAACAGCTTCTACCGGATTTCCCTGATAACTGCCGAAAGGCATGTCAATAACAACTATTGCTCTTTTTACCGCGTTCATAACCGATTTTCCATGGTAAATCATTTGATCCACCGTCATGGGTAAAGTGGTGGTATTGCCTACCATTACATTAGATGCAGAGTCCCCTACGAGAATGACGTCCATGCCTGCCTGATCTATGATGGAAGCCATAGAAAAGTCGTATGCTGTAAGCATAGAGATTTTTTCGCTGCGTTCTTTCATTTCCAATAACCTGTGTGTGGTTACTTTCCTTTTATCGTCTTGTGCTGCAACTGACATTTGCTCCTGTTTTAGTTTGCACAAAAGTAACTTAAAACTTTGAAAATACTTTTGCTTTGTAAAAATAAAAAGTCGGACAAGTAATTGGCCGACTTTTAAAAAACATAATGAATAATATTTAAAACCTATACCCCAACGTCAGCGCTCCTCTTAAAGAACTGCTCGTCATGGCAAAGGGAGAGGAATCTACAACTATATTGCTGTTATTGTCGTCATCGTAAATATTTGGGAATCCGAACAATTCGTCTTGGCGGCTTTTGTACACCAATGCCAAATCGGCATAGAAATTTTGATTGAAACGGTAACCCAAACCTCCCGTGAAATAATTGTTGTCGCCTTCCAACACGTGTACCACATTTGAGTTGAAGATGGCAGCATTGCCGGCATCACTAAATTTAGCAGTGTATGGATTTTGCATCCAAGCGTATCCTAAACGGCCGTACAATTGGGGATTAAATCTGTATTCCATACCTAATTTAACCGTTGAAGCCATCTTGAAATCCTGTTGGATAAAATTATTGTCGGTTTCATACCAATTCTGTTCATCGGAACTAAGATCGGGAACTCCCAATTCCATTTTTCTGTAATCCATTAATTCATAATCCATGCTCAATATAAATCTGCTGCCGATTACACTAGCCAAACTTAATACCCATTTGTCGGGCGTTTTCAGATTGTATGAATTCGGGAATCGGGCTGAAAAAGTTCTGCTTGGTTCGTAATTCGGATCAGTAACGTAAGGAGCCATACTGTCGTCAATGCTTGCCTGATAGTATTCCTGCATGGTGTACCATGTGGGAGTATGATAAGCTAAACCGATTCTTAGCATATTAGTTGGCCTGTAGATCACACCTAATTTGGCCCCAACTCCGGCTCCGGTTGTTGAAACCTCATTGTTTAATGTATATCGACCGTTGGTTGAAAAACTTTCACTGTAATCGGAATATTGATAATTATAAATACTTGAAACCGTTAACGATAAACCTAAATTTAATACATTATTCACTGTAGTACCGATGGTAAAATCATAATCATCTACGTAGCCCCTTTCATAGGTTGATATTTGATTACCAAGTTGATCGCCGCGTGTGTTTAAAGGCGTGTAGTAATATTTACCGTCAGTACCTGTATTATCGTTGATTAGCCAAGAATTATATGCTAAGACAGTCAACCAAGGCTCTGTTTCAAATGGATCGGGCAAGTTGCTATTTTCACCGGGTAACTCCAGATTTGAAGGAACTACACCATAGCTTCTATCAGCGATGTAGTTAAGCAAAGAGTGCCTGGGGCTTCCTTTTGCATTAATTTCGTTATTAAATGCTTTTTGTCTGTTATAAGCAAAACCGAAATTTATCATCGGAACAGATTCGCTTCTTAAAGGAAAATATCCGACAAAACCCAATGTATGTAAATTAAAATCGGTTACGGCTTTGTCTAAATTGCCAACCGATGCTTTATTTTGTTCTAAGCCTAAAGTTCCTGAAATTTCGGAACTCCTGTAAACACCAATTCCTGCCGGATTTATAGAAACTCCGGTCAAGTCGCCGCCTAAGGCTCCAAAAGCGCCACCCATGGCCATGGAACGGGCTGTTCCGTAAAGCTCATCGCGAGAGAATTTTACGGCGTCAACCTCCCCCTGGGCGAATGAATAACCGGATATTAAGAATAAAGCGACAAAAAAATATGCGAATTTTTTCATTTTCAATAGTTTTTTTACGTTTGTGAGTACAAAAATGACTGCCTCGGTAAAACCTCTTGGTTATTTGAGGCAGTCATTGAATATATCTTTATGCAATTTTACCTGCGTCCTCCGCTGCTTCTGCCGCTACTTCCGCTACTGCTTCTTCCGCCGCCGAAAGAGCCTGAGCTTCTGCTTGAGCTTGAAGAGGATCCGAAAGAGCCTGAACTTCTGCTGCTTGAACTTGAACTTCTGCTCGGAGCCGAATAATCGTAGCTTCTGCTGCTTCTACTCGGAGTTGAGTATGTTGAACTTCTGTTGGTTGAACTGCTTCTCGAGGGAGCGGAATAAGTTCTGCTGGGAGCGGTACTTCTTTCGTATCTGGAAGAACTGCTTCTTGAAGGAGCCATACTGCGATTAGCGGTACCTGAAGATTCGTATCGTGTGCCGGATGAAGAACGGGTCGGCGTTGAACTTCTGTTGATTACTCTTCCCGATCTGGAATCTAATACTCTACCCGAATTATCCAAAATTCTTGTTCTCGGTGCAGATGCCGAAGAACTTCTAGTAGTTGTAGAGCGAGTTCCGCTTATTCCTGAACGGCTTGACGAAGTGGCTGTTCTTCCACTGATACCCGCAACAGAAGATGTTCTTGCCGTATTGGCCGAACTGGTTCTGTAAACTCCGTTACTTCTTCCCGAACGGTTATTTCCTACGCCTGAGTAGTAACCATCATAGAAACCACTGTAGTAAGCGCCACCGCCATACCATCCACCGTAGTAACCACCGCCATAATACCATGGGGAATAGTAGCTGCCATAATACCAAGGTGAATACCAACCGTAGCTCCAGGGACTATACCAACTACGGTAATACCATGGGCTGTACCAACGGCTATAATATCCGTAGTAAGGAGAACCCCAACCGTAATACCATGGATCGTACCAGGGATCATACCAAGGATAATAACCGCCTCCAAATCCCATTCCGAAATAGGTATTGTTGTTCCATCCACGGTTTTCATAATAGTCCGAATACAGATCGTCGCCTACATAAACGGTAACTTGATCTGCTCCTGTAATTTTAACGCTCGAGGCCGGATCATGATAGCGAATAATTCTATCGGTATACTCGTAATCTTGATATACAGAATCATCGGTAATTACTTGATCTTGCGTGCCACCATCATTGCCACGACGATTATAAGCGTCGATGTCTCTTCCATTGGCTTGAACTTGCATATCTACTGCATTTCCTTCAACAACCACAATTTTCTTTTTTTGAGGTTCTTGTTTTTGAACCTTTACCGGTTCGTTTTGAGAAGGATCGGCATAAATATCATCCCATTCTTGAGCAAAGCCCAAAACAGGTGCGGTAGCCAACAAAACTGCGATAACAATGTTTTTTATTTTCATAGTTTTTCTTCCTTTTATTAAGTTATTAAATTTATTCATTTCTATTTTGACGTATAATGTGTCCTTTGGTTTAACTTCCTGTACATAAATAATAACAAAAATAATAATAAATTTGTTTCTTGTCCTTCAATTATCACTTAATAGATGGAAAATGTTGAAAAAGGTTGCGTGAAAAACAGTTAAAAAAATACAAAAACTAAAATATTTTTATCGATAACCCATCAAAAGCCAAGGAAATGCTGGCCGGTAACTCTCCCGAAACAATTTTATGAAGCCCCAATTGGTGGCTTATATGGGTAAAATAAGTTTTCTTGGCTCCTATTCTTTCGGATAATTGAATCGCCTGGTCTAAATTTTGATGCGAAATATGTTCTGTTTTTCTCAAAGCGCTAATAATCAAAACTTCAATATCGGTTAACTTGTGGTATTCTTCATCCGGAAGCGTTTTTAAATCTGTAAGATACGCCATTTTACCTATTCTAAAACCCAAAATAGGCAATCTATAATGTAAAACCCTGATGGGAATTATTTCCGTATTATTGATACGGAATCTCTGTAAGTCTTTTATTTCACTGATGTGAATATCAGGGATGCCCCCGTAATGATTATCAGAGAAACAATACGGCATTCTTGTTTCAATAATTTTCTTTACGTTGGATTGCATATATAAATTCACGGCTCCAAAACGAGAAAAAGGACGTAGATCATCTATTCCTGCCGTATGATCGTAATGTTCGTGTGTGATCAACAATCCATCAATTTTCTTAAATGGAAGCAATAGCATTTGTTGCCTGAAATCCGGCGTACAGTCAATCACAATATTATTTCCGTCAATTTCTACCTGAATAGAAGAACGCAATCTGCTGTCTTTCGGATCAGAAGAAGTGCAAACCTCACAGTTACAACCTATTTCGGGAACTCCTGTTGATGTTCCTGTACCTAAAAACCTAATTCGCATGAAAAATTATAAATAAAAAAGCTACCCCGTAATAACGAGGCAGCTTACTATTTTGTTTCCTTAGTGGTATCAATATTGTCTTTCCAAAATCCAAAGATCGTTAAAAGGAACGCCATAGGTTCTTTTAAGATGTTCTGTTGTTCCTAAGGCCGAATATTTGCTATAAATCTCATCGCGCATAGCTGCGGCAGACTCTCTGTCATCGTAACTGGCAACAATAACCCGATACATGCCTTGTTCATTTTGCGCGAGGATAACATTGTATCCTTCGTTCTGCATTCTGGTTTTCAACGATTCTGCATTGAGTTTAACACTTAAAGAAGCAACTACAACACTGTATTTCTTTAATCCGGCAGCATCGGTTGCATACACGGGCTCCACTTTTTCTTTTCTTACCGAAACTTCAACAGGAGGAAGCGGGCTTGCTTCTTTTACAACCGTTGTTGGCTGCGATGCGGTTTGTTGCATTTCTCTTTCTTTTGCAGCTTCGTATACTTGTTTGTAAGCACTTTGTTTAGGTTTACAAGATGTACCTAACACCAACGTGGCAGCTATTGCCAAAGCGAAATAGATCTTTTTCATTGTGTTTTATTGTTTCGTGTAACTTTTTAAATTAATTATCGCAAAGATAGCAAAGATGAATTTATAAAACACTTTGCGGGTGTGAAAATTAATTAAATTACGGATTATTACTAATTGGGTGTAATCGAATGGGATTGGGTTTTAATTCGGTAATTTTAAGTGGTAAAACGGAATCGGTAAAAATAGTGTCTTTAAAACCTGATAGCTGATTGGGGAAAATACCTATTTTCCACTTTCCTTCTCGCAGACCGGGGAATACAAACATTCCGTCGGATTCGGGAAACGAGAAAAACGTGTCAATTTCATTTACAACGCTCACGATCGCCTGTGCTTCTATCGGTGCAACGTAACCTTTAATGGAGCCTGTGGCAACTTCTGAAAATACTCTTATAGTAGGGTTTAAAAAATAATTTCCATTCGTTTCGGTAATTAGCGCCCTTATATCTATCACAAGAGATGATATTATATTGGCATATAAATTTTCATTCACATTTAGAACAATTCCTTCGCTAATTTCCTGTGGAATAATCAATTCTATACCTGAATTTTGAACTGAAGTTGTGATAATCCGATTGTTATTACCAAGTTTTATTTTTACTCTGCGGATGGTTTTAAAAGCCGGAAAATACTGATCCACCAACTGAGTATTTTTACCGTTAGTCAAGGACAACATATTATATTGTCCTCCCGAAAAATCTAACGGAATCCACTCTCCCACTTCGACACTTGTTGTGTCGGTTACAGCTACTTCGATAGATTGAATATGCAACTTTATTTCTCTAACAGCCATGCTCTCGTCGCTGATCATCAGCATTGGCGAATTGGTAAGTTTTATTCGTAACCGTGCAGCATTATCGCTGATGTCGGTTTTAGTACAATTTGTTATTAAAAGAATTAAAAGAATTATATGCGGAATTTTTTTGCTCATTGTTTTTTCAATTACTTTACGTGCAACAAATATACAAAAATAATTATCGCATCGCGAAATATTAAATGATGCTAAATTATTAAACATTTGTTTTAATCATTTGATTAATTTAAAACTTATATACTACATTTGTGGCGTAAATTTTAGAAAAATGGAAGAACTAACCACCGAACAGAAAATTATTGAAGCTGCGAAAAAAATTTTCACCCAAAAAGGCTTTGCTGCAACTAAAACAAGAGACATTGCAGATGAGGCAGGAATTAATTTAGCTTTGCTAAATTATTATTTCGGCAGCAAGGAAAATCTTTTTAAACTTGTTGTAACCGGAAAGTTTCAAGACCTTTTTGGCTTATTAAGTCCTATCTTGTCGGATGAAAAGATTTCGTTGGTAGAAAAAATACAGTTACTTGTCGATAAATATTCACAGTTGCTTCTCGAAAATAAAGAGCTTCCGATATTTGTTTTAAATGAATTGAAAAACAATGAAAGTATTTTCGATAATCTTCTACAACAAGCAAGAAATTTGTCACAACCCGTTATAGAACGTCAATTGAAGGAGAAAGGCTATACGATTTCTACTGCCGATTTTATTGTGAATATTGTGAGTTTGACCATTTTCCCGTTTGTGGCAAAGCCTCTTTTCGAATCATCGGGAATAATACAAAAAGATGAATTTACTGCATTTATCGAAAATCGGAAAAAACTTATTCCCGAGTGGATTATTGCCATCTCAAAATAATGAACACAATATGAACAAGTATAGTATAATAATTTTCACACTTTGTGTCTTTCCGTTCGTTTTAAAAGCACAAACACTCACCATTGACCAAGCTCAAGCGAAAGCATCGGCTCACTATCCCGCCATTGCTCGTTACGGAATTATTGAGCAAACAAAAGATTTTAATATCGCTAACGCGAATAAGGCTTATTTACCGCAAGGCTCAATGAATGCTCAGGCAACTTGGCAATCAGATGTAACAAAAATCGATCTAACCCTTCCGCAAGGATTTCCGGTGTTAGAAATTCCTGTGCCCGATAAAGACCAATATAAAGTGGTGGCCGAAGTAAATCAACTAATTTGGGATGGTGGGAAAATATCTGCGCAAAAGAAAAGCATCGAAGCTAATGCAGAACTCGAAAAACAAAAACTAAACAGCGAAGTGTATGCTCTTCGTGAACGGGTTAACAATCTGTATTTCGGGATATTGCTTTTGGAAGAGCAATTGAGTCAGCAGGAAATTTGGGAAAAAGAATTGCAACGCAATTACGATAAAATACAAACCTATATAAATAATGGTGTGGCCAATGACGCCGATTTGAGCGCAGTTAAGGTGGAACAACTGAAAGCCGGACAACAGCGCATTCAATTGCAATCGGCACGAGAAGCGTACTCTAAGATGCTTTCTGTGCTTATAGGAGAAAAGATCGATGAGAATACTTCATTCGAAAAACCACTTCCCGAAACTACTTTGCCCGCCATTGAAATCAAACGTCCCGAGTTGAATCTGTTTTCGGCTCAGGAAACGCTCATTGAATCGCAGGAAACGTTGTTGAGAGCCAAAAACATGCCTGTTATCGGCGCTTTCGCACAGGGCGGTTACGGAAAACCGGGATTGAATATGTTTGAAAATAAATTTAATCCGTTTTTTATTGGAGGAATCAGACTATCGTGGAATTTCGGTAATCTTTATACGTTTGCCAATGAGAAGAAAAACATCGAGTTACAGAAAAAAACTGTTGATGCACAGCGCGAAACCTTTCTCTACAACTTAAATGTACAAATTCCTCAGCAACAGATAGAAATAGAAAAATTTCGTAAAACGATGAAAGACGACGACGAAATCATCGCCTTGCGAAAAATCATTCGCGAAGCGGCAGAAGTGAAAGTGGAAAACGGAACCATGACGGTTTCGGATCTTTTGCAGGAAATTAACGCCGAAGAAGTTGCCAAACAAGCAAAAGCGTTGCACGAAATTCAGTATTTGATGTCAATTTACAATTTAAAATACACTACTAATTAACAGGAATTTAAAACAACCACATATATGAAACTAACAAAATTATTTCTTTTTTCGGTTATCATTTTCTTCGCCTCGTGTTCCAACGGCAATGCAGATTACGATGCTACCGGCTCGTTCGAAGCAACGGAAATCATTGTTTCGTCGCAAGCAAACGGAAAAATTTTGGAATTTAATGTCTCTGAAGGACAACAATTACAAAATCAGCAAGTTGTGGGGTATATTGACAGTACTCAGCTTTATTTGCAAAAATTGAGTTTATCGAGAAATGCGCAAGGTGTTCGCGCTCAAAGTCCAAATATTTCCACACAAACGGCCGCGATTAATGAGCAAATTCAAACATTGGAGCGCGAACGGTCACGCGTACAAAACTTGATTACCGCCAACGCGGCTAATCAAAAGCAATTGGATGATATCAACTCACAAATAGATGTGCTGCAGAAACAACTTTCGGCACAAACTTCCACTCTGCAGAAAAGCAGCGCCAATATTACGGCACAAAGCTCTGCAATGCAAATTCAAATTGCCCAAATAGAGGATCAACTGACGAAATGCACCATCAAAAGCCCTATCACGGGAACCGTACTTAACAAATACGTGGAGGCCGGAGAATTGGCCGGAATGGGAACTCCGTTGTTTAAAATTGCCGATATGAACAACATGTTTCTTCGGGCGTACGCGACAAACGATCAACTTTCACAAATCAAACTCAATCAAAGCGTTGCCGTGAGTGTGGATGCAGGTGACGGAGAAATGAAGTCGTACACGGGAACGATAAATTGGATTTCGGACAAAGCCGAATTTACACCCAAAACCATCCAAACCAAAAATGAACGCGCCAATTTGGTGTACGCTGTAAAAATATCGGTTCCCAACGATGGTTTTCTGAAAATCGGCATGTACGGCGAAGTGAAGTTTTAATTGTAGAGACGATGCGTGCATCGTCTAAATAAAACAACATGATCTCAGTAAAAAACTTACATAAAAGTTACGACAAAGTAATCGCTCTCAAAGATTTATCGTTCAACGTAAACGATGGCGAAATATTCGGCGTTATCGGTCCCGACGGCGCCGGAAAAACCACGCTTTTCCGCATTCTCGCATCGCTTATTTTGCCTGACGGCGGCTCCGCCGAAATGAACGGACAAGATGTGGTAACAGACTACAAAAAAATCCGTCAAATAATCGGTTATATGCCAGGTAAATTCTCTCTGTATCAGGATTTGAGCGTGGAAGAAAATCTAAAATTCTTCGCCACGGTTTTCAATACTACTATCGAAGAAAATTATCACTTGGTAAAAGATATTTATCTGCAGATAGAACCATTCAAAACCCGCCGTGCAGGCGCACTTTCGGGCGGGATGAAGCAAAAGCTGGCTTTGAGTTGCGCGCTTATTCACAAACCCGAAATTCTGATTTTAGACGAGCCTACTACCGGTGTTGATCCTGTTTCGCGAAAAGAATTTTGGGATATGCTCGGGCGGCTTAAAGAACAAGGAATTACGATTTTGGTTTCTACTGCTTACATGGATGAAGCAAGCCGCTGCGACCGCATTGCACTGATGCGCGAAGGCGAATTTATCGCTACCGATACGCCGCAAGGCATTATCGACAGCTACGCCAAGACGCTTTGGGCAGTGGAAACAGAAAACATGTCGGCATCACTGCAAGATTTGAGGAAACATCCACAGATTGAAACCTGTTTTGCGTTTGGCGACAAACATCACATTACGGTAAAGGACAATTTGCAAACCGGGGAATTGAGAAAATATCTTACGGATAAAAATTATAAAAATATTCGCATATCTCTCATTGAACCAACAGTTGAAGATTGTTTCATGGCATTGGCGAATTGAAAAACGCAATGGAAAAAGTTATTGAAGTTTCGGGTTTAACTAAAAAATTCGGTAAGTTTACGGCCGTCGATCATATTTCGTTCGATGTAAGAGAAGGTGAAATATTCGGATTTCTGGGCGCAAACGGTGCCGGAAAAACCACAGCCATTCAAATGTTGTGCGGCATAAGCAAACCGACGGCAGGAAAAGGTAAGGTTGCAGGATTCGATATTTTAAAAGAAAACGAAAAGATAAAACGCAACATCGGATACATGAGTCAGAAGTTTTCACTATACGAAGACCTTAAGGTATGGGAGAATATAAGGATATTCGGAGGAATTTATGGACTGACAGACAAACAAATAGCCGAAAAGACCGATGAGTTGCTCGCGAAACTGAAATTTGAGTCGGAGCGCAACACAATGGTTAAGTCTCTCCCACTCGGCTGGAAGCAAAAATTGGCTTTTTCCATCGCTATTTTTCATACGCCGAGAATTGTATTCTTGGATGAACCTACCGGAGGTGTCGATCCCGGCATGCGCCGCCAATTTTGGGAAATGATCTATGAAGCTGCCGATAGAGGTATCACTGTTTTCGTGACCACGCACTATATGGACGAAGCCGAATATTGCAATCGGGTTTCCATTATGGTTGACGGCCGTATAGATGCTTTGGATTCCCCGTCAGAATTACGTCGCAAATTCGATGCCGAATCCATGGACGAAGTTTTTAGAAAATTAGCGCGAAAATCCACACGCGTAGAATAACTCATAACTCGTAACTCAGAACTGATTATGAAACAATTCATCGCCTTCGTACAAAAAGAATTTTACCACATATTCCGCGACAGCAGAACCATGCTCATTATTTTGGGAATGCCTGTTGTGCAAATGCTTTTGTTTGGTTTTGCCGTTAATACCGAAGTGAAAAATATCCACATTGCGGTTTACGATCCAAGTCCCGATGCTTCAACAACGGCAATTGTAGAAGAGATAAAACAAAATCGATATTTCAGTTTCGAAAAAAATGTACATTCCATAACTGAAATTGAGGATATGATGCAAAAAAATGAATTGGATCTGGCTGTTATTTTTGAACCGGATTTTCAAGAAAACCTCGTACAATCGGGAAATGCCCAAATACAGTTAATCGCCAATACTTCAGATCCTAACCGCGGAACTATTGCTACAAATTACGCTACAGCCATTATCGCCGGGCATCAGCAGAAAATGTTGGGAATCTCGCAAATTCCGTACGAAATTCAAACCGAAATGCGCATGATGTACAATCCCGAAATGAAATCGTCGTATATGTTCGTTCCGGGCATTATGGGGCTCGTGTTGATGATTATTTGCACCATTATGACATCGGTTTCCATTATCCGCGAAAAAGAGCGCGGCACCATGGAAGTGCTGTTGGCTTCACCCCTAAAACAGGGAACGGTGATTTTCGCCAAAACAATTCCTTATATGGTTCTCTCTGTCATTAACTTAGTTACCATTATTCTGATAAGTTACTTCATTCTTGGTGTTCCCGTAAACGGAAATTTATTGCTTCTTTTTTTTATATCGTTCCTGTATATTTTTCTTTCGCTCTCACTCGGATTGATGATTTCTACGCTGGTAGAGAAGCAAATGAACGCCGTGATAATGTCTGCAATGACGGTAATGATCCCCACGCTCATTTTATCGGGAATGATCTTCCCGATCGAAAATATGCCGTTTATTCTGCAGGCAAGTTCCTACATAGTTCCTGCGCGATGGTTTATTTCTGCCGTTCGTAAAATTATGATTCAGGGTCAGGGATTTTCGATGGTATGGATTGAAACATCAATAATTATAGCGACGATTGTTTTTCAATTGGGAGTTACAATGTTGAATACAAAAAAACGCTTGTCATGAAATCGCTGAAATACCTTGTTGAAAAAGAATTTAAACAGATTTTCCGTAATTCGATGATCCCGAAAATGATCGTCGGTTACCCGATTATGGTGCTGCTGTTTTTTCCGTGGGCTATTAATTTCGAAGTAAAGAACGTTCGCGTGGATGTGGTGGATAATTGTAAAAGCGTTTATTCCAAAAGGTTAACCGATAAAATCGAAGCCTCCAAGTATTTTATTCTGAACGATACCCCACCCGATTACAACACCGCTTTTCGGAATATGGATGCAGGCGAAAGCCACATGATTGTTGAGATTCCGGCGTCATTCGACCGCGATTTGGTAAAAGAAAAAACGTCGAAAATAGCTATCTCGGCCAATTCCGTAAATGGCACGCAAGGCCTGTTGGGCAGCAATTACGTTTCACGCATCGTAAACGACTTTTCTGCCGAAATACGCGGTGAACTCGCCCCTAAATTCGCCTCTTCTGCCGGTAATCGGCAAATGCCACGCATTGAAATTGTTACGCAAAACAAATTCAACGAGAAGTTGGATTATAAAGTTTTCATGCTTCCCGGATTTATGGTCATTATGATTACGCTCATTTGCGGCATTTTACCTGCGTTGAATATCGTTTCGGAAAAAGAAGTGGGCACTATCAACCAAATCAACGTAACACCCGTGAGCAAATTAAACTTTATTCTCGCGAAACTAATTCCTTATTGGATTATCGGTGTTGTTATCATGACCATTTCCATTTTTGTGGCCTATATTATTTATGGGTTTTGGCCCTCGAGCAACTTTTTTCTGGTGCTTTTTGCTTCCGTTGTTTTTATTTTTTCCATATCGGGAATGGGAATTATTATTTCCAACTATTCCAACACCATGCAGCAGGCAAGTTTTCTGGTTATTTTTTTCATTCTCATTATCTTCTTGTTAAGCGGCATGTTCACACCTGTTTCGAGCATGCCGTATTGGGCGCAAATAATTGCGTACGCAAATCCGTTAACCTATTTTATACTCATTCTGAGGATGTTATACTTGAACGGCAGTAATTTTGGCGACATTTCATATTATTTGTTGTATCTGGTTATTTTCGCCGTTTTCTTGAATGGATGGGCGGTAATAAGTTATAGGAAAAGAGGATAAAGTAAAAGTAGATTTTTTATATCCGGTAAAATAAAATATCTTTGTAAAGATAAATCGTAAAACTTTAAACAACATGCCTAAACAACTTTATTTCTTTATATTCGCATTATTACACGTACTCGCTGTTTCTGCTCAAATATCTACAGAATTAAACGGTACCATTATTGGAACAGAACTTTCTGTTGACTACTCTACAGGAAGTTCCTCTAAAACCGTTAATACAAAGCAGAATGTGTTCGACAATGATTTCACTACTTATTTTGCTTCCTACGCAAGAAGCGGAACATGGGTGGGTTTAGATTTAGGAAGTAAGCACGTGATAACAAAAATTGGTTATTCACCACGTATTTCACAGCCTTCAAGGGTTCAATTAGCCATTCTGGAAGGCGCGAATTCCCCCGATTTTTCCGATGCATTGCCTCTTTACATCATCCCGGGGCCTGCATCGGAGAATACCATGACTCATGTAGATATAAGTTGTTCGCGAGGGTTTCGTTATGTACGGTACGTAACACCTTCGGATGTAAGATGTAATCTGGCGGAACTCGAATTTTTCGGTTATCCCGGAGAAGGAAACGACTCAAAATTATATCAAATTACCAATCTACCCACAGTAACCGTCCATACCGAGAACAGTCAGGATGTAATTGTAAAAGACCTATACTTAAACGCTATTGTAAGTATTGTTTCAAATAACGGAACAAATATCTTTGCCGACAGCACAAGAATAAAAGGAAGAGGAAATGCAAGTTGGAATTTTCCCAAAAAACCATACAAGCTTAAATTAAACAACAAAGCATCACTCTTGGGATTGCCTGCCAATGCGAGAGAATGGACCTTGATAAATAATTACGGCGATAAAACGCTGATGCGAAATATACTGGCATTTGGCGTAAGCAAATTTTTCGATATGGCGTACACGCCCGCAGGGATGTGTGTTGATGTAATATTGAACGGTGAATATAAAGGAACTTACCAACTGTGCGATCAGATAGAAGTAAGAAAGAACAGGGTTGATATTGATGAAATGGAAGATACCGATACGGAATTTCCGAACGTTACAGGAGGATACCTCATAGAAGTGGATGCGTATGCTCCCCAAGAGATATCGTGGTTTACTTCGGGTACGGGAATTCCGGTAACTATTAAATATCCGGACGAAGACGACATCCACCCTTCTCAAAAAAGATACATAACAGACCATTTCAATAAAATGGAAAAGCAGTTGTTTGCAGATTACAACAGCGAAGACAGAAGATTCAGCCAGTATTTGGACACCGAGTCTTTTTTCAAAAATTTTCTTATCGGGGAATTTTGTGGTAACACGGATACTTATTGGAGTACCTACATGTACAAGTATAGAAACAACGATACCATTTACACCGGGCCTATTTGGGATTACGACCTGGCTTTTGAAAACGATAGAAGGACATACCCCATTAATTCTCTGAATGATTTTCTTTATCGGACTAAAGGCTCCAATGCAAACGGAATGAAAAGATTTGTGGACAATACAATGTCCAGCGATGCGTCTAAAAAAGAACTTCACGATTTGTGGTTCAGTGTTAGGGAATCGAAGATCACAAACGAAACCATGACCAAAATGGTAGATAGTTTGGCTACGCATCTCAACGCATCGCAAGCTTTAAACTTTTTGCGTTGGCCGATAATGAACACTATCGTACACGAAAATCCGGCCATACACGGTTCTTATCAAAATGAAGTAAACGCTGTAAAAAACTACATTTCCAACAGAATTCTATGGATGGATGAAATGATGTTATCTTTGAAACCAACGGAAATTAAAGAGCCGGAAAAACCTGCCGAAGGAAAAATATACGCTGTAAATTCTACACTTACCATACAGGATTTTAAATACAACATGTCTTTTATTATTTATAACTTAAGTGGACAAATTGAAAGAGCAGGATCCATCAAGGCGGGCGATAATTACAGCACCAGCTTATTTCCGGGTGTTTATCTTATTGAATTAGAAGATAAAATAATAGGTGAGAAAATTCAAAAAAAGGTGTTTATTAAGAACTAATTATATTATTCTGTAACAATTAATTTTACAACAATGAAAAAGAATTATTTGCTTCTTATTTTCTTGACTTTTATGGTTGCAAGTTGTACCCAGCAGAACAAAAAATCTGCGCATGAAACTTCCGACAACACGCAAACTGAAGAAGATGCAACTCCCCAAGCACGCGCAACGTCTTCTTACGACAAACTTATGTATTCATTCGATAAGGAATGGCAAACCAAAGAATCCGACCCCAAAATATATCCGCCCTATTACGGCGGCGCTTACATTGATGATAACAACGATTTGACGATCTATGTATTGGGCGATCCTAACCAACATCGCGCGGCATTAACGGAAATAATCGGAAATGAAGATTTTATTTTAAAAACCGGAAATTATTCCTACAAAGAAATGCTGGAAGCAATGAATAGTATCAATCAGTTCTTGGGCGATGTAAAGGTACCCGAAAGCCATATCGTGGTTACCAATTTTGCCGGCGCGTTTCCCAGCGTTACGGATAACCGTGTAGTGGTGGAATTTGTGGAACTTAACGATGCCGTGATACGGGCGTTTAAAAACGATGTTATCGACTCGCCCGTTGTAGATTTCAGGCAGGGCGAAAGGCCGGTTATGCAGTAATATACAAAAGGAAAATTTAAGGGCTTCAATTTTTGTGAAGCCCTTACTAGTTTATGTGCGTGAAGAAATATTTTACCCCTTGCTACCCTTGCTGAAGCTGTCTCAAAATTAAAAAAGGCAGCTTCTTTTTTTATGTTTTCGGTGAAAAACCTTTTTTCAGTAAATCCTTTTGGATTTTTGTTTTTGAGTAGTTTTTTTGTTACTAGTCAAACATAACAAA
>JAFADY010000056.1 GCA_023424395.1 Bacteroidota bacterium | reverse complement strand
TTTGTTATGTTTGACTAGTAACAAAAAAACTACTCAAAAACAAAAATCCAAAAGGATTTACTGAAAAAAGGTTTTTCACCGAAAACATAAAAAAAGAAGCTGCCTTTTTTAATTTTGAGACAGCTTCTTTTTTTCATGAGGGATTTTTTACCTCAATTGCATCTTATTATTATAAACTACTAATTATGAAAAAAACAATTCTGATGTTTTCACTTGTCATTATATCGGTTGCGGCACTCGGACAAACACACAACTCCCGCTTATCTGTTTTTTCCGGGGCAGGATACAATCAAGATTACAACAAGTTCAGCTTCAATATGGGAACAGAATATTCTTATTATTTAAGCAATCGCATTTATGTGTTGGGAACATTTTATTCTAATTTTAAAAGTTTAGAGGCAGCCGTTACCGTAAATAATGATACCAGTCAATTAAACGCTACAAATGTTCCTGTAAACAATTTGCGTTTACAGTTGGGTACAGGTGTAGATTTTCTTCGTCCAAACAAATATAATAGACTTTATTTGCAAGGACAAGCAGGTTTAGGCTATGTATTTGGGAGCACTCGCCTCCCCGTAATTGGCCGTGTTAGCTACAAAGGGAGCATGATTGCGGTAGGAGGCAGCTTTGGCTACGACAGAAAATTTAATAACCAATGGACATTAGGTGGTGCCTATACTATAGATTATAATCTCGTTCACATTAACCACGGATTGATTATTAAAGCGTCCTATTCGTTCTAATTCTAATTTTAAAAGTAATGAAGAAAATAACTATATCCTTATTATTGGTGTTCATGCGCAGTCTTCTCAACTAGGTTTTTACGGTGGATATGCCAAATCGTCGCAACAAAATATGACACCCGGATTAGACTTAGGCTTTGAGTTCAGAAAGTATTTCCATAATAATCTTTATTTTACCGCGCTTTTTCATTTTGATGAAACAAGAGGCGATGCAAGTAAATTAAAGCATCCGCAAACAGACATAGATATTTATAATGTCTCTTACAGCTCCAATTATAGCACTCTTGCAGCTGGATTGGGATATAAATTATCGTTTGCTGAACAGCACTCCGTATATGCTCAGGTAGCATTGGGCTTGTCTGATATCAATAGGATAGTGCATTACAACATTCTTGATGATATAGAATTGAAGAAAAAATATCCATCATCCGAGCATCCGTTTTATCGTACAAACTTAGGTGTTTCCGGATTAATTGGAGCAGGATACGATTTCAAGGCTTTTCCTTGGATGGCTATTGGAGTACAATATACATTAATGATTCCCGATAAATATATTAATCAGTTTAGTGCGAAATTGAGTTTTTTGTTTGATTAAAACTTAACCAAATAAAACACGGTAAATGGATAATAAAGGAAAGACGGGATAAAGATTTTTTCTTTTTGTTTATCTTTGTACGAAAATCATCATAAAAAAACATGAAAACCTTCTCGATAGAAGAACAAGAACGCATAGAAAAAGTAATTCGCGCTTGCAAACTGTGTTTTGTGGGCATGGCTGACGAAAAAGGCCTTCCGTATGTGTTGCCGATGAATTTCGGATACGAAGGCGGCATTATCTATCTGCATTCGGCGCAAGAGGGACGTTCCATTCGCACGATGGAAAAAAATCCGCATATTTGCGTAACATTCTGTTCCGATCCGGTTCTGATTCATCAACATCCCGAAGTGGCGTGCAGCTATCGCATGCGCGCCGGAAGCGTTATTTGTGAAGGTAAAGTGGAATTTGAGGAAGATTTTGCCGAAAAAGAAAAGGCGCTGAACATCATCATGCGCCAATATACCGATAAACAGTTTAAATACTCGACTCCGGCGGTCAATAACGTGAAAATATGGAAATTGCCCATAGAAACCGTCGGCGCGAAAGAGTTTGGGATTATGAAACCGGGCAGCATTTCATATAAAGACCGTGGTGAGTTTTAAAATTTTCCATATTGATTAAACTATTCGGGCAAACTTTTATCTATATAAATGCGTTTAGCAATAACATTTTACTAAATCACCCATTAATAATTATTTCAACGATGAAAAAATTAACAACCATACTCGCCGCGTTACTTATTGTGTTTTCGGCCTCTGCAACCGATCCGGTGCAAAAAAAGAAAACCGTTACGCCCATTGACATCACCAAAGCGCAATTCATAGAAAAAATATTCAACTATGAAGAAAATGCCGAGGAATGGGAATATAAAGGTGACAAGCCTGCCATCATCGATTTTCACGCCACTTGGTGCGGGCCGTGCCGCATAACCAACCCGATACTCAAGGAATTAGCTGCCGAGTACGGCGAAGAAATTTATATCTATAAAGTGGATGTGGATCAGGAACCCGAATTGGCATCGGTATTTGGCGTACGTAGCATTCCGACGTTTATTTTTGTGCCCATGGACGAAAATCCGCAGGTGGCTCAAGGCGCGCTTCCAAAAGCATCTTTCAAGGAAGCTATCGATAAACTACTACTGAAAAAACTGCCTACAGAGGAATTGTAAATTTTTATTCGCTGATGTGTTGATATTTTTAAGGAATGATCACGAGCCTGCAAAACCCTGCCATTAAGAACATTGTAAAACTTTCGAAAAGCAATGAACGCAAAGAAAAACAGCTTTTTGTGATTGAAGGGGCGCGGGAACTTTCGTTGGCATTGCAGAGCAATTACCGCGTGGAGGCCGTTTATGTTTGCCGGGAAATGTTTGAGAAAACAAAATACCCTGATGTGTTAAACTCCATTGATGAAAAAAATATTTTCGATATTTCACCACATGTTTTTGAGAAAGTTGCCTATCGAGAAAACTCCGACGGTGTGGTGGCTTTGGCGAAGCCCAAATCGCATTCGCTCAACGATCTTAAATTATCATCCAACCCTTTTGTTATTATTTTGGAATCGGTGGAGAAACCGGGGAATCTGGGCGCGATCCTGCGCACGGCTGACGCCGCCGCTGTGGACGCGGCGATCGTTTGCGACCCCCAAACCGATCTGTACAACCCCAACGTGGTGCGATCAAGCGTAGGTGGTATTTTTACCGTGCCAACAGCCGTTTGCACATCGTCCGAAGCGGTACAATTTCTTGAGGATAAAGGAATTATCTCGTACTCTGCCGAACTGCAAGCCGCCGAATTTTACCAAGACATCGATTTTACAAAACCATCCGCCATCGTGATGGGAACCGAAGCCGACGGCCTAACCGATTACTGGCTCAAAAACGCCAAAAAGCGAATCAAAATTCCCATGCGGGGAAAAATTGATTCGCTCAATGTATCGGTATCCACTGCCGTGCTCACATTTGAAGCCATGCGGCAACGCGGTTATTAAGTGTTTTTAACCGGAGTCTCTTCCGCCAACCTCCTCACCGTTTGCGTCATATTTCGTTGCGATTTCATCAGATTTACCGATTGCAGCGCAATATTCTTAGTTTCGTTCAGAATATTCATAAACAAAATACTGTTGCGAGTAGTGTTTTCGCGAGCTTTTACGCGTTTGATCTGCTTCTTGGTCAGTTTGGCACACATTTCCAATATTTCGTCGCGTAATTCCGTAACTTCAGAGAATTTAGAATAGTCTCGTTTGGTCATAATATCGATGAACCTTTCATAAAGTTTTTCCACTTTTAGGCTCAGGTCTTCCAAATCGGCTTCCTGATTTTCATCAAATCCGGCATGATTATTTTCGATATAAAGCGAACTATCCGAAGTAATGGCTTTCAAGGCTTTCGATATTTCGTAGGTATAATCCACAATCTGAACATATTCCTGCTCAATTTCCAATTCTTTCAGCGTAATAGACTGAATGGTGGGCACAACCTCATAAGTGCGTTTGGTTTTGTACTTGCGGTATAGATCATCGGCTTGCGATGACATTTCCCTCAATAGTCCCCTGTCTTCGGTAGTTAATCCCTTTATATTTTTGTGATAAATATTGAGAACCGATTTAATGGACTCCCGCACTTCGGTTGTAGAAGCTTCTACCACATCAGACTGTCCTTCCAGTATCTGCCCTTGTTCTGCTTCTACCGATTTTCTTTTCTTATGGAATTTGGATGATTTGAAAAGAAGGAAGATCACCAATGCAAGCATCACAAAAACGGCTATTTTCCCGCCCAAAACAAGGACACCCGCAACCAAACCGGCAACGGTGAAAGCTACCAAAGCCGTAATGAACCAGCCGCCAATTACGGTTAATACGCCGGTAATACGGTAAACAGCGCTTTCACGTCCCCACGCACGGTCGGCCAACGACGTTCCCATGGCAACCATAAATGTAACGTAAGTTGTTGATAAAGGTAACTTTAGAGACGTTCCGAGCGATATAAGCAACGCCGCGATGGTTAAGTTTACCGAAGCCCTGATTAAATCGAACGAAGCTGTGGAATCAATTACCTCTTCGGGAAGCATAAAACGGTTGTTTATCTTATCGCGAGTGGAAGCGGGGACTAATTTACTGATCGCACGATTGGAGTCAACTCCCCAGCGAACCAGCGAACGTGAAAGCGGCGTGGAAGAAAAACGCTCCAGACCGGTGCCCTGACGTCCTAAATTCACTTCGGTTTCGGTTACTGAACGTGATTTTTTAGAAAACCATAGTGCCAAAATCATAATTACTCCCGCAGCAAGAAGCATTTTTATATCTGCTTTTACCGGCCCGTTTAGCGAATCCATAAACATATTATCGATTGAGCCACCGGCTGCTACAATATCTCCTGCGCTTTTAAAAGCGTCTAAACCCGCCAGCGAAACGCCGATAAAGTTTACAAGGTCGTTGCTCGCAAAAGCCAATGCCAATGCCATGGTGCCAATCAATACAATGATTTTTAAGATATTCACTTTTAACACAAATTGCAGAAAAACCATTATTACTGTCCATCCGGCAAATGTAACCAAAAGCGTTTTCGCCATATTGGCCTCAATCATATTCATGAAGTCGGTAACTACAAAAGGGCTTCCTTTTAATCCTTTAAATACAATAAAATAGGTCATTGCCGTAAGCGCAAAACCGCACCACAAAGCTCCTAAATATTTAAACGATCGCCTATAATTAAACGAGAAAATTATCCTCGAAAAAAACATAACTACACTACCTACAATAAAAGCAATGGCTACGGAAACAAAAATCCCGGAAATAATGGCTAGCGCTTTTCCCGAATTAATGTACTCGACCAAATTGCCCCCGTTGTTTTGCCAAATGCTGAAAAGCGCCACGGCAACACCTGCCCCTAATAGTTCAAAAACTAGTGAAACGGTGGTGGAAGTGGGTAGTCCGAGTGAGTTAAAAACATCCAGCAGAATTACGTCGGTAAGCATGACCGCAAGGAAGAGCATCATGATGTTTTTAAACGTGAACATTTCGGGATGAAAAACACCGCTTCGGGCAATTTCCATCATTCCGCTCGAAAAGAGCGTTCCAAGCATAACGCCAACCGAAGCGACGGTAAGAATAACCCACAAGGGAGCAACTTTTGAGCCTATACTTGAATTGAGAAAATTTACAGCGTCGTTGGCTACGCCAACTGTTAAATCGAGTACTGCTAACCCCAGCAGTATAATTACGATAATGAGGTAAATGGGATCCATGAAATAACTATCTCGTTAGCTTTTTGATACGAAAAATCAATTTTTTTGTCTCGAAATCAAGCCCAAAATTAATGAAAGATTTCTTTAATCAGGATAATCCTACCATCTATTTCAACGGAAAATGTAAAACTTAACAAAAATGTAACATTATTCAAATGGAACAAACGTCATTTCTTTTCATGGCTTCATTCATACAATTCAATTTATATAAATCAAAAATAAGGAGATGTTTGGTTCCGGAACGTAAAAATTCATTTACAATGGGCTCACAAATCGAATAAGAAAAATGAAATAAATTTATCAATCTAAATTTTCTTAACTGAAAATGAGATGATAACAGTTTGCTATACTGAATAATAGCTTTTTTATCTTCATATGTCTTATAAATAAACGCTAAATTATCTGCACTTTTTTGGGTCTTCTCCAAGAACTCTTCATTGGACTCGTTTGAATCATGAGAAACCTCGTTATTGATATGAAGAACTAATTTATTGTGTTTTTCAAGTTCGATAGCAAAAAGTGTATCCTCATGTCCGTATCCGATGATTTTTTCATCGAATTTTATTTCATTCAAAACCTCTTTTTTAATTACGAAATTACAAGTTTTGAAGTATTTATAGGGAAATTTACTTCGAGCTAAAGTAGTGACGCTTTCTCGTTGAGTTCCATAATGCCATCTTAACCTGTGAGTTACGGGAGGTTTCGCGGAGTTGTAAGTCAGTCCCCCAAAAATTACGTCAAATTCTTTATTTCTTAGAAAAAGTAAATAGTTTTCCAAAAATTTTCTTCCAATACCTACATCGCAATCTAAAAATAAAAGGTTTTCAAAGTTCGCATATTGTAAAAAGAGATTGCGAATACGAGATCGTCCAATATTTTCGGGTAATTCTATGTAAATGTGTTTGTTACATTCTTCTTTATTTAACCGCTTAAATTCTACTGAAGAGGCATCGTCGATTAAGATCAATTCGATGGGATAATCACTTCCGTTTATCTGTTTGCTCAAGTCACTTACCAGCGATCTGACATCGAAATTGTATATAGGTACACAGATGGAAAGCATAAAATAAACCCTTTTTTGTTTCGACGAAGTTACGATAAATCTTTTTTCAGGCAAAAAATCCGATTAAACATATTGCAAAATGGACTGTTTTTATTAAAAATCACAGCAATGAATGTTGGCTCGTACGCATATCCTTCGAAACGAATTCGGGCTGAGGAATTGATTATTTTCGCAAAGAAGTTTAAAAAAACAGGATGTCGAAATTTTGAGCATCCTGTTTTTTGAATATAATTCTTTTTATGGTGCAGTTTTTTTATAAACCCTCACATAATCTACATAAAACCGATGCGGAAACAACGTGTCATCCACTCCTTTCTCGCCTCCCCAATTGCCACCGACAGCCAAATTGAGCAAAAGATGAAATCTTTTATCGAAAGGCCATTCTTGGAAGCTTTTTCCTTCGTTGTTGAACGTGAAATAGTGCGCATCGTCCACAAACACACGAATTTCATTTTCTTCCCACTCCAATGAATAAACGTGGAAATCGGTAAAATTTGTCGGCATATAAATACTGTCGGTTTTTTGTGTCCCAATCATGTGGTTGTAGCTCTCTGTATGTACGGTTCCGATAATGGTGTCGGGCATAAAACCCACATTTTCCATAATATCAATTTCGCCGCTGGCAGGCCAGTTGCCGTATTCCCAATCGGTGGGAAGCATCCAAATGGCGGGCCAGGTTCCTAATCCCGTAGGGAGCTTTGCTTTAATTTCGAAACGGCCGTATAGCCAATCTCCTTTACCTTTTGTAATCAATCGTGCCGATGTGTATTTTTTGCCGCCCATGCTGTCTATTTTGGCAGTGATGGTAAGAATGCCGTCTTTTACATAAGCGTTGGACGAATCGCTCGCGGTGTAATGCTGTGCTTCGTTGTTGCCCCACCCCCAACTATTGCCGTCGGTATCGTAACTCCATTTTGTGGAATCGGGTAATCCGATATAATCAAACTCATCGTTCCACACCATCTGCCATTTTCCGGCTGGAGTGGTAATATTTTCAAAATTCTCGGATTTTTTTTCTTTTTGATTGTTTTGGCAGGCAAAAAGAAAAATTCCGGAGAAAATAATCAATAGGATTGTTTTGTTAGTCATAATAAAAGAATAATCGCTTGTTTCCTCATAGAAGAAACAAGCGACATTTGTTAAAAGTTTATTTTAAAATCCACATTATCTTATTGATTTCATCGTATCCGTCGTATTGACGATCGAGCGCTTCTTTCAGATTTTCGCGGTTATAGCTTGTTTCTGCACCCGGGTAGAGCCAACGCATCGGAATCCCGTTTTTGTTGTTTTCGTTCAGGCTTGTTGCCGGATTAATAGGAAATACAGGGTATTGGCTGCGACGATACTCAAAGAATGTGCTTTCGGCATCTTGCATAAACTGCAAAATATAGCGCTGCATCCAAATCTGTTTCAATTGTTCATCAGTAGTTGCTTTAAAAGCTGCTTCTCCGGTAAAATAACCTGCAATGTATTCCGCAGTAATGGGCATACCGTGTGCATAGCTCTCAGTTGCCTGAGTCATTACATCGGTTAATGCGGCTTTAACGCCGGCTTCGTAATACGATTTTGCATCTCCCGAAATCCAACCTTTAAGAACAGCTTCAGCCAAAACAAGTTGTTGTTCGGCGAAAGTGATTACCCGCAAGGGCTCACATGCTTCTTGCTGCAAATAGCGTTTGTTCAACAATGAGTAAAGGTTATTGCTGTGCCCGGCATTCATCAAAGCATATTCCATGGCTACATCAACTCCCACATAAGCATCCGGATCTGTTTCTGTTTTGCCTTCGGCAATTAGCGCTCCGGCAGGCTCTGCGAAATAATACATTCTCCGGTCGTTTAACAACTTAAGATTGTCCATTAAAAGTGAGCTGATAACGGTTCTGCTTGTAAACAGGTCGTTGGTGCCCGATAGCGGATGTTTGTTCTTTGATGAATAGTTGAGACCGTAAAAACCGGTGGATGCATCCAGAATATTGCCAGCACTTACAATTTCGGCGAAACGCGATTTTATATTGATGCCGCCGATGGATTCTTTTTGGCTCAAAGACATCAGAACTTTAAGTGCGAAAGAGTTTACGGCCTTTCTCCATTTAACAGGATCGCCCTTGTACGGCGTTGGATCTCCGTCGAATGTACGTCCTTTGGCAAAATATTCGTCGGCTGCTTTCAAATCATCGAGCACACCTTTTAAAACCTGTTCCTGCGTATCGTATTTCACTTTATAGACGCCGTCGGCGCCTAATCCGGCTTCGCTGTACGGAATATCGCCCATTTCCATCGTAAGCCTGTAGAAAACGTAGGCTTTTGCAAAAGCGCCAACGCCACGATACGAATCTTCCATAATACCGCCTTGCGAGTATTCGATCATTTTCTGAATATTCGGCAGAATGGTCATGCCGCCGAAATCGCTGCTTCCGATTTTATTGTATTGCTGATCCATTTGCCCTTCGTTGGCATATCCCACGTATTTAGGCAAAGCATTGTCGGCAATAAGAGATTTTCCGTCTTTTCCCGCAAATTTGGTAAAGCGAAGTATCACATTCGTTGCCAGCAAAGACGCGCTGACAGTAGTTGTATCGTCGGGGTTAGTATTTATGTCTTCGAAATTATTACAACCAAAAAGTAATAATAAAGACAAAACAAACAGTCCCGCGCGGTTTATATATTTATGTATCTTTTTCATATTTGCTGTTTTTTGAAATAAAACTGATTTATTGTTCATTAAAATACTACTTTCAGGTTGAATCCTATGTAGCGGATTGACGGATCACTGAAGTTTTCGTAGCCGCCGTCGGGGTCGGAATACTTGAACTGTTTCGCCCAAAGGAACACGTTTTGCCCGATTGCCGATACAGAAACGCTTTTGGCTTTGAATCTACCCGCTACGCTTTTCGGCAAATCATATGTTAACGAAATTTCCCTTAATTTGAAGAAGGTAGTAGAATAAGCATCCAACGGCGAAGGAGATCCACCCCAGGCTGTCCCTTTGTGCAGCGCGTTTGTATAGGTTTGGTAAGTAACCGCTACATCGTTTGGGGCGTATTGTCGGTTATCGCTTGTAATGTTACCGTATGTGTCGTACGTGACCTGTCCCGATTCCACTCTAACACCTTGCCCGATGTAGTTTACAAAACCGAGAAGAAACAATTTATCGTAATGTTTCTCAAACTCTTCCCGCATAAATTTGGTGGCCAATGAAAGTTGTGTTTCAACCGTGCTTACCGAAATTTGCATGATTTCGGCAATTTGTTTGGTCGATAAATCGTCTTTTCTACGAAGTATAAAAATTTTCTTCCGTGCAGGCGGCAGTTTTTCAATAAGTTCATCCACAAAATCTTCGAGCCACTTCCGGTCGATCTCTTTTTCGGTCATTGTATCGAAAGCAGTTTGCTCTTTCAGCACAAATTGCTGATACAAAAACTCTACGGTTTGCCGTTGGTATTTGTTCAATAGCATGTTTTTGGCAATGACGGAAAGAAAGGAAAGAATTGATTTTTCGGGATTTATCTGCGCGCGCACTTCCCACAATCTCACAAATGTTGATTGAACGATTTCTTCCGCCATGTATCGGTCTCCATGCGAAATGGTCATAATGAAGTTATAAAGCTTCCCGGCATATCTGTTATAGATTGTTTCGAAAGCTTTTTCCGAACCGTTTTTCAACGCGATGAGTTCGTTTACTTCGTTTGACATTTTATCTGATTCTTAATGATAAAGCGATTTGGAAATCGCTTCAATCTCCTTATTTTTTAGTCTCCTTGTCGTCCAACTCATATCCCCACGATTTTTCTTCGGCATTTTTGGAAAAGACAAATTCAATCTCTGTTTTACTGAATAATACAGTAAGTTATAGCATACGAAGTTACAATAAATCTTTTTTCGGACAAAAAAATCAGGTTGAACATATTCAATACTCAGTTTTTATAATCTTAGAGGGGATTTTAAGAAATATGAATTTTATGTTAAAATTACAGAAATAGTTGCATTTTAGAATTCAATACGTTTTCTTTGCAACCAAAATACAGAAAAATGAATCATTTATTTACAAACGGATATTGGTGGCGTCGCTTACAACTCATTCAGTCGTAAGGGAAACAGCTATGTCTTTAAGTAAATAAACAGAACAAAATAGAGAAAGCCTGTCGCACCTGCGACAGGCTTTTTTCGTAAAAGACAATTCAAATTAAACAATATATTATATATGCAAACATTCTCAGTTGATAAAAAAGGGTATTACGGCGAATTCGGAGGAGCGTACATCCCCGAAATTCTGCACAAGTGCGTAACCGATTTGCAGCACGCTTACCTCGATATCCTCGAAAGCAAACAGTTCAAACGCGATTTCTACGTATTGCTGCGCGACTACGTCGGACGTCCGTCTCCACTCTATTTTTCGCAGCAGTTATCCGATAGGTTTGGTGCGCGAATTTATCTTAAACGCGAAGATCTGAATCACACTGGTGCTCACAAAATAAACAATACTATCGGACAGATTTTAGTCGCGCGTCAAATGGGTAAAACGCGCATCATTGCCGAAACCGGCGCGGGACAGCACGGCGTGGCTACCGCCACCGTTTGCGCCCTCATGCAAATGCCGTGCACGGTGTACATGGGAAAAACCGATGTGGAGCGTCAGTACGTGAACGTAAAAAAAATGGAGATGTTGGGCGCAACCGTCGTTCCGGTTACATCGGGCAATATGACGCTCAAAGATGCCACCAACGAAGCCATTCGCGATTGGTGCACTCATCCCGAAAACACGCATTACATTATCGGCTCCACTATCGGGCCGCATCCGTATCCGGATATGGTGGCTCGTTTGCAATCGGTTATCAGTACGGAAATTAAAGCGCAGCTTGCCGAAAAAGAAGGTCGCGATTATCCCGATTATCTTTTCGCTTGCGTGGGTGGCGGAAGCAACGCTGCCGGAACAATTTATGAATATTTGAACAACGGTAACGTGAAAATCGTACTTGCTGAAGCGGGTGGAAAAGGTGTGGATAGTGGCGAATCGGCTGCGACCATTCAATTGGGAAGTATTGGTGTTTTGCATGGATGTAAAACGTTGTTGATGCAAACCGAAGACGGGCAAATTACCGAACCTTATTCCATTTCCGCCGGATTGGATTATCCTGGAATCGGGCCGATACATGCGAATCTGGCTTCGCAAAAACGTGCTCAAGTAGTTGCAGTGAATGACGATGAAGCGCTAAAAGCAGCATTCGAACTCACAAAAAACGAGGGGATTATTCCCGCCCTCGAATCGGCTCATGCGCTTGCCGCGTTGGAAAAGATCAATTTTAAACCAAACGATGTCGTTGTGCTAACACTCTCGGGACGAGGCGATAAAGACCTCGAAACGTATTTCAAATACACAGAACAATTTAATAAAAAATAGTTATGAAGTACATTTTTCATACCAACACAAAAAAAATCATGGGCGATCTGCATACGCCCGTAAGCATTTATTTGAAAGTGCGCGATACGTTTCCGCAGTCGGCATTGCTGGAAAGTTCCGATTTTCACGCCACCGAAAACAGCATTTCGTACGTGGCGCTCAAGCCTATCGCAAGCGTTGAGGTCAATCGCGGTATCAGCCTCATGCGTTTTCCTGACGGAAATGCAGAAGAAAAACAGCTTTCGGAAGCATTTACCATTTCCGATGCGCTCAACGATTTTATCGGACAATTTCAGGTAACCGGCAGCGAGGCGAAAAACTGCGGATTGTTCGGTTACACCACGTTTAACTGCGTGAAATATACCGAAAACATTGCTATTCGCGAAAGTAAGGAGAACCGCAACGATGCACCCGATATGCTCTATATTTTATACAAATATATATTGGTTTTTAACCATTTTACCGATGAAATTACGATGATCGAGTTACTCGCCGATGGCGAGGAAAGCCGGCTGGATTTGGTGCAATCGCTCGTGAATGTGCGAAATTTCGCGTCTTATGACTTTTTCCCCGAAGGCGACGAATTCAGCCCGATTACGGACGAAGAATTTAAGAAATACGTTCGACGGGGCGTAGAGCATTGCATGCGTGGCGATGTGTTTCAGATTGTGCTTTCGCGCCGTTTCGTGCAGCAATTTTCAGGCGATGATTTCAAAGTGTATCGCGCTTTACGAAGCATCAATCCGTCGCCGTATTTGTTCTATTTCGATTTCGGCGGCTACCGTATTTTCGGTTCTTCGCCCGAAACGCATTGCAAAATAGCGGATTCGCACATCAGCATCGATCCTATTGCCGGAACCACCAAACGTACCGGAAATAACAAAGACGATTTGCAAGCGGTGGAGTTTTTGGTAAATGACCCCAAAGAAAATGCCGAGCACGTAATGTTGGTGGATTTGGCGCGAAACGATTTGAGCCGCAATGCCCACGATGTAAAAGTGGATTTTTACAAAGAGCCGCAATTTTATTCGCACGTGATTCATTTGGTTTCGCGCGTAAGCGGAACGCTCAACGCGGATGCGAATCCGATAAAGGCGTTTTTCGATACGTTTCCTGCCGGAACACTTTCGGGAGCGCCCAAAGTGCGCGCCATGCAACTGATTTCGGAAATTGAGAGCCACAACCGCGGCGCGTATGGCGGCTGTATCGGTTTCATCGGATTGAACGGCGATTTGAATCAGGCAATTACTATTCGCACGTTCGTGAGCCGCAACAACGAGTTGTGGTATCAGGCCGGTGCGGGAATTGTAGCGAAAAGCAACGATGAATATGAACTACAGGAAGTAAACAGCAAACTCGGTGCGCTCAAAAAAGCGATTGATAAGGCAAAAACACTTCATAACGCATAAAACCATGAAAATACTGATTTTCGATAACTACGATTCGTTCACGTACAATCTCGTTCACGCGGTAAAATCGCTCGGTTACACCGATTTGGATGTCATCCGCAACGATAAGATCGATCTGGACGCCGTGGAAAAATACGACAGGATCATCCTGTCACCCGGGCCGGGCGTTCCCGAAGAAGCCGGATTGCTGCTTCCGCTCATTCATCGCTATGCAAAAACGAAAAGCATGTTGGGCGTTTGTCTGGGCCATCAGGCCATCGGGTTGGCTTTTGGAGCGAAGTTGGAAAATATTCCGTTTGTGTTTCACGGTGTACAAACGCCCATAAATATTATCGCCAACGATTATATTTTCCGCGAACTTCCCGAAGAAATTGAGGTAGGGAGGTATCATTCGTGGATTGTATCGAATGAAAGTTTTCCCGACAACGAGTTGCAAATTACGTCAGTGGACAACGAAAACCGTATTATGAGCATGAAACATGAAACGTTAGATGTTCATGGCGTACAATTCCATCCCGAATCCGTTCTCACGCCCGAAGGCATCAACATTATCAACAATTTTCTAAATTATAAAAATCCAAAGTCTTGACTTTTTGGTTCTATTCTTTGAATTATGAAAGAAATACTCTATAAACTATTTGATTACGAATACCTTTCGCGCGATGAAGCCAAAAAGGTGCTTTTCGCCATCGTAAAAGGCGATATTCCCGATACACAAATCGCATCACTCATCACATCGTTTTTAATGCGAAGCATTTCGGTGGACGAAATTCTTGGTTTTCGCGATGCGTTGCTCGATATGCGCGTGCATGTTGATTTGTCCGATTATAAACCGCTGGATATTGTGGGAACGGGCGGTGACGGAAAAAATACGTTCAACATTTCCACATCGGCGTGTTTTGTGGTTGCAGGAGCGGGTTACAACGTGGTAAAACACGGCAATTATGGCGCCACTTCCATCAGCGGAGCGAGCAATGTGATTGAACAGCAAGGCGTTAAGTTTACTACCGATAACGCTAAACTCCGCCAAAGTCTCGACGAATGCCACATTGCCTATTTGCATGCGCCGTTGTTCAGTCCAGCGCTCAAAGCGGTAGTCCCGGTTCGTAAGGCATTAGGTGTTCGAACTTTTTTCAACGTATTGGGGCCGTTAGTGAATCCGGTTCAGCCCGAATATCAGATGTTGGGTGTGTATAATTTGGCCATGTCGCGCCTGTACAGCTATATTTATCAGGAGGAGAACAAGAAATTCAGCATCGTGCATAGCTTGGATGGCTACGATGAGGTTTCGCTCACGAGCCAATTTAAAGTCGTCTCCAACAAAGGCGAACAGCTTTTCACGCCTGAGCAATTGGGTCTCGGACGCGTGGAACAAGAAGCGTTGTACGGTGGTGATACACCCGAAGAAGCCGCGCAAATTTTCCGTAATGTGCTGAATGCGAACGCTACCGATGCGCAAATGAATGCCGTGTTGATCAATGCCGCCTTTGGAATTCAAACCATCGAACAGGATAAACCGATTGAAGAATGCTTGGATATTGCGCGCGATTCATTGTACAGAAAAAAGGCGTTACGAACATTGGAAAAATTTGTGGAACTTAATAAATAAGCTGATATGAAAGACGTTTTGAGTGAAATAATCAGTGTTAAAAGAAAGAAAGTTGAACAACAAAAAGCAAAACTTCCATTGCGAACGATTATCGATGAAATAAAAACAGAAAAGTTTAACACGTTGTCTTTCAAAGATGCGTTGCAAAATTCTGAATCAGGAATTATCGCCGAATTTAAACGCAAATCACCGTCAAAAGGATGGATAAACGAAAAAGCCGATGTGCGTGAAATTACCCAATCTTATCAGAAAAATGGCGCGGCTGCCCTTTCGGTTTTAACCGATACGGAATTTTTTGGCGGTTCGTTGCGGGATTTGGATTTTGCGACGGGCAAAGCAACGGTTCCTGTTTTGCGAAAAGAGTTTATCGTGGATGAATATCAGATTTATCAGTCAAAAATGTTCAACGCGAATGCCATTTTGCTTATCGCCGCCGCCATTACGCCGCAGGAGTGCAAGCAATTTACCGATTTGGGGCACAGCCTCGAAATGGATGTGCTGTTGGAACTTCACGACGAACGCGAACTCGATTACATAACGCCGCAGCACAATATAATCGGAATCAATAACCGAAATTTGGGTAGTTTTGTAACCGACGTTCAAAAATCATTCAAGATGATACCTTTTCTTCCAAAGGAAGCGATATTAGTTTCGGAAAGCGGCATTTCAAACCCCAAAACGGTAAAGGAATTACGCGATGCGGGATACAGAGGTTTTTTAATAGGTGAAAACTTTATGAAAACCGAAAACCCCGGCGCAAGTTTAGGCGAATTTATTTTACAGATTGAAAAATGAATGAAGATAATATAGATTTTGCCCAAGTCCCCTTTAGGGAAATTAGTATTGTTAAAGTCTGCGGAATGCGCGACGCAAGCAACATTCGCGAAGTAGAAAAAATAGGCATAGATTGGATGGGGTTTATTTTTCATCTGAAATCGTCGCGTGCCGTGAAGCGCGTGCCCGCTTATTTGCCTGCCAAAGTAAAGCGGGTAGGGGTGTTTGTGAACGAATCAATTGAAAATATTCTTGAAACTACTTCGTTATTTCAGCTTGATTTTGTGCAACTTCACGGTGATGAATCACCCGATTTTTGCGATGAAATGGGTAAAAATGGACTAAAAGTTATCAAAGCATTCAGTATTGCCAATAAATTTCCGAAGCAAAAAGTGGTGGCTTATCACGGTAAATGCGATTATTTTCTTTTCGACACAAAAACGTCTTTGTATGGCGGCTCGGGTAAAAAATTTGATTGGGAAGTGTTGTCCGATTATCACGGTGAAACGCCTTTTTTGCTGAGCGGCGGCATTTCGGAGGACGATGCCGAAGAAATTCTTGCGTTTTCGCATCCACAATTCGTCGGAATAGATATAAATAGTAAATTTGAAATTAGCCCGGCGCTGAAAGATGTGCAAAAAATCAGTGAATTTATTGGTTTGCTCATACAAAAGAGTCAAGAACCAAGACAGAAGACAAGTGACTTTTAGATAAATAGATATTTGGGAAGCAAATTACGCAACCGCGTAACTCGTACCCCGCAACTCGTAATTCAAAAAATATGAACAGAATAAATCAACTTTTTCAACAAAAAAAACAAAACATACTATCGGTGTATTTCACGGCGGGTTATCCGGCATTGAACGATACGGTTTCCGTACTGCAATCGCTCGAAAAGCACGGCGTGGATATGGTTGAAATCGGGGTGCCGTTCAGTGATCCTATGGCCGACGGACCTGTGATTCAGGCTTCGGGCTCGCAAGCGTTAAAAAACGGAATGACCGTAAAAAAACTTTTTGAAAAATTGTCTGCTGTGCGTAAATCGGTGTCTATGCCTTTGGTTCTCATGGGTTATCTCAATCCCATACTTCAATTCGGTTTCGATAAATTTTGCGCCGAAGCGAAACGTTGCGAAATCGATGGCATCATTATCCCCGATTTGCCTTTCACCGAGTATCAGGAATCATACAAATCGGTAGCTGAAAAGTATGGTTTGCATATGATTATGCTCATTACGCCCGAAACATCGGAAGAACGTATTCGGTTAATCGACGAAAATACGGGCGGATTTATTTACATGGTTTCGTCCGCATCGGTTACAGGCGCAAAAAGCACGTTTAGCGATAAAAATTTGGCGTATTTTCGTCGTGTAAATGCGATGGAACTCAACAATCCCCGATTGATCGGTTTTGGAATTTCTAACAAAATAACTTTTGATGCCGCTTGTGAAAACGCTTCGGGAACCATTATCGGAAGTAAGTTTGTATCATTGCTCGGTAGCGAGAAATCGGTAGATGAGGCTGTAAAGAAATTGATTCAGACGTTGAGATAACAAAAAAGATTTTCTAAAAACATATTTTATCTTTATTTTTACATTCTCTTAGAATTTAAATCAAACAGATATTAAAAACAGCAACACTCATACCGGAGGCCGTTTAGGTACGTTTGGAGGAGTATTCACCCCTTCCATACTCACCATTTTGGGCGTTATCATGTATCTTCGCTTCGGGTGGGTAGTAGGAAATGTTGGATTAATCGGAACGCTGATTATAGTTACCATATCAACGTCTATCACGTTTCTAACCTCGTTATCCATTGCTTCTATCGCCACCAACGCTCCGGTAAAAGGTGGAGGAGCTTATTATATGATAAGCAGGTCTTTAGGTGTTGAGGTAGGAGGTGCTGTTGGTATTTCGCTTTTTTTGGCGCAGGCCTTTTCCGTTGCGTTGTATATCATTGGGTTCTCCGAAAGTATGGTTACAATTTTTCCTTCACTAAATATAAAAGTGGTTGGCGTAATTACTACGGTATTGTTGAGTATCCTTTCTCTCTTTTCAACGCAAGCGGCAATAAAAGCGCAATTTGTTATTTTAGGAGTTATTTTTCTATCGCTTGTTTCGTTTTATTTCGGTCATCCGGTGGAAAATTCTACCATTGAATTATGGGGCGTGCCGGCTGCTGAATCAGAAGGATTTTGGACTGTTTTTGCCGTTTTTTTCCCTGCCGTAACGGGTATTATGGCCGGTGTTAATATGTCGGGAGACTTAAAAAACCCCGCTAAATCTATCCCAAGAGGTACTTTCTTAGCAATTGGTACCGGTTATGTAATTTATATGACTATTCCCATTTTTTTAGGATTACGCGCAGACGCCGAAACATTGGTAAACGACACCATGATTATGCAAAAAATAGCTTTTTGGGGCGGCGCTATTTTGTTGGGTGTTTGGGGTGCCACTTTGTCAAGCGCGGTAGGGAGTTTATTGGGAGCTCCACGTGTTCTTCAAGCTTTAATTGCCGATAAAATATTTCCATCAAAACTTGATTTTCTTGCGAAATCTTCCGGTAAGGAACAAATTCCGAGAGCGGCAACAATTGCAACCTCCATCATAGCATTAATTTTGGTGATTGTGGGAGATCTGAATATGATCGCGCCAATTTTGACAATGTTCTTCCTTACCACATACGGAATTCTAAATCTTACGGCAGGAATAGAAAAGTTGTTGGATAGTCCATCTTTTAGGCCAAAGTTTAAAGTCCATTGGATATTTTCACTATTAGGAACCATCGGTTGTATTGCTGTGATGTTCCTTATTAATGTTGTTGCTACTATTGTGGCGATGGTTTTCATCATCAGTATTTTTATTTGGTTAAGAAGAAAAAGGCTGAAAACTACTTTTGGTGATATAGGAAATGGGTTGTTGATGCAGATTGCTCGTTTTGCGTTGTTAAGGCTCGATGCAAGGGATATGGACGCGAAAAGCTGGCGTCCCAATATGTTGGTATTTTCGGGATTACCAACCAAAAGATGGCATTTAATTGATTTTGCCTATGGTCTGATACAAGAAAAAGGTTTAATGACGGTTGCTACCATTTTGCCCGAAGCCAATGTTTCTATTCAACGGGTAAGAGATTACGAGGAAAACATATCGGATTACCTCAACGAGAAAAACATCAAAACATTGGTAAGGGTTACAAGGGCTCAAGATCCATTTACAGGTTCTGTTCAATTGGTTAGTTCATACGGCCTTGGCTCTGTCGCGCCCAATACCATCTTGCTCGGCGATACTGAAGAGAATAAACATTTGATACCGTATTGCCAAATGATTAATCACTTTTATCAGTCGAAAAGAAACGTGATCATCTTGCAGAACGATTTTAAACTTGATTATCAGGAAGAAAAGAAAATCGACTTGTGGTGGGGCGGACTCAAAGGTAACGGTGGATTTATGATGATTTTGGCGCATCTGCTTAAGAGCAGTCCTCACTGGCAAAACACGACTATATGCGTGAAAATGGTCGTTGCATCGGAGACGGCAGCAATAGGTACTAAAGAGAACTTGGAACGTATCCTCAACCAAATGCGCGTGTCGTTCAGCTATGATGTAATTGTTTCCAACGGGAAGAATTTTTGGGATATTATTAACGAAGAATCCAAAGATAGTACCATGGTAATGATGGGATTAAAAACTCCTGACGAGAAATATCACGAGTACTACGAAGACCTGAAAAGAAAAACACAACCCATTAAAAACAAAGTCTTTTTTCTTGCTTCGCAGGATATCGATTTTGAAAACGTATTAAGCTAGCACAAACAAAACAAACTATTTACTCCATCTTATTATATGCTTTTTCAATCGCACATTGGTGAAATAGCTTCGTTGCTTACGGCAGTTTGCTGGATGCTGAGTGCGATTTTCTTTGAGAAAGCCGGCCGTCGGGTCGGTTCGCTCTCGGTAAATATCATCCGAATTTTTCTTGGAATTCTGTTTTTGGGAATCACCACATTGTTCACTCGCGGGACGTTTTTTCCGATGGACGCGACTACTCATAATTGGCTTTGGTTGGGAATTTCAGGATTTGTGGGATTTTTTCTGGGCGATTTGTTTTTGTTTAAATCGTATACCATCATAGGCTCTCGCACATCGCAGCTCGTGATGAGTTTAGCGCCAATGATTACCGCCGTTATCGGCTGGTTTTTCTTAAACGAAATACTTTCGTGGAAAAGCATAATGGGAATAGTTGTGAGCGTTTCGGGAATTATGATTGCCGTTGCCGGCAAAAAACTGAAACTAAATGTTCCGTTAAAAGGCTTTTTGTTCGCTCTGGGCGGAGCGTTGGGACAGGCCATCGGATTGATATTGAGCAAAAAAGGAATGGGCGATTACGATGCCGTTGCTGCTACGCAAATTCGTGCCATCTTCGGATTTATTTCTTTTGCCGTGCTGGTTATGGTTCTTGGAAGATGGAAACGGGTTTTCCACGCAGTGAAAGATAAAGAAGGTATGAGGCCGATTTCCGTCGGCGCTGTTTTCGGTCCGTTTGTTGGCGTGGCGCTGTCGCTTTACGCCGTGCAACATACCGATACCGGAATCGCCGCCACGCTGATGGCGCTTGTGCCCATTTTCATTATTGTACCTACGGCAATAATGTTCAAAGAAAAGATTACTACCCAACAGGTTTTTGGAGCAGTGATCAGTATCGCGGGAGCAAGTATTTTCTTTTTGTGAAATATGCGCGGAGCTCCCTTTGACTTTCATCTTTGTGATTATCCGTCTTGCGCGTCGATAATGGATTGACAGACACTCCAAATGGTTAATTAAATGTAATTTAAAGAACAAAAGCCATTTGTCAATAGTTGTATTAATATATCCGAAATACATCGGATGCAACTAAAAACAAGATTATGGACTCAAGGGAAATACAGGAAAACAACTTAAAAGCTTCTATAAAGCCGGGTGGCAAATTCAATGGCGTAACTGGAGAAGAATCGTCTGAAAATGATTCAAACTCAAATGCTGAAAAAAAATCGGATAGCAAAGCAACCCCTCCAATCGGAAAATCTTCAAGTTCTGTATCTAAGAACTAAATTGAAGATGATATTCTAATTGTCTATAGAGTGAGAACGGGGGAACTAAAAACTCCCCGTTTTTTGTTTTAACAATCGAATGTCCAACAGGTTTTTGGAGCAGTAATCAGTATCGCGGGAGCTATTTCTCTATTTTGTGTAAAGAATAAAAAATTCTGTTAAAGCCTGTTCCTTTTTCAAACGATATTGAATCCTTATCCAGATAATTCAGTTTAAATTCTCCTTCCAAATACCTTCGTATTTATATGTGGGATTAAAATGAATCTTTTTTCTATCTACTGAAAAATTTCCTTTTGTGTAATAAAAAAACTCCTTTTGTTCTATTACACCTCCGGAAGGGAGTTCTTCGTAATTGTGTCCTGTAAAACTAATTGCGCTATAGTATTTTCTATCGTTATACTCAAAATATCCTTGATATATTCCACAACTTACAAACATCAAAACAATGCTGATGACAATAAATTATCTAATTATTAGTGAGATTAATCTTTGAATAATCAATGAATATTTTCTAAAGGTCAAATGTTCCGGATATATCTTTTGTACATCCCACCCCTAAATCAGGCCTAATTTTCGCAATATAAGAATGTGTGCCTTCACCGAGTTGGATTGTAAGGTTTTCGGGTGCGTTGCATTGGGCTATTTCATTTGTGAAGCCGGCAATTTTGCCAATTCCCTTTCCATCAACAAAAATGGTAACGGATGTTATACAATTAATAGTATGAAAGTTGGCGCCGAAATTAACCTGACCTTTTTCATCCGCTGTATTTTTCTCGCAAGAAGTAAATAAAAAGGAGAGTAATATCATGGAGAAGAATATTCTTTTGTTCATAACAAATTAAATTAGGTTTTATAAGATAGATGAATTACAACCCCAAAACGTTCACGAAAAGTATTAAAAGTTTTGATTTTAACTTTTTAAATACTTTTACTCAAGTATTCTCCCCTTGTCTCTTTCGCTCTAAACCTCGATCGTCCGTTTTTCTTTGCTGCTTTGAAATGCCAACTCGATAATTTTCATTGCATCGCGGGCTTCTTCAGGTTTTACTGCAATTTCGGTTTTTCCTAAAATGGCCTCGCGAAGATTGATAAAATACTCCCGATAATCGCCGTGCTCGCTTTCCACTTTCCCTTGAATTTTTACGCCTTTATATTCCGTATTTATCGTTCCCCAAATGTCTTCGGGTTCGCGTCCCCAATCTTTTCCTTGCGGGATGGCTCCGCCATCGAGTGTGGCTTCCTGCACATCGAGGCCGTACTTCACGAACGAGCCGTTGGTGCCGTGAATCATGTAAGTTGGGCCGGGAATTTTGCACAACATTCCCGATTTTAGCGTAGCCGTAAAAGTGGGATAATGCAGCCGTACATCGAAATGATCATCGGCTTTTGCCCATGGACGTTGTGAATTTATTTCCGCCGTAACTGCTTGCGGCATGCCGAAAAACCACAATGCCTGGTCGATAAGATGCGAACCTAAATCGTAAAAAATGCCTGACCCGGGAAGCGGTTCTTCCCGCCATGCACCGCCTGGACGCGGTTCGGCACGAAAGCGGTCGAAATGTGATTCATAATCGCGCACTTCGCCTAAAATTCCGCTTTCCAATATCTTTTTCACCGTTTTTGTGTCGCTCGTGAAACGGCGATTGTGATAAACGGTGAGTATCTTTTTCTGTTTTTTGGCAAGTTCTATCAATTCATCTGCTTCTTGTACATTTACGGTAAAGGGTTTTTCCACAATGGCATGCTTGCCCGCAAGCAATGCTTCGCGCGCCCAGCGGAAATGGTCGGTATTGGGCGAGGTAACGATAACGAGATCGATTTCGGGGTCGTTGATAATACCGTTTCCATCGGGAACTACCGTTGTTGCGGGATAACGTTCTTCGATCATCTTTATAGCCTGCGGATTCCCCGTGCTTATCTTAGCAAGATCAAAACCTTCCACCACGTCGATAAAAGGGGCGTGAAAAACGCGCCCTGAAAGTCCGTAGCCGATAATGCCTGTACGAATTAAGTTTTGCATAAATAATTCTATTTTATAATCATTATTTTTGTTACTACACCTTGTGAGCCATCTTCTGATGAGCCGAAAACAAGATAAACGCCCGTTTTAACGCGTAAACCTTGCGGATTTCTGCCATCCCAAGTGAATTGCCCTCCCAGAGACTGTCCCTGCTTTAAAAGGTTGCCGTTTATATCGGTTATTTTTACTGTAGTATTATCCATCAGTCCGGTTACGGTAATAGGTCCATCGTAGTCTGCCCTAACAGGATTAGGATATGCGGAAACTGAATCGAAATCGGCTTCCCCTGTTTGGGCATCACTTTTGTAAGAAAGAATTCCATCAGTAGTTCCGATATACACAACTCCGTTGACTTCGTCCATGGCCAAAGACCTAACGTTATTACTTGGGAGAGGACTATTTTCAGTGGTAAAATGCTGAATGGTTTGTGTACCATCGGGAGTTACTAAGTAGATTCCGGCGGAGGATGTGGCGATCCATTTTCTATTGGCGCCATCAACAACTATCTCGGTTATATCTACCTGATTCAAAAGGTAATCGATATAGTTAGTGCCATCATTTCGGGGAATGACCACTTGGTTAAAAATTACGTTTTTAGAGAAAATGTCGGTAGAATTGTATATTACAAACGGGCCGCTGTCCGTAGATAACCAAATATTTCCGCTCTTATCTTCTACAATTGAGTTAATAAAACGGATAGGTAAGCTATTTCCTTGTTGGTTGACCAAGTTGCCTACATATCTGTATTTGTCATCCGAAGGGTTGTCAAACGTGTTGTTTTCGTCTAATAGCAATACACCGGTCTTTAGATTTCCCACCGTAATCCATTTTACATTGTTTCTGTCTACAAGCACTGATTTAAGATTTTGGATTTTTGTAAGGTCAGGCGAATAAATCTTTGCCCAACTTCCGTCTTTCTTCAATATTTTTATCGCATTTGTAACAAAGGAATTAGTAGTCCATAAATTTCCATTTTTATCGAAAGCCAAACCGTCAATTCTTATATAATTTCGCCCTCCGAAAATATCCTCCAATGTGGAATTTTTATCATTATGTAATTTTACGCAAACTCCATCTTTAAATTCATATAATCCTTCTCCCCAACTCGTAACAAAAAGGTGATTTTCATCTTCCGGATTGGTGATAACCGAAGCGAAATCGCGGGCATTTTCTCCCGAAACCTGATCGATTTGCGCTTTATCGAAATTGTACCAACCTTCTGTAACCTTATATTGTGATAATTGAGCCGGAGTGTAATGTCTATCTAAAAAATATCCACCTCCGGTGGTTAGAAGTTTGTTGTGTTCAAAAGCCAAATCAAACGCGTAATTATTTAACGGCCCATCGGGTTTTATTTCTTTTTTTACACTCGTAGATTGGTTATTGGTTGTCTGAACAATGGATAAATATTCTTTAGAAGAAGTTATCCAATATTGATTGTTGTTCATGTAATCAACCGAAGTTAACCCGGTATAAGGAATTATTTTATAATTGTTTAAATCTGTTGGCAGTAAAATTGCATTTGCTCTGTAGCCAATATAATTTTCGTTGTTTACCGGTACAATATGAGTCAATTGCTGACCTTGCATATTCCTTTGCACAGAATTGTCGGCATTGAGATAATACACGGCGGAGTTGGGTACGAAAAAATGTAACCTGTTGTTGTAAACAAAAATTTTTCTGATTTTGTCATCGGTAAAGGTGTGGTCTGAAAACTCGTATTTTTGAGCGACAGGGAAAGATTCCCATTGATTTATATCCTGTACATTTGAATTCAAGTTATTTTTTAAAACACCGTTTTGCGATGCAGCATATATTTCGTTATTGAAAATACTGAGAGAATACACGGGAAAGTTAAAAACCGCCGTTTCCTTGATCTCGTTTCGGGATAGATTTATGGTGAAGAATCCAAATCCGGTAGAAATATACGCGAAATTTTCGTACATGTAAATATCGTTAATAGTTTTATCGATATTGGTGTAAGATAAACTGAGGTTTGGAATATTAACTATTCTCTCATCGCTGTACAGGATATCGATATTGGCATTTTCGTAAATTACCACCAAGCAATCCAACGATTTATTGTATCCGATCTTTACTATTTTACTATCATTTAGCCCATTAATTTTTGTGTACGTTTGCACATGTTCGTCAGCCGAATCGTAACTGAATAAATGGCCTTCGGCCAATACAAAGGCTTTTCCCTTAGCATCGACAACTTGTTGCATCCGTTCGTAAGAGTAATGGGTTTGCCACTCGCCGATTTTTGTTTGTGACTGTAACGCGAATATAGCAATGTTTAAAGTGAAAATGAGCGCAATTAACTTCTGCATATTTTGGTTTTATTGTTGTTCTGTTAAAAATTCTATTAATTTTTTTGTGGCATTTGCTCGATGACTGATCGTGTTTTTTACACTTTCGTCGAGCTCCGCAAAGGTTTTTTCGTAACCTTCGGGTACGAAAATAGGATCGTAACCGAAACCGTTCGTCCCTTTCTTTTCGTCAATTATAGTTCCATCAATGTATCCCTCGAAATAATGGATTTTGTCATTAAATATTAACGCGATAACCGTCCGAAATCTTGCATTTCTATCGGATTTACCATGCAGATTTTTCAACAGTTTTTCCATGTTTTTTTCCGCGTTGCCATTTTCGCCCCCATATCGAGAGGAGAAAACTCCGGGATCACCGTTTAAAACATCCACTTCCAAGCCCGAATCATCCGCAAAACAATCGAAGCCGAATCTGTTTTTCACAAATTGTGCTTTTATAAGCGCATTTTCTTTAAAAGTGTTTCCGGTTTCTGGAATATCTTCATGACAACCGATATCTTTTAAACTTAAAATTTGAAATCGGTTGCCGATAATTTCTCGAATTTCCTGGAGTTTATGTAAATTATTTGTCGCGAAAACTATTTCTTTCATCTTCTTTGTCTTTCTCGTTCACGCAGTATTCGTTCGCGTTCTCTAAGCTTTTCTTTCCGGATACGCTCTTGTTCTTTCAGCTTTTCCTGACGCTCTTTTTCGCGCGCTTTCATTTCTTCTCTGCGTTGGCGTTCACGTTCTTTCAGTTCGCGTTCGCGTTGTTTAATTTGCTCATTTCGTTCGCGTTCGCGTTCTTTCAGCGTCTTTTCCCTGTCTTGTGTCCCTTCCTCTGTACTTTCCTGCAACGCTTCTTCAGCTTTTCTTTCCAATTCCGCCCGCCGTTCTTCAATCGTAACGCGTTGAGGCGGTTGCTGTGGCACGATCACTGGTTGAGCTTCCTCTTGTTCTGTAACTTCCTCGATATTTTCAGGTTGTACATCAATTTTTATTCCCTCCAAAGTTACGGTTTTTTCCGGTTCCGCAATAGTTTCGATCTGTCTAATCGGAATAGATATTTGTTCTTGGCTTTCAACCGAATCAACCGCCGCTTCCACAACAGGTGTTTCTTGAATTACCGGTGTCGGACTGAGTTCATTTTCGAAGAAAACGATATAGTCGCTCAACATTTTACCTCTTTCTATCAATTCCATATTGGCATCGGAAATAACAAGCGGCATAACGTTTTCGGGAATGCTTTGTCTGAAAGTGCTGTCTGTTTCTATCATTTCGGCATAACGGTTCGCTTCATCCAACGAGCGGAATGATTTTATTTGCAGCGCTTCGAAAGGCGAAATCCTGATGAATGAGGTATTAAACGACCGAAGTTGGAAGTTGGAAAAATTATAATTCGATACAGCGAAAAGCAGGCTGTTTTTTCGGAGTGAATTGGGTTGGAACATCAACAAGTAGCTGTGAGGCAGATTTCTTTGCGCATAGAACTGAATGGAATCAACCGTAGGGCTGGACGTCGTAACCATTCCCGACCGCCAATCGATACCCGACATGGCCGATGCATTCGCCGCGAGCACTCTTCCTTCGGAAAGTCCGCCCAATATATTTTGTGCCATCGCTATTTCATCGGAATCAGGATATTTTTCAATCAATTCCTTCAATTGAGTTTCTGTATTCCGGGCGTCTCCGCTTTGTGCGTATGAGAGCGCGTTGAGCAACATGAATTTAGGCATCAGGTCTCCGTTGGAAAACAGTTTTTTTGCCAATTCGTAATTGTTTTGCACCGCTCTTGCCTGTCCGCGTTGGTATGCATTATAGGTTTGCTGATACAGTGAATCTTGGGTTCGTGCAAAGTTTCGCATCGTGCGATCGTAATTTACATCCGACATGGCAACGGCATATTCACTTGCAGGAAACTCAGCAAGCAGTCTGTTTTTGAAGTTTTGAGCCATTGTGCGGTTCTCCGTTCGCAAATAAATAAGATAAAGCTGATAATAAATATCAGCGCGGTTAGCGCTGTTGGAAAAATCCTTTAAATGACGGTTATAGAGATTGATGGCATGCGGATAATCCTCCAACCGATCTTTCACGATATTGCCCGAACTGTACAATCCATCCTCGATTATTTTGTTAGACGCTGCAAGCGCGACAGGTGTTGTGGGCAATTGTTGAAGATAGAATTCGGGTGAGTAAGGATCGCTTGCAGTTGCGCTTGCGTTGGGTTCCACGGGTTGGCCGTCAGGCCCTAACGAAACGGAATCGGTTTCGGTTTGCACCGTTTGGGTTTCTGCTTGGTTTGCTCCTCCAAAAGACGCACCCTGTTTGTTCAGCAATCTCCAATTGTCTTCCAGCCTACGGTTTCCCCATCTTCTCCTGAATTCGTTTCTCCCTTGCGATATGAGTTGAGGATTGTAAAAATAGAATGATGTTTGAGAAGTACCTCTGTTGGCCATCATAACCGCAGCTTCGGCTGCGGTTTGCTGTTGCTGGCCTAAATTGGGAGCTCGTCCCTGCTGTTCGGCCAAATAGGCATCGCGTTCACCTTGACGCGCCATTTCTCTGTCGCGTTTTTTTATTTCGGCAATGTGTTGGCCGATTATTTTTAATTGTTCTTCCCGTGGGAGTTTAGCCAATAATTGAACGCTGTCCTGTTCTTGAATGGCAGCAACGTGAGGCGCTAAATCGCCCAAAACATCGGCGCGAAATTCTACCCGAGGATAATTTTCGTTGGTTGCAGGCAGAGAGCCCAATGCTTCGGAATAACGAGGTTCGGCTCTTACAAAATCTTTCCGGTCGAAATAAATATCGCCCAACGCCACTTGAGCCAACGCTTTATCGATGCCGCTACGCGTGCTTTCTTTTTCTGCAAGCAGATAATTTTCAATGGCTTTGGTGGTGTCGTTTCTGCCGAAATATATATTGCCGATGGCATAATAGATCTGATCCAGAAACTCGCTGTTCTTTGAACTTCGCGCCATTTTGGTCAGGTCGTTCATGATCTTTGTTTGGTCGTTTCCTGCCGATACTTGCGATTGCTTCATCAATGCATTGAAAGTGTATTCGTAGGGAGTATTCAAGCCTTTCACATTTTCGAAAGCGGCATAAGCGTTGGATGTTTCGCCAATTTCCGAAAAAAGTTGCCCGAGTAGAAACCGAAAACGCGTTTTTTGAAAATTATTATTCTGATTTGTTATCGACTGAGCGAGTAAAGGAATAGCTTCCGAATAGTTGCCTTTCCTGATTAAAAGATATGTGTAAAATTCGTCGAAATTGTTTTGAAGATTATCGGGTAACGATCTTACTTTGAGTATTTCCGCCAACGCATCGGCATCGGTGAACCAACCCATTTCGGTGTAAGCACGCATCATCCAAATTTGAGCTTCCGAAACAACATCTAAATCATAATCGAAAAGCCGTGAGGTTTGCGAAAGCACGGAAATAGCTTCCGTGTAGTCTTTATTTTCAACATGCGCTTTTCCCATCAGAAGCCATGCTTGATCGATAAACGGATTAAATTCGTCTTGCCGTAACCAATCTCTGTACTCTTGGGTGTTTGCTTTTCCGGGGTCTCTTCTCGGCTTCGCCGCAATAGAATGTTCTTGAATGGCTTTAACTGTTTTTTCTACCGTTCGGTCAAAAGGGCCGCCCAATTCTTTCTCTTTTTCTGTTTCGTTGGGCTTCGCGCTGTTGGGATACATGGGTAAAAGAGAAGAATAATCGTCTTTAAAGTTTTCTATCTGCGTTTTTAAGGTTTCGTTGTAGGCCTCTTCGGCATTAAAAAAAACGTTATATCGGGTGGTCAGTTCATGGTAAGCCCGTGTCCCGGCTGTGTTTTTTTTCGTTGAACAGCTGTTACACAAACCGATGCATAAAAATACCAAAAGAACAAATTTTATTCTGTCTTTTATTATCACTCGTTTTCCCTTTAAAAAATAGAAAATAATTATTCCCTTTAATAACTCGAAAAACAAGGTTTTATTATCTCTAAAAGGATTTTTAGCAAATAGCGGACTTTCTATTTTATTTTTCGGATTTCTTTTATTAGTTTCCCGATAAAAAACATCACTATCAACACGAAAATAATAAAGGCGCCGGATGGCACATTCAGATAATAAGATAAAAGCAGCCCTAATAAACAAGCGATAAAACTAATTGCGACTGAAATATAAATGATATTTGAATAATTATTGGTAAAAAGGTTGGCCGTCATTTGTGGAACGGTAATTAGCGACATCAAAAGCACAATTCCTACCAAACGAATGCTCAAGACAATGGTAACGGCGATAAACAGCATCATGGCATATTCGATAAATCGGGTAGGGATGCGTCGTGTTTTGGCAAATTGGTTGTCGAAGGAAACCGATATTATCGGCCTGTAAAACAACCCGAAAAACACAACAATGACCAGACAGAGAATGATAAGGGAAACAATATCATTTTGTGTAATGGTAAGTATATTGCCGAAAAGATATTCGGACAAATTGGGTGCAAAACCCGGTGTGAGAAAGGTTAAAATAATACCCAACGCCATCCCTAACGACCAAAACACGGCAATGGCGGAGTCTTCGCGTACGCCTTGTTTATCCGATAGCCATTTGATGCCGAAAGCCGATAAAACGGAGAAGATCATCGCGGAAAAAATCGGGTTCATTCCAAAGTAAAAACCGATGCCGAGGCCGCCAAATGAGGCGTGCGTAATGCCGCCGCTGATAAAAACCAATCGTCGTGACACAATGTAAGTGCCGATAATTCCGCAAGCTATGCTCGCAAAAAGACTTCCCCAAACTGCGTTTCGGAAAAAAGCATAATCAAAAAGTTCGAGAATGTCCATTAGTTTGGGTTAGGCGTGCATTTTTTGTTCTCGCAAATCGTTTACGATCATCAGAATTTCGTCCTTCATCTGATTGGGGATTTGTATGCTGCGTGTTTGCATACTGCGCACCCAGCGCGGTTTTTCTTCATCGAGTACAGAATAAAATATTTCTCGGAACTCATCTACTTCTACAGATGAAAAACTATCAGCCTCGCGAAACTTAAATCTGTCCAGTTCTTCATCGTCGAAATATTCCGCCTTTTCGGTGAAAGCCGAGATCAAACTGTCTTTTTCGCACACTTCGTGCATCCCGCAGCAACCGCTTTCTCTTTCGGCTTTGGTTCGTACATCGATAGCGGGTACAAGGGTTTCACGCTCTTTTGTATTTCCTCTTTTCCGTTGAATATAATTAGAAACAATCAATGCCAAAAAGAAAAAAATAATGATTCCTATGAATATATATAAACTTTGCATTTTAATTATTTTTTTCTTCTATTTTGAATCCTGCATTCTTTATATCGTCCCAAAAATGCGGATAAGATTTTGCCACAACTTTTGGGTCATTTATCATAATGGAGCCTAATTTTATGGATGCGGGAGTAAAAGACAATGCCATTCGGTGATCATCGTACGTGTCAATAGTTGCCGGGGCGTTAAATTCTAAACGTTCTCCGTTCCATTCCAGCATTTCGTTATCCGTTTCTTTTAACACATAACCCAGCTTCATCAATTCTGTTTTTAAAGCTTCCACTCTATCCGTTTCTTTAATTTTTAAACTTTGCACTCCGGAAAACAAGAAAGGAATATTCAAAAGACAGCAGGTTACGGCAAAAGTTTGGACCAAATCGGGTTCGTCAATAAAATTATAGAAGAATTTTTTGGTTGGTTTTCCGGCTTTTTTAATCGTAACTCCTTCCGGGATGAATTTGGTAGTAACACCCAGATCGTCGAAAATGCTTGCCAATTTAGAATCTCCTTGAGAACTTGCTTTACTTAACCCCAAAAGTGTTATTTCTGCATTCGATGAAAGGGCAGCCATGGCATACCAATATGAGGCGGCAGACCAATCGGACTCCACTTTTATGTTGGTTGGAGTATATGTTTGTGGTTTTACCGCAATGTCATTTCCTTCCCACTTTACATAAACCCCGTATTCTTCCATCAATTTGATGGTTAAATGGATATAAGGTTTGGAAACGATCTCCTTATCTATGTGCATAATTAATCCGTTTTCCATGGTGGGAGCTATCATCAGTAAAGCCGATGTGAATTGTGAACTTATGTTTCCGGTAAGAAAAACTTCGCCACCTTCCAATTTCTTTCCGTTGATTTTCAGCGGAGGAAATCCCTCTTTTTCTAAATATTCTATTTCCGCTCCCAAATCCAATAGCGTGTCAACCAGCGGATAAATCGGACGTTCGTGCATTCGTGGCGAACCTTTGATGATCCACTCGCCTTCCATTCCCGCCAAAAAAGCGGTGAGAAAACGCATCGCCGTTCCGGCGCCCTTTATGTCGAAAACGTTGGAATCCGAATTAAACGCATCGATAATAACCTGAGTATCTTCGCAATCCGACAAATTTTCTATAGGGTTGGAACTCAAACTTAAAGCATTTAATATCAGGGCTCTGTTGCTAATGCTTTTTGATGCCGGTAGTTTTACGGTTGCGTTTATCTTATCGGGAGGAAATATTTTGTATTGCATTACGGGCTCTAACTTTTTTTGCAAAAGTACTAATTTAAAGCGGAGTAAAAAAGGATAAATATTTGCTTTATGATTATTTAAAATAACTTTTGTTTATTCTCTCAAACGTACCGCAAAGCGGGGTGGGTCATCGCCGAAGGCTTTATCCTATTAATCCATAAATAAATATTGCCAAAATAGCTACGGGCGCTATGTAGCGCAACAAAAAAATGTAGCCTTTCAGGAATTTCGCGCTGAATTTCAGTGTTCCATCGTTCGTCAGTTGTGCATTCACCAGTTTTTTATCGAGGTACCATCCCACAAAAAGTGAAATGAAAAACCCTCCGATGGGAAGCATAAATTTAGCGGAAGCCACATCCAATAAATTAAAGAATTGGGGAGAAAGCGACGAAATAACACCCAGTGCCATCACTCCCAACGCAGTAAGAAAAGCGCTTTTTATACGAGGAATTTTGTATTCTTCGTGGAGATAAACCGTTACAACTTCCATCAGTGAAATGGTGGAAGTAAGCGCTGCAAGGAGTAGTAATAGAAAAAACATGGCAGACCACACCATCGGTGCGGGAAGCTGATTAAACAATTCGGGTAAGGTAATAAACAATAATCCCGGTCCGCCGGCAACCAGTTCATCCACAATGGTGTCGGGATTAGATGTGAGCGCGAATGCCGACGGAAAAATAACAGTTCCTGCCAAAATAGCGACCAGCGAATCGAGAACGGAAACCTGAACGGCCGTTTTTGGCAAATTGGATGTTTTATCGAAATACGATGCATACGTGATCATGCAGCCCATTCCGAGCGAAAGCGAGAAAAAGGCTTGCCCCATGGCATCGAGAAACACGGTGGATTTCACGTTGGCTAAATTCGGTTTGAAGAGAAAATCGAGTCCTGCGCTTGCGCCATCCAGCGTTATAGCACGAATTGCCAACACAATAAGCAGTAAGAAAAGTAGCGGCATCATGATCTTTGCCGATAATTCAATCCCTTTTTTTACACCAGAAATGATAAAGAACGCTGTTAAACAGGTAAATAAAATCATTAGGATAATTTCCTTTGTGTTATTTGCCATGGTAGCATTGAAATTGGCGGCAAAATCGGTTACGGTATGCAGGTTTCCCGAAATAGATTGTGCGAGGTAAGAGACTGTCCATCCGCACACTACCATGTAAAATCCCATGATGACAAAGCCTGTGAGAACACCCAAACGGCCGATCCATTTCCACGGCGTTCCCGGTGACAGAATATGAAAAGCGCCTGCAGCGTTGGCGCGTGACGATTTTCCGATTGTAAACTCGGCCACCATCACCGGAATGCCGAAAAACAAAATGCACCCGATGTAAACCAAGATAAAAATAGCGCCACCGCCGTCAGCGGTTTGGCTCGGAAAGCGCCAAATGTTTCCTAATCCTACGGCGGAGCCGGCTGCTGCCGCCACCATGCCAAGTTTTGATGCGAATGTTACTCTGTTATCTGTCATTTTTTATTAGGTTACCGTACAAAAGTCCATTTGTTTTCGTCCGAGAGAGACGGATAAAAGAAATACCCTTCGTAATCGAACGCTTTCACTTCTTCGTGGTGCGTGAGTTTGTTTTTTATGATGAAGCGCGACATCAGGCCGCGCGCTTTTTTGCTGTGGACCACAATTTGTTTTAAATCGTCGTTCTCTTGTTGCAGAAACTGAATATCGATGATTTTCGTGCCTTTCGGGAGTTTGCTCGTCCGTATAACTTTCGAGTACTCGTTGGAAGCCACGTTAATGATCACTTTTTCATCTTTTTTTAATTTCTTCGATAAGTGTTGATTGAGCGTATCCTGCCAAAATTCGTACAGATTTTTGTAGCCTTCAGGCGTTATTTTTCGCACCATTTCCAACCTATACGGTTTTATTTCATCCAAAGGACGTAAAAAACCATACAATCCCGAAATAATATTTAGATGTTGCTGCGCGAAATCGAAATCTTCTTCCGAGAAATCGTGCGCGTTCAATCCTTTGTAAGCAATGCCGTTGTATGCGAGCGCAGCAGCGCGCCTTGGCGCGGATTTGAAATTGAAGGTTTGAAAATAGCCGTGCACATCGCGCGCCATATCGTTGTTGATTTTCATTTTTTCGGCAATCTCATTAGCCGATAATTTCTGACCTACTTTCACCAATTCCGACGTTTTTTTCAGAAATTGCGGTTTAGTTGTTTTTATGTTTTTGTCCGTTTCGTCGAAACTCATCAGTTTGGCGGGGGAGAGGATTATTTGCATTTTGTTAGATTTTTAGAATCAAGACATGAAAGTGTGAAAGAAATTATCACGGAAACCTTCTCACATTTTTCTTGAACCAAAGTTTAAAAACGGGGTCATTAAAACTGACGGCTTTGCCGGAAATATCAATTAACTCTTTGTTTTCTAATGCAGTTTTGAGTCTTCGGATATTTGCCGAAGTGCCTAATTGATAACGTTCCAGATTTTCTCTTTTTGTAAACTCGGACGTTACACCGTCGGCAATTGCATGCAAAAAATTAAGTTGATAAGCGGTTAGCCCATCGGTATATTTAAAATAAAGCATGGAGTTTTGGTTCAATAAATCGGTAAATGCCGCATCGAAATCGGATTCGGTAGCAATTTCATCGGTTTGAACCCACAAAAGCCACGCCAATTGTTGCACGTACGATGAATGATTTTCTACCGTAAGGCAAACTTTTTCGGCAAGTTCGGGTGAAATTTGTTTTTCGGTAACTTCAAACCGATGGAGGATAAACTCCACCCAGTCGGATGTGGCGATTTTTTGCAGATACATCACATCGCCGAATTTGTAAAAGGGCATACTTTGCTTGGAGAACAACTTCGTCATCAAATGCTGTTTGCTTCCATAAAGGCAATAAGTTGCTTTTTGATGCAATTGCCAAGCCGAGCGTAGTTTACGTTGAAAATAGAGCGAATTGTCAAACTCAGCAATTTGTTGAAATTCATCCAAGCAAACAATAATTTGCACTCCTTTTTCGGTCGCAATTTTTTCAGGCAGGTTTAAAACATCTTCGTTGCGTTGAGGGTTGGAAAAATCAAATGAAAGAGTAAAATCGGTCATCGGGTCAATGCCGAAACTGATTTTCGGAACCAATCCCGACAAAAATTGCTTCGCATTTTCTGCCCATTCCTCCCATTTGCTTGCCGTTTGTTTGATGATTTCGGTAGCAAACAGCGTGTAAAAATCTTCAGCATTACGGCAAGAAAACACATCGATATTTACCACCTTTATACTTGCCGACCGAATGTTTTCGCCCACTTTGTGCACCAAAGAAGTTTTTCCCCAGCGGCGTGGTGAAATCAAAATTGTATTTATGCCATGTGTCAGGTTTGCTGACAAGCGTTTGGTATCGGCTTCACGGTCGGTAAACCATTCGCCCGACGTTGCCGAACCAAAAACAAACGGATTTTCCATGTAACTAATCTCCTTTCGGACACAAAGATAAACAAAAAACATTTACAAACAACTTTGTTACAAACAACTTTGTTACAAACAACTTTGTTATATCATTTCCGCAAATGCAAAACCATCCCCATCGTCTCCCTCTTTCCAAGTCTCAAATTCGCCATTCCACTCCGTCTTTGGTATCTTTCAATTCCACTCCGGCGGCTTTAAGTTCATCGCGAATTTTGTCGGAAGTAGCCCAATCTTTGTTCTCGCGAGCCGATTTACGAATGTCAATAATCAGATTCATCAACCCGTTTATCACTTCGCCTCCGGCGTTGGAGTCACTTTCATCAACCAATCCCAAGACATCGAAAACAAATGTTTGCATCAACAATTGTAGCGCCTCGACATCGTTTGCCGTTAAGTTTTCTTTTTTGTCGGCTGCAGAATTGATAATGCGAGTGGCTTCAAACAGATGTGAAATAAGTATAGGACTATTGAAATCATCGTTCATTGCTGTATAGCAGTTATCGCTAATTTCCTTAATATTCACGGTTGAAGTAGCCGAAGGCTCTATTTTTTGCAATCGGGCAATACTTTCCATGAGTTTTTTGTAACCCTTTTCAGAAGCTTGCAGCGCCTCATTACTAAAATCGAGCGTACTGCGGTAATGCGATTGCGCCATGAAAAAGCGCACCGTCATGGGCGAATAACCACGCTCCAGCAAGGGGTGATCGCCGGTGAAAAGTTCTTTCGGCAGGAATCCGTTTCCGGCGGTTTTAGACATGCGCGCGCCGTTTACCGTGAGCATATTCGTGTGTACCCAATACTTGGCGGGCGCAGCGTGATTGCACGCTTCCGATTGTGCAATTTCGTTGGTGTGGTGTGTAGCCTGCAAATCCATACCGCCGCCATGAATATCGAACGTAGTTCCTAAGTACTTCGTACTCATTGCCGAACACTCTATATGCCAGCCGGGAAAACCCCAACCCCATGGTGAAGGCCATTGCATCAGCGTTTCGTGTTTGGCCTTGATCCAAAGGGCGAAATCCAGTCTCCCTCGTTTCTCGTCTTGTCCTCCCAGTTCACGAGTACCTTCCAATAAATCTTCGAGTTTACGATTAGTCAATTGTCCATAATCGTTTGTTTGACTGTATTTTTCCACATCGAAATAGATTGTACCATCCACTTCGTAAGCCAAACCAACTTCCAAAATCTTCTTAATCATCTCAATTTGCTCCAAAATGTGCCCGGTAGCGGTAGGCTCAATGCTTGGTGGAAGCGTGTTGAATATAGAAAGTACATCGTGAAACCCGATGGTGTATTTCTGCACGATTTCCATCGGTTCCAGTTGCTCCAGTTTGGCGCGTTTGGCAAATTTGTCGTCGCCTTCGTCGCTGTCACCTTCCAGGTGCCCGGCGTCGGTGATATTACGCACATATCGTACCTTGTATCCGAGATGCAGCAAATATCGGTAAATTATATCGAAAGAGATAAACGTGCGACAATTTCCCAAATGAACATCGCTGTAAACTGTGGGGCCGCAAACATACATTCCCACGTGCGGTGGATGGATGGGCTCAAAAGGTTCTTTCGATCGGGTGAGCGTATTATATATAAGTAAATCTTTCGCTTTTTCTCCGTTCATAAAAGGGCGCATTTTTTGTTAAGAAGCACAAAAATACAAATTTATGTGCAATGAAAACTATTTATGAAAAAAAAGATAAATATGTTATTTTTTGCGATGGGATTTTTACATATTTTTTTTATCTTCGCCCCTTCTTTAATTTTTTTATATTTTAAACTCACATTCTTATGCTACGAAAAATTGTTCTTTCTGCTGCACTTTTGTGTGTAATCGGGGTTACGTACTCCCAAAATCTTCAGTTGCATTTCGATCCGCGCAATGCGTTGTATGGTGATGAAATTGCTCCTATAAATTATTTGACTGCTACGTTTGAAATGTTTAAGCCCGATGATTGGGGTTCTACATTTATGTTTGTGGATTTCGATTTCAATTTCGATAAAAGAAATCCCGGTTTAGCTTACGCCGAGATTGCCCGCGCATTCAAAATCGGTGATTTTCCGTTAATGCCGCATTTGGAGTACAATGGAGGTTTGGGTTTGGTGAGAGGTACGGGGTTTAGTTTCTCTATTCCGAGCTCTTATTTAGCAGGGATGCAATATCCGTTTCAATTAGGCAATTTCTTTATGGGTACCTACTTGGCTTATAAATTGAACGCTTTTGAGACTAATAGTCATGATGTACAATGGACGCTAACTTGGAGTTCCGCATTTCCGGATAGCAAAGTATCATTAGGTGGATTTTTGGATTTGTGGTCTGAAAACAAAAACCGTGCAACAGGCGAAGGCGGAAAAAGATTGATCCTTTTATCGGAACCACAAATTTGGTACAACTTCACTCCTCATTTTGCCATCGGAAGCGAGATTGAATTAAGTTATAACTTCGCTCGTGCAGAAAAATTTACCGCTATTCCAACAATAGCCACAAAGTGGAATTTCTGATCTATCGTAATTCGTCGAGGCGTTGAAATATTTAACGTGACACCGAATATGAATTGAATATCTACTGAGTATCAACTGAATCACAATCGAATAATTATGTTAGAAAAACTTTTTAAACTCAAACAAAATAATACCACTGTCCGCACAGAGATTTTGGCAGGGATTATCACTTTTTTGACCATGTCTTATATCTTGGCAGTAAACCCGCAGATTTTGGGCGAAACCGGTATGGACAGAGGGGCGTTGTTTACGACGACTGCTCTTGCCGCGATTGCCGGAACCATTTTTATGGCGCTTATAGCCAATGTGCCCATTGCACAGGCGCCGGGAATGGGATTAAATAATTTTTTTGCTTTCAGCGTGGTAATTGCGATGGGGCACTCATGGCAATTTGCATTGACCGGCGTTTTATTGTCGGGTACTTTATTTATGCTTTTGACCATTTTCAATATCCGAAAAATTATTGTAGATAATATTCCCGTGGCTTTGAAAAATGCCATTCCGATTGGTATTGGTCTGTTCATCACCCTGATTGGACTAAAAAGTGCAGGCCTTGTAACTCCTAACCAGTTTACCCTCGTTCAACTCGGAAATATGGCGGATCCGAATGTTTGGGTCGCAGTTTTGGGGTTAATAATTATTGCTGTTCTGTTGGTAAAAAAAGTACACGGAGCCATTCTTATCGGAATTTTGGTTTCTACCATTTTTGCCGGATTTTTGGGGATGATTCAATTGCCGCAAGGCAGTTGGATTACGCTTCCACCGAGCATTGAACCTATATTTTTTAAATTCGAATGGAACAATATTTTTACATTCGATATGTTGATCGTTGTCTTTACATTCTTAATGGTTAATATTTTCGATGCGATGGGGACGTTGATCGGCGTAATTTCAAAAATCGGAAAATCCGAAAAAGACGGCAGTTTTCCCCAATTACAGAAGGCGTTGTTTGCCGATGCATTGGGAACATTTGTCGGCGCCGTATTAGGAACCAGCCCCAATACTTCTTACGTGGAGAGTGCATCGGGCGTGGCTGCCGGTGGCAGAACAGGCCTTACGAGTGTGAGCACAACAATGATGTTCGTGTTAGCGCTTTTCTTTGCTCCATTATTTTTGATGGTTCCTGCAGCTGCAACAGCTCCCGCGCTGATTATCATCGGATTATTCATGATGAGTTCCGTTGCCGATATCGATTTCAGCGAAATCAGTTCGGGCTTTCCGGCATTCATTACCATTATTTTTATGCCTTTCACGTACAGCATTGCCAACGGAATTATTTTCGGAATGTTGAGTTTTACCATTATTAAACTGCTGTCGGGGAAAGTAAAAGATGTAAGCATCACCATGTTTATTTTATCGATTTTCTTCTTGATAAAAATAGTTCTTGATGCGTCAAATGCCTTTGTACATTGACAATTACTAATTAAAGAAATTTGTGGATTATATTTATTTGCCGTTTTGGAATAAAACCATTACTTTTGCGACCTAATAAAATACAAATCAACCACATTAATAATTTATGGCAACAACAGCTGATTTCAGAAACGGAATGTGCATCGATTTAGACGGGCAATATTATTTTATCACGGAATTTCTTCACGTGAAACCCGGTAAAGGCGCCGCTTTCGTCCGCACAAAACTTAAAAACGTAACTACCGGTCGAGTTCTCGATAAAACGTTCAACTCGGGAGTAAAGGTCGATGAAGTTCGCATCGAACGTCGCCCGTACCAATATCTTTATCAGGACGATATGGGATATAATTTTATGAATACCGAAACTTTCGAGCAAATTCCCATTTCCGGAGAGCAAATCGAAGGCGTTCAGTTTCTTAAAGAAGGTGATGTGGTGGAAGTGCAAACACATGCCGAAAGCGGCACCATTCTTACCGCAGAAATGCCCGTGCACGTAGTTTTGGAGGTTACTTATACTGAACCCGGATTACGTGGAGATACTGCCACCAACACGCTGAAACCGGCCACGGTTGAAACCGGAGCCGAAGTTCGTGTTCCGCTGTTCATTGAAACGGGCGAAAAAATAAAAATAGATACACGCAGCGGAAGCTACGTTGAAAGAGCTAAAGAATAAGTCTGTTCTTTAAGAAGCGCACACACAGAAAAAGGCATCTCGTTTTGAGATGTCTTTTTTTGATGTATCTTTGTGATTCATCGAGCATTGATTGATTGAAAAAATGACACAACCCGAAAGAGAAAAAATAAGCATCAAGCAGTGGGCCGAGGAAGACCGCCCACGCGAGAAACTGCTGTTGAAAGGCGTTTCGGCTTTGTCGGATTCTGAATTGCTGGCTATTTTAATCGGGTCGGGGAGCAATGAGGAAAGCGCGGTGGAATTGTGTAAACGTATTCTTCGTTTGGCGGACAACGATTTGAACAAACTCGGGAAATTCAGCGTAAACGATTTGGTGAAAAACTTCAAAGGCATAGGCCCCGCAAAGGCCGTAACGATCGTTGCTGCATTGGAGTTGGGAAAACGAAGAAAAGATTCGGATATCGCCGATTTAAAGAAAATCAATTCCTCACGCGACGCATACGAAATCTTTCTTCCCATATTATCCGACCTGCATCACGAAGAAACGTGGGCGTTATTGCTTAATCGCGCTAATAAAGTGATTTCGACCGCGCAGGTCAGTCGTGGTGGAATTTCGGGAACGGTTGTCGACATCAGACTTGTTCTTCGCGAAGCGCTCAGTCATTACGCATCGGGCATTATTTTAGGGCACAACCACCCGTCGGGAAATTGCGTGCCAAGTCCGCAGGATACGCAACTCACTAAAAAACTGAAAGAAGCCGCGCAATGGATGGATATTTCGTTGCATGATCATATTATTGTGTGCGAAAAAACGTATTACAGTTTCGCCGATGAAGGCGTTATATAGAAAAAGATTGATTAAGATTGAGTGAGATTCAAAGAACAAAATCTTGAAAAATCGGTTTTAATAAGAAAATAAAAAAAATATGAACGAAGAATTACAAAAATTACAAGATAAGATCGTGGTCATGCTTAAAACAGTGTATGATCCCGAAATCCCTGTGAATATCTATGATTTAGGACTCATTTACGATGTGGATATTGACGAGGGAAACAACGTTACCGTCGAAATGACGTTCACGTCGCCAAGCTGCCCCGCTGCCGATTTTATTTTGATGGATGTTCAAATGAAAGTGGAATCCATTAAAGAAGTGAACAACGTAGATATCAATCTCACGTTTGAACCCACGTGGGATAAATCGATGATGAGCGAAGAAGCGTTGCTTGAACTGGGATTTATGTAACTTGGTACGGACAGATCGTTTCGTGAATGAATAAAAAAATCTATTTCCTTTCCGATGCCCATTTGGGTTCGCGTTCGCACGCCGATTCCATTGAAACGGAACGCAAATTGTGCCGCTGGCTCGATATGGCAAAAAAAGACGCGCAAGCGATTTGCCTGCTGGGCGACATTTTCGACTATTGGTACGAATATAAACATGTTGTTCCTAAGGGATTTACACGTGTGCTTGGCAAATTGGCGGAAGTGACCGATTCGGGAGTAGATGTGCATTTTTTTATCGGCAATCACGATATGTGGCTCACCGATTACCTCGCCAAAGAGTGCGGAATGATCCTGCATTTTGAGCCATTCATTACCGAATTTAACGGAAAAAAGTTCTTTCTCGCCCACGGCGATGGATTGGGCGACGACTCCAAATCATTCAGTTTTCTGCGAAAAATTTTTCACAGTAAATTTCTTCGAACCTGTTTTTCAGCTGCTCATCCCCGTTTGACGATTCCGTTGGCGCACGCGTGGTCAAATCACAGTCGTGAAAATGGTGGCGTAAATGAATTTTTGGGAGAGTACAAAGAACACCTTATCTTGTTTGCGAAGCAAAAATTAACTGAAATGCCCGATATTGATTATTTCGTTTTTGGGCACAGACATATACTACTAAATTTGCCCATCGCGGAGCAATCTCACGTCATTATTCTCGGCGATTGGATCGCCCATTTCTCTTATGCTGTTTGGGATGGGGTTGAGATGAGGCTAGAGAAGTTTGAATGATACCCAATAAAAAATCCCCTGTAAATTTAAAACTTACAGGGGATAATTTTTATAAAAAAGATTTTATCCTTCCACTTCTTGTTCCTGATAGAAATCAAGTCGTTTATTGGTTCTCATTTTGTCAAAGTCCTCTTTCGATCCTACAACAATTTTGTCGTATTCACGCAAGCCGGTTCCGGCAGGAATAAGGTGTCCGCAAATAACGTTTTCTTTCAAACCTTCGAGTGTGTCAACCTTACCATTTATCGCAGCGTCGTTCAATACTTTGGTGGTTTCCTGGAATGAAGCAGCCGACATAAAGCTGGTAGTTTGCAGCGCGGCGCGCGTAATACCTTGAAGCACCTGATTGGCAGTTGCCGGAACGGCATCACGGCTCTCGATCAGTTTCAAGTCGCGGCGTTTAAGCGAACTGTTCTCATCGCGAAGTTTGCGCACCGTTACAATTTGTCCCGGTTCAAACACTTGCGAGTCTCCGGCATCCACGATAACTTTCTTGCCCCAAATCCGATCGTTCTCTTCCATGATTTCATGTTTGTCGATCAATTGTTGCTCAAGGAATCGGGTATCTCCCGGATCAACCACTTCCACTTTGCGCATCATCTGACGAACGATGACCTCGAAGTGTTTGTCGTTGATTTTCACGCCTTGCAGTCGGTAAACATCTTGAACTTCGTTCACGATATATTCCTGAACTGCTGTCGGTCCCATAATGGCCAAAATATCGGAAGGAGTGATGGCTCCGTCGGAAAGCGGCATACCTGCCCTGATGAAATCGTTTTCCTGTACAAGTATCTGTTTAGATAGCGGAACTAGATATTTCTTCACTTCTCCTGTTTTGGAAGTAATGGAAATTTCCTGATTTCCTCTCTTTATCTTTCCAAAAGAAACTTCCCCATCTATTTCGGCAACTACCGCCGGATTAGACGGATTACGCGCTTCGAACAACTCTGTTACGCGCGGAAGGCCTCCGGTAATATCGCCGGCTTTTCCAACAGCGCGAGGGATTTTCACAAGAACATCGCCCACGTTTATCTCATCGTCTTCACTCTTCACTACGTGAGAGCCTAACGGAAGCGTGTACGAACGAAGTAAGTCGTCATTCTCATCCAAAATGTGGGCAGACGGAGCTTTGGTTTTATCGCGAGATTCTATAATTACTTTTTCTTTAAGCCCTGTTTGCTCGTCCGATTCTATTTTGTAAGTTGTGCCTTCTATAAAGTTTTCGAACTTGATTTTACCGGTCGCTTCAGAGATGATAACCGCGTTGAACGGATCCCATTCGCTGATCAAATCGCCTTTTTTCACCTTATCTCCATCTCCGAAATAAAGTTTAGAACCATAAGGAACGTTGTGCGACAAAAGTACGATTTTTGTATTGGGATCGATAACACGCATTTCCACCAATCGGCTTACAACCACTTTATAAGTGTTTCCATCGGAATCTTTCGTTTCTACAAAGCGTAGCTCATCGAATTCCAAAATACCATCGTATTTTGTAACGATGCTGTTTTCGCTGGCGATGTTGGAAGCGATACCTCCCACGTGGAAAGTACGAAGCGTAAGCTGAGTTCCCGGTTCGCCGATTGATTGTGCGGCAATTACACCTACAGCCTCTCCTTTTTGAACCATGCGGCCCGTAGCTAAGTTTCTTCCGTAACATTTGGCGCAGACGCCTTGTCGGGATTCGCAAGTAAGTACCGAGCGTATTTCTACACGTTCGATGGGCGATTCGTCTATTTTCCCAGCAATTTCTTCGGTGATTTCGTCGCCCGAATTTACCAAAATTTCTCCGCTTGTGGGATGTTGTACATCGTGCACGGAAACGCGTCCGAGTATTCGTTCGAATAACGATGCGATGATTTCGTCGTTATTTTTAACCGCAGTAGCAGCTAAACCGCGCAAAGTTCCGCAGTCTTCTTCCGTGATAATCACGTCTTGCGAAACGTCAACCAAACGGCGCGTTAAATAACCCGCGTCGGCGGTCTTGAGGGCTGTATCAGCCAAACCTTTACGCGCACCGTGTGTGGAAATAAAATACTCCAACACCGAAAGTCCTTCTTTGAAGTTAGAAAGGATGGGGTTTTCGATAATTTGTGCGCCTTCGGCTCCGCTTTTTTGTGGTTTAGCCATCAATCCGCGCATACCCGATAACTGACGAATCTGTTCGCGTGAACCGCGAGCGCCGGAATCCAACATCATGTAAACCGAATTGAAACCTTGATCGTCTTCCGACAATTGCTTCATCAGGATATTCGATAACTTGGAGTTGATATGTGTCCACGTGTCGATGATCTGGTTGTAACGTTCGTTATAGGTAATGAAACCCATATTGTAATTCTCCATGATCTGCTCAACTTCGTCGTAACCTTGTTTGATAAGGGTATCTTTTTCTTCGGGAATGATCACATCTTCCAGGTTGAAAGACAATCCGCCTTGAAATGCCATTTTGTAGCCAAGGTCTTTGATATCGTCCAGATATTGCGCTGTGCGGGCAACGCCGCAAGTTTTAATAACTTTTCCGATAATATCGCGCAGCGATTTTTTAGAAAGCAGTTCGTTGATGTAACCAACTTCTTTCGGGATATATTCGTTGGTGATAACGCGTCCAACGGTGGTTTCGTGCATTTTACGAAGCGGGTCGCCGTTTTCGTCGATATGGTCAACAATAACGTTTACCAACGCGTGAATATCAACACGGCCTTCGTTATAGGCAATGATGGCTTCTTCTTCACCATAGAAAGTCATACCTTCGCCTTTGGCGCCGGGACGGATTTTGGTTATGTAATACAATCCGAGAACCATGTCTTGAGAAGGCACCGTAATTGGCGCTCCGTTGGCAGGATTCAAGATGTTGTGCGCAGCCAGCATCAGAAGTTGTGCTTCAAGAATAGCTTCGTTTCCAAGGGGCAAGTGAACAGCCATTTGGTCGCCATCGAAGTCGGCGTTAAAAGCCGTACACGATAATGGATGCAATTGAATGGCCTTGCCTTCAATAAGTTTCGGCTGGAAAGCCTGAATACCTAAACGGTGAAGCGTGGGTGCGCGGTTAAGCAATACGGGATGGCCTTTCATCACGTATTCCAAAATATCGTAAACGATCGGTTCTTTTCTATCGACAATTTTTTTGGCCGATTTCACGGTTTTTACAACGCCGCGTTCAATCAGTTTCCTGATAATGAATGGCTTGTAAAGTTCTGCCGCCATGTCTTTCGGGAGACCGCATTCGTGCATTTTCAACTCGGGGCCCACAACGATAACCGAACGCGCCGAATAATCCACACGTTTACCCAATAAGTTTTGACGGAAACGTCCTTGTTTTCCTTTCAAACTATCGGAAAGCGATTTTAGCGGACGGTTTGAATCGGTTTTTATTGCACTCGATTTACGAGAATTGTCGAACAATGAATCTACCGCTTCTTGAAGCATACGCTTTTCGTTACGCAGGATCACATCCGGCGCTTTTATATCGATAAGCCTTTTCAGACGGTTGTTACGGATAATTACCCGACGGTAAAGGTCGTTCAGATCCGATGTTGCGAAACGTCCGCCATCCAGCGGAACGAGCGGGCGCAAATCGGGCGGAATAACCGGTATCACTTTCATGATCATCCATTCGGGTTTGTTCACACTCTTCGAGCCGCGGAAAGCTTCCACAATCTGCAGTTGTTTAAGCGCCTCATTCTTACGTTGCTGCGAAGTGTCGGTATTGGCGCGGTGGCGCAATTGGTTGGCTAATTTGTCGAGATTGATGCGCTCTAACAGATCAAGCAACGCTTCTGCTCCCATTTTTGCGATAAATTTGTTGGGATCGGAATCTTCGAGCAGTTGATTGTCTTTTGGAAGCGTTTCCAACAGTTCCAAATATTCATCTTCCGTTAGAAGTTCTCTCTCTTCTATTTTATCGCTCAAAACGCCGGATTGAATTACCACATAACGTTCGTAGTAAATGATCGAATCCAATTTTTTTGTTGGAATTCCCAACAAATAACCGATTTTATTGGGCAACGACCTGAAATACCAAATATGAGCCACAGGAACTACCAAATGGATGTGTCCCGTTCTTTCGCGACGCACTTTCTTTTCGGTAACTTCAACACCGCATCGGTCGCACACAATACCCTTGTAACGAATGCGTTTGTATTTTCCGCAATGGCATTCGTAATCCTTTACAGGGCCGAAAATGCGCTCGCAGAATAAACCGTCGCGTTCGGGTTTGTATGTCCGATAATTTATTGTTTCAGGTTTTAGCACTTCGCCGAAAGAGCTTTCTAAAATCTCTTCGGGCGATGCCAAGCTGATGGTTATTTTTGAAAAGTTACTCTTTATTTTATTCTCTTTTCTGTATGCCATGTTTTATGTCGTATAAAGAGTTATTATTTTTTATTCATTGAAAATTAATCGAGCGTAACGCTCATTCCCAGACCTTTAAGCTCGTGTAGCAACACGTTCAACGATTCCGGTATTCCGGGTTGAGGCATTGCTTCGCCCTTCACTATGGATTCATAAGCCTTAGAACGTCCCACAACATCATCGGATTTGATGGTAAGGATCTCTTGCAAAATGTGCGATGCACCGAATGCTTCGAGCGCCCAAACCTCCATTTCTCCGAAACGTTGTCCTCCGAATTGTGCCTTACCGCCCAACGGTTGTTGTGTGATAAGAGAGTACGGGCCGATGGAACGGGCGTGCATCTTATCTTCAACCATATGGCCGAGTTTTAACATATAGATCATTCCCACGGTTGCAGGCTGGTCGAAACGTTCACCTGTGCCGCCATCGTACAAATACGTCTTTCCGTAACGGGGAACATCGGCCTTGTCGGTCCACTCATTCAAGTCATCTAAAGTAGCTCCGTCGAAAATGGGAGTAGCGAATTTAACATCCATTACTTTGCCTGCCCAACCCAAAACGGTTTCGAAAATCTGGCCGAGGTTCATACGAGAAGGCACACCCAGCGGGTTCAAAACAATATCCACCGGAGTTCCGTCTTCGAGGAACGGCATATCTTCGGGGCGTACTATTCTGGAAACAATACCTTTGTTTCCGTGGCGTCCCGCCATTTTGTCACCCACTTGAATTTTGCGTTTTTTGGCAATGTAAACTTTCGCGATTTGCATGATGCCCGAAGGAAGTTCATCTCCGATGGTGAGATCAAAACGTTTGCGTTTTAATTCTGCATCCAATTCTTTGTGCTTGCGCAGATAGTTAATTACCGTAGTACGGATAAGTTCGTTTTTATGCGCATCGGTAGTCCACTTGCTAAGTTGAATGGATTCGTAATCTATATCGGATAGCACTTTTGGAGTAAATTTTGCTCCTTTGGGAACTACATCCATATTGGTATAATCTTTTACTCCTGCAGATGTTTTCCCATCTGTAATGGCTGTTAACTTTTCTATCAACAACTTTTTCAAATTCTCCATTTTCGTTTCGAATTCTTCGTCGATTTTTGGGAGTATTGCTTTGTTGGAAAGTTTCGATTTGCCTTTTTTAGCCGCTTTAGAGAAAAGATTTGTGCCGATTACTACCCCTTTCAGAGAAGGAGATGCTTTTAAGGAAGCATCTTTCACGTCTCCGGCTTTGTCTCCGAAGATAGCGCGAAGCAATTTTTCTTCGGGAGAAGGATCGGACTCGCCTTTCGGCGTAATTTTGCCGATAAGAATATCGCCCGGTTTTACGCGCGCGCCCACACGGATAATTCCGTTTTCGTCCAAATCTTTGGTGGCGTCTTCGCTCACGTTGGGGATGTCGGAAGTCAATTCCTCCAATCCGCGTTTAGTTTCGCGAACTTCCAATGCAAATTCTTCTACGTGAACGGACGTGAAAACATCTTCGCTAACCAATCTTTCGTTCAGAACAATGGCGTCCTCAAAGTTATAGCCTTTCCATGGCATGAATGCCACGCGAAGGTTTCTGCCCAAGGCGAGTTCTCCGTTTTCGGTAGCGTAACCTTCGGTTAAAATTTCGCCTTTTGCAACCTGTTGTCCTACGCGACAAACGGGACGTAAGTCGACAGTAGTATTTTGATTGGTTTTACGAAATTTCGGGATAGAATAGGTTTTCACCGCATCTTCAAAACTGCTGAATTCTTCTTCTTCGGTTCTGTCGTATTTTATTTTGATGGTTGTTGCATCAACATACATTACTTCGCCGTTTCCTTCAGCCATAAGTTGTGTACGAGAGTCTTTGATAAGTTGGGCTTCAATACCCGTGCCCACAATAGGAGCTTCGTTTCGCATCAAAGGAACTGCTTGGCGCATCATGTTCGATCCCATCAATGCACGGTTTGCGTCGTCGTGTTCAAGGAAAGGAATGAGCGATGCCGCGATGGAAGCAATTTGCATGGGCGAAACGTCCATTAAGTCCACCTCTTCCGGTTCTACCACCGGATAATCGGCTTCTTTTCTCGATTTCACACGCGGAAGCGTGAAATTTCCTTTTTCATCGAGCGGAGCGTTTCCTTGTGCAATGATTTTTTCTTCTTCTTCCTCGGCAGCTAAATAAATAACTTCGTTGTTGTCTATGTTAACAACGCCGTTTTCTACAACGCGATAAGGTGTTTCTATAAACCCGAGGTCGTTGATCTTTGCGTAAACACAAAGCGAGGAAATAAGCCCGATATTTGGGCCTTCAGGCGTTTCTATGGGGCAGAGACGGCCGTAATGCGTGTAATGCACGTCGCGTACCTCAAATCCGGCGCGTTCGCGCGAAAGGCCGCCCGGGCCAAGCGCCGAAAGGCGTCGTTTGTGCGTGATCTCGGCCAACGGGTTGGTTTGGTCCATGAATTGCGAGAGCGCGTTGGTTCCAAAGAACGAATTGATAACGGACGAAATGGTTTTCGCGTTGATCAGATCGATAGGAGTGAAAACTTCGTTGTCGCGTACGTTCATTCGCTCGCGAATGATCCGCGCCATGCGGTTTAATCCTACGCCGAATTGGTTGTAAAGTTGCTCGCCAACTGTACGTACACGCCTGTTGCTTAAGTGGTCGATATCGTCGACAACAGCTTTTGAATTTACCAATTCAATCAAGTACTTGATTATGGCAATAATATCTTCTTTGGTGAGAACACGGATGTTATCGTCAATCTCAAGATTCAGTTTTTTGTTGATCCTGTAACGCCCCACATCGCCCAAGTCGTACCTTTTTTCGGAGAAAAACAGGTTGTTGATCACTTCGCGAGCGCTGGCATCGTCTGCCGGTTCGGCGCTTCGTAACTGGCGATAAATATGGCGGATTGCATCGATTTCCGTATTACTCGGATCTTTTTGCAACGTGTTGTATATGATGGAGAAGTCCGACGAATTGGCTGTTTCCTTGTGTAAAAGAATGTTGGCTACGCCCGACTCCAAGATTTCATCAATTTGTTCTTGCTCAAGAATGGTTTCGCGCTCAATAATAACTTCGTTTCTTTCAATAGAAGTTACTTCGCCGGTGTCTTCATCCACGAAGTCTTCCATCCACGATTTTAATACGCGGGCGGCCAATTTCCGGCCTTGTACTTTCTTGAGGTTGGTTTTTGTAACTTTTATTTCTTCGGCTAAATCGAAAATTTCGAGGATATCTTTATCGCTTTCGAAACCGATTGAGCGTAACAGCGTAGTTACGGGTAATTTCTTTTTACGATCGATGTATGCGTACATGACATTGTTAATGTCGGTAGCAAACTCAATCCACGATCCTTTAAACGGAATAATTCTTGCCGAGTAAAGCAATGTTCCGTTGGCGTGTAAGCTCTGTCCGAAGAAAACACCGGGCGAACGGTGTAATTGTGAAACAATTACGCGCTCCGCGCCATTGATCACAAAGGTGCCTTTTTCCGTCATATAGGGAATGGTCCCCAAATAAACGTCCTGAATTACAGGGGCAAAGTCTTCGTGGTCAGGGTCGGTACAGTATAAATAAAGTTTTGCCTTTAGCGGTACGCTATAGGTAAGGCCTCTGTCTATACACTCTTCAATTGTATAGCGAGGTGGATCTACAAAATAATCTAAAAACTCGAGGACGAAGTTGTTACGTGTATCCGCAATAGGGAAATTTTCGGTAAAAACTTTATACAGTCCTTCATTTTTTCTGCTTTCGGGAGGCGCGTCGAGTTGAAGAAAATCTTGAAACGACTTTAACTGGATTTCCAAGAAGTCGGGAAAATCGAGGGGATTTTCTATTGACGCAAAATTTATTCTTTGGTTGGTTGTATTTGAAGACATGGATAATGAGTTTTTGAACTTAGTATGTAATGACACAAAAGGTTAAGAATCTTCATGTTGGAAGATTCCTAACCAAGTTAACCTATTAGTAGGTAATTGTTATTTAAGTTCAACTTCTGCTCCTGCTTCTTCAAGTTGTTTTTTCAAAGCGTCTGCTTCGTCTTTTGTTACACCTTTTTTCAATTCGCTCGGAGCTCCGTCTACTAGGTCTTTTGCTTCTTTCAAACCAAGTCCGGTAAGTTCTTTTACAGCTTTCACAACTGCCAATTTTGCTTGGCCTGCGCTTTTAAGAACTACATCGAATGAAGTTTTTTCTTCTGCGGCAGCAACTTCGCCGCCAGCGGCAGGACCTGCGGCAACAGCAACAGCTGCAGCAGCGGGCTCGATACCGTACTCTGTTTTTAAGATTTCAGCAAGTTCGTTAACTTCTTTCACAGTTAAGTTAACTAATTCTTCAGCAAATTTTTTTAAGTCTGCCATTTTTTGTATGTATTAAGTTGATTACTAATTCTGTTTGTTTGTGTAAAAATTAATTTTCTTTTTCCGATAACGTTTTCAATACTCCATGGAGTAATGTGCCGCCGGATTGGAGTGCAGAAATAACATTCTTTGCAGGAGATTGCAAGAGTGTGATAACTTCTCCGATAAGTTCTGTTTTGCTCTTGATATTTACAAGTGTTTGAAGCGTTTCGGCTCCAATAAAGAAACTTTCTTGTACATAAGCTCCTTTTAACGCCGGAATTTTTTCTTTTTTGTATTTATCAATGAGTTTAGCAGGAGCATTAGCCGAATTGGAAAACATGATAGCCGTATTTCCTTTTAATATGGGATACAGCTCTTCATAATTACCGCCCAATTGTTCTAATGCCTTACGCAACAAGGTATTTTTTACCACCAATAGCTTAATGTCTTGCTTGGAGCATTCTCTTCTCAGGCTGCTTGTTTTTGTCGCATCAAGCGTAGCAATGTCCGTGAGATAGAAGTTTTCGTACTCCTGCAAGTTTGCCGCTATATTTTCTATTATATTGCCTTTATCTTCCTTCTTCATAGATTTTTTCTTCTTTTTAAATTAGATTTCGTCTACCGATTTATTGTCCACTTTAATACCGGGACTCATCGTGCTCGAAAGATAAATACTTTTAACATAGGTACCTTTTGCTGCCGTCGGTTTCAATTTGATCAACGTTTGAATAAATTCTTTCGCGTTTTCACTTATCTGCTCAGGCGAAAAAGATACTTTTCCAATAGAAGTGTGAATAATACCTGCTTTGTCTACTTTAAAGTCGATTTTACCTTGTTTTACTTCCCTTACGGCTTTAGCCACATCGGGAGTAACGGTTCCGCTTTTTGGGTTAGGCATTAATCCGCGAGGGCCTAAAATACGGCCAAGCGCACCAATTTTACCCATAATTTGCGGTTGAGTGATAATCACGTCAATATCGGTCCAACCTCCTTTAATTTTTTCGATATATTCATCTAGTCCTACATAGTCAGCGCCGGCCTCTTTAGCTTCGGCTTCGACTTCGGGAGAACACAATGCAAGAACTCTTACTTGTTTACCAGTACCGTGTGGCAGAGAAACAACGCCTCTTACCATTTGGTTAGCTTTTCGCGGATCTACGCCGAGGCGTACATCGATATCAACAGAGGCATCGAATTTTGTAGTGGTAACATCTTTTACCAACGCCGATGCTTCTTTTAGTGAATAGGCTTTTCCCTCTTCAATTTTGCTCAAAGCTAACTTTTGATTTTTTGTCAGTTTACTCATGTCTCAATTGAAGTTTTTAATTATTTTCATTATTCGGGAAATCCCCTTTAACTGTGATACCCATGCTTCGAGCCGTTCCTGCTACCATTTTCATTGCAGATTCTACAGTGAAGCAGTTCAAATCGGTCATTTTTTCTTCGGCAATTGTTTTTACCTGATCCCAGGTAATTTCTGCCACTTTTTTACGATTAGGTTCAGCCGAACCGCCTTTTTGTTTGCTCGCTTCAAGCAACTGAATTGCAACCGGTGGTGTTTTAACAATAAAATCAAAAGACTTGTCGGTATAGTAAGTGATTACCACAGGCAACACCTTACCGGCTTTGTCTTGAGTTCTGGCGTTGAATTGCTTGCAAAACTCCATAATATTGATCCCTTTGGAACCCAATGCAGGGCCTACCGGGGGAGATGGGTTTGCAGCTCCTCCTCTGATTTGTAATTTTAGTTGTCCAGCAACTTCTTTAGCCATTTTTTTGATTTTAATTAATTGCGGTTTTCGAAACACATAAAGAATTTACAGAATCTGCGTAACCAAATTTCTGACTATTCTTTCTCTACTTGCATATAACCCAACTCGAGAAGTTGGGCGCGTCCGAAGATCTTAACCATCACTTTGAGTTTCTTTCTCTCGTCGTTCACTTCTTCTACCACGCCCGAGAAACTGCTGAAAGGCCCGTTAATGACCTTCACGTTTTCGCCCACGTAGTATTTAACATCTAATTCCTCGTTTGCCTCTTCCAGTTCATCCATGGTACCCAATATCCGTTTAACTTCTAATTCGCTCAACGGTTGTGGGTTGGTGGTGTTGGGAAGAAATCCGGCAACATAGTTGATGTTTTTGAGTTCGTGAATGACCTCTCCAACCAGTTGAGCCTCAATAAGTACGTATCCGGGAAGATAAGCGCGTTCTTTCATCACTTTCTTGCCGTTGCGTATTGTATAAGTCTTTTCTGTTGGGATGAGGACTTGAGAAATGTACTTTCCTAAATCGGTTTTTTTAATTTCTGACTCAAGATACTCTTTGACTTTATTCTCTTTTCCACTAACGGAACGTAAAACGTACCATTTTTTTTCGCTTTCAGCCATTTTTCTTTGTTCAGAATTTACGCAATACCGTAAAACAATTTAAGAATCCACTCAAATAAAGAGTCCATGCCAAACACTAGTAATGCAATTATAAGGGAAGCAACCATTACTATAATTGTGCTGCTCGTTAACTCTTGACCTGATGGCCAGGATACTTTATGAACTAGTTCATTATAAGCATCCTTCATATATGCAACTATTTTATTCATTATAAAATTCGGATCTTTTTTATGCACGGGTCGAGAGACTCGAACTCCCGACACCTGGTTTTGGAGACCAGTGCTCTACCAAACTGAGCTAGACCCGTAAATTATTATTAAACAAGTAAACGAGATAAAACTCGTCTACTTGTTTAGCTAATTATATTTGTTTACTTAATATTAGTCGAGTAATGCGGTGATCTGGCCGGAACCTACCGTACGTCCACCTTCACGGATAGCGAAACGAAGGCCTTCGGAGCAAGCTACCGGATAAATCAATTTCACATCAATTTCTAAGTTGTCGCCCGGCATTACCATTTCAGTTCCTTCGGGAAGAGTGATCTCACCGGTAACGTCCAATGTACGGATGTAGAACTGAGGACGATATTTGTTATGGAACGGAGTGTGACGTCCGCCTTCTTCTTTCTTCAAGATATAAACAGAAGCTTTGAAGTGATCGTGGGGTTTTACTGTACCCGGTTTAGCGATAACTTGTCCGCGTTTGATCTCATCTTTGTCGATACCGCGAAGCAACAAACCTACGTTATCGCCAGCTTCACCTCTGTCGAGGATTTTGCGGAACATTTCCACACCTGTAACAACCGATTTTTTGCCTGCAGCCCCAAGACCGATAATCTGAACTTCTTCACTTGTGTTGATAACACCTGTTTCGATACGGCCTGTAGCAACTGTACCGCGGCCAGTGATCGAGAACACGTCTTCAACGGGCATCAAGAATGGTTTGTCAATATCGCGAGGAGGCAATTCGATCCAAGTATCAACTGCATCCATCAGTTCCATAATTTTTTCTTCCCATTTCGGTTCACCGTTCAAACCTCCAAGAGCTGAACCTTGAATAACCGGGGTGTTGTCTCCGTCAAAATCATAGAATGAAAGCAATTCACGCATTTCCATTTCCACTAATTCCAACATTTCTTCGTCGTCAACCAAGTCAACTTTGTTCATGAAAACAACCAGTCTGGGAACGTTTACCTGACGTGCCAAAAGGATGTGTTCGCGTGTTTGAGGCATTGGACCGTCGGTTGCGGCAACTACGATGATAGCGCCGTCCATTTGAGCAGCACCTGTAACCATGTTTTTCACATAGTCGGCGTGACCCGGACAGTCAACGTGTGCGTAGTGACGATTCGCTGTTTGGTATTCAACGTGCGAAGTGTTGATTGTAATACCTCTTTCTTTTTCTTCAGGAGCGTTGTCGATAGAATCGAACGAACGCAATTCAGAAAGACCTTTTTTTGCCAAAACAGTGGTAATAGCAGCTGTTAAGGTAGTTTTACCGTGGTCAACGTGACCGATTGTACCGATGTTAACGTGCGGTTTCGATCTGTCAAATTTTTCTTTTGCCATAAAATGTACTATTAATATTAATTAGTTAATTTAAATATTGAAATTCTTTTTTCGTAACGTCCGTAAACAACAAAATTCCGGAGCCGGTTCCCTGGCCCTTCTTATATTTGTTTTAGATTTCGAGCCGATGGCGGGAGTTGAACCCGCGACCTCTTCCTTACCAAGGAAGTGCTCTACCACTGAGCTACATAGGCAAATGAGCCTGTTTTGGGACTCTCAGGTTTTGCTCCTGATTGTTTGCCCTGTGCTCTTAATTTAAGAGAAAGATTTGGTTCCCTTTCGGGAACTTCTCTTTGCTCTGTTTGAGCGGAAGACGGGGCTCAAACCCGCGACCCTCAGCTTGGAAGGCTAATGCTCTATCGACTGAGCTACTTCCGCATTCGATTTTAGATTTGGGAATTCGGATTGTGGATTTAAATCGTAAATCGTAAATCCGAAATCGTCAATCGTGAATCGGTTGTGGGCAGTGATGGATTCGAACCACCGAAGGCGTAGCCAGCTGAGTTACAGTCAGCCCCATTTGTCCACTCTGGTAACTGCCCTTGAAATTAATTCACAATGTGTAATTAAGAATGCATAATTGTGAATTGTAAATTTTGCATTATGAATTAAAGGTGAGCCTCTTGTCGGATTCGAACCAACGACCCCGAGATTACAAATCACGTGCTCTGGCCAGCTGAGCTAAAGAGGCTTATTATCTTATAATTAACCGTTTCTCACCCTAAAAATTGGAGAGAAACGGTCGCAAAGGTACTAATATTTTTTGGAGACGCAAAATCTTTTAGGATTATTTTTAGCCTACCTTTCCTTTTTTTCTTTGGTTTTTATAATTTGTTTTTCCAGAGCTTCTGTACACAGATCGATGGCTTCTTCAAACGTATCAGTTGTTTTGCTTGCAAAAGCCTCGCCGTTCCTCATACTAATTTTTACCGAAGCTTCTTTGTTCATAGCCGATTCGGGCCTGACTACTTTCATGTTTACTTCGCCCTGAATAATGCCGTCGCTGAATTTCTCCAACTTTTTCATTTTCTTTTCAACAAATGCTTTTAATTGCTCGGTAGCTTCAAAATTGATAGATTGAATTCTTAATTCCATAATTTTTCCTCCTCATAATTATTTAGCTCTGGGATGAGCTTTGTGATACACTTTTTTTAGTTCTTCGAAGCTCACGTGGGTGTAAACTTCGGTAGATGCCAAACTGGAATGTCCCAATATTTCTTTCACGGCATTTATTTCGGCTCCATTATTGAGCATTTCGGTAGCAAAGGAGTGACGCAACACGTGCGGACTTTTTTTTGAGAGTGTTGAAATGCCTTCGAGGTGCCGGTGAATTATGTTATATACCATTTTGGGATACATTGGGTTTCCATTTTTCTTAACAAACAGAAAAGATGATTTGTTTTCTATTTCTTTGTTTCTAATTTCTAAATATTGTTGTAGTTTGTTTATTGTGGAATCAGAAATCGGAATAATGCGTTGTTTGTTTCGTTTTCCCGTAACACGAAGTGTTTTAGAATGAAAATCGACATCGGTGTTTTTCAAAGAAATAAGCTCGGCTTTTCTCATGCCTGTAACATAAAAAAGCTCCATTATAAAACGGTCTCGGTAACCCTCGAACGTGTCGGGAAAATTGGATTCTTCGTCTAAAATTTTCGTCATATCGTTGTTATTAACGAAAGAGGGAAGTTTTTTGGATATTTTCGGCCCCGATACTCTTTCTGCAGGATTAACGGTTACAACATGTTGTTTTTTCAGGTACTTGAAAAAAGTTTTTACGGAACTTAATTTTCGGTTCACGGAGCGTGGTTTTATGCCTTGTTCCACAAGTTGGGCGATCCATATCCTGATAAGGTCGCTATCTATATCCGCAGGGTTGAATTTTCCACATTCTCCAACTATAAATTCTTCGAATTGGGTAAGGTCTGTTAAATAAGAAATCTCCGTATGAGAGGAATAATTTTTCTCATTACGGAGATATTTTATGAATTTTTCTTTCCACATATTTCAACCCGTAGAATTGAATTACGAAAGTAAGAAAAAATATTTAAAAAAACGAAGTTTAATCTTCTTTTTCTTGCATTTGTTGTACGTAAACCGCGTGTTGTTTTTGTTTGCGTTTTACAACCGAAGGTTTGGCAAAAGCCTGTCGTCTGCGAAGTTCTTTTACCACGCCGGTTCTTTCGTATTTGCGTTTGAATTTCTTTAAGGCTCTTTCTATATTTTCGCCTTCTTTTAATTGTACTACTATCATGTTTGGTTTTTAATTTTTAATTTGTTTGTAAGATTATTGTTTTGTTCAACGGAATAAGTAATCCCATTGTCGCCTGAAACTATGCAGTTGCGGGCTTAGAAATTAGAAGCTGATATGTTGTTTCTTTTTCTGTTTCTGAGTGTTACAATAACCTCCCTTCAGTTTGAGGATGCAAAGATAAGAAGATTTTTTTTAAAATAATTACGTGGAGATAGATTTTACTTAAGAAACTTCCCGATTGAAATTTCTTCAACCGGGAAGTCTGATATCTATTGTTCTAATACTGTCTATTTTACTTCACTTCTTCAAAGATTAAATAATCTATATATCAGATGACTATATGCTTTTGTTGCAAATATGTTGCAAATAAAGGATAAGTAAACATAAGGTATATTAAGTTGATATATAGATAAATATGTTGTTACAGACAAAAATATATAAGTTTGTATGAAAATTAATAATCGGATAAATAAAGTTGTTAACGGCGTTTTTTAAGGTAAGATATTTTTCAGTCGAGAAACAAAATAAAACCCCGCAAACAGTAAGATTGCAAGCAGAATCCGTCCACACCATACTTGGAAGTTTTGCCAACTTGTTAATGGTGCTTTGATTTGTTTTATCTCCTTTACGGGAAATGGAACACGGATTGTATCAATTTTGAAAATAGAATCTCTTATGATTTTATCCTTGTAAAAATAACGGAATCTCTCTAAATATATTGTGTCGCCTTGGTCTTTAACAAAAACAGAATCGTATCTGAAAGTTGAATTGCAGACAATCTTGTCCCGATATTCTGTTTTTACTGTTTCAGCCGGGGTGTATTGCGTACTCTTGCAAGAACTGAAAATAAAGAGCAATAGAACGATGAAAATGCTTGCCTGTTTCATTATATTGTAATTTTATTTTGCAAAGCAAAGCCCGCTTTGATTTGATTAATATCAGCATTCTGTCCGTTTTCAACAAAACTCATTGCGGAAACAATCAGAATGTAATCGATACCGTCGGAGGCGGTTAAAATTTTGTCTTTCGGAACGCTTGAAAATTTCACGACTGCCGCAATATAGGCTTTTGTGTTATTTTCGTTTTGTGGAGCCCATCGTGATATGATTTTTTCGACTGTGTTAAAATCTCTTGCAAGGTAACTTGCGAGTGTTACAAATGCTGCACGATAGCCGTAAGGCATCGAGGAAAAAGTTTTGAATGATTTGTCTTTTCCTTTGATTTCTCCCTTGAAAACATCGGTATTGTGCCGAATATTTAAAGGATTATTGTTTCGTATTCCCCTTGGTGTCATTATTTTTCTGTTTTTTTAATTCGCTTTTTACAGGACAATTCTCATTTTCGTTACAATCTGAAATTCGGCTTATTGCTTGTTCTAATCGCTGAATTTTTTGGCTTAAAATATCAATTTTTTTTGTGAGCGGAGCAATTAAATATTGGTCGTTTAACTGTAATAATTTTTCGGCGTGGTCGGATTTTATAATTTCGACTTCGGCAGCTGATTTGCGCCTGCCGCCTAACCATCCGATAATTAGCGTGATTATCGATACTGAAAAAGGCATTATTTGATTTAGAAAATCCATTCTGTTTTTGTCATTAAATGGGTGAAAAAAATCCCGCATTTGGCGGGATTTGTAGATTTTTTTGAATTACAGTGAAACTGTACCCAAATACACGCTATTGGCAATCTCTTTACCATCTTCGGAAATAAATCCCAAATATGTATGTAGGTCATCGCCTGTCCAATCGGCAGGGAGCGCAAGGGTTTGTGTACCTTGGCTTCGTTCTGCGCCTGCGGTGTCGGTTATTGCTTCGCCTTTGGTTGGATTGAGTACTGCAATCAATGTTTTGTCGGTTTGTTTGGCAGAGTTTACTCCGCTGTTGTCGTCCCAACTGAAAACAATATTTCCGTTTTCAGGCTTTGCGCTTGCATTGGTAGCCGAAGTCAAAGCTCCGCGAGAAACCAACACTTTGGACGAGTCAATTTCATAGTCGGGATATGCGCCTGTAATGGCATTTGCTAACGTGTACGACATTGCCGCATTGAACGGCGTTTGTTTATGTGCGAAAAGTTTCCAACCCGTACGCAAAAGCGCCGTCATTGGTTTGAGTACGCTGAGCGTAAGCGCAAACTTGGTGCGTTGGTTCATTTGTCTTTCAGTTCGAGGGTTCTTTACATTTTGTGGTAGTGAACGCATATAACTAATGCCTTTCCAACTACCACCTACGACTGTTCCAACCTTGCCGGAAAAGCCGCCTAAAATACCTTGTTTAATTGTTCCCATTTTGATAAAAATTTAAATTGTTTGACTTGATTTTGTTTGGACTTGGTACGGCTTTGGTATTGCCTTGCCTGCTCCCGATAACAAAAGTACAATTCTGATTTATTTCTGCTTTATTCTTGGTTTCTAATGCTTTCAATTGCGTTAAGTTGCTTAATGGCAATAAAAAAAGTTGTGTTTTCATCGTAAAAACAAGAAAAGGAAAAAGAAAATGTAAACACCCTTTTACTGCAAGAAAAAACGAAGAGAAACGAAGTGTTGAGGCTGTCAAGATTTTTCGGCGAAATACTACCCGAAGCGTAGCGAAGGTGTGGAGATTTTGGCGAAAACCCGGAGGGCTTGACCTTTACAGACTTATTTTCTTGCTGTTATCTTTGTGAGCATTTTTTTAACGTACGTGGATTTTGTTTGAAAAACTGCGTGAAACGCAAATTAAATAATGCTTCATAAGTGTTGGATAATCTTTGATTTGTAGGGTATGGTCATTAATCGTATAGGTAAAACAGCCTTGAGCGTGGCGGCACAAAGGACGCTTGTAATGAAGCTTTAGCGAAATGAAAAGTGGACTTTGGGACGACACAGGCGCGAGCCGTAAGCGAGTGGAGCGAGGGTGGCAGAAGAAGGAAGCGCGAAGAATGAGCGCGCCTGATGCTTACTGTTTCGGCAGGGCTGGCGCGTTTTTTGCCGCGAGTGAAGTTTTCAAAAGCAAGGGTGTGATTGGAATGAGCGTGTGAAATGGAGCAAGGATGTGATTGTTTTTGAGGAACGAAAAAGCATCACGACGAAGCGGAATGACACGAGCGAATGAAAAGAGCACTCTTGCACCCATAAACAATGTTTTGCGGTGTGAAGCAGTGAAACAAAGCAAGAAACGCAGCGAAGTGAAACGGATGAACACGGCAATATACCTATGATTTGAAAACGAGACGAAACTTGCAAAAAACGTGACAGCCCGATTAGCCCGAGCGACCAGCAGGCGAGCAAAACTCTCAGTGGCGGTTGCCCCCTTTTAAAGATGAATGAGCGTAGCGAATACTTTATTGGGGTTTGAGGGGGCAAGAGTAGCCACGGGTGAGGATTGAGCGAGCGTGTGCAGCAAAACAAACAGCCACGCCACTATGAGCACCAACCGGAGGGCAAAGAGTGGACGTGGATGTGTTATTTGTCAAGGGTGGCAAAAAAAATACTACCCGAACGAAGTGAGGTGTGGAGATTTTTTCAGCCACTTGCTTGCCCTTGCAAATATGTTTTGCGAAACAAAGTGAACGATTGACGAACACCGCTTTACCTGTCCGATTAATGATATGGGATGGGCAGGTGGTTATATTTCGATTTTATCAACAATTAAATCTAAATTGAGATTATCTGATATTTGTTTTATGATTTTTTGTTTGGTTTTGGTGTCGCAACACGTCATTATGTACAGACAGTTTCCGATGGGTTTCTGAGAACTTTTATATTTAGGGATGATTGTGTTTGAAACAAGATTAGATCCGTTGAGCATTATCCCTAAGTTTCGCACACGCTCTGCACCTGCTGATGTAATTACATCAATCAGGGTTTGGTTTACTTTGCGATGTTCGATTATGTTTCCATTAGGATAGGTAACTCGAAGTATATGTTTTTTCTGTTTTGGGAAGTCGTATAATTTTACTTTCCTATTATGATGAGAGGCTGTCTTTTGTAATAATTCAGCATTCTTATTGGTGTGATAATGTATTGAAAATTGTATGTATTTTCTGAGTGAACTTGTGCATTCTCTGTGTTTTTGGTTGTTGATTTCGAGAAACTTTGTGTTTAACAGGAGTTGATTTTCCCAATATTGAAGTTTTTGTGTATCAATAACGTTGAATAGAGAAATTATATTTGCTTGGAAGTATTGGTTAAGAAAATCGGTAATTATATTCTTAATTGCAAAAACATAACGTGAAATTATGCTTGCAGATAGGTTTTGATGTTGCATATACTCCATAAAGTGCGGTTCAAAATCATTCACATCAAATAGTGGTTGCGGTTCTTGCAGTGTGTGGTTCGGACTGATATTGTTTGAAGTACATTCAATATCGTCTATTGATTTAATGAGATTTACCCAATCTTTCATTCTCATTTTCGGGTACTTGTCGGCATAGAATGCTTCGGCTATTTTGATGCCTTCAAAATGGTGGTTGGCAGACAGAATGGGTTTGAGTTGGTTGATTAATTCGGGTTCGATGATTTTGAAAATTTTGCCGTTTGCCGTATAAGGATTTTCTTCTTCTTGAGTTGCCGGGGTGTCGGTTTGTAGTGTTTCGTTTTCATCAACAGGGAAAAAGGTTTCTATTTGATTAAAAAAATCGATAAGATTTTTTCGTTTGAATAGTACAGGTTTGTCGGCATTTTTTAATTCTTTGCGTAAAAATTCATCCGATGTAACTTCGTCTTGAAAGTATTGGCGTGAATAAAATGAAACGCTTTTTTTCTCGTTAAGACGTTCTTTTACAATGTGGAAATTCCAACAAACGAGTACATCGTTGTTGTTGTCATAACCGAAAAAAATAAATGGGGTGTCGGATTGTTTTATGTTTTCAAATTCGTCACGTATTGGAAGTTGCGCACGAGTTGTTCCGGGTCTGTCTTTGAAATAGGCCGAAGAAAGATTTTTGACATAAACAACATATTTTTTCTTGTCGAATAAGATAGAAAAGGGCTGAACGCCTTCGATATATTGAAAGCCAGGATGATTGGCTAATACGGCGAGTATTAAATCACGTAAGGTTTCGGGGAGGATGTTTTCTTTTGTCATATCTGTATGCTTTTGAAAAGTGGGCTGTGGGTTGTATCGAAGTGCTTATCTTTTATGGAGGTAACACGTGAGAGGTCGCAATCGAAACGCACGTTTGATATTTCTGCTTGTACGTCTTCTTTTTTTATGGTCGGGATATCTTTGAAGTCGTAAAATTGGAGTGTGTCTATTGCTTGAGAATAATCAAAATAGACATCGAAGGTTTTATCAAAGTCTTTTCCTATGGTTTGCGACAAAATATCGTTTAGTTTGAATTGGAGTTTGGGGTTTTGAACTCTGCTGTAAATGGACTTTTGTAAATCAAAAATATTTTTGCCACGTCCTGTTTGCACAACAAACAGTGATGCTATCAGTAAATTTGATGTTGTGTTTGGATTTAATTGTTCCAATGCAAAGTTGTGAATGCGGCGAGACTGGGAAGTGCTTTTTACTTCGATTTTATCTCGTCCATCGTTGAAGTCGAATTTGTCTTCGGGCGATGCGTGCCAAGCTTGAATTAAATATTCGGGATATTTTGCTTGTTCGATAATGAATAATTCTGCCCATAGTCCTTGAATTGTTTTACGGGGCGGGCGTGTGAAGCGGCTGAAAAGTTCTATGAGTTTGTTTATTTCTGTTTTCAGTTCTTTGTGCGTTGGTACATCGGGAAGTTGCTCCAATAATATGCAAACTACTTCGAGGAAGTATTGTTGAAAATCGATATTGTCGGTTTTTAGTTGGATGATGGTATATATGTCTTGTTGAATTGGTTTGTTTTCTTCTGTAAGATTGCAGGTTCGTGTAAAGAGTACCGAGATGAACTCTAAATTTACATCGTAAATATTTGCGATGTTTTTGCTTTTTACAAAAAACATAGGAAACCCCTCAGCCGAAACACCCATTTTGTGATTATGGTTGAAAGGCAGTGAAGCGACAAAAAAACTATCATTTTGAATGTTTTCTTTGCGCTGTAGGTCGGTAAATATTTTGTAAATTGAGGGTCCCATATTTATTTTTCGGTATTTACATAATTGATGGCGAAATCTTCGGGATAATATATTGCTAATGTGTAAGCCACTTTACCACCCCACTGGATGGAGTGATTTTTTAATTTTACTTTGTGTATTTGTATGCAAATGCTGTCATCGAACCTGACGTGGGCGTCGCCCGGGTATATTTCTGCCCCTGTGGTGGAGCGTCCTGTATGCAGATTGTTTAATCTCATTGTTTGCTCGTTGAACTCTCTTTCACGAGGTTCTCCGGCATAGGCCATTTGAATAATGTAGGCGTGTTCTAATGGATTTTTTTGTTTTTGAGCGAGGTATTTCAAATACCTGATTGTAGCCTGTTTTCTTGCCGTGTCGGGCATATTTGGGAATTTAAAATCTGAAAGGAAATTTATAATGTCTTGGGTTGGCAGTTTGGCGTATCTGTGGTTTCTGTCGGGAGTTCCATAATCTACATAGTTCTCGAATTTGGTTTGATTGATAAATTTTTCCACAAACTTTTTGTTTTCTTCGATTGCTTGGAAGGCATTCATTTTTCTCCATCCATTGAGTTTTGAATTTACAGTTTCAACAGAAAGAATGTTTTTCCGTGTAGCGTTAAGGCGTGGGGATATCAGTATTAGTTGTTCCACTTTTTCGAGATTTTTGTTTTCTTTGAGCCATTTTCTCATTTCTTCTTCGTGTTCCACATATTCCGCATATTCAATCATTGTATCTTCGGGTAAAAATACCCTGCAAGATTGCAAGTATTTTTTCTTATATCCAAAAAATCGGCATCTTTGCTGTATGGTGTCTGCTGTGGATTTGCCCACGCTGTATCGAGGCATATAGGTTACGGCGAGGTTTTCTACTGTAAAGCCACGGTTCAACATTTCGGCGCCGACAAGTATGTGTGAAGAACTTCCTTCCCAATCAATTTCTTTGACGCTGTAATTTTTTTTACTACTGCTAATGATAAGTTCTATGTTGGTGTCGAAAATAACGTCGGCTAACTGTTCGAGTATTTCTTCAAATGAGGGGTATTGTATCTCGTCTTTTGCATACAACCGTATTGCTTCGTCATAGTTGCTGTTGAATGAATTAATGAGTTCGCTTTTTGCTAAATCATCATCGGGAAGGGTTATCATTTGTGTCCATAAGTCTATTAGGTTTTTTGCCCATCCATAAAAAGTTCGGCTTGCATCTTGTTCTCTGTCGGCGTGTATCATCATTGACAGAAATACTTCTTTTTGTAAAATGCGGACAACTATTACCACGCCCATTAAATGTAGTTGTATGGCATCTATCAATGATTTAGGGCATTGGGATAAATTATTGCGTCTGCTGTTGAAAACTTCATCTTCGGGTATCGTGATAATTAATTCGGGTTTATCGTCGAAAAAAGTTTTTCCGCCCGTATAGTTTTTCCCGGGGGTGAGTACGGTGTGGTTTTTAGGCGAAAGCAAATCCAACATACTTATCAGCAAGGGGCCTTGGGGTGTTGCTGTGTACTGGATGTATGAGTGGTTTGGTATGGATGCCCGCAAGTGTAAAATACTGCTATATGTTGTTGTAAATTCATCGTCTTCCCATTCTTCTGATTTGCTGTTTTTGTATGCAAATCCGTTTAAACTTGCTTGGTCGGCTTCATCGTCTATTATAAGAACTGCGTTGTTGCCAAGTGTCTTTTTAATGTCTGCATCATTGAAAATATTGGCTAATTCGTTAATGTACTTGTAATGTTTTAGTACATTTATTAAAATAACGGGCTTTGTACTAATCATTAGTTGATTTCTGATTTTCTGCGTTTCGTCGCTTGTGGGGTTTTCGTGCAGTTTGTAGTGTTCGTTATTTTCACCTTTATTAATTAAATCTTTGCGGAGCCGAGTTGATGTTTGATATAGTAAATTGTTTTTTGTGCCTGCAAAATAGATTATTATCCTATAATTATTATCTTTTGCCAATGCCGAAAGCGTGGTAAAAGACATTGTTTTTCCACTTTGAACATATCCGAATGCAAGGTTTGTTACAGATTGTGCTTCGTCTAAATATGGGTTTGTGCAATTAGATAGAATTTCAATTGTTTCCGCTTTTAACGTTTCAATCTCGTCGTTGTCTAATTTTTCACTAAATCTTTGAAGCAATTCAGTTGTTCTTTCACCGATGGTCGGGAAATTTTTTTTTGATTTTTCTGTATTGAGTATTTGAATTTGCATTTGCATATCTTATTGTATGATGTGTTGGTTGAATAAAAGTCTTATGGTGGATGCGTAATTTATGCCTTTGCTTGGGGCCATTATTTCTGCCAATGTTAATGATTTGAATATAGCGATTAATGGCTGGTAATCATTTGCTTTCTTGTATTGGTCGAACCTTGTGAAGAAAGGATGTTCAAGATTTATCTTGCATACAATTCTTTTCGTTTCAGCAGTGTCGAATTTGTCGGGGTTTTCGAGAGCGACTGAATAAAGGGTATCTGCGTTTGTGTCGGTAACTAAGTCAATTCTGAGAATATAATTAAACCCATTGAATACGAAAGTTTCGGTATGGCTGTCTATTGCTTGCGCATTGTGTATGATGTTTTCATTATTGGCTATGTAGGCTTGATTTTGGATGTTTCTCTCAACTTCTTGTACTTGTCTTGTCAGTTGTTTTGGCTTGGTTTCTTTTTTGAGAGATTTGGTAATGTCTTTTGCGATTTTTTCGGATGCTTCTTTTGAGCGTTGGCGGAAATTGTCTGCTTGGGAAAGCATATTGAAGTTGGGAGCTCGTAATTCTTCTTTTAATGCTTCCATAAAGGCGTATAGGTCTTCTTCATCCCGAAATCCGTTTTTATTGAATGTAACGTCAAATCCTTCTAATTCAATTTCGCCGAATAGTCTTTTATAGCGAAAATTACCTGCGGGTCCAAAAATTACCATTGGGAAATATCTTTCGTCGGCACCGCCGATTATGACACGTCCACGGCGCAGTAATACTAACCCATTTGCTCCTTTTTGGATGTTTTTTAAGATGGCGATAAATCCCTTTGCTTTATATTCTCCCAATTCAAAGTCAATTTCTTTTTTCCAAAAGATATTTTGCGCATCGGGTGTTTTGTAAAATGGGGCGTTGAGAATGTCATAGTCAGGCGCTATTAGTCTATCTCCGTTTACAAACAGTTCTAACTCATTGTTTCTTAAAAATTTTCGGTAAATGCTTGAAAGGTGTCTGCGTATTTTGTCTATTTGACCTGTTGTAGGTGCGTGGTTGGATAATTTACTCAGTATGATTTTTGTGTAATGTTCGCTTTGTTGCTTGGGCGTTTCAATAACCATCAAGTTTTCGTGTTTTTCGGTTGTAACTTTATGCAAATCAAATTCTGTATATCGTTCAACCGTTTCTCCTAATGCTTTTGTGTAAACACACCATTTGTCGGCAAGCCAAACTGATGCAGTTTTCATACCCATCCCGAATTCGTTTAATCCTGTAGCATCAATGGGAATGCGCGCGGGTTCAAACGCTCTTTCGTAGTTTTGGGTATCAATGCCTGCCGCATTGTCGATAATGGTTATGTTTTTTTCCGTCCAATCAACAGTAATTCTGACTTGGAGTTTATAGTTTGGGTTTATCTGTAAAAGTTCGGCTTTGTTGTTCAGATAGCTCTGCACGGCGTTATCGACGTACTCTCCCAATGTGAAAGAAACGGTATTGTTTAACGCTCTAAATGTTGTGTAAACATTTGGTTTTAGGGCTATGGATACTTCTTTAATTTGTTTCATAATCTCGCAATAAATTTTCAGCAATCCTTTTTACGACATCTACATTTACAGCGTTTCCTAGGGCATTAAAGGCTCTTGCAATAGTATGAGGTAATTTAATACCTTCCATCCCTTGCAGTCTTGCTCCTTCTTGCTTTGTCATATATCTGCCAATTTCTCCATTTGGTGTTTCAACCCAAGGGAAAATAGGAATTTGCGTTGTTGTTAAAACTAATGCTGGTGAAAAAGTTGGTTTTTTTATTCTTATGCCCGATGGTCTGAATTGTATTATTTTATTGAAAATATTAGGATTATCTTCATACCCGCAATTCCATTCAAATTTTTGATGGCTGTTTTCAAATGATTTTAGGTTGTTTCTTTCAATCCATTCATCAATCCAACTTTTGTTTTTCTCGTAAAAATCTCTGTTTTGCTTTATATATTGTATTTTCCAATCGGGAAAAATTCTGTTTTTTTCGGATTTGTTGGGGTCTGAATATATTGGCAAACAACTGTAGCAGTCATCAACAGAATTACCTTGAATTATTTCTCCGAACTTTCCTTTTTTTCCTTGCAACTGTTCTTTAGTTTGACTGGCAGGGGAAATATTGTAGTTATAGGTTGCGCCAAACTCCATAGCCCATACCGGAAATGTAGGTAATAAACCGTTGTGCTTAAAAGCTAAATTAACAAATTCTTGCCAAACTTTAAGTTGATTTCTTGTTTTTTCTTTTAAGGATAAATAGTCTTTGTCATTTTTGATAATTATACTGCTTATATCGCAATCGGGTCTTTCGTCGTGTTCAGGAAAGGTAAAGTCTTGTAATCCGCCTAAATTTTTAAGTCTGGCAACGATGTATATTCTTGTTCTGTGTTGAGGTATGCCGAAATAATGAGGCGAGATAATGTCATCTTTAACATCGTAGAGATTGGAAAGAGCTTCTTTTATAATGCGATACGTCTTACCTTCATCGTGTGATTTTAGATTAGGGACATTTTCAAGAAATATAAATTCCGGCTTATGATGTTGGGCTATTTCCATAATTTTATAGAAGAAGTTGCCACTTTTTTCATCTTCAAAACCGTGCTGAAAGCCTGCTTGTGAGAATGGCTGGCACGGAAAACCTGCACACAAAACATCGTGTTTTTTGATTTGACTTTTAATATCAATTTGATTTATATCTCCATCGCATTTCAATCCGTGGTTTATTTTGTATAAATCTTGTAATTCAGAATTTATTTCACTGGCAAAAACGCATTCGTGTCCGAGTTTTGAGAGCGCTGAATGAAAACCACCAAGTCCTGCGAAAAGGTCAATGAATTTAAGTATGCGTGGCATAAATATTATAAAAAAAACAGGTTTAATTATTTGTAGTCAGTAAATTTACAAAGTTATGAAAATTAAGCAAAAGAACCGTTTTATATTTTAAAAATTTGCGTTTTGATTTTGGTTGGATATATTTTTTTTATCATACTTTCCGTGAGTAGAACGATGTAGTAATCCTTGTTTTATATATCTTGCTATTTGCTTATCGGCTGTGCTTTCAGGTATATTTATTTGTTTTGCGGTGTCAATATATTTTTGTCTGTCAAAAGTCTCAGGGAGCATTTGCAGCAGTAATGTTTTGGGATTTTCCATTATTTGGTTTGTTGTGGGTTTTAATTCGTTGAAAATTTTTTCTGTGTGTTGAATAAGGATGTTGATGATTTTTATAGATGTGTCAAAGTCGATGTCATCACAGACAAGAAGCGTTGCGAAATATCCTGTTTGCATTATGCGAATTACCGAAAGAATTAGGGCTATTCGAAAAGCTATGAGCCCTAATCGTCTGACTGTACCGATATAGTCTTGTCCGCAAATAGCATAATATTGTTTTTGTATTTCCGAAAAATAAGTGTTGAATTTGCGTTGTTGTTGTGCCGTAAATGTAAATTTTATTTCGCCCGTATTTTGCAGAATTTGATAAAATTCAAAAAAATTGTTTCCTAAAATATCAAATACTTTATCGAGAGACAATTCGTTTTCTTTTGTTGCGAAGACGTCCATCCATTCGAGGCGCATATTCAAACAATAGAATAAGAAACGGCTGAATAAGCCGTTTTCGGTATCGGGTATGAGGCTTCGAATTTGTCGTGGAGTTCCCGATAGGAGCGTTGATAATTTGGGGGTTTCGAGTGTAACGTACTCTCTGTCTTTTCGACGAAGGTATGATATTTTTTCGTGATGAAAAGCTTTGCGAAAGCCATCGGAATAGTTTCCGTGTTCGGTTTTGAAAGTTTGTGCGAGTGTATCGCCTTCTGTTTCAAACATCAATCCAACACCTTTGTTTTCATTGAGAATTTGAAAAACGGCTGTTGCACTGCTATTGGCGGGTATAAACAAAACACGCAAAGGCGGTTCGAGAGGTTGCTCTACGTCAGGATTTTTCTTGTTTACGGCGTATTTTGCTTGCTGACGTTTATACTCATCTATTTCTAACCTATTTATTTCTCTTAATTGCTTGTGTATTGGCTCTACTAACCTACGGCAAAGAGAAAGCCGACCTTTTCCTGCCGATGCTTGTGCGGTTACGAACAGGAATAAATTGGGATATACTGTAACACCACCGTAAATGCCATATACGTTTGGAAAGCAAGCGGATAGAGCTGTAATGGAACCAAGCAAAAGCAAATCGGCATCTTCGGGAGAGTGAGAATAGTTTGTTATTTTTTTAAAAAAATCTGGAAGTTGATTATAAATTTCGGATGGAAATGTTGGTAGTTTTTCTATTTCCTGCTCTATTTTAGCCATTTCGCTATGCGAAATATCGACAACGTTCGTCATAGTTTCAATAGAGTTTGAAATATGTCCTTGCCGTTTTGCCATTTTTCCCTTTTGGATATTTGGATAATTGGAAATATTGTCTGAATTATGATTTGTTGAATTTCTTTGACTTCCTTGATTTTTTATTGCAATTTCAATACCTGCTTGCTTTGCCAAATGGAATAGTGTTTTTATGGTTACGCCGTGACCGTTTGATTTTAAACAGTTATCGAACTGTTTGCTGGTTTCTGTTTCGGTATAACCGGAATAGAAACGGCTTAGCCGATGATAATAAGCACGTCCGCTTTCGCCCAACGCATCAGCGAGGGCAAAGCCCAAATCACGCCAATCGGCGTAATTTGGAGCAATGTCGGTGTGTGTTTCTTCAATTCTTTCGGTTACGGTTTCTAAGTCGTTATTGAATGAAAAGGATTTTAAAGATTGGGTGGGCGTTGCCATTGCCCAATCTTTGGGATTGAATATTTTTTTGCTCATTTTTTTATTTGATTGAAGGGTTTATAAATGCTTCGGGGTCGTGTGAGAGAAAACAGGCTCTTGATGTGTCTTTTCCCGATTTATCCACTTCCACGTTATAGGTGGCTCTGAGGTAGTTGGCTACGGCATTGAAATAGCCGCTGTGGGATGTTTTATTTATATCTATTTCTATAATCCATTTCAAACCATTTCCCGAAGGACTGACAAAGAGTAATTGTGTATCGAAATACTCGTCTTGTAAGAGTTGATTGCGAAGCAAATCAACTGTTTGCAAATGGTCAAAATCAATACATAACAAGCCTGAATGCTTGATGATTGATTTTTCGTTACGTGCCGAAAATATTCCTGAGAATGTACAATAGTCAAAATTTCTTGCTTTGAAACTTCTCGCTCGTGCCACATCTGTAATTGCTCGCAGTTTTTGGGTACGATCTTTATAGAATTCTCCTTTTATGGCTTTGTGTATTTGCAGTAAATTAACTGTCTTGCGTGGTTTGATATTGGAAATAGGCGCTTTGAAAAAGGAAAATAACACTTCTTCGTTAGTGGTGTCTCGTGGTGCTACCTTATTGCGATTGCGTGCGTAAAAATCGAATTTTTCGCCTATGCGCAAATTCAAGTCTTTGTTTATTGTCTGCAACAATTCTTCGCCTTGCTGTTTGTAATGTAGTTGAGCAAAATCGATAGCATTGCCGCGCGGAATAGCGTTTTCGCTATCTGTGTGGCAAGCGGTTTCATCACTAAACACGTTATCGGGATTGGATTTGTCAATATATATGTTCAGTGTAGATTTATCTGCATTGAACGGATTTTTAGTGGGTAAACAGGTCCTGCCCGAAAGGGCAAGAACTGTTTCATTGAGATAGTATATTCTCAAAATATGAGAATAGATATTTAACCCGTAATGGGTTTTATCCAATATGGCTCTCTTACTTAGTTTTTGCATAGCAGTTCCTGATTTTATACATCGTGTAGTTGTCTTTCAGAATACGCTCAATGTCTTGACGTAAGTAGTAAATTTTATTGCCTATACGTGAGTATGGTAGTGTTCCATTGCTGCGAAGTGTTTGTAATGTTCTGGGCGAAATGTGAAGTGCGTGCATCACATCTTGGGCATCAATCCAATCTTGGAGAAAGGCTTTTTGGCTCATCATTTCAATCTGTTCATCGGTTGCTAAATTCAAGTTTACTACAGGTTGTATGTTGAAATGTTTGCGAAACTCAATTGCGAAAGGTTCTTGGCTGTTTTGAAAGTAATCTTTGAGTATGTCGGCTAAAATTCGGGCTTTATTCATAATTTGGTCCCTTTCTTTTTAGCATTTACATAATTTTGTGCTTCGGCTTGAAGTTCAGTAATTGATTTACGCTTGTCTTCTTTGAGCCAACTATCTATTTCTGCTTTCAGAAATTGTAGCTTTTTGCCTTTTTTGTGATAAGGGATAAGTCTTTTTCCAATCCAACCATATACGGTTTGTCGTGCCGGTCGGTCGGGCAAGTACTCACAGAGTTCTTGCAGATTAAACCATTTGTCGGTTTGTGGTAACTCCGAAGTTGTTTCACTTAACAAAGTTTCTAATTTCTCGACTTTGTTAATGAGGTACTCAAGTGCTTGCGGGAGTTTTTCGAAGGTAATTTCATTTGAAAACATATTATTTGCTGTTTTCGGCAGTTGGATTTTCTTTTGTGCCAATAAAAAGAAAACCACGACTTCGAAATGAAATCGTGGTGCAAAGAAATAACTGATAATAAGCCTTGTAGGTGGATATGTAGGCTACTAAGAAGGGTACAAATTTATTCTTGTAAATCTTTTTTTATTCTTATTGCAATTTGTGGAATTAATTCTTCGGCATAAGCCGATACTATCTTCAGGTCTCGTTTGGTTTTCTTGTCATCAAAATTGAAGTTGAGTTTTTCTTTAATATCTTGCGAATTTTTCCCTGTAAAAGTATTTATGAATCTTACCCATTGAGCTTTATCCGTATTGCCGAAATTAATATCAATTTCATTGAGTAAGTAGTAGAATAAAAGAATTTGTTGAGCAGTTGTAAATACTTTCTTTTGTGTTTTTTGTTCAATTTCATCTTTTTCTGCATTTTTAGAATTTAATCCTTGTGGGTAAAGTTCTTTTTCAATGGGGTTTATTATTTTCTTAATTTCATTCTTACAGCGTGATAATTGTTGGTTTTCGTTTTCAAACACATCAATTAAGTTCGTTACAAAAGACAATATCCAAAATTTTTGCTTGTCATCCATAAATTTGTATTGTTTGCAATATCTTACTGCACTTGATAGGCGGTTTTTATAACATCTTACATTATCATAGATTTCGTATGCCGTATTAAAGTATTGCAAAAGAGTAGTTTCATTTTCGGGGAAAATGTTATTTTCAGTCAATAAGCAATAATGTTCATAGTTGAGGTTGTCATTTAGATATTCGTCTAAGTTTTTCTTAGGGTAATCATCTTTGTATCTGTTGATTGTTTCAATAATTACAATGTCGTCAGGTACACACTGAATTGGTTCAAAGTGGAATTTTGCATTTTTCTGATTTTTCTCGACAGCTAATTGATAAAATAAATATCCGAAACTTCTATCATCCTTTATTACATCGAAAAGTTGATTTCTAAAATCAACTGCAATGGAATGAGGTATTTCATTTTCAACGGTAACAAGAACAGGTTTGCCTTGTTCTTTGCCATCGGGATCATTTAACTTGAAATCCTGCATATTCATTTTAAAAGCTTCATATCTCCAATCACTCATCAATATGCGATTGTAATATTCGTCAGTAGCTATTTTGCTTTTTCTAAGAGGTAGTAAATCGTTAATCACTCTATTTATATCGTCTAAATATTCAATCGTCGATTGATTTTCTTCTATGTATTCTTTTGCTCTCATAATGCTGTATTTTCGTGGATAATATTGAGTTTAATTTTTTTAGAGGCTTCTTGTTTCTTCTCATCTACGACTTTTGCGTAAACTTGGGTTGTCTTTACATTGGTGTGTCCCAGCATTTTACTGACGGTGTAAATATCTGTGCCATTAGCCAATTGTAACGTGGCGTATGTGTGGCGGAAGCAATGAAATGTGATTTTACGTGTTATTCCTGCGGCTTTTATCCATCTTTTGAGAGGTGTTGATATCCACGATGGATTGGGTAAATCTTCAAAAACGAATTGTTCGGGTTCCCGAGGTGTGCCGCAAAGTTCTAGAGCTTGTGTTGAAATTGGCATATATTCAACGCCTTTAGTCTTTTTTTGAGTGAAATTGAGGCGAGCTTGCGCGCCGGCAATATGTATTTCTTTCCATTTGAGTCTTTGAATATCGCAATGGCGTAAGCCTGTGAGGGCTGAAAACAAGGCTGCACGTTTCAAAATTGGTATGTCGCACGAAGTGGCAGCAAGAGTGTTGAGTTCGTCAATGGTCAGGTGTTCCCTGCGGCTTTCCTGTTCTTTTATGCCTTTTATTTTGGCTGAAATATCAACGGTTAAGTATCCGTCAATGAATGCCTGTTTCAGTCCTGCCTTGAATATGCTGAAATAGGTGGCAGCAGTGTTTTGAGATATTGTTCCCTTTTTATTGCCACCGCAAGGAGCTGACAATAGGTAACGGCGGAAATCTTCTATTGTTTTCGGATTTATTTGTGAAAATAATAATGGTTTATTTTCTGAAAAAAGTTTCAAAAACTCAGCCGTTCTATTCCAATTTGTGATGATTGATAGTGAACTATTTTTGTGACGAGTTTTTGCTGTTTTCTGAAAATATTCAATAAAATCATTTTGCATTTGCTGATTTTGCTTAGATTGTTCGGCTTCTGTATCGGTATATAAATCAGCATTGTCGTGCTCTCGTTGTCGTAGTTTACGTACGCCATCGGCATAAACACAAGCTTCTTGGTCGATTTCGGATTTACATTGAATTATGCCGTTTACATCTCTCTTGGGTTTGTATGTTTTGCTTTCGGTGGTGGTTCGGGCTGTGCGAGTTTTATCCCAAACGGGAGTTGTAACAATTCTGTTCAAGGCTTCCACTACTCGGCTGGGCTTATTACTGCCGGACTTGAATACAGGATAACTCTCAATTATCAAATACCACTCATTACGATAATCTGACTTGCGGAGTTTGACTGTAACTTTTGTTTGGGCAAGTTTTTTCTTCATATCGGATTATCTTTTATAGAGTTTATCAATTTCGGATTTCGGTGCATAAACAAATTTGCCGATTTGTCTTGTTGGAATGGCATTTTTTCGAATATGCTTATTAACAGTGCTTTCGGATATATTGAATTTTTTGGCGATTTCTCCAATGTTATAACAATATTTCGGTTCAAATGAAAGTATTGCCGGTTGTTTTTTTGTTTGTAAGGTTTGTGCAACTTCTACTTTTGGAAACATTGCTTCAATATGCACTCGGCTAATACGTGTGAGGCGTTCGCCTAAATTTATAGCAGGTAATCTTCCTTTTCGGATTAGACGGTAGAGCGTGGGCCTGGATATGCTAAATAAAACTTCTGCTTCCTGAACGGTAATATATTGACGTTCATCAGGGATTTTGTCCACTAACTTTCGGCGTTGCTCTTCTTTCTTTTCTGTTGCTTTTTTTACTTTATACGCTGCTTGTGAACATTTTTTGGAACAGTATTTTGAATATACTGTTTTTGGTGTGAACGGCTGACCGCACACTTCGCATATCCGTTGAAGATTAAAACCACTTTTCGCCATAGTATATCATTTTTATATTATTATAAGTTGCAATAAGTGTAAATATGTATCACTTCATCGCTATTTATGTTGTGTCGCAAATATGTTGCAAATATATAATAAAAAAGTGGTATGCAAGTATAAATATTAAAAAATATTTATCAATAAAAAAAGGTGTAACCTTTTGGATTACACCTTTTTTACTTATTAATGACTTTCGTCTTTTATCAGTATTACTTCACTTCTTCAAAATCCACATCGGTTACATCGTCGCCTTGTTGGGTGTTATCGTCTTGCGGGCCGCTTTGTTGCCCTGCATCCGCGTTAGGTTGTGCCCCTTGTGCGTTGGCTGCGTTGTACATGTCTTGTGAAGCGGCTTGAAACGCTGTATTCACTTCGGCCATGGCCGAATCGATTCCTGATAAATCTTGTGCCTTGTGCGCTTCTTTCAATCTGTTTAGAGCGGATTCTATGGTTGCTTTTTTATCGGCAGGAATCTTGTCGCCATATTCGTTCAACTGCTTTTCGGTTTGGAAAATAGTTGAGTCAGCTTGATTCAATTTATCGATGCGTTCCTTTTCTTTTTTGTCGGCTTCGGCGTTTGCCGTGGCTTCTTCTTTCATGCGTTTGATCTCGTCATCGCTCAATCCGGAAGATGCTTCGATACGGATTTTCTGTTCTTTTCCTGTAGCTTTATCTTTGGCCGAAACATTCAAAATTCCGTTGGCATCAATGTCGAAAGTAACTTCAATTTGAGGTATGCCGCGCGGTGCGGGTGGAATTCCGTCGAGATTGAAAACGCCGATTTGCTTGTTGTGCGCCGCCATGGGGCGTTCGCCTTGCAGTACGTTTATCTGAACGGAGGGTTGATTGTCGGCTGCCGTAGAGAATGTTTCCGATTTTTTAGTGGGAATGGTTGTGTTGGCGTCGATCAGTTTTGTCATTACGCCGCCAAGTGTTTCAATACCCAACGAAAGCGGAGTAACATCGAGCAACAATACATCTTTTACTTCTCCTGTAAGAACCGCGCCCTGAATGGCTGCGCCGATAGCTACAACTTCATCGGGATTTACGCCTTTATTGGGAGCTTTGTTGAAAAGCTTTTCTACCATTTGTTGCACGGCGGGAATACGGGTTGAACCTCCCACAAGGATAACTTCGTTGATGTCGGAAGTAGAAAGTCCCGCGTCTTTCAACGATTTTTCACATGGGGTTACACATTTCTGTAACAGATCGTCGATTAATTGTTCGAATTTCGAACGCGTAAGCGTTTTTACCAAGTGTTTGGGAATACCGTTTACCGGCATAATGTACGGTAAATTTATTTCGGTTGAGCTGGCGCTGGAAAGTTCGATTTTTGCTTTTTCGGCAGCTTCCTTTAATCGTTGAAGCGCCATCGGGTCTTTACGAAGGTCGAGGCCTTCATCTTTCAAAAACTCTTCTGCCAGCCAATCGATAATTCTGTGGTCAAAATCGTCGCCGCCAAGGTGAGTATCGCCATTGGTAGATTTTACTTCGAAAACGCCATCGCCTAATTCCAAGATAGAAATATCGAAAGTACCTCCGCCAAGGTCGAATACGGCGATTTTCATGTCTTTGTGCTTTTTGTCTAAGCCGTAAGCTAAAGATGCCGCAGTAGGCTCATTCACGATACGACGTACTGTTAAACCTGCAATTTCGCCGGCTTCTTTGGTTGCTTGGCGTTGTGCATCGCTGAAATAAGCGGGCACGGTGATTACTGCATCTGTAACGGTTTGTCCCAAATAATCTTCGGCGGTTTGTTTCATTTTTTGAAGTACGATGGCCGAAATTTCTTGAGGAGAATACAATTGTCCGTTGATATCTACACGCGGCGTATTGTTATCGCCTCTTACAACCTGATAGGGAACGCGGGCTATTTCTTTTTGAACCTGATCATATGTTTCTCCCATAAACGTTTTGATAGAGTAAACGGTGTTTTTGGGATTGGTAATTGCCTGACGTTTGGCAGGATCGCCCACTTTGCGTTCGCCGTTATCCAAAAAAGCTACAACGGAAGGCGTTGTGCGCTTTCCTTCGTTATTAGGAATTACAACGGGTTCGTTGCCTTCCATAACTGAAACGCAAGAATTGGTTGTACCTAAATCTATTCCGATTATTTTTGCCATAATTGATATATTATTTAATGATTATTTTTTTAATTCTAATTTTTATACACAACATACTTTTCAAATCTTATGCCAAAAATTATGCCGGCGATGAAACTGACAGATTGTCGTTAAAATATTTTTAACTGTAAGAATACTTTTAACCGGAAAGTTTTCTATCTTTGGGCTTATAAAATAAAATCAAATAAGTTTAGATAAAACACAATTTTTTATGTTTACGAAAGAAGATATAGCGCTGCTCGATGAAAAAAAAATATCCCAATCGCAGATAGAAGCGCAACTCGAAAACTTTAGAACCGGATTTCCTTACTTGCCCATCGTCGCTGCCGCTTCGTTGGAGAAGGGTATCCTGAATATTTCAACCGATGAGGAAGATGAATATTTGAATGCCTGGGAAAATTATTTGAAAACCGATAAGAAAGTAACTAAGTTTGTTCCTGCTTCAGGTGCTGCAAGCCGCATGTTCAAAGATCTGTACGCTTTTTTAAGCGCCGATTATGATAAGCCTACTACCCACTTTGAACAAAACTTTTTCGGAGAAATAGAAAAATTTGCTTTCAGCGGGAAATTAAACAAAACCTGCAAAGAAATTTACAATAAAGATATTTATGAGCTCATGGTAGATGGGGAGCACAAATTAATTGTGACAGCATTGTTGGGAGAAGAGGGCATGAACTACGGTAACAAACCCAAAGGATTGTTGTTGTTTCACAAATATTCCGAAGGGAATCGGACACCGGTGGGCGAACATTTAACCGAAGGTGTTTTATATGCAAAACAAAATAACGGAGACGTAAATGTCCATTTCACGGTTTCGAGCGAGCATAAAGAATTGTTTCAGTTGCTTGTTGCAGCACGAAAAATGGGCTACGGACAAAAATTAGGCGCCAATTTTTATATTTCGTACAGCGTTCAAAAGCCAAGCACCGATACCATCGCCGTTGATATGGAAAACAATCCTTTCAGAGAAGAAGAGGGCGCTTTGTTGTTTCGCCCGGGAGGCCATGGCGCGCTTATCGAAAACTTAAACGATATAGATTCAGACGTTATTTTCATTAAAAATATCGACAATGTCGTCCCCGATCGGCTTAAACAGAGCGAAGCTCATTATAAGAGGCTACTTGCCGGAGTTTTGGTGAAGATGCAGCAACAAGCTTTCAGCTATTTGGAAAAATTGGATTCAGGAAATCCTTCGGAAGAAGATTTGGCCGAAATGCTGTCTTTCGTAGAAAACGAACTTACCATTAATTCAAATCAAGAATTTTCCGATCAAGATTCACTCAAACAATACCTCAAGTCAAAACTCGATCGTCCTTTCCGAGTTTGCGGCATGGTAAAAAACGTGGGAGAACCCGGAGGCGGCCCGTTTATCGCCAAAAATCCCGACGGAACGGCTTCGCCGCAAATTTTAGAAAGTTCCCAAATTAACAAAAACGACGAAAGAGCTATCAACGCCTTTAAAAACGGTTCCCACTTTAATCCGGTGGATTTGGTTTGTGGCGTAAAATGTTACAAGGGAAATAAGTTTGATCTAACAAAATATGTGGATAAAAACACCGGATTTATCTCTCAAAAATCCAAAGATGGAAAAGAATTAAAGGCTTTAGAGCTTCCCGGTTTGTGGAATGGCGCCATGAGCGATTGGAACACCGTTTTTGTGGAAGTGCCCATCAGCACATTTAACCCGGTAAAAACGGTGAACGATTTGCTGCGTGCAGAGCATCAATAAAGCACGAAACATCTTTAACCCTGCTTAAACCCGCATCCCAAAAATGTGGGTTTTATATTTATTTAATACTCCTATATTTATATGTTTTTAAACAAATGATTAACTTTAGAGTCCAAAACCAAACCCAAAATAAAACTTCTATGAAATATTTATTTTCATTCATCGTAACTGCATTTTTTTGTCTATCGGTATCGGCTGCCGATATAACTGTTACTTTTACCAACTTGAGATCTCCCTCAGGAACACTTATTATCGGCATTTACGATAAAGCAAGCGCTTTTCCTAAAGAAGGAAAACAAATAAAAAAAGTCTCCATTCCCGTCAACAAAAAGAGTCTTACTACAACCCTAACTTTGCCCGAAGGCGAATATGCCTTCGCCATTTGCCACGATGAAGACAATAACGGGACCTGTAATCAAAATTTTCTCGGCATTCCGCAAGAAGGTTTTGCATTTTCCAATAATTTCAGACCAAAACTTAAAGCCCCTGCTTTCAACGATGTCAAATTTAAAGTAGGAAAGGAAGATATGAAGTTAAATATAAAGTTGATTTATTTTTAGCATTTTCAAGTAGATTCGATTTGAATTTTTCTGAAAAAATTATTCAGAACGAAAATAAAACACAGGAGAGTAATAAACATTTTTTGTTATTATTCTCTTTTTTTTGTTCATTTGTATAACTTTTAGGATTTTATATGAAAACTGTTTCATAGATTAATTTCCTCGGATTTATTCAAGAATATGTTGAATAAAATTATTCGCTTTAGCGTTAAGCATAAATTAATTATAGTCCTTTTTGTAATAACGGTCATCGTTTTTGGATTATTTGCCGTTTCGCACCTTTCGGTGGGAGCGGTGCCCGACATTACCAACAATCAGGTGCAGGTGATCACCACTTCCACCAATCTCTCCACGCAAGATGTAGAGCAATACATTACTATGCCTGTGGAATTGGCGATGGCCAATTTACCGGGAGTGAAAGAAATCCGCTCGGTATCAAAATTCGGGCTTTCGGTGGTTACCATTGTTTTCGATGAAAAATTGGGAACTTATCTGCCCCGACAACTCATCGCCGAAAAAATCTTAGAAGCGTCCGAAAATATTCCGCAGGGCTTCGGCACACCCATTATGGGGCCTGTAACCACCGGATTGGGCGAAATATATCAGTACATTCTCGATGAAAAACCCGGCTACAAAGATCGTTACACTACGATGGAGCTACGCACCATTCAGGATTGGATCGTGAAGCGTCAACTCTCGGGCATTCCCGGCGTGGTAGAAGTAAATACGTGGGGCGGTTTCCTGAAACAATACGAAGTGGCGATAAATCCCGAATTGCTTCGCAGCCAAGGAATAACGCTTGTGGAAGTATTCGATGCGCTGAAAAGTAATAACGATATTACCGGTGGATCGTACATCGAAAAAAACAACCAAAGTTATTTTATCCGCGGCGATGGAACGGTAAAATCGTTGGACGATATTCGCAATGTGGTGGTGAAAAACCGCAACGAAATTCCCATCCTGATCCGCGATATTGCAATGGTTCAATTCGGCCACGCCAACCGCTTCGGCGCGATAACCGCCAACGGCGAAGGCGAAAAAGTGATGGGGCAGGTGATGATGCTCAAAGATGCCGATTCGCAATCGGTGATCAAGGCGGTAAAAAACCGTGTGGCAGAAGTGCAGGAATCGCTTCCCGAAGGAATTTTTATCAATCCCATTGTCGACCGCAGCGAGCTCATCGGCAGAACCACGTTTACGATAATCGAGAACCTGCTCATCGGAATTGCTATCGTTATTCTCACGGTTATGGTAATTCTCGGGAACATCCGCACGGCGCTTATTATCGCGTCCATCATTCCCTTGTCGCTGCTGTTCACGCTCTCTATGATGTATTTATTCAACATTGATGCGAACCTGATGAGTTTGGGCGCGCTCGACTTCGGCATTATTATCGACGGCGGGGTGATCGTTGCCGAATTTATCGCTCTGCAACTGAACAACAATTACAGTATGCTGCGGCAAATTCCCAACAGCCAACGAAGATCGTGGTTGGATAAAATAACAATAAACGGCGCTTCTAAAATGATGAATTCCGCCATTTTCGGGCAACTTATCATTCTCATTGTGTTTATTCCGATCATCACGCTCACGGGCGTGGAAGGGAAAATGTTCCGTCCGATGGCGTTCACATTCAGTTTCGCGGTTATTGGAGCGTCTATTTTCGGGATGACGTGGTTGCCCGTGGCATCGGCAATGTTTATGAAACCCAAAGAAGAAAGCCGCGATACGCAATCTAAGGTGATGAAATGGGCATACAAAACTTATTATCCTTCCATTATTTGGGCTTGCGGGCACAAAAAAATCATTATAGCTGTTGCTGTTGTGCTGCTCGCGGCGGTTGTGGTGATTTTTCCCCGCTTAGGCGCCGAATTCACGCCTACGCTCGACGAAGGCGATTTCGTGATACAACCTGTGCTGAAAACGGGGACTTCATTGGAAAAAACCATCGAAATGACCACACAAATGGAAGGCATCCTTAAAAAGGAATTCGTGGAAGTCGACCAAATTGTGAGCCGCATCGGGGCTGCCGAAGTGCCGACCGACCCGATGTCGATGGAAGAGATCGATATGATCATTAAATTGATTCCCAAGAAAAAGTGGGAAAACGCTAAAAGCAAAGAAGAATTAGCCGATAAATTCAAGGAAGCGCTATCGGTGTTTCCGGGAATAGAATACGAATTTACACAGCCTATCGAGATGCGTTTCAACGAGTTGGTTACCGGCGTGCGCTCGGATATCGCCGTGAAAGTGTTCGGCGAAGACCTTGATTACATCGCCGATCAGGCTGCCCGAATCGGTAATTTGGCGGCTACCGTTCCCGGCGCGGCCGATGTGATCGTGGAAAAGACCGTCGGGTTGCCGCAAATGCGCGTAACTTACATCCGCGACAAATTGGCGTATTACGGCGTTTCCATCGGCGATTTGAACAAATATCTCACGATGGCTTTCGGCGGCGAAACCACGGGAAGCGTTTTTGAACAGGAACGCCGTTTCGATTTGGTGGTCCGGTTTAACGAGGGTTTTCGGCAGGATATTGACAACATCCGTCAAATGTACGTGAATTTGCCCAACGACAACCAAGTCCGCCTGAGCGAATTGGCCGAAATTGAATACACCACCGGCCCAGCTAAGATTTCGCGCGACAACACCCGCCGCCGTGTGGTGGTGAGCGTGAACGTCCGTGGGCGGGACTTGCAATCGGTGGTGAAAGATATTCAACAGAAAGTGAACGATAATATCGACCTTAAACCGGGGTATTACGTGGAATACGGCGGGCAGTACCAAAACCTGCAAAACGCTTCGCGGCGGCTGATGATCGTTATCCCGATAGCGCTTGCGCTAATCTTCCTGATACTGAACTTCGCATTCAATTCACTGAAAGAAACGACGATTATTTTCTCCGCCATTCCGCTCTCGATCGTCGGTGGCGTGCTCGCGCTTTGGATCCGGGGAATGCCGTTCAGCATATCGGCGGGCGTGGGTTTTATTGCGTTGTTCGGCGTGGCGGTACTAAATGGGATCGTGCTGATAGAGCATTTCAAGGAATTGCGTGAGCACACCGATATGAATATACACGATCTGATTATCCAAGGCTCTATGGACAGGTTGCGCCCGGTTATCCTGACGGCTTCGGCGGCGGCGTTGGGTTTTCTTCCGATGGCGGTTTCCACATCGGCAGGCGCCGAAGTGCAGCGTCCGTTGGCTACGGTGGTTATCGGCGGGCTGATAACTTCCACTTTTTTGACAATGATTGTTTTACCGCTACTTTATGGCTATTTTATGGATGAAAAACGAAAAAGATTAAAAATCCGGTTAAGAAAACCTTCCAGCTCAACTGCAACGTTTTTACTGCTTCCGCTTTTTATGGCAATTTCGGCAGCCGTTTTTTCGCAATCGCGAGGCCTTTCGCTGCAAGACGCCATCGATCTCGGAGTTGCCAACAATCGCCGGCTCAAAACGTATGAGTTGCAGATCGAGCGCAGCAAAGCGTTTGTCCCCGCGGCGTTCAATATCGGGAAAACCGGCGTGTATTACGGCACCGATGCCAATAATATTGCCGAAAACGATCATCCGTTGTATGTGATCGGCGTATCGCAGGAAATTAATTTTCCCACGGTTTATACCGCGCAGCACAAAGCCAACAGGGCAGGGGTTTCGGTGTCGCAGGCGGCCTACGAACTCGAATTGCAAAAGCTCAAAAAGGAGATTACGTTGGCGTATTACCACATTGTGTATCTGCAGAATAAACAGAAGCACTACAATTATATAGCCGATATTTATAAGAAATTTTCGCAATCGGCGGACGCGCAATACCGGCAGGGCGAAATTGCCTATTTGGAAAAACTGAACGCTACCGCCAAGCAGCAACAAATTGATATTCAGCAAAAGCAAGCTGATGCTGATCTGCAGATCGCTTACCGTCAATTGCATTTGCTGTTGCAGGCAGATGAGGAGGTTTCCGTGCCTTTCCGGCTGTTGGAACCGGTTCTGTTGAATGAAACCACTTTCGCCAATGCCGGATTGAAATTGGCCGAAGAGCAACTCAATTACGAGAATGCGTTGTTGGGCGTGGAAAGAAAATTGTGGTTTCCGAACATCAATTTTGAAGTTTTTAACGGAACAAACCGATTCGCGAACGCGAAAAATTATTGGGGTTGGCAGGTGGGAATTTCCGTGCCGCTTTTCTTTGGAGAGCAGAAAGCGCGGGTTGCTTCGCAAAAATACAGCGTGATGATGGCCGATTTTTCAAAACAGCAATATCAACTTCGGGTGGCTTCGGCGAACGAACAATTACAAAAAGAACTAGAAAAGTACCGCCAAAACATCGAATATTACCAAACAGCGGGAAAACAGATCAGCGACGAATTGATCAAATTCGCCACGTCGAGCTACGAAGTGGGCGAAATAGATTTTTTCCGCTACATCCAAAGTTTGGAAAATGCCACGCAATTGCGGTTGGATTATTTGGACAATTTGGCGAAGTATAACGAAACGGTGATTGAGTTGAATTATTTGGTGGTAGAATGATTGGGGAATTAAGAGCCAAGAACCAAGAGCCAAGAACCAAGAGCCAAGAACCAAGAGCCAAGAACCAAGAGCCAAGAACCAAGAGCCAAGAGCCAAGAGCCAAGAGCCAAGAGCCAAGATGTAAGACTGATAGACAATAGACAATAGATTTTTAGACAAAAGATGTTCGCTGCTTATTCGTGATATTGGTGGCAACAAAATATAAACACTCGAAAATAAACTGTAAAAATGCGATTATATTATCAATTCTTTTTGGGGATTTTGGTTGTTGCCGTGCTTGCAGGCTGCACCCCTAAAAAATCGGGCGAAAATGCGGAAGCAGCCGACGCCGATTCGTCGTTGGTGGTTATCACAAACCGTCAATTTGAAGCGATGCAAATGGAGTTTGGCGAGTTGGGGGAAGTCGGTTTCAGCGAAAGCGTAAAAGTGAATGGGCACGTGATTTCGTCGGTACGCGGGCAAGCGCAGGTTACAAGCAGGATTTCGGGGACGATAAGAAGCATTTCGCGGGAATTAGGCGATTTTATTTCGGCAGGCGGAGTGTTGTGTACCATCGAGAGCAACGATTTTATCGTGTTGCAACAGGATTTTGCCACCGTAAGCAATCAGTTCAGCGAAGCGAAAAATACGTACGAACGCTTGCAATCGCTGTATCGCGACAGTATTTCGTCGCGCAAAGATTTCATTACCGCTGAGAGCGCATACAGAAGCCTTTCGGCTCAATACAACGGAATGAAACAACGGCTGAGTTTGCTTAACGTAAATCCTTCCCAAATAGAGAACGGAAATTTTTATCGCACGTTGAATGTGCGGTCGCCTATCGGCGGATTTATCACGCAGATCAACTGTATGATCGGCGAATACGTTACACCCGAAAAAATGCTGATGACCGTTGTGAATACCAATCAATTGTATCTGCAACTCGATGTTTATGAGAAAGATATTGCGCATTTGGCAGTTGGGCAAAGCGTGCAATTTTACAATCCCAACAATCCGTCGGAAAAATTCACCGCGAAGCTGACCAAAATCGGCAAAGCTATTGACCCTGAAAAGAAAACCATATTGTGTACGGCCCAAATAGACCGGACAGATGTTGACTTTGTGAATAATATGTATATCGAAGCCGATGTGAGCGTGAAAGAATACACCGCCAAAGGGCTTCCCGAAGAAGCGATTGAAACGTTGGCCAATGGAACTTATCGGGTTTATATGCTCGAAAAAAAATCGGAAGAGAATATTTACCTGAAGCCAATTCCTGTTATCACCGGATTACGATCGGGCGGGCTGGTGGAAATAAAAACACCACTTCCATCACAGCAAATTTTGATGAAAGGAGTGTATAGCCTTCCGGCTGTGGAATAATGGAAAGTTCTGAGTTTTGAGTTCTCTTGTTATACCAAAACCGATTATCTTTGTGTTTCACGAAAATCATCAAAAAATCAGATGAAAAAGATTTTTATAAAGAAATGGCTTCAAATGAAGCCTTATGATAAGCAGGTAAAGACGGATATTTATTTTCTCAATCTTGCCAACCGAGTAAAAAAGATTATTTTGGTAGATAACTCTTTTATGCGGGTTACGGATTTAATACCTGAAAATGAAATTGATACATTATCCTGCTTGATTGCATCTTATTTCGAGGATAAACTATCGGACACCAACATTTGGAATACTTTTATCCGGCTAAACCATAAATTTTAGGGGAAATTTCTTCCTTTTTTTGACACTTCCGATGATTATTTCGAGGATGATATTAATGCTCAAGACATTACTTTCTTAATTTGGTATTTTGTAAACTGTGTTAACGACAACGTTTTTATTCACCCTGATAATCAGTATTTTGCGATACTTTCAGAAGACATTTTGGAGTTGTTGGTTGAAGACTATGAAATAGCACCTGAAAATGAAGTTTTGAAAAGATATTATCACATCGATCCGAATGAAACGGACTATTATGCTGTCCGTACAACCATTGATAAGCTTTTGTTTAACACGTATTTGTTTTATCCGGACACAGGTTATCGTCTTTTTGAAAAAATGGATGAAGTAATAGAAAATCGTGACGATGACGATTATATAGTTATGTATATTAATGATTTAAGAGATAATTTTCTTAACTCGAAGACGACTCATTTGTTAAGTTTATATGGGAAAGAGTGGTTGGCTGAAATGTTGGGAGAAGAGCACCCTTGTTATGATGATATCAGGCACATATCGAATAAAATAAACGGTTTATTTTTATATAAGGGTCAAGATGATGAAAATGTATGGGTGGAGCATATTGCATCCGGAAAACGGTTTTTAATGACCAAAGAATCATTCGACCACCATAGAACATTGAAAGAAATTGATACAATTGTTTTGCTGGGAATTGTTAAATGGCAAGATAGATGGTGGTTTTCAGGAGTTTTTACTCAAGTGGATTTCAGTGCCGATATTGTTTTGGACCAAAAAAACTCGGTAGAAAGCCGTAAACAAGTCGATTTTCTTAATTATGGCTCGCAGGAACAATTGAGACTCTTTCTAAGCAAGAAAGTGTATTTTTGAAATTTAATAATCAATCTTACATCGCGTTTATGAAGATGGATGAGATACAGAATTTTGTTGATTCCTTTATCACTTTTTACAACAATAGTCTGCAATTATCGAAAGCTGAAGAAAAAAGAGCAATACAAAATATGAAAGATGATGGCCTTTTGTCGCCACCTAAGTCGAGTTTTAGTTTTGACGAATCCATTAAAGATATTGCCGATTCTGGTTTGGTTTTTTTCAATCCGAAAAGCGGATTAGAGATTGCATTTGGAATAAACAGCGCATTCCCGGTTGATAAAAATCCGTTTTTAAATCCTGAAGAAAGTGCAGAAAATACTTTATTCTTAATGGCAAATGAATCATTCTCTGTTGAATTAGTCCATTTTTGTGTAAATTGCTGCAAAGATAAGTTGTCCTATTTTCGAGAAAAACAAGGTAAGCAGGTGCTTGAAAATTTAGATTTTATGCTTCGTTTTTGGAAAAAAGAAGTATATCACACACAACCTTCGATTAGCTTAATAGGATAAATCCGAGATAAAGATTAAATTGAGCTTTTACAATATTTCCCCCGAGAATCAGTTTTATCAAAAACGAGATTATTTGAGGAAAATAAACATTACATATTTGGCGTTACTTTCGCTATTGCTTTTTGTTTCGTGCAAACAGGCCAAACTAAGCGATGCCAGGCAGCAGTATCTCCGCGGCGAATATTTTGCCGCCTCCGAAACTTATCGCAAAGTGTATCGCGACATTAAGCAAGACCAGCGCGCGATGCGCGGCGTAGTGTCTTACGAAATGGCAGAAGCCTTTCGGCGGTTGAATTCCACCCAACGGGCAATTACATCTTACGCCAACGCCATCCGATACGAATATCCCGACACATTGATGTATTTGCATTATGCCCAAATGCTGCACAAAGACGGCAAGTTTTCGCAAGCGCAAAGCGCGTATGAGAAGTTTCTCGAATTAGACTCTGCAAATTATTTGGGCATGATGGGTTTGCAAGGTGCTAAATTCGCTCAAAATCAAAAGGAGAATCCTACCAGGCATATTGTGAGGCGAATGGATTTATTCAACTCCAATCGGGGAGAATTTAGTCCGATGTTGGCCCAGGAAGATGCCGTTTTATACTTTACATCTTCGCGCGAAGATGCGCGCGGCGATTCCATCAGCCCGATTACGGGCATGAAAAACAACGATATCTTCATGTCGTCTAAAAACGAGAAAGGCGAATGGCAAAGGCCTGAAGCCATCACTTCGGAAATTAATACAAAATTCGATGAAGGCACGCCTTCCGTTTCGCCCGACGGCAATTACGTTTATTACACTTTTTCTCCCGTAAGCAACAGTAAACCAACGTCCACAAAAATATATTATTCGCTTCGCGGGACAGGCAGTTTAAGCGCCGGCCAGGAATTGGTGATCGTTGCCCGCGACACGATTTCTCTTTTCGCTCATCCTTCCGTTTCTTCTTCAGGAGATTATCTTTATTTTGTGTCTGATATGCCCGGAGGATACGGCGGCAAAGACATTTGGCGAGCGGGAATTAGTGGAAATGTAGTTACTTTTTACGAAAATCTTGGTCCGGAAATCAATACTCCCGCGGATGAAATGTTTCCTTACAGCAGAAACGACAGCGTTTTATACTTTTCATCCACGGGACATCCCGGCATGGGAGGCTTGGATTTGTTTGAAGCAACCCGTAGCCGCGACGGCGAAAGATGGATCGTAGAGAATATGGGTTCACCCGTAAATTCATCGACCGATGATTTCGGTATTACTTTTGAAAAAGAAAGAGAACGCGGCTTTTTCAGTTCCAACAGAGGCGATGCACGCGGACGCGACCATATTTATTCGTTTGAATATCCCGATGTGAATGTGTATGTAGAAGGTTTCGCGGTAGATAAGGAAGATCAGTTCATTCCCGCGGCGACTGTTACCGTGATTGGCGATGACGGTTCGCAACACACTTATACAACCAAGCAAGACGGAACTTATCGTTTCAGGGCAAATCGCGGCATGAATTATCTGTTCATGGCCAATGCCGATGGGTTTTTAAATATGAAAAAATCGCTGTATACTTCTCCTGAAGAAAAAGACACCCTTTATTACGTCGATTTTGAGATGTCTCCTTATACAAAACCGGTAATTTTAGAAAATATTTTTTATGATTTCGATCGCGCCACGCTTCGTCCGGAATCGAAAGAAGAGTTGGACGGACTTATTGCGTTGTTAAATGACAATCCGGAAGTTGTTATAGAGCTCTCCGCGCATACCGACCGGAAAGGATCGGAAGAATACAATCAGAATCTATCGTTGCGGCGCGCGCAGTCGGTTGTGGATTATCTTATCGCGCACGGTATCGACGAAAGGCGTTTGTCGGCTGCCGGTTACGGAAAAAGCCAGCCTAAAACAGTTACGAAAAGCATGGCAGAACAATTCGATTTTCTTACCGAAGGCGATATCCTTTCCGAAGAATTTATAGGCAATCTCACACCGGAAGAGCAGGAAACCACAGACCAGATCAATCGCCGCACGGAGTTTAAAGTAACAGAAACCAATTTCGGATTGTATTGAGAGCGTTTCGTTTAAGCGCATTTGCGATTTCTGACGAGGATAAATCAACATTTTAATGTAAATTTGTAGTTTAAAGCATGGATTGAAATGGCATATATCGATTATTACAAAATACTTGGAGTTGAGAAAAACGCATCGGCAGACGATATAAAGAAAGCATACCGGAAGTTGGCGCGTAAAATGCACCCCGACCTTAATCCCAACGATAAAGATGCCCACAGAAAATTTCAGGAACTTAATGAGGCCAACGAAGTGCTGAGCGATCCCGAAAAACGGACAAAATACGATAAATACGGAGAAAATTGGAAGCACGGCGAAGAATACGAAAAAGCCCAACAACAATATCAACAGCAGCAACGTCAGTGGCAAAATCAAGGTTTTGGCGGACAAGGCGGACAAACTTTTTACACCGAAGGTGATTTTAGCGACAGCGATTTTTCGGAGTTTTTCCATTCCATGTTCGGTAGCGGTTTTTCGCAACGTCAGGGTTCTCAGTCGAGTCGTAAATACAAGGGAGGCGATTATCAGGCCGAACTGCATCTCACGCTTCGTCAGGCAATGCAAACCCATCAGCAAACGCTCACCCTCGACGGGAAAAATATCCGCATAACCATTCCGGCGGGAGTAGCCCACGGACAAAAAATTAAACTGAAAGGCTACGGGCAACCCGGTGTGAACGGTGGTCCGAACGGCGACCTTTACATCACTTTTACAATCGCGGAAGATAAGGAATTCAAAAGATTGGGCGATAATATTTATACAGAGATCGCTATAGATTTATATACGGCGGTTTTAGGTGGAGAAACAACTATCCAAACCTTACACGGCCCCGTGAAAATGAAATTGAAACCCGGTTCACAACCCGAAGCGAAACTTCGTTTAAAAGGCAAAGGTTTTCCGGTTTACAAAAAAGAGGGGCAATTCGGCGATCAAATCGTTTCCCTGAAAGTGGAAATTCCGAAAAATATTTCGCAGAAAGAGCAAGAGTTGTTTACTGAACTTTCTAAACTGAAAAAATGATGAGCGAGAATAGAATTTTATACACGGAATGTTTGCGTATTTATAACATCGACGAATCGTTTGTGGAATCGCTTCATCAATCGGGGTTGATAAATATAACCGAACAGGAGAACGAACGTTTTTTGGAATTATCGGAACTCGATGATCTGGAGCAATTTGTTCGTTGGTACTACGATATGGATATAAACGTGGAAGGCATTGAAGCGTTGTATCACATGCTCGCCAGGATGAAAAACCTCCAATCCGAACTCGACGTATTGAGAAATGAATTGAGGTTTTACAGGTCTTTGTGAATATTTAATTAATCATTTAAAAACTTTAAATGCAAATAAAAAAGATATTTATTTCGATAATCGGGTTTGTCATTTGTATTTCTGTGCAAGCCCAAGAACTCAATGCAACGGTTTCCATCAACAGTGCCAAAGTACAAGGCAGCAACCAAATTTTCAGGACGCTGGAAGATCAGTTGCGTACTTTCATCAACGACAGAAAATGGACAAACGTTAATTTTCTGCCCAACGAAAGGATCGATTGCTCATTCACGATCATTATCAACGAAATGGCATCGAACGCTTTTACCGGAGAATTGCAAATTCAAAGCCGAAGGCCGGTTTATAATTCCACTTATACAACTACGTTGATCAATTTTCGCGATCCGGCTTTCAATTTCGATTATGTTGAGTACCAACCGTTGGAATTCGATTTTAATAATATACAGAGCAATTTGGTGGCGACTATCACCTTCTATGTTTACATGATTCTGGGCATGGATTTCGATTCCATGTCGCCTTTCGGCGGCACGCCCTATTTCAGACAGATGCAAACCATTGCCAACAATGTTCAGCCTAATAATTGGAGCGGATGGGAAACTTTCGGCAGCGACAGAAGTCGTTATGCCGTTGCCGATGCTTTTAACACACCGGCTTTTGAGTCATACAGACAAATGTGGTACGAATATCATCGGTTGGGGTTGGACGATATGGCAGCGAATGTAAATCGCGGCCAGGAAAAAGTAGTGGCCGCCGTTTCGGTGATTTCCGCGCTTTACGCTCAGCGCCCCAACTTGGTGCTCGTAACACTTTTCGGAGATGCAAAACTCGATGAGCTTACCAATGTCTTCTCCGAAGCATCCGATCAGGAAAAACGGCAGGCGTATGAAACTTTGCGAAATGTTTATCCCACTCGTACAACAGAACTCGACAAATTAAGGCAAACAAACAGATAAATAGTTAATTAATCCCTGAGGGGATTTTGGGGTTATATGCTCAAAACGCTTGCTATACAAAATTATGCGCTTATTGAATCGCTGACCATCGATTTCGATGGTGGTTTTTCCGTAATTACCGGCGAAACCGGTGCGGGAAAATCCATTATTTTGGGAGCGCTTTCGCTTATTTTGGGGCAACGGGCGGAAACGCGTTATATCAAGCAAAACGAGACTAAATGCACCATTGAAGGCGTTTTCGATATTTCGAAATATAATTTAAAACCTTTTTTTGAGGAACGCGAATGGGTTTTCGATGGAAACGAATGTATTTTACGCCGTGAGATTTGGGCGACCGGAAAATCGCGCACGTTTGTGAACGATTCTCCCGTGTATTTGAACGATTTAAAGGAATTAGGCGACCGACTGATCGATATACATTCTCAACATCAGAATTTGTCGTTGAACGATAACTGGTTTCAACTCAATGTGCTCGATGTGTTGGCAAAGGCGAAGCCCGAGAAAGAGGCTTTCGTAGACGCGTACAAAGCTTTTCAATCGGCAAAAGCTGCTTTGGAAGAGCTAACGCAACGATCGCTGAAAAACAAGCAGGAAGAAGATTACCTGCAATTTCAATTCAATTCGCTTTCCGAAGCTAACCTGCAACCCGATGAACAGGAATTGCTTGAAAATGAATTAGCTACAATGACGCATGCCGAAGAAATAAAATCCGCACTTTTTGGTGTGAGCAGTTCCTTTGCGGGTGAGGGTGAAAATGTGGAGCGAATGCTTAAATCCGCAGCCGACGGCTTACAGCACATCGTCGCAGTATTCCCGAAAGCCGAAGAATTGGCTCAGCGCATACAATCGGCGTATCTCGATTTAAAAGATGTGCGCGAAGAAGCGGATAAATATTTCGAAGAAATAGATTTCGATCCCGAGCGTCAGCAAATTGTGGAAGAAAGGTTGAGCCTGTTGTACGATTTGCAGAAAAAATATGGTGTGCAAACCGTATTAGATTTACTTCAGTTAAAGGAGGATATCGATCAAAAACTACAAAACATATCGTCGTTGGATGAGGAAATTGAGCGTAAACAAAAAGAAGTTTCGGAAAAAGAGTCTCAAATGCTTTCTGCCGCAATGGAGTTGAGCAAAAAACGCGCATCGGCAACAAAATCGCTCGAAAAGCAACTGCCCGAAAAACTCACGTATGTTGGGATGCCTCATGCCCGTTTTCGTTGCGAGATCATCGAAAAACCGTATCCCGATATCAACGGAAAAGAAACAGTTCAGTTTCTGTTTTCGGCCAATAAAAATGTGGCGTTGCAACCCGTATCTCAAATTGCATCAGGTGGTGAAATTTCGCGATTGATGCTGTGCCTCAAATCACTGATCGCAGGTGCGACAGCGCTACCCACCATCATTTTCGACGAAATAGATACTGGGACATCGGGTGAAATTGCCGATAAAATGGGCGTAATCATGCGCGAAATGAGTCGCGACATGCAGGTAATTGCCATCACGCATTTGCCACAAATCGCCGCCAAAGGCGATGTTCATTACGTTGTGTATAAAGATGAAAATAAAGATACTACAGTCACTTACATGAAAAAACTTTTGCCGGGAGGGCGGATCGAAGAAGTAGCGCGCATGCTTAGTGGCGCTGAAGTTTCGGCGCAAGCCGTTGAGAACGCGAAGGTGATGTTGAACCCCTCCCCAGCCCTCCCCACAAGGGAGGGAGCGGACTTCGATTTTATTGTTGAGTAGGAGATTAAGCAGCTCCTCAAAAAGTTTAAATATCAAATAGTCCTTTTGTTTGTCTTGGCTCTTGGTTCTAAATGTCTTAAAAGAAATGAAAGAAAAAGAAATGATTTTCGGCATACGTGCCGTAATTGAAGCGGTGGAAGCCGGAAAAGATATCGATAAAGTCCTCGTTAAACGCGAACTATCGGGTGAACTTTTTAAGGAGTTGCAAGACGTGTTGCGCCGATACGAAATTCCGATGCAAAAAGTCCCCATTGAGCGAATCGACCGAATTACTCGCAAAAATCATCAAGGCGTTATTGCGTTTACATCGGCGGTAACGTACCAAAAATTGGAGCAGATCGTTCCGTTTTTATACGAGCAAGGCAAAAATCCATTTATACTTGTTTTAGACGGAATTACCGATGTTCGAAACTTCGGAGCTATTGCCCGTACGTGCGAAGTGGCCGGCGTGGATGCCATTGTTATTCCCGCACGCGGAAGCGTATCGGTAAATGCCGATGCCATAAAAACTTCGGTCGGAGCGTTGCACAACATTCCGGTTTGTCGCGAAAACAATCTCAAAGAAGCGATTGTTTATTTAAAGAACAGCGGTATTAAGATCGTTGCCGCTACCGAAAAAGCAGCTAAGTTTTACACTGGAACCGATATGTCTGTACCTGTTGCCATCGTGATGGGTTCTGAAGATGAAGGCGTTGCCACTGAACATCTGCGCATTTGCGACGAGTTGGTGAAAATTCCGCAATTCGGCGCCATTCAATCGCTCAACGTTTCGGTAGCTGCGGGAGTGATAATTTATGGGGTAGTAAATCAGCGGATGAATATTTCGTAATTTGCCAATTCTGAAAATCTAAAAATCTATTTGTCTAATAATCTAAACAGTCTCAAAATAATGAAAAAAGTAATTTCAACAAATATGGCGCCGGCAGCGATCGGGCCATACAGTCAAGCCGTCGAAGCCAACGGAATGTTATTCTTATCGGGCCAATTGCCGATAGATTGTACAACAGGCGATTTTGTTTGTGGTGGTATAAAAGAACAAACCGAACAAATATTCATTAACATCAAAGCGATCTTGTCGGAAGCAGGATTGAATGTCGATAACATTGTGAAAACAACAGTTTTTCTGGATGATATGTCGCTTTTCGGAGAAATGAACGAAGTATATGCATCGCAGTTCAGCGGCACATTTCCGGCACGTTCCGCTTTCGCGGTAAAAGCGCTTCCCAAAAATGCGCTGGTGGAAATAGAAGTGATCGCAGTGCGGTAAAAATGCAGCGTATTCTTTAAAAACCATGCCTCATTTTTTTTAAACCACGTGTGCTCTTCAAAAACACACGTGGTTTTGAAGGGATATTCAGTAATTGAATAAACAAAGCCAATTAAATCACCTAGAAATAGTTGGCTTTTTTGTATATTTGGGTATTCCCCCGCTGCCCAATAAGTTGCCACGGCTTTTAAGCCGTGGGATCTCGCTCATCTTACATGTTTTGCCAGAAACGCTTTGATTTTTGCCACAATGTCAGCACTTTGGCCGTAACTTGCTTCTGTGTGGCTGCCATTGTAAATGTGTTTTTCGTTAGGAACCTTATGATCGTTGAGTGCGTTTTCTAAAGCCGAATGCTGACTTTCGGGGATAAAGGAATCAGTTGTGCCGTAAAAAGAAATAGTTGGCGGGGCGCTGTTTGTGATCCATGTTACGGGACTCGCAAAAACAGCGGCTTTCGTATCCGCAGGTAAATCCTCGGGTTTGGCAATATATCCCATCGCAAAATTATAAATGAAATTATTGGTATAAAAACTATCATTCAGGTTGCTTGGACCAACAATGTTTACCGTGGCTTTTACGCGATTCCCGGAATCTTCTTTATACGAATACAGCATGGCGAGATGTCCGCCCGCGCTCAAACCGAGTACCACAAACTCCGGTTTTACACCCCAATTGGAAGCATTGTCTTCCACAAAATCCATCGCTGCCCGAATATCATCGGTTTGCGTAGGCAGCATATACAGGTTTGAGAAATTCACCAACCGATAATTGATATTCACAATGGCATAATCTTTCATTTGTGATTGAAATTCGGCAACGAAATCATTCATACTTGACTTATCGCCTTCATACCATCCACCGCCGTGAATAAGAACCAAAACGCTGGTGGTAGCCTGACTGCGACCGGCAGGTAAGTAAACATCCATTACGTGTCGCTCATTTTTGCCATAAGAAACATTCAATTCTGTTTTGGGTTCGCTTAATACTTCGTGAATTTCTTCGTCCTTTGCACAATTTGTAAGCAATACCGCAACAAAAAACAGCGGAAGAATGTATTTAATCCTTTTTTTCATCATTGTTATTTTAAGAGATTGATATCATTATAAAGTTTTTGTGTGAGAAATTGTTCAGAGTTGTGAAGTTTATTAACCTGAGTTCTGTTTAAGCAATGTCCAATAATTGCCATCAAAAAGTTTTTATAGCGGTTCCTGTCGGTTAAAATGGTTTAGCCGACTTATAAAAAGGAAGTAAAATATTGAACTTATAAAAACAAGGATAGTTGTTTTTCTTGGTAGCTTCTCTGGAAGCGTATGGCCGGCTTTTTGTCGAAAAAACAATACGCCCCCAAAGCCCCGATGAGGTTCATAAAGAAGTTGTGGATGCTGCGATGGCGGGAATGTTCAATGTCGCAGATATTTTTCAGTTCATCATTAATAGTCTCAATAACAGCGATTTTCCGGAGAATTATTTTATCGAAAAGAGGTATCAGACGGTTTTTCATATTGGATTTTAAACCCGTAACAATGTGTACGCCTTGGTTAAAAAGCATCTCAAAGAGTCCTTGGGAAACATAGCCTTTATCGGCATAAAGTTTACCGAAGAGTTTTTTCTTGAATACTTCAAAAATACGTGCATCACGGTCATCAGTATTTCCCGGTGAAAAGTAGAAACTGAGGATTTCACCTTTTTCATTGCAGATAAAATGGAGTTTGAAGCCATAGAACCACCCCATTGTACTTTTTCCGCGCTTAGCCAATCCCTCGAATGTCTTGTGGTTAAAAATGCGTTTATTGTGACAAACACTGATTTTTGTGCTGTCCACAAAACTGATGCCGGTATATTTTCCAAAACAAACATGATTTAGAAAAAGCATCATGGGTACAAACACCTTGTGTTCAATAGCGATGAACCGACTGTAAGAGAGTTGTTTGGGAAATTCAGAACGAAGATGCACGCCGATGTAGAGCAGGTAAAAGTGTTTGAAGTTCTTGAAACTGCCAAAATGGTAAAGTATCAGGATAGTGATGTTTTCGCTGTCGGACATTTCGTGCTTCCTGTTTCGTCTTTTTTTATCCTCACAAGCAGGTAATTTTTTGTGAGAATTTATTTCGGCGGAATATTCTTTGCAAAAATCATCCGCTAAACAGAAAATTTGAGTAATTTTGTCTTTGGTAAGCAGGCTCATAATTGCGGGTATCTTATTGTTTTTCAGATATAAAGACACAAATTATTTGTCCTGTTTACCAAATTTTTAATAAGGTTTCTTATCCGAAACTCAGGTTAATAATTATTTTAAAACTTGGTCTATAGGTGGAATTAAATGAAATTTAAATTATGAAAAAATTTTGCTGTTTAAAACTATTTCTATTATATATGGTAACTTCGATGTATCCTCAAACGAATATATCACAAATAGAGAAAACATACCATAAAATGGATTCTGTTATATATTTGAAAAGTATTAAAAATGCTGTGATTCACTCTGTAATTAGTGACTTTAAAGAGCCTCTAGATGAACATATTTTAGAAAGGTACAACTTTATAATAAATGGTATAGGAAACAACACAGTTAAATTCGCACTTAATATTGATATTGATACGAACAAGTTCGACACATATGATTATCTAGAAATTGACACATCTTTTTATAATTTCAACATTTACTGTATTGATAGACAATTGAATCCTACATATTTTATTTTCTTTCGTGATAATAGACTTAACTTTTTTGGGGACTTTTATCCTACATTCTCAAGATCATATTCTGAGAAAATAAAACTTGCGCTCAGCACTGTGCTTAAAAAGGAACCAGAATTTTTATTGAACTGTTATTCTTTACCCAATACAATACTTTATGTTAAAAAAGGAAAGATTTATGTGTATGAAGTAATACGAAAGAAAAAATATTTATTAGAGGATTATATTGATAGATTTCAAAGATAATGGTTCGAATCGGGAGTTATCGCCATAACAAATTGACAAACAGTATTTAATTTTTGATTAGGCAGTAAAGGCAGGATGCAAATGATTGTCTTTATCCCTTTAAAAAACAACATAGTATGCAAAAAATAAAAAATACATAGTAACCTGAGTTCTGTTTAAGCAATGTCCAATAATTGCCATCAAAAAGTTTATAGCGGTTCCTGTCGGTTAAAATGGTTTAGCCGACTTATAAAAAGGAAGTAAAATGTTGAACTTATAAAAACAAGGATAGTTGTTTTTCTTGGTAGCTTCTCTGGAAGCGTATGGCCGGCTTTTTGTCGAAAAAACAATACGCCCCCAAAGCTGCGATGAGGTTCATAAAGAAGTTGTGGATGCTGCGATGGCGGGAATGTTCAATGTCGCAGATATTTTTCAGTTCATCATTAATAGTCTCAATAACAGAGCGTTTTCGGAGCATAATTTTATCGAAAAGAGGCATCAGGCGGTTTTTCATATTGGATTTTAAACCCGTAACAATGTGTACCCCTTGGTTAAAAAGCATCTCAAAGAGTCCTTGGGAAACATAGCCTTTATCGGCATAAAGTTTAAAAAAACCCCTCACGAAAGTGAGGGGTTCATATTGAAAACTAAGCGTTGTCTTATTTCAACTTTTTGTAACCATAAACCGCGCGATCGCCCAATTCTTCTTCAAAGCGAAGCAATTGGTTGTATTTAGCCATACGATCTGAACGGCTCAATGAACCGGTTTTAATTTGTCCGGCGTTGGTAGCTACAGAAATATCGGCGATGGTAGCATCTTCTGTTTCACCCGAGCGGTGCGATGTTACGCTGGTGTAGCCGTTGCGATGCGCCATTTCAATGGCGTTCAACGTTTCGGTAAGTGTACCAATTTGGTTTACTTTAATGAGAATGGAGTTTGCGCAACCTTCCACAATTCCTTTTTCGAGGAACTCAACGTTGGTTACAAACAAGTCATCTCCCACAAGCTGACACTTGCTTCCTATACGGTCGGTAAGCATTTTCCAGCCTTCCCAATCGGTTTCGTTCATTCCGTCTTCGATAGAATCGATAGGATATTTTGAGATTAATTCTTCGAGGTAATCAACCTGCTCCGCGCGAGAACGTTTTTTACCGTTTTCACCTTCAAATTTGCTGTAATCGTAAACTCCATTGTCATAGAATTCCGATGCCGCGCAATCCAATGCGATCTTCACATCTTTTCCGGGTTCGTAGCCGGCGTTTTTAATAGCGGTAAGGATAGATTCCAACGCTTCTTCTGTTCCGCCTGCCAGGTTGGGAGCAAAGCCGCCTTCATCGCCAACAGCAGTGCTCAAGCCTTTATCGTGAAGTACTTTTTTCAACGCGTGAAAAACTTCGGCGCCGCAACGCAGGCCTTCTTTGAAGGATTTCGCGCCAACGGGACGGATCATAAATTCTTGGAAAGCAATGGGAGCATCGGAGTGTGAACCGCCGTTAATGATGTTCATCATAGGAACCGGCAACACGTACGTGTTGGTTCCGCCAATGTAACGGTAAAGCGGCAAGCCGAGATAGTTAGCGGCAGCTTTTGCTACGGCCAGAGAAACACCCAACAAAGCGTTGGCACCCAAATTGGATTTGGTTTTTGTACCATCGAGTTCCAGCAGTTTACCGTCGATTTGTGTTTGTTCCAACACGTTCATTCCCAACAAAGCGGGAGCAATGGTATCGTTAATGTTGGCAACGGCTTTTTCAACGCCTTTGCCCAAATATCTGCCTTTGTCGCCATCGCGAAGCTCCAACGCTTCGTTTTCGCCGGTTGATGCGCCCGATGGAACAGCCGCGCGGCCAAATGCGCCCGATTCTGTTAACACATCTACTTCAACGGTAGGATTACCTCTCGAATCCAGAATTTCCCGTCCTAAAATACTTACAATTCTCATGTTGTTTTTGATCTTTATTAATGATTTGATTATTTGATGTTTCTAATTTGATAACTTATTGAAAAGCGGAACAAAAATAGTGATTTTTCCGCTCATTTCAATATAAAATATGATAAAAGATTGAAAACGCCGCGGCTTATTTCGCTATTGTATCGATAAACGCGCTTAGGTTAGACGTAAACAGTTGAACGGATATCGCTAAAAGTATAACACCGAAAAACTTACGTAAGATGTACACTATTCCGCCGGGCAAAATAGAATTAATTTTATTGAGATATTTCAGCATGAAGAAAACGATAACCATATTCATCACGATAGCGATTATGATGTTTACATCGCTGTATTCCGCGCTCATCGAAAGCAGCGCTGTAAGCGCGCCCGGGCCCGCTATGAGCGGAAAAACAACCGGATACAGTGTGGAGCCTCCTTCGGGAGAATCGTTCTTGAACAACTCAATACCGAGCAGCATCTCGATGGAAATGATGAACAGCACAATAGCGCCTGCTACGGCAAACGAGGATCGCTGGACGTGGAAAAGAGACAAAATCCCCCCGCCGACATACAAGAAAGCGATGAAAACGACGAGCGAATAAAAAAATACTTTTGCGGGAGAAATATTTCTGCCACGGCTTTTGAGATCGAGAAAAATGGGCAGTCCGCCAATTGGATCGATGATGGCGAACAATACCATGAACACGCTGAGAATCTGAACAACATCAATCATAAGTGTAAGTTCTAAAAGAGGCGCAAAATTACTGCTTTTTAGGCAGATTTCAAAACACAGTGTTCAAAGGCACAAGTGAGAAAGCATTATCATGCGCCGCGTTCAGGTATTTAATAATGCGGAACGCGTTGAAATGATGAAAAAATCGTTTCTGATAAGCCGCTAACGTAGCTGAATTTCGGTTACAATCTTCTACCTGCGAGAGGAAATCGGTTTCCATTAAAAATTTTGTAAGGAATGGATGAATTTTTTTTATTTCCTGCTCAATAAAAGCCCTGTCTTTTTTGAAAAACCTGTCTTTCGTAGCGAATAATTCTTTCAATGCCGCAAATGATTCGGGCGAGTAAACTTTCATTTCTCCGTCGGGTTCATCCATAATCTTTTGCAAAGCAGGGCCTGTGCCGAACGGAACCCTGTCGGAAAACCTTGCCATGGGATACACAAAAACATTGTTCAGTTCCTTTATATTGCCCAACGCGAACACTTTTTGCAGGAAATAAAAATCTTCTCCGCCCTGTTGACGTCCCATTCCTCCTACCCGCACGTACGCATGGGCAGAAACGGCAAATGCCGAGCCAATGGTGTGATAATAATATGGGAAACCGGCATCGCGTAACGAATTGCGAAAATAGCGGATATACGACTCATACTGGCGAATGGCAATTTCTATTTTCGGGTTGTTCTTATCTACCCTGTGCCGGAAATTGTGGATGGTGGCGTTCAGGTTTTCGTTTTCGCGGAAGGCGAAATAAATATCGTTTAAAAAGTTGGGCGAAACCGTGCAATCGGCATCCAGCGAAATAAGGATGCCCAAAGGGTTATCGGTTTTGTAAAAATGATCGATCGCCAAATCCATCCCGATCTTGCGCGCCAATCCCACACCCGCATGCTTGCGGGGTAAATTTTCGAATAATAACGGAAAGAATCGTATGTTTTTGGTATTGTTTTCATGAGAAAACTGGAGAATTTCGTTGCACGAAATGCGGTTCTGCTCAATGCCTGCCTGCGTTGAGCGTTCACTTGAATTGAAAACTATCACTCCCAACACCTTCGCATCCGAAGGATCGCATTCGAGTAAACTATGTAGTGTAAGAGGTAAATCTTTTTCATTGTAACACGGAATAACTACGATCATCTCCGCAGGAAAATCATCGGGATAACTTCTTGCGAGCAATTCCGGATTTAATTTGTTGAGGTATCGTTGAAAATGATTCATGAAAATTAACCTTCTTCAGGAGATTTACAGATAAAACAAACCCCTCGCAATAAGCGAAGGGTTAAAACAGATTTTCATTTTTAAATTACTTTTTATCAGCAGCGCCGGAAGCCGATGTCTGCGGCCCGTATTTTCTATTCAGAAAAGTAATTACTTCTTCGGTAATATCATATTTTTCATCGGCATACAAAATATTGTCTGCAGATGTATTGCTGAAAATGATCTGATACCCTTTATCTTTGTTGAACTCTACCAACCTCACTTTTACCGTGTCGGAAAGTTCGATGTTTAGTTTTTGTTGTTCAAGCGCGAATTCCTGCGCCAATCTCTCGGCCATTTGTTGATATTCTTGCTGCAGTTTCATGATCCGTTGCTGCTCTTGCTCTGCTCTTTCCTGGCTCAAAAATGCGTTATTTTGCAATTTTCTCTGAAACTCCTGCGCGGCGGCATTAAATTGTCTTTCCTTTTGGTTTAAACTTGCACGCGAACTTTCTTCGGTTCTCATCAAAGCCTCATTTAAATCTTTAGCAAAATTGTAATTTAGCAAAAGCGAATCCACGTTCACGTACGCTATTGGCAAGGTAACCGATGAATCGCTCATTAACGTTGTAAGGTCTCCCGTCTCCATTTCACCTTTTTGTGGCCTCTGAGTAAAAAATAAAATATAAAGCACAATGAGCGCAATTCCTAAAACTCCGCTTATAATATAAGGGTAATTATTCTTCATTTTCTTGTAAACTTGTTTTGATTATAATTTTTCGCTTTTGAGCATTTTCTCTATAGGGCTTTCTCTACGATAGCTTTCTCTCTCTTGAGAAGTGGCGCAAGAAATTTTTCTGTCTTTCATAGCTTGGCTGGCGCCGATATGTGTGTTCGGGAACTCGCCTTTTTTGGTAAAAAATATCCTCATCCCCATCAACATAATAGCAATGAAAAGGATCACTATTCCAAAAATCAACATTTTAATCATATCATTTTCAATTTGTGGGGCAAAGATAATCCAATTAACAATTAAACAACAATTTTTTCGTCTTAAAGATAATAAAAATTTTCTTTTTGCCGATTTTTTGCTTTATATTTACGCATTGATTTCAGACACCCGTAATATAATTAATTAAAAATTATGACAATTAAAGACGTTGAACCAAAAAGCGTGTGGAATTATTTTCACGATATTACCCAAATTCCGCGCCCATCTAAAAAAGAAGAAAAAATTCTGGCTTATTTGCTTGAGTTTGCCAAAAAACAAAAATTAGATGCCCGACAAGACGATGCCGGAAATTTAGTCATCACAAAACCAGCAACAAAAGGTAAAGAAGATTTGCCGACCATTATTTTGCAATCGCACGTGGATATGGTTTGTGAAAAAAACAGCGATGTGGAACACGATTTCGATAACGACCCTATCGAAACGATTATCGATGGCGATTGGCTTACTGCCAACGGAACCACCTTAGGCGCCGATAACGGCATTGGCGTTGCTGCGCAATTGGCGGTTTTAGCAGCTAAAGACATTGCTCATGGAAAAATTGAAGCGCTTTTCACCGTTGATGAAGAAACCGGATTAACTGGCGCCAATTCATTACAAAAAGATTTCCTCACGGGAAATATCCTCATCAACCTCGATACCGAAGAGGAAGGGGAAATTTATATCGGCTGCGCCGGTGGAAAAGGCACAAAAGCCTATTTTAAATACAAAGAAAAAGATGTTCCGAAAAAATATTTCTGGTTTAAAGTGCACGTAAAAGGTTTGCGCGGAGGACACTCCGGAAGCGATATTCACAAAGGATTCGGAAACGCCAATAAAATTCTCAACCGGTTCTTGTATTCGCTGATGCGCAAAAAATACGGCATGGTACTTTCTGAAATCGCAGGCGGCAATTTGCACAACGCCATCGCCCGCGAAGCTTACGCCATTGTGGGAGTGAAGGATAAGTATAAAGAAGACGTGCGTGTAAAATTAAATGTTTTCTTGGCAAACGTTCAAAACGAATTAAAAAAGACCGAACCCAATTTGGATATTCAATTGGAATCGGTGCAAATTCCGTCCAAGATCATCAAAAAAAGCGTTACGGAAAAACTAATTCAAGCTATTTATGCTTGTCCGCACGGTGTGATTGCTATGAGCCAAGATATTGACGGATTGGTAGAAACCTCCACCAACTTGGCATCTATAAAAATGATCGATAAAAATACCATTGAAATCGGTACCAGCCAGCGCAGTTCGGTTGAATCGAGCAAAAACGACATCGTGAACATGGTTTCGACAGTTTTCGATTTGGCAGGAGCCAAAATTACACACAACGACGGATACCCCGGATGGCAACCCAACACGAATTCCGAAATTCTGAAACTGGCCAAAAAAGAATACCGCAGCCTTTACAAAAAGAATGCAAAGGTAAAAGCCATCCATGCCGGTTTGGAGTGCGGGCTTTTCCTCGAAAAATACCCGAATCTGGATATGATCTCCATCGGTCCGGATATGACGGATGTCCACTCGCCCGATGAAAAAGTAAACATACCTTCGGTAAAAAAATGGTGGGATTACCTGATCAAGGTCCTCGAAAATGTGCCTGCCGAAACTGTTGCAGAGTAAATAATAAAACTGCTCAGGGTTCGTTATTACATAAATGCAATAAAAAACAACCAACGCGAAAGTTTTGAGCATTCAACACTTTCGCGTTTTTTTCATCCGATGAAGCCTTTACGTCTCATAGTTTTCCTTTTCCTTACAATCGGAATTTTCGCTGCTTGCGAAAATGAGGTGAATTATTCTGCCAATCCCAACGATAAGCTCTATTTTTCGGCAGACACCGTTCGGTTCGATACTGTTTTCACCACCGTCGGCTCGTCCACCAGACTGCTTAAGGTTTATAATCGCAACAAACAGGATTTGCTTATAGAGAACATCCGTTTGGAAGATCACGCCAACAGTGGTTTCAGAATTAATGTGGACGGAATGCGGGGCACCGAGTTCTCCAATGTGGAAATACTTGCGGGCGACAGTATTTTTGTTTTTGTGGAAGTTACCGTGAACCCCACTTCTGCAAACAATCCGATGCTTATCGAAGACCACATTCGTTTCAGGAGAGCAGGAAACGAACAATCGGTGTTGCTCGAAGCATACGGGCAAGACGCCTACATTTGGAGTAAAAAAATCATCGACAAAGACACCACATTAACGGGTGAAAAACCTTTTCTGTTGAAAGATTCCATTATAGTTGAACCCGGTGCCACGCTTACCATTGCGCAAAATACGAAGTTTTTTTTCAGTAAAAATGCAGGGCTTTTTGTGCGTGGAACGGTAAATGCCGAAGGAACTACAGAACAGCCCGTGGTGATGCGAGGCGACAGAACCGATAAGATGCTTGCGGATATCCCGTACGATTTGGTTTCGGGGCAATGGCAAGGCGTTTTCGTCGATTCTTTGAGTTATGGCAATTCTTTTGAGAATGTGCAAATTAGAAATGCCTATTACGGAATTCTCTTTCATTCGTCGGAAACCACTCAGAAAAAAGCCGTTTTAAAAAATGTAATCATCCACAACAACATCGCTGACGGATTATCGGCAACGAATTGCGATATAGAGGTTTCTAATGCTCAGATCACCAATTCGGGAGGAGCGGCCGTTCGCTTGGTTGGTGGGAAATACGAATTTCTGCACACCACGGTAGCCAATCATTATCAATGGGAAACCCGTCGTGCAGCAGCAGTTGTTATCGCCAATAAAAGAGGCGAAGATTTGTTTGCTTTGCAAAATTGCCGTTTTGTGAACAGCATTGTCGATGGCACCCAAACGGATGAAATAACCTTAGAAAAGTCTGAAGACGATACACCGTTCAATTATCTTTTCGTTAACTGCCAGATAAAATCGCCGGAAAAATCGGGAGATAACTTTGTCAATGTCTTGTGGAGTCCGAAAGAAAAGACTTTCCGCGCACTCAATGAAGAAAATAGCCGCATTTACGATTTTCGTTTAGATTCGGTTTCTGTGGCTATCAATGCTGCCGATAGGCAATACTCACTTTCTCTTCCGCTCGATTTAAAAGGCGTTTCACGCCTCTCTGATGAAAACCCCGATTTGGGTTGCTATGAATTTGTAAAAGAGTAAGTTGTTTTCAATTAATTCCTTAACTTTGCCGGCATGAGAAAGATCGTTGTTTTTCTTGCGTTTCTTGTTCTGTCGTTTGGGTTTTCTGTTGCGCAAAACGATTTTCGCGTTATGTTCTATAATGTGGAAAACCTTTTCGACACAAAAAAAGATTTCCTGAAAAATGATGATGAGTTCGTTACCGGCGGCGCTTTGCGTTGGAACGATTGGAAATATTGGGAAAAACTCAGAAACATTACGCGTGTAATTACCGCCGTTGGCGGTATGCAATCGCCCGCCTTGGTGGGGCTTTGCGAAGTGGAGAACGATTCGGTGATTTTCGATCTTACCCGCCGATCTCCGTTACGCGCACAAGATTACGAGTATGTGATGACCAATTCACCGGACAGAAGAGGAATTGATGTAGCGTTGCTTTACCAACCCTATCAGTTTAAATTATTTCATCACCAAGAATACGAAATAATTTTCAGGGATCGGGCGACCCGCCCCACAAGAAATATCTTACATGCCACAGGCCGAGTTATGAACGGAGACACGATTGATGTTTTTGTTTGTCATTTTCCGAGTCGCAGCGGCGGACAGCGGGAGACCGAGCCGGCACGCGTGGATGCGGCAACCATGCTTCGCGCCAAAGTGGACAGCTTGTTTATTTTGAGGGAAAGGGCAAATATAATTATCATGGGCGATTTTAACGATCACCCCAACGACAGAAGTATTTTCCAAACCCTGAAAGCGAGAAGCATCAACTATCACCGCAGTGATAAAGAGTTATATAACTTATTTTTTCATCGAATCAAAGAACGAGATTTTGGCACGTATGCTTATCAAGGCCGGTGGGAGATTTTAGATCAACTTATTGTAAGCGGGAATTTGCTGACGGACAGTTCCTCCATCAAAATAAAAAACAAAGAAGCCCATGTTTTTAATCCCGATTTTTTACTGGAAACGGATAAACTATCCGGCAAAAAACGCCCTTACAGAACGCATCTCGGGCCGCGATATGTCGGCGGCTTCAGCGATCACTTGCCGGTTTATCTGGATTTGGTCATTCAGTATTAATTTTCTCAAAATGAAAGTATTTTTTCAAACTTTATCATAATTTCTTTGATAAGCTAAATAAATAATTCTATTTTTGTAATCTTGTAGCAAAGTATAACAATAACAATTTAAATAAAATAAGACCTATGAATCCGTTACTTTTTAACTTGAATGGCTGGGAGATACCTATCATCGTTTTGGTTATTCTTATTCTTTTTGGAGGCAAAAAAATTCCCGAATTCATGAAAGGTTTGGGCAAAGGCATCAACAGCTTCAAAAGGGGTTTGAACGACATTGAAGATGACATAAAAGCAGATCATACTGCCGATAGAAATACTACAACAACTACAAACACTAATCATTAAGCGCATTTATCCTAAAAACGGATAGCATAGCGATTAAGCATTTAATAAATTTCTCGGAATTGGCCTAAATTATATTCGGGCTGTTTCCGAGAATTTAAAATCTATAGACTTTAGAGGTAAATGGCCGAGAAAGAAATGTCTTTTTGGGATCATCTGGAAGAATTCCGATGGACTTTGATACGTATTATCGGGGCAGTTCTTATTTTTACCATAGCCGGATTGATCGTTATCCCCAAAATATTCGATTCTGTTATTCTTGCTCCCAGTTCGTCCGATTTCGTAACTTATCGTTTTCTCGATAAAGCCAGCCAATACATTACCTTTCTGCCCGATTTTTCGGCTGAAGCATTTAAAGTGGACATGTTGAATATTAACATGACCACCCAGTTCATGACATACATTTCCACATCGCTGGCTTTTGCTGTGTTATGCACTATTCCGTTTATATTGTTTCAGTTATGGCGCTTTGTCAGTCCGGCTTTGTACGAAAATGAAGCCAAAGGAGTAAAAACAGCTTTCGGTTTCGGCGGATTTATGTTTGTTATTGGATGCTTGGTGGGTTATTTTATCGTATTCCCTTTAATCTTCAGATTCTTGATTACATTTGAATTGAGCGATAAGATCCGAAACAGTATATCGCTGGATTCTTACATGAATAACTTTTATACCCTAATTCTTATCATGGGATTGGTTTTCGAGCTTCCGCTGGTTTTCTGGCTATTATCCAATCTTGGATTGGTTTATCGTCCGTTCTTCCGTAAATTCCGTAAACACGCCATTGTGGGTTCATTGGTACTTGCCGCCATTATAACTCCATCGGGAGACCCGTTCTCACTTTTCGTGGTAACTTTGCCTCTTTACATGCTTTGGGAAATAAGCGCTTTCGTTGTGAAAAAAGAACCGCCCGAATTGGAGGAAGAAGATAATCTGCCTGCGATTTTTGAGTAGTTTTTTAAGAAAACATGCTTTGAAGTTACGATAGTTTGCGTCGTTCTGCAATATGTTTCATACTCTCCTGTTTGCTGAATATTTTCCCGTTTTTTCGGGTAACGATTTTCAACCATGCATATCCGATTATCATAGATAAAGTAGAGGCAATCAACACGGAGAGTTTAGCCGTATCTCTGTACAGTTCATTGTTCTCAAAAGCAAGCGTAGAAACAAATATCGACATGGTAAATCCGATTCCTGCCAATATGCCTACGCCCATAAAAGTTTTCCACCCGTTATCGCCTTTCATCTTTACCATCCGCAACTTCGTCATGATGTAAACAGCCAATGAAATTCCAAGCGGTTTTCCTATCAACAACCCGAATATAATACCCAAAGAAAGGCTAGAAGACAAATTGCCGATTGCTGCGGCATTTATAAAAATACTGGTATTTGCTAACGCAAAAATTGGAATGATGAAAAAGTTCACCGGAACGTTTAATGCTTTCTCAAACGTAGGGATTTTATTTACAGGTAACAAAGCCGATAAAAGAACTCCGGCAAAAGTTGCATGAATGCCGGATTGATACATGCAATACCACATTATAACCCCCAATATAAGATAAAAGAATCGGCAGATGGGTTTATCTTTAAAAAGTTTAACTGTTAAAATAATTACCGCTACACACAAAGCCACGCCTATTAACCACCAAAGGTTTGGGTGCGAGCCGTAAAAAAAAGCAATGATAAGAATGGCGCACAGGTCGTCGATAATGGCGAGGGCCGTAAGGAAAACTTTGAATGAGTGTGGAACAGCCCTACCCAAAAGGCTTAATATGCCCAACGAGAAGGCAATATCGGTAGCGGTGGGTATGGCCCATCCGTTTTGATAATCTGTACCTTTGGTAGCGATAAGAAAAATAACGGCAGGAAAAATGACTCCACTCAAGGCTGAAAAAAGCGGCAACATCATTCTGGTGGGAGAGGATAATTCTCCGATAACCGCTTCGCGCTTTATTTCCATTCCAACTTGGAAAAAGAAAAATGCCATCAGTGCATCATTAATGAAATGCAATACAGTATGTGGAAGATGCAGTGAATGAAATCCGGGAAGGCCTTTTTCCCAAAAAGCATTGTATTTTACTCCGATCTCGGGAAGGTTTGTAATAACCAGCGACGCTAAAGTGCAAAGCACAAGTAAGACCCCAACCGAACGGCTATCGTTGATGAAATCCTTTAATGTAAAATGATGCCCTCTTCTCTTGGCGTAAGGTGTAACGGACATAAAACGGTTTGGGTTGTATAAAAGCTGTTATACGAGTAGAAAATTGAAATCGTCTTCGTTGGATAATTCTTTTGGCTCTTGCCCGTATTTGAATAAACGGGCATTCTTTTTGCCGATTAAATCGAGTTCGTCATTTTCCAACAGTAACATTGTCCCTTCGCGAAGCCCCACCACGTACACATCTCTGTTTACTTCGATAAACTCGTTGATGCGCATTTCCCGGGTTTCTCCGCCGTGATTTGCTGGATGGTCATCCAAATAATGCGGATTAATTTGAAAGGGAACCAATTTTAAGGTTTTGAATTTCAAGGGTTCGGAAATGGGCATATCGTTTGTGGTTCTAAGGGTGGGGCATGCGATATTCGATCCCGCGCTCCATCCGATATACGGTGTTCCTTTTTTCACTTTCTTTCTGATCACTTTCATCAGTTTTTTTTCCTGAAGCATTTTTACCAATTGCCACGTGTTACCGCCGCCCACCACAATGGCATCGGCGTTTTCAATGCCTTCAACGGGATTGATAAAACGATGGATGCTCGTAACGTGATGCCCGATCTCGGCAAAACGTTTGTTCACTTTATCCTCGTATTCTTCAAATGAAAAAGTAACGGCGGCGTAAGGTATAAAAATGGCGTTTTTTGCTTTCTCGCCCAAAAAATCTTTGATCTGTTGTTTGGGATAATCCAAGTATTCTTCTCCGGGATTGGTTGAATTGCTGATTAAAAGAAGTCTCATGATACTTTAGTTTTCGTTTTTTAATGCCTGCAAATTTAGTGAAATAAGTGGTAAAAAAAAATCCGATACCCATTTAAAGTTATATTTTTGTGGTTTGATTAGAAAAAATGCCGATGGAAGAAATATTACGAAGAATACGAACCGATTTGCGCCTCGCAATGGATGGCCTTGTATCGGCCAGTATGCGCGACAAGGGAGCGGATTATAAATTAAATTTCGGAGTAAATGTGCCGAAATTGAGGGAATTGGCTAAAAAATATCGTCCCAATGCTGAATTAGCCGATATTTTATGGAAAAACGATGTTCGGGAATTAAAGATTTTGGGCACAATGCTGTATCCTTCGGAAGAACTTACAAACGAAAAAGCAAATGAATGGATTCGCTCTGTTCCGAATCAGGAAATCCGGGAGCAATTGTGTGTCAATCTCCTCCAAAAAATACATTTTGCAGGAAGTTTGGTAACTGAAAATATTGATAACGCTGATGAAAGTGTTCGCATCACTGCTTATTGGCTGTATGTAAGACTTTGTATTTCGCGCTCCGTTTTAATTCCGGAAATTGATCCAGAACTTGTCGCCGAACAAGCCTTGCGGGATGTTTTTGCAGAGAACTATTTTCTTCGGACGTCGGCGCTAAACGCGCTTAAATTTGCAGGCAGGAACTCCTTGCGCGTAGCGGAATTTGTTTTGGAGATGGTGCAAAAAGCTGACGTTTTGGATGAGGCGTGGAAAAATGAAGTGATGGAATCGTTGAAGTTCGAGTACGAAAATTACGGAAGATAATTTATTGAATTATTTCATCAATAATCATATTCAATTCACTCTCTTTATGAGTTACAAATATCTTTCGGTGAAAATCGTTAAGCGATTGTAGCGTTTTCAATAAAATTTGTTTTTCATTCGGCGATAAAACGGCTGATACAATCAGAGCCGTTTTTCGCAATTCGGGAAAAAGCGTTTGCAGTTCGTTCCTGCCTTTTTCCGTAAGAAAAACGCGCATTCTGCGTTTATCTTCTTCATCGCGCCGTTGAGCGATCAGCCCGCTTTTCAGTAAACGATTCATGATCTCGTTTCCCGATGTTTTCTCCATTACGTTTCGATTATTCAGTTCGGTTTTCGATAAACTCTCCACATTGTACAAGGCTGCCATGTAAGTATATTCATCCACGGTTTGTAGCAGTGTATTTTTCAGGGTTTTCTTTATATAAAACTTAGAGTACCTGTGCAGTAAACTAATGTATTGAGCAATGTGGATTTCTACAACATTATCGGGTTCGACAGCCAAATTAGAATGAGCAAAATACAGAAAATTCTTTAAAGTCAAATCGGTGTCATTCATGGTTGCCTCTTCAAATGCCGCGACTTGTTCTATAATTTCAGTCAAAAGTTTCTTTGATCTCATACTATTCTGCTTTAAATAGTCCGTAAAAGTACTAATTATTTTAAAATAATACAATTTTATTTGTCATTTGGTACGAAAATGTATTATATTTGGTGTCTCAAATGAAAGCGAAATGGATGTTGCTGCGCGAATAGTAAAAGCGGGAAAAGAATACAAAACAGGCGATACAACTATTGTAGCGTTAAAACCTTCTACCGTTGAGTTCAGAAAAGGAGAAGTTACGTTGATCTTCGGCCCTTCGGGATCGGGAAAAACCACACTTTTATCTTTATTAGGCTGTGTGATTTATCCTTCTATGGGAGAAGTGTGGCTAGGAAACGTTTGTGTGAGCAAATTATCTGAAAAAAAACTAGCGGAGATCAGATTAAATAAAATAGGTTTCGTTTTTCAAGGATTTAACTTGCTTGCACCGCTCAACGGGTTGGATAATGTAATGCAACCGCTTATTTTGAAAGGAGAATCGAGAGCTGAAGCCCGAAAAAAAGCCATCGAGATTATCGAAAAGTTCGATATGCACGACCGCATGAAAAATTTACCCAAAAACCTCAGCGGCGGGCAACAACAGCGGATTGCGGTGGCAAGAGCGCTTGTTAGTAATCCCGAACTTATTTTATGCGATGAGCCCACCGCTTCTCTGGATCAAAAAAGCGCCGTAGTAGTGATGGATATGCTCAAAGCGCTATCGCGCGAAAACAGAGCCGTAATTATTGTTACACACGATACACGGCTGAAAAGATATGCCGACAGGACTATTTATGTTGAAGAAGGAGATATTAGCGACACGCCGTTCGACGCTTCATTTGATCATTAAAAATATTTCAATGAAAAAATTATTTGTTTGTTTAATTTCTGTACTGCTTGTGGCTGCATGCAACAACAAAAAAGAATCGCAGCAACCGCAGCCCGAACCTCAACCGGCTCAAATTGCGGTTGGTATAGGTAAAGTAATTCCACAAGGCGGAGTAAGTAATTTAGCGGCGCCGGTATCGGGAATTGTTGCGGACATTTTGGTGGAGGTGGGTAGTCGCGTATCGGAAAACGACGATCTGATAATTTTGGATAATACCGATGCAAAACTTTCAGTGAACGAAGACAACGCGCGCATAGCCACTCAGCAAAGAAATATCCGATCGGCCAGGTTGCTCGAAGAGAAAGGCCGCATCACCTTGCAAGATAAAGAAAGGAAACTCAGTGATGCCAAAGAATTATTCGCTGCGGGCGCTATCAGCGGAGAGAACTTGCGCCAGTTGCAGAACGATTACGACGTGGAACTGCAGAATCAACAGAAATTAAGGAACGACATCGCACTTCAACAATCGCAATTGAGCGAACTTGCCGCGCAACGAAACGTCAGCAGCGAGAATTTACGAAGCACCGTTTTAAAAGCTCCCATGAACGGTACCGTTTTGAGTATTTTGCCGCGAAAGGGCGAAGCGTTGAATCAATACGAGACATATATACTATTGGCGCCCGAAGCTCCGCTTGTGGTATTGGCGGAGATAGACGAAATGCTATCGAGCCGCATTGCTGTGGGGCAAGAATGCGAAATCAAGGTACTCGGCGGAGTGGGACAAACTGCCCGGGGCAAAATACTACGCGTTTCACCCGACTTGAAGAAAAAGTCCCTATTTTCAGATAGCGGACAGGATATGGAAGACCGGCGTGTGAGAGAAATAGAGGTTTCCATCGACAACGCTTCCGATGATCTTTTAATCGATACAAAAGTGGAATGTATCGTACATTTAAATTGAAAATGGCATGTTTGCAACAGCTTCAAAGTTTATACGTTACGAAAAATCCAAAAGTACCGGAATACTTGTGGGAATAATTATCAGTATTTATTTGATCGGGTTGGAGCTTGGTATTTTCTTTTATCTTACTACACTCATCGGAGGCGTGGTGAGAAATGCCAACCCCGAATATTCTCAGGTTTTCGTTGTAAACAAACTTACCAACAACGCCAATATCCTCAATCCTTTCGATAAAAGGTGGGTTACCCAGCTTCGCAGTGTAGAGGGAGTGGACGATACGCACGCCTTGGTGATGGCCAACGTAACCGTCCGGTTCGATAACGGAGAAAGTTCTCCCGCTATTCTTATCGGAAGCGAACAACCCAAGTTGGCGGCAGGGCCATCAGCCTCTGTGTTGTACACAGGCAGCGTAAACGATTTGTTTTTGCCCGGAACCGTTTCTGCCGATTTCTACGATAACAAAACCTTCGGTTACGATGTGGGCAAAGGGTCTTCTTTTGAAATAGGAGGAAAAGCCGTAACAGTAGCGGCAACCACAAAAAACGCCAAAGGTTTTTCCAGCCCTTTGCTTTATACTACCGATACGAAAGCGCGTTATTATTCGGGATTTTCCCAAAACATGGTTAACGCCGTTATTGTTACCGTGAAAGATGAAACCAAAATAGAAAGTGTAATAAACGGCATCGGCGCCATTGCTCCAAATTTAAAGGCATGGCGTGCGCAAGACCTCGAACGTGCTACTATTTTTAATGTAATGACGGCAAACAACATGGGCATGAGCTTCGGCACTTTGGTGATCTTTGCTATCATCAGCGGGTTTTTTATTATCGGGCTCACCATGTACTCCGCCACTTACGACCGCATAAAAGATTACGGTACGCTGAAAGCCATCGGGGCTACTAACAAATATATTACCCTGCTCGTAATGGCTCAATCGTTTATTTATGCCGTGGTGGGATTTTTAATTTCGTTGGTTTTACTTATAGTTACCAAATTCGGAATGGCAAAAGCCGGGCTTATTATTGAACTCTCTTTGCCGTTTTTATTGTTTTTGTTTTTTGTTACGTTGATTATTGCCGTAGGCAGTTCGCTATTCTCCATCAATAAACTTAAGAAAGTAGAACCTTCATCGGTTTTCAGATAATTTGAAGTATGAAAAGAACTTGTTTTTTATCGATCATTTTTTTATGTTTCACATTCTTCGCCTTTTCTCAGGGTACGGATTGGGGAAATCTTTCTTTGCAGGATGCGTTGGATCATGCGGCCAAAAATTCGCCTTCCGTTATTATTCAACGTTTAAAACAGCGGCAACAAGAAGAAAAACTGTCGCAAACCAAGTTGGATAATCTGCCCAATTTTTACGCCACAGCCGATTTAAGGCGGAACATTATTATTCCCGCAACACCTATTCCCGCCAATATGATCGACCCGAATGCGGGAGACGATGAGCTGATGTATATGCGTTTCAATACGCCATGGAGTTCCGCTACGGGACTGAATTTGAATTACGATATTTTTAATCCCGAAACTTTTGGCTTGCGTGCCGAACAAGAACGCCAACTTGCGATCAGTAAGATCGAAACCGAGATCGCCGAAAGAGATTTGCTCACTAATATCGAGCAGGCTTATATGGATGCGGTAATCGCCCAAGAGCAGGCTGAAGCGGTTTTAGCCGATACGCTTTATTATTTCGATCTGTTTGAAAAAGATAAACAACTTTTTGAATCGGAAAAAATATCGTTGGCCGATAAGAACAATACGGAAATGGAATACCTCGCGTCTGTTTCGCGATACTTGCAAGCCGAAAATATATTGCACAACGCCAAAGCCGATTTGTTAATGTTGTTAGGAGAACAAATAAGCGGCGAAAAACTTCGTTCCTTACGTTTTTCGGAAGATATTCCGGCATTATACAGCAAAATGCAGGGCGAGACGTTGCAAGAAATTTCCCGAAATTCGTTGTCCGAAAGACGGCAATCGGAGTTGCTTTATCTATCGGAGCAACGCATCAAAAACGTTTCTTTAAAATACTTGCCCACACTTTCTTTACTGGGTTATTATGGGGCGAATTACTACGGCAAAGACTTACAGTTGAGCAATACCGAAAAATGGTTCGGCAACAGCTACTTGGCTTTGTCCCTGAAAATTCCCATTACTCGATCTTTAAGTACGTCGAAAGAAATATCGCAATTAAGAACGCAAGCGCAAATAGAGCAAGAGAACCTGAGGGATATGCAAAACAGAAAACAGAACGAACTCGCGCGTGAAGCAGCACAATTGGAGGTTCACAGAAAAAATTATGAGCTCAAGCAGGCCAACTTGGCGCTTATCCGGCAGAACGTGGCGGCTAAAGAGTTGCAATACGAAAAAGGATATATCCTGAACGCCGAATTATCTGCCGAAAGGCTGCGGTATAGAAATGCTTTTCAGGAATATTTGCAAGCCGCTTACGATGCGCTTTCGGCGCAAATAGCTTTGAGGAGTACGCTTGAAAATTAATTCCTGAAATTCTTTTTGATAAAGAACATCGAAATAAAGATATTCACGATCAAGAATCCGCCGCATCCTGCCAAATAAATTCCTTTCCAAGTAGGCAGCACGATCAGGCAAATGACGGATGCAGCGGCAATTATCGAGATAATTACCCACAACACGGTGAGAATTTGTTTTTTTGTTGCCATTAATAATACGATTATAGTTAGTAACAGTATAGGTTTATTTTAAACGAGTTATATCCATTTTGTTTACAAAAATATAGGCAAGATAAATATTTTCTCCTTTTACTTCGTAAAAGATAGTCGTTTGACGACTTAACACAGCTTTCCGAAGGCGTTTCTGATAAGAAGAACGAGGGAAAATAAATGGATTTCTACAAATTAAGTCGAGTTGTTTGGTTAATTTTGTTTTAAAATTTCTTACTTCTCTTTCTGTTCAATTTGTGTTCAGATAATTGAGTATGTTTTCAAGGTTTTCTATCGCTTCTCCCGACCAAAATAATTTATAACTCATATTTTTCCTTTACAATTTGGTGAGCGACGATCTTTCCTTCATCAATATCTTTCAGCCCTTTTTCAATACCGGTTTTCTGTTCTTGTGTAAGGGTTTTCCACCAATCGTTGTCTCCTGTGTCGGAATCTTTTACCGTTTTCAGATAGCGGATTGTGTCGTCGTTTTCCAACTGCGTCAACCATTCTATTAGTTCGAGTTTTATAGCGTCGTGTCCCATCATATTGCTCATTATTAATGTACAAATATAACCATTTTCTTGAAGAATTATTTCTCTTTCTGAAAGATTATTCTTTGCATCCACTGTTTTATATCAGATAATACTTCCGGCGAAATGGTTTGTTCTATTTGTATATATTCATCCACATTTCCCGTTTCGCTTTCCTGAAAAAGGTGATTTAGGTTTGGATATGCCTTAATTTTGTATCGGTAATTTCTACCTTTATCAAGCGCTCGTTTTATCGCGTCAAGGTTTTCTGTTGCGAATATTTGCGTATCTTTCTCGCCGTTGACGGCTAAAACAGGAACCGATACTTTTTGAAGATATTCTTCGGGGTTGCTTTTCAGAAAGCTCCTGTAACCGGGCAGTACCATAGCGTTGAACTGACTGCGCACGAAAGGCTCTTTTTTCTGTTTCAGTTTTAACAGGATCGGTAACTGTTCCCATAGGTGAGAAAGGCGTTCACGCAAATCGGTGCGGTTTGTTTCTGTATTTTCCCACGTGAGCAGGCTCTCGAAGTTTTCTCTGTTCAATTTCTGTAACCGCTCAATGTTTTCGGGTTCCATCCCTTGCTGACGCATGGAATATTCGTTTTGCGCCATAACAATATCGATGCCAGGAACACCCGGAGCAGCCATTAAGACAATGAAACCGATGTTCTTATTATCCGCGGCAAACATGGGCGCCACAACGCCGCCTTCGCTGTGCCCGAGCAGCCCGATGTTTTTATGGTCAATATCCTTTCTCGAACGCAAAAACGCTACGGCAGCCTTTGTATCTTCTGCGAAATCTTGCACCGTCGCCAATCGAAAATCTCCTCCCGATTTGCCTACGCCGCGTTTATCGTATCGCAGCACGGCGAAGCCGTTGCGCGTTAAATGGTCGGCAATAACAAGAAAAGGTTTATGCCCTAACACCGTTTCATCCCGGTCATTCGGCCCGCTGCCGGCGATTAAAATTACTGCCGGAAAAGTTCCTGCGGAATCGGGAAGGGTAAGTGTCCCGGCAAGCGATATTTTGTCCTTTTTGTTTTCGAAAGTGACTTCTTCGGTTTTGTAAGGAAAAGGCGGTTTCGGCTCCTGTGGACGGTTGAGAACCGGTTTATCGGACTGATTCAACACCAACGGAAACGACATCCCGCCCTGGTTGAACGTTCCCGATACGGAATCGCCCCGCAGCGTTCCCTGATAAAAAATACCTAATCCGGAGGCCACGATTTCCAATTTGTTATCAGTAAAGGAAGTCCTCGTAGTAGGTAATCCCAACGCGCCTTGGGCCGGACTATCCATTTTTGTAACATATCCGCTATCGGTTTGCGAGATATGGAAAACAAGCGGAAGTTTGCTGCCCATAATATCGAGCGTTCCGCTCCAGCTTCCGGTAATTTCCTGCGCGAAGGTGGAAATGGTGATTGTAAAAACAAAAAGGGCTAAAAGTAGTTTTTTCATTTTCATATTTTGGTGAAACTGTCATAATTTGTTTATTGGTAATGATCTGATCGTAATATCAGTGAATACAAAGATAATAATTATTCTAAACCATTCTCAAAATTGTGTATAAGTCAGGAATGTTTAACCATTATCATAGAGTGGTGGAGTTAACGTGAGTTCGGGATGGCGATGAGATTTCAAGATAAGGTAATAAGGTTGTGCTCGGCTATTGCCGGTTTCCCACTAAGGTTTCATTAAAATAAATAAGGTTCTATTTGTATTTAAAAACCTTATTTTTTGATAGTAGCCTTTGAATACTAACTTCCTTCATGGCCTTATTAGCTTATTTTTTTAATAAATCGCGACAATATTTATCTGAAAACGAAATTAATACATTATCACCCAACCTTACTCTGCCCGTTGAAACTTAATTTGTCTTAAACTTTTTTCAGCTCGGTATCGGCTCTGAAGCATACGCGTTTGGCGCGAACCCGGCGTGGCGTGCACTCATCGGGCGTAACGTGCCCGTCGCTCGTTACCGACAGGCTGAGGATGCCGATGCCGTCTAACCGCAACCTTGTAGCCTTGCTGCAGTTTTTCCTGCACCAACTCCGACAGCCCGATAAGGGTGGAAACCACATCACCCACCGTAAGCGACGAGCGCACCGAGAGTATCTCGGCCAGCTCTCTTGTGGAAACAATACCCGATGAAATAGCGGTGGCGTAATACTGCACCTTTTCGGCTGTGCCACTCTTGTCGATATTTCTTTTAACAGTATATTTGTACGACATGATAATATGAGGTGTTTGGTTAAATGTTATCGTTATCTATTTCGGAATTCCTCGTTAGGAATTTACCAAAAACTGCTGATATTTTATTATTATCACCCGGGTTAAATTAGAAATATAACGCGGGTTATACGTGTATGCTCACCCGGGTGTTCGAACAGAAACTTGCTTTGGTTTTGCTCTTTTCTTGCTCATCAATTGCAAAAAACCTTAAGAGCAGTCTTCTTTCTCTTACCTTCATTTTCTCTTACTCGTGATGATACGGCTCGCCATTTAAAATGGTAAAAGCCCTGTAAAGCTGTTCCACAAACACAAGCCGCACCATTTGGTGTGTAAACGTCATGCGTGAAAGCGACAGCTTTTCGTTGGTCCTTTTGTAAACAGAATCCGAAAAACCGTAAGGCCCGCCGATAACAAAAACCATTCTTTTACTTACCGTGTGCGCTTTTTTTTCGATAAATCGTGCAAAATCTACCGATGTATATTGCTTGGCCTTGTCATCGAGCAGTACCACGTAGTCATTTTCCTGCAAACGTTTCAGCAGCATATCTCCTTCCAGATTCCTTTGCTCTTTTTCCGACAGGTTTTTGGCGTTTTTTATATCGGGCACGGTTTCCGTATCAAAAGAGATGTACCTTGTCAATCTTTTCTTATAAACATCAATTCCTTTAACATAAAAATCGTTATCCGTTTTTCCTACCGAGAGCAAAGTAATCTTCATCCTTTTAGCCTATTTCGATGCAAGTTAAGTTAAATCCACTAAGAAAATACAAATATAACTCATTATTTTTATACCTTTGTACGCCAAATTGGCGTTTTTTGTTAACAAAACACATGTTAAGATTGTTAATACAAAAGAAAAGGTTATTCTGAACACAATGGAAGTGAAAGAACTTACGGATAAACTCATAGAGTTGGCTTTTGCAGAAGATATAGGCGATGGCGACCATACTACGCTTTGCAGTATCCCGGAAACAGCAACCGGGAGCGCACGGTTGTTAATAAAAGAAGAAGGCATTCTGGCCGGAGTTGAAATCGCGAAAGAGGTTTTTTGGAAATTCGATGAGAGTTTAAAGATCGAAATTTTTATAGGGGACGGTTCACGCGTAAAACCCGGAGACGTTGCTTTTGTTGTTTCGGGAAAGGTGCAATCGTTATTGCAAACCGAAAGGCTTGTTCTGAATATCATGCAGCGCATGAGCGGTATTGCCACCGTAACTCATAAATACGTGAAACTTTTGGAAGGAACCAAAGCAAAGGTGCTCGATACGCGCAAAACAACGCCCGGCATGCGCATGTTAGAAAAACAAGCGGTGAAAATAGGCGGTGGCGAAAATCATCGTATCGGCCTTTTCGATATGATCTTGCTGAAAGACAATCACGTTGATTTTGCCGGAGGCATAGAAAACGCCATACGCGGCGCGCAAAAATATTTAAAAGAAAAGAATAAAAACCTGAAGATAGAAGTAGAAGTCCGCAATTTCGACGAATTGAACGAAGCGTTGCGCGTTGGAGGTGTAGACCGCATCATGCTCGACAATTTCACGCCTGAGAAAACCCGCGAAGCGGTGAAGATAGTGGACGGAAGGGTAGAGATAGAATCTTCGGGCGGTATTACTTACGACACCATTCGCAGTTACGCGGAATGCGGCGTAGATTGCATATCCGTAGGAGCGCTTACTCATTCGGTAAAAAGCCTCGATATGAGCCTGAAAGCCATAGCCCCCTCCGGCTCCCCCAATAGGGGAGAGATGGCGGAAACTAATGAGTAACAGTACGCGAAAAAGTATTATACATGCACACTAACAACAATAACACGACTTCCCTGAATCCCTCTGCGGGGGGGATTGAGGGGGGCTCGGAGAGCGAAAAACAACTCTTGTTGGACAAAAGATACATGCGCATGGCATTTATCTGGGCCGAGAATTCTTATTGCAAACGTCGTCAGGTAGGCGCGCTTCTGGTAAAAGATAAAATGATTATTTCGGACGGCTACAACGGAACTCCTTCGGGTTTCGAGAATGTTTGCGAAGACGAAAACAACAAAACCAAACCATACGTGCTTCATGCCGAGGCTAACGCGATTACGAAAGTTGCCCGCTCGAACAACAGCAGTGATGGCGCCACGTTGTATGTAACTTCTTCGCCCTGCATAGAATGCGCCAAGCTCATTATTCAATCGGGTATAAAGAGGGTGGTTTACGCAGACTCTTATCGTTTGAGCGACGGAGTCGATTTGTTGGAAAGGGCAAACATTGAGCTTATTTCTGTTGAAATATAAAAAAAGAAAGATAAGTAACTGAATGGATCCTGAAAAAAAGACGAGAACCTGGCTACCGCTTTGGATAGCGATTGGTGTTGCACTTGGAATTTTTATCGGCAACCAATACGCGAAGTTCGGCACATCGATGCAGGTGGGCGGGTTGGGTAAAATTGATGCGGTACTTAACTACATCAATAAATCTTATGTAGATACTGTAAATATCAGGCAATTGATAGAAGACGCGCTGCCGAATATCGTGCAGGAGCTCGATCCCCATTCAACCTATATTACCGCGCAAGAAATGAAACGGGTGAACGAAGACCTCGAAGGCCATTTCTCCGGTATCGGAGTAAGTTTTTTCGTTATGAAAGATACCATCGTAGTTACCAGCATAGTTCCCGGAGGCCCGTCGGAAGCCGCCGGCATTTATCCGTGGGACCGGATTGTGTCGGTGAACGATACGTTGGTTGCCGGTACCAAAATCAATAACGAAAATGTTTTAACCAGACTCAGAGGTGAAAAAGGCACTGAAGTGAAGTTGGGAATAAAAAGAAATAATTCGAGGAATTTGCAGAACATAACCGTTACGCGCGGAGACATCCCCATGAACAGCATACCCGCCGCCTTTATGGAAACCGACCAAACGGGTTACATTAAAGTCAGCACTTTCGGTTTTAATACTTTCAATGAATTTATTTCGGCGTTGTCTAAATTAAAAAGCCAGGGCGCTCGTTCCTTTATAATCGATCTTAGAGGCAACAGTGGAGGTGCGTTGGAAATTGTAGTGGCCATGGTCAACGAATTTCTTGAAAGAGGCGATCTGATCGTTTACGCCGATGGGCGCAACTTTCCCAGAACCGATAATTACGCCAATGGTTCGGGAACCAGTAAAAACGATGAGGTGGTGATACTTATAGATGAATTGAGCGCATCGGCAAGCGAGATATTTGCTGGAGCCATACAAGATCACGACAGGGGATTGGTTATCGGGCGAAGGTCTTTCGGAAAGGGTTTGGTGCAAAGCCAGCGCAATTTTCCCGACGGATCGGCTATCAGGCTAACGGTTGCGCGATATTTTACTCCTTCGGGACGCTCCATTCAACGGAAGTATGAAAAAGGTAAACACAACGATTATGAGATGGAAGCCGTGAATCGTTATTTACAAGGAGATTACGTAAACATTGATACAACGTTGGATCTAACGCCTTTTCAAACAAAAGGCGGCAGAATTGTATATGGCGGGGACGGCATTATGCCCGATATTTTTGTAAAAAGAGACACCATCGGAATAAACTCTTATTACAATTCTTTGTTTAATAATAACATTGTTCAAGAATATGCAATGATCTATTCCGACAAGAACAGAGATAAATTGAAAGTTTTGGAATCTACCGAAAGACTTCACAGTTATCTGCTGAGGCAGCCTTTGATAATGAATTTAGTGAGTTATGCCGATAGCTTGGGCATTAGAAGAAGGCCTTACTATATTCAGGAATCGTATGATCTGTTGGAAAATCAGTTGATAGCTTTTATCGTTAGAAATTTCTTCGGAGAAGAAGGTTTTTATTCTGTCTTGTCGCAAGACGACGCGTTAATTAATAGAGCCATACAGCTTATAGAAAGAGGAATGGCTTCTCCCGAGAGTGTGGTGAAAGAAAAGTACAATACCGTAGCAAAAAATAATATTAATTACGAAGGAAAAGCCTTTGGTTTTTTTCCCGTAATGATAGCTTAATAACTTATTGCAATTATTAATAATTATACAGTTATGAATAACCTTTTAAGAGACTATATGTCGAGGAGGGTTTTATCCCGATTGACAATTTTAATAATCGACATTTCAATTATTATATTTTCGTCTTTGGTCATGTACCTGCTTCGCTTCGGGTTTACCGGTATGACATCCGAGGTTAACGACAGTGGGCTCACCATAACATTCATTCTTGTTTTTTTCAATGTTATTTCATTCTTTCTGTTCAAAACCTTCAGTGGTATTTTAAGGTTTTCTTCTTTTTCTGACTTGCTTAGGGTGATTTATGCGCTTACATTGGGTTATATAATTTCGCTTGTTTGTATCCTGATATTAAAGATATTTCATCCTCAATTTATTTTCTCTGTACCAACATTCTTTGGTATTTATTTATTAAATGTTTTGGGCATGGTCTTTTCGAGAATCGTGGTGAAGGAGGTATATGATACGCTAACGGGAAATAAAGAAAAAACCAAGAACATTTTCGTGTACGGAACAAAGCAAGCCGGAATAAGCGTGGCAAAAGCCTTAAAAGGGAGTAGCGAATTAAATTACAAATTAATGGGTTTTATTTCTGATGAAGAAATAATGGTTGGTAAGAATATTATGGGAGTAAATATTTATGCCAATAACGAAAATTTATTCAGGGTTCTTGAAACTAAAGATGTAAATACGGTCATCGTATCGCCTCATAAAATGGAAGAAATTAAGAATTCGCCCTTGTTGGCTAATTTTGTCGATCATAATATATCGTTGCTGACAACCGCAGCGCCTGTTAGCGAATGGAATGGAGCTTTAACCAGCAAAGAACAACTGAAAGATATACAAATTGAAGACTTACTGCCACGAGACCCTATAAACATTAACCTGCAAAGTATCGCCGAAAATATCGAGGGAAAACGAGTGATGGTTACCGGAGCGGCAGGTTCTATCGGAAGTGAGATCGTCCGTCAGGTGGCCGCATTCAACCCATTCAGTATTATATTGATAGATCAGGCGGAAACCCCATTACACGATATTCGATTGGAATTGCAAGACAAATGGAGAGATATTAAAACCGAGATTTTTGTAGCAGACATAAGTAATGAAACAAGAATGGAAAAACTGTTTCATAAAACGCGTCCTCAATACCTTTTCCACGCGGCAGCTTACAAGCACGTCCCCATGATGGAGGACAATGTTTCGGAATCTATTCAAACCAATGTAAAAGGAACAAAGATATTGGCCGATCTCGCCGTGAAATTCGAAGTAAGAAAGTTCGTAATAGTTTCAACCGATAAAGCGGTTAATCCTTCCAATGTAATGGGCTGTTCAAAAAGGATATGCGAAATTTATGTACAATCGTTGGCGAAACATTTAGATGAAAAGGGTTTGAAAAAAACGGAATTCATTACTACCAGATTTGGGAATGTGCTTGGTTCAAATGGATCGGTAATTCCTTTATTCAGAGAACAAATAAAGAGCGGCGGCCCGGTAACCGTTACGCATCCCGAGATCATCAGGTATTTTATGACCATACCCGAAGCTTGCCAATTGGTTCTTCAGGCAGGTTCAATGGGAAATGGAGGGGAAATATATCTTTTCGATATGGGCAAGCCCGTAAAAATACTCGACTTGGCAAAACGGATGATTCGTTTGTCGGGTTCGCAAAACGTAAAGATCGAATTTACCGGCTTGCGCCATGGAGAAAAACTATATGAAGAGTTGTTGAATGATGCTGAGGGCGTGAAACCTACCTACCACCAGAAAATCATGATCGCAAACGTACGGGAGTACGAGTTTCATGAAATTTCGAAAAAAATAGATGATCTGATAATGACTTCTTACGAATACGATGATATGCGTATCGTGAAGAAGATGAAGGAAATAGTGCCGGAATTCAAGAGTATAAACTCTCCGTATGAGTCAATTGATGATGTGTTGGATAAGATTTCCAAATCAGCGATGATCAATTAATCCTTTCATACAAAACTACTTTGCATATCCCATAGTTTTGTATAAATTCCTTTTTGCTCGTAAAGCTGGTTGTGCTTGCCGTTTTCTGCTATTTTGCCATCCTTTAAGACATAGATCTCATCGGCATTTTTTATCGTAGATAATCGGTGCGCAATAATAATAGTTGTGCGGTTTTTCATTAATTTTTCCAATGCTTCTTGCACCAGTCGCTCTGAATCAGTATCTAAGGCCGAGGTAGCTTCATCCAAAATAAGTATTTTCGGGTTTTTCAGAATAGCTCTGGCAATGCTTATGCGCTGACGTTGGCCTCCCGATAACTTTCCTCCTCGGTCTCCTATATTTGTTAAGTAACCCTTTGGCGTAGCCATTATAAAATCGTGAGCGTTCGCTATCCTTGCAGCTTCAATAACATCAGCCTCGCTTGCATTCTTAACGCCAAAAGCAATATTATTTAAAAAGGTGTCGTTAAACAAAATAGCCTCCTGATTCACGTATCCTATCAGCGAGCGAAGTTCTTCTATTTTGGTATCTTTTATATTTATTCCGTCTATATGAATACCGCCTTGCTGTATATCGTAAAAACGCGGCAACAAATCTGCCAGAGTAGACTTACCCGATCCCGATTGCCCTACTAAAGCAATTGTTTTTCCCTTATCTATATTTAAACTGATACCTTTAATTACCCAATCTTTGCCGTATTTAAACCAAACATTATTGTAGCTGATTTCCTTCTCAAAGTGTATGGGTTGAGGGTTTTGAGGATCCTTGATATTGTTTTCGGCATGAAGTATTTTATCTATTCTGTCCATAGATGCAAGGCCTTTCTGAATAGTGTATGCCGATCGGGAGAATTCTTTTGCCGGATTGATGATACTGTAAAATATGGTGAGATAATAAATAAACGTGGCGGCATCAATTATTCCGTTTCCGCTTAAAATAAGCGATCCTCCAAACCAAAGCACGATGGCAATAGTTACAGTTCCGAGAAATTCACTCATAGGATGCGCTAAATATTGGCGCCTTGCAATTCGGTTCGACATATTTTTAAACACATCGCTTCCTTCATGAAATCGTTTCGATATCTTACTTTCTGCGTTGAAAGCCTTTATTACGCGAAGGCTGCCCAGCGTTTCTTCAACTTGCGACATCAACTCTCCCCATTTATTCTGAGCTTCAAAAGAACTTTTTTTAAGCGTTTTGCCAACCGCTCCCATAATATACCCCATTATGGGAAGCACGGTCAAAACAAAAAGAGTCAACTGCCAACTCAAAACAATCATCGTTATTAAATAAATGAGCATGAGTATCGGATTTTTAAAAAGCATATCCAACGAACTCATTACCGAATTCTCCACTTCGTTCACATCCCCCGATATTCGAGCTAAAATATCGCCTTTCCTCTCTTCCGAAAAAAATCCGATAGGCAGTGTTAATATCTTATCATTAATCTGATTCCTGATATCCTTAACAACCCCTGTCCTTATCGGAATTATAAAGTAAGAACCCAAATAAGCTGTGCCGGTTTTCAAAAGAGTCATTACAATTAAAAAAATCGCGAGTAACAGAAGCGTATTTCCGCTTCCGTGTACATCTATTAATTGTGAAATATACCAATTGCCGTTGTTGAGAAGCGTATCTACAAAATTACCTGAACTCCAAGGTGTAAATTCATAAGATTTTGTGTTTACTTTAAAAAGAACTTGCAGAATGGGTATAATTGTCGCCAAAGAAAAAACATTTAATATAGCCGTCAATATATTAAATGTAAAAGTGAGGATTATGTATTTTTTATATGGAGGCAAAAAACGCCTGAAAATTTTAATTACGCCTTTCATTAAACTTTTTCTTGTTTAAATAGTCTTTATTGTTCTGTGGAAACGAAAAACCATGCAAGATACTTATAAATTACGATTTGCAGGTTATAAAAAGTCCATTTTTTGAATTCTCTTTCATTTTTCAGAGAATAGAAAGAAAAAATAAAAGATTTAATATATTGACAATTAAATATTTAAAAAATAGTTTGATTTTTATTTTAATTTTTATCTCGTTTTATTTTTTCTATTAAAAAAAAGTTCTTAATTTTGCACCCGCTTTCATAAAATGTTAAGCGAAAAATCAAGGAGCGATCTTTTAAAGATTTACATACACGTTTTTTTAATAAAGACAAAGCAGTATACAAGGTCATACTAATATAAGTATGAA
>JAFADY010000013.1 GCA_023424395.1 Bacteroidota bacterium | reverse complement strand
AGCCACAGTTGTTGTGAGCTTTGCCTTTTTTCCCTCCGCCGGCATTATCCGGATCAGGTGATGGGTATGATCTCAGCCCGTTATTGTAAGGCACCCCTGTTGTTTGATGAAACAAAGATATGGCTTTTTTGTTCAAAACCGAAACGTATTGTAATATTTTTTACCTTGTGTTGCATTTACTAATTGAACTTACGGTTATGATTGAATCTATTATGTATTGCATTTACTAATTGAACTTAAGTTGAATTCACCCACCGTGAAAATTATGGGGAATGTTTGGAGTTTATAAAAAAATATACTAATTTTGCACCTCATTTCGCCAATAGGCTTAACAAGAAGACGCACAACAGCGGCTCGCCTCAGGCGCGTAACGTCAAGTTATTTTTTATGTACGTAATAGTAGATATTCAGGGTCAGCAGTTTAAAGTACAGCAAGACCAAAAATTATTTGTTCACAGAATCAATGCCGATCAAGGCAGCGAGGTGGAGTTTGCAAAAGTGATGCTTATCGATAACGATGGCGATGTAACCGTTGGTGCACCGGTTATCGACGGAGCAAAAGTAGTATTGGAAGTGCTTTCGCATGTGAAAGGAGATAAAGTTCTTGTTTTCAAAAAGAAAAGAAGAAAAGGATACAGAAAGTTGAACGGACATCGTCAACAATTTTCTGAAGTACGTGTAAAAGAAATTATTGCTTAATCAGTTAAAATCAGAAGAAAATGGCACATAAGAAAGGTGTAGGTAGTTCGAAAAACGGTCGCGAATCGGAAAGTAAACGATTGGGCGTTAAAATATTCGGTGGTGAAACAGCAAAAGCAGGCAACATTTTGGTTCGTCAACGCGGTACGGCTCATCATCCCGGAGAAAATGTGGGTATGGGCAAAGACCACACACTGTTTGCATTGATTGACGGCGTGGTTGTTTTCCGCAAAAGAAACAATAACCGCTCTTTCGTATCAATTCAGCCCGTAGCCGCAGCAGAAGCGTAATGCTGCTGCAGATACGCAAATATGGAACTTGAACCATAAAATAATTTTTTAGTTGATAAAGACAACCTGCTTGTAATAAGCGGGTTGTCTTTTTTAGCGCCACTTCAATCTCATTCAATACCTATCAACCCTATGCCGCTAACCGCAGAACAAAAACAATTTATCCGTTCTCATGAAAAAGACGATGTACGCCAAACAGCGCTTCGGTTTTCGGGAAAAAAAGATATGCCGTTTTTGTTGGCGCAGATTGCCGGACGGCAGATGGCGAAGCACAAAATCCCATCGTGGTACGAGAAAGACGATGTAGTTTACCCCGTTCATTTATCCATGGAGCAAGCTTCGTCCGAAGCAACGGCGCGATATAAAGCGTCGCTCATGCCTGAAGGGAAAACCCGATTGGTGGACTTGACCGGCGGCTTGGGCGTGGATTTTTCGTTTTTATCGCCGCATTTTTCCGAAGCGGTGTACGTGGAGCAAAATAAGGATTTATGTGCTGTCGCGGCTCATAATTTCGAGGTATTGGAGTTGAAAAATGCGGCGATAAAAAACACAACAGGCGAAGCCTTTTTAAAGGAAATAACTAATATTGACCTAATTTATTTGGATCCGTCGCGACGGGATGGGGCAGGGCGAAAGGTTTTTCGGATAGAAGATTGCAGCCCCGACGTAGCTCAGATTAAAAGCCTGTTGCTAGAAAAATCAGGACTGACGGTAATAAAATATTCCCCGATGCTGGATATTTCGCTGGCGATAAAAACTTTGCAGTATGTGCAAGAAGTCCATGTTGTTTCGGTGGAAAATGAATGCAAGGAATTGTTGTTTTTGCTCTCAAAGAATACACACGAGTGTGTTTATCACGCTGTAAATCTGAAAAAAAATGCCGAAGCGGAATCATTTTCTTTTTCGCCCGAACAAGAGCAGCATGCGGAATCGGTTTTAACGTCTGAAATCGGAAAGTATTTGTACGAACCCAACACTTCCATTTTAAAAGCTGGCGCATTTAACGTAGTTTCTTCTGCCTTTCTTGTAAAAAAACTGCACAAAAACAGCCACTTATACACATCCGATAATCTTGTGGCAGATTTTCCCGGGCGGATTTTCGAAGTGCAGCAAGTTTTTTCTCCTAACAAAAACAACATCCGTCAATTTATTTCCGAAACAAAAAAAGCGAACATATCCGTTCGCAGTTTTCCGCTGTCCGTAGCCGGAATTCGTCGTCAATCGGGATTAGAAGATGGCGGTAATACGTATCTTTTCGCTACTACACTGGCTGATGAAAGCAAAGTGTGGATTTCATGCACAAAAGTAAAATAACTTTCATTATTTAACCAAACTATCCGTCCATTTCTTAAGCAGTGGAACCACGATAAACGAGGTGGGTATTGCCAATGCCGTTCCTATTAGGAAATCGCCGAACCACATTTTCCAAAAATCTTTTGGAAAACCAAATCGGATAGAGATCATGCCGAAAGTCATTACAGCCGACATCACAACAGATACCGAGATAACGAATAAAATCATCGCTTGAGTTTTTGAAAGTTTCATAGGTTAGAAATTTAATTATCAAATCATCGAATAGACTTGCGTTATGTTTTCTGTTTTTTCAATGTACAGAGGCATAGTAAATTTAAAATTGCTGCCTTTTTCAATTTGACTCTCTACCCAAATTCGGCCGCCATGCTTTTCTATAAATTCTTTACAAAGGATTAGGCCCAATCCGGTCCCTTTTTCGTCGTTGGTTCCTTTTTTTTGAAACTTACTATCTATAGTAAAAAGTTTTAGCAAATTTTCAGGTGAAATTCCCGTGCCGGTATCGCTGATGGTTATCTCGCATTCATTATCAATTTGAATTGCCGATATGGTTATCCTCCCGTGAGGGTTCGTAAATTTTATGGCATTTGTTAATAAATTTCGTACTACTGTATTTATCATATTCAAATCGCACAAAACCGTGTATTGTTTGTCAATCTTTGTAGTGACCTTTATTTCTTTTTTTGTAGACTGAATTTCTAACAACGATATATTTTGGTTTATTATTTTTGACAAATTGTTCGGAGTGGGATTGAACTCAATTTTGCCCGATTGCGATCGTGCCCAAACTAACAGGTTTTCCAACAAATGGTAGGCACTTCTTGAAGCGCTGCGAATTATCTTTACAAAATCCAAGATTTTATTTTTATCGTAATGATGGATATTTGAAAGTAATAGATCAGAAAATCCGAGGATCGAATTAAAAGGGTTTTTCAGATCGTGAGCTATAATACCAAAAAACTTGTCTTTCGTCGCGTTCAGGTTATGGAGCGATTCATTTGCCACATCAAGTTCTTCGTTCGTTTTTTGCAGTTGCTTATTTTTCTTGATAACTTCACGCTGCAACTTATTGATCTCCGCATTCATGTTAAGAACAGCTTTATTTTGTTCCAAGAGCATGATTATATCAATTCCGCCAATAACGATAAATTGGTCTTTCTTCCGATAAATGTTTGCGAAAATCGAAGTATTTACCGAATGTTTACTACCGACGGTTAAATAGCCGCTGAAAACCAAATCTGTGGTATTGTTGAAACCTACGATTTTATCGAAAGTAGGGTTGATTAATGAACTGCACGGATCATCGGATATCAACGTGCTGAAAGCATCGTTACAAAATAATAATGATCTGTCAGTTGAATAAACAGCCAAACACAACGATTTGCTATGCCAAAGCGTATCTGAAATTTCTGATTTCCATTCTGAAATAAAATCCGGAGACATATATTTTAATGCAGAGAATTAGTGTTATCGAGTTTCTCGTCCGATAATTTTACGAACAAAGGTATATTTATTTGCATCCATTCGTATAATGGATAAACTTCGGCATAACTTTCAGGTGATAATGCTTCTTTGAGTATTATCATCCATGAATTTAATTGGGTTGCCCAATAATTGGTGGAAAATCCATGACTGCGATATGCGCGGAACACCCATAAAACGGTGTCAAGCAATACTTCCGGATTATAATTCTTTAATATTGATGCTATAAAGCGAACGTGATTAGCGTGATTGTCTTTCATCATTCGCTCATTGTCTTTGCCAATAAGTTTTTCTAAATCTTTGCGTTCCATCATCAAACTATTCATATTATTTATCAATAGTTCCGATTTCTGAAAATATTCTTGATGAGTTAATTGACTAAAATTATTGATTTTATTTGCGTTTTCTAAGAGGTCGTTTCTATGCATGTTGATAAACTATTTTAAGGATTTCATTCAAACTGTATAAATCGGCGAAATACATCACATTTTTGTATTTCGATATCACTTCTTCTCCGCCGTGTTTAAAAGCTTGTCCGCCCAAGAAGATCAATAAATCGGGAAATTCTGACCTGATTTTTTGAATCATATCCTCAAGAAGCGGAATATGGAAAAACAAGCTTATGGAGATGGCCAAAATATCGGGAGTTTTTTTATGAAGCAGCTTAATTAATTCATTGGTAGGAGTATTCGCACCCAAAAAGATTGTATTCCAACCGTACAATTCAAAAACATCTCCCACCATCCTGAGTCCAACCCGATGAAATTCGTCTTCAACGCAAGTTAGGACTACTGACTTTTGGGTGCTTTTATTGGATTGTATCGAAGGATAAATTTCATTTAACAGCGCTTCGATTATAGCTGATGCTAAATGCTCCGTCGCCACGCTGATTTTGTTATATTCCCAAAGTTCACCTATTTCATAAAGGGAAATTTTTAATAAATGCTCATAGAGCTCTAAAATTGACTCGTTGTTATTCAATTCTTTACGAGTGATTTCAGAACACAAGTTTCTATCGCCTTCCAATAAAGCGTTTAGGAATTTTTCATAATGTACACTATTCTGCATTATTTGCACATCTCTTTTATGGCTTTTCTCAGTACGGACAGAAGCGGTTTTTCCTTCATTGAATTATACTGACAACCTTTTGAAGGGCTATAGTAATAGCATTACAAAGATAACAACTTTTTTTAATCTTCAAATAAAATGATTTGTGTTATTGGATTAGTGCGATAAAGCGTGAAATTATTTACCTTCTCCAGAAACTCGGTAGGAATAACGATAACACGGTAAAAACCTCTAAACGGCCTACCAGCATCAGAAAGCAGAGAAACCACTTGGCAAAATCGGTAGCGGAAGCAAAATTGCCGGAAGGGCCGTATGTACCCAGTCCAAAACCGTAACTGCTTATGGATGAAACGGAAACGCCTATGGCTTCGTCAAACGTCATTCCGGTGTAACTGAGAACAATCGCGCTTAACCCGAGGATGGTTATATATAAGAACACAAAAGCGAGTACTTTCTCAACTACCTTGTTGGAAATTACTCTGCCGTTTATTTTTACCATATAAAGCGCTTGCGGATGAACCTGTCTTTTAAAAACCACGCGTGTGTTTTTTACCAGTACAATCAGACGCGAAATTTTCATTCCCCCCGAAGTGGAGCCTTCGCTTCCGCAAAAAAGCACCATGGCCAGAAACAAGAACCAATAAAATTGTCCCCAAGTGAGAAAATCAACCGTGGCATAACCGCTTGATGTTACTGCTGCTACAACCTGAAAAAGAACGGTTCTGAAAGTATTTTCGATACTCCCCGTCAATACATCCGTAAACATGAGCGTAACGGCAATTATTAAGGTAAAAAGAACGATCATGCCTACGTACCATCGAAATTCTTCATCGCGAAATATTTTTGTAGATAATTTAGTAAATAAACCGTAAGTCAGCATAAAATTGGCTCCGCCAAGAAACATCAATATAATAATGATATATTCGGTATAAGCCGAATTAAAATGAGAAATACTGGCTTGTTTCGTAGAAAATCCTCCGGTGGATATGGCAGAGAAGGTATGACAGGCAGAATCGAAAGCATCCATGGGGCCTGCCCAAAGGAACAAAAAACCTACAAAAGTGATGGAAAAATAAGTAACAGCCATTTTTTTTACAACATCGCTTATCTTAAATTTAAACTGATCTTCGGCAATTCCGGTGGCTTCGGCGTTGTACAGATACGCGCTGCTATTGCCGAAAAATGGCAGGAACGACATCACGAAGATCAGGATACCGATACCGCCTATCCATTGTGTGAAACTTCGCCAGAAGTGAAGCGATTTCGGGAAGGCTTCAATATTCAACAGCGTAGAGCTTCCGGTGGTGGTAAAACCGCACATGCTTTCGAAAAAAGCATCGGTGAAATTGTGAACGGCTCCACCCAGTAAAAAAGGCAACGTACCGAATAAAGCCATACAAACCCATACCATGGTTACCGTTAAGTAAACTTCTCTTTTCGAAATTCTTTTTACGGATGTTTTTCTTCCCGGCAAATACATGATCAATCCGGAAAAGAATGTGATAAGGGTGGAAATGTAAAGGCTTTTTGCTGCGGGTTCACTGTAATATTCGCCCACAAAAGCAGAAATTAACATAAAGATGGATTCGATCATCACTACAAGACCAATATTGCTGAGAACGTACTGAAAATTGAAATTTCGCATCTTTGTGTTTTTTGCAAAATATATTTTGCCGAAAATGAGAAAAGGTTATCGGTTAATTGAAAAAGCTTTCTATTGTTTTAAATGATTTATTAAGGAAAAAAACCACCACTTGGTCGTATGGCTCTATGAGTGTTTCGCCATCAACAAGCATAGGTTCTCCGTTTCTGATGAGCGCTCCGAATGTTATATCGGACGGCAGATTGAGGTTTTTTATCAGTTTCTTTGTTACTTTGGAGTTGGGTTTGGCTATTACTTCGCCCACATTGGCATTGGAAAAAGCCAAACATTTTATGTTCGATGCATCGGCCTTGAGCAACAATTCGTAAATTTTGCTTGCCGCAATGAGCTTCTTGTTGATTACCGATCCGATATCAAAACGCTCAGCCATGGCTATATAGTCCATATTTTCCACTTCTGCGATGGTTTTTTTTACGCCGTATTGTTTTGCCATCATACACCCGAGGATATTTGCTTCGGAATTTCCCGTAAGAGCAATAAAAGCGTCCATATCCGTAATGCCTTCACTCAGTAGAAGTTCCGCATCGCGGGCGTCTCCTAAAAATACGGTTACGTTCGACGGCATGATTTCTACCAGTTTTTCCGCTCTTTCTTTGCTCTGTTCAATGATCTTTATATTGACATTGGAAGGCAAGTGAAGCACCGTGCGCATGGTTATACGGCTTCCGCCCATGAACATGATGTTCTTGGTTTCGAAAGAGGTTTTTCCCATAATGGCGGGTAGCTCGTCAACGTGGCGGCGCAGGGTGGTAAAATACAGAATATCGTTTGGAAGCACCATATCGTTACCTTTAGGTATAATGGTATGCGCGTTTCGTTTAATGGCTACGATGTGAAATTTTTTATCGTATCTCGAAAGTTCGTGAAGGTATTTATTGGCAATGGGAGCATTGCTTCTGATTTTTGCCCCCGAAAGAATGACCGAACTGTTGGAAAGTTCCCACCAAACCCTTGTCCACGGCGTTTTGAGGGCGAGAACAATTTCTTTGGCGGCCATCATTTCGGGATAGATCATGGAATGAATGCCCAGTTTTTCGAAAAATTCCTGATTTTTAGGCAGCATATACTCGTAATTATCAATGCGTGCCAATGTTTTTTTTGCCCCTAAATTCGATGCGAGCATACAAGCGGTCATGTTTTTTGATTCCTCGGGGGTAACCCCGATAAATAGATCGGCGTTTGCAACGCCGGCTTCAGACAAATCTTTTAACGATGTACAGTTTCCCAAAGAGGTAAGTAACTCCGCGTTATCGCGCATGGTGACCAAGCGTTCTCTTTCGGCGTCCATCAAAGTGATGTCGTGATTTTCTTGCCCCAACAATTTGGCAAGATGCGTGCCCACTTCACCTGCTCCGGCAATTAATATTTTCATTTAGTTAGTTTTCAAAAAAATTGTATATAGCTTTTGCCCGTCGGCAAATTTCCTATTTTCTGTCTATTAGATTGTACGATTTTACAACCGGTGTGGCGATTTCATTGAAGCGTTCATTTTTGAAAAATTTGGCTACCTCCATAATTTTCCGATATATACCTTCTTCGTCAATGCCGGTTAATTTTTGCAGTTCTTTTACGCTACCGTGTGTTACAAATTCATCGTCTATTCCCATTCTGAAAACATGTACATCGTTAATGCCTTTTTCAGCAAAGAATTCTAAAACCGCGCCCCCCATTCCTCCGTTGATTACGCCGTTTTCTAACGTAATAATGTATTTAAATTTTTTGGCTACTTTTTCGAGTAATTCTCCATCGATGGGTTTCAAAAAAAGCATATCGTAATGGGCCACGCTTACGCCTTCTTCTTCAGCTTTTTGGATAGCGCATGCGGCAAGATTTCCGATTGTTCCGATCGAAAGCAGCGCAATATCATTACCACTTTTCAATTTTCTGCCTTTCCCGATTGGAATGGTTTCCATTTGGTTTTGCCAATCTACCATTTCTCCTTGGCCGCGCGGATAGCGGATCACGAACGGGCCATCGTTATCGTAAACGGCTGTATTCATCAAATTGCGAAGATCGTGCTCATTGTACGGCGCTGCGATAACCAAATTAGGTATGGGCCTCAAATAAGCCAAATCGAAAACGCCGTGATGCGTGGGGCCGTCTTCTCCAACCAATCCGGCCCTATCGAGACACATGATTACTTTTAGTTTCTGCAGAGCTACATCGTGAATAACTTGGTCGTAAGCGCGCTGCATAAAAGACGAGTAGATGTTGCAAAACGGAATAAATCCTTCTTTGGCAAGCCCGGCCGAAAAAGTAACTGCGTGAGATTCCGCAATCCCTACGTCGAAAACCCTTTCGGGAAAGTCTTTCATCATATGGGTCATGGAGCATCCGGTAGGCATGGCAGGCGTTATGCCTACAATTTTTTCGTTTTTTTCGGCCAATTCTACCAGGGTATATCCGAAAACATCTTGATACAGCTGCGGTTGATCTTTTTTGTTTTTAAGGATACGCTCTCCGGTGATTTTGTTAAACAAACCAGGCGCATGCCAAATGGTAGCGGCTTTTTCGGCAGGTTTAAAACCTTTGCCTTTTATTGTTTTGATATGCAGGAGTTTTGGGCCCTTCATGTCTTTTATATTGCGAAGCACACGAATTAACCCTGTGATATCGTGTCCGTTTACAGGACCGAAATAGCGGATATTGAAACCTTCGAACAAATTTTGTTGCTGCGTAATGAGTGATTTTACACTGTTATTGAAACGCAACAAAGTGTTTTTCTTTTTCTCATCAATAAGTTTACGGTTCTTGATTTTCTGGTACACTTCGTTTCGCACCCGATTGTATTTGGTTGAAGTATTCATTTTAACCAAATAATCCTGAATTCCGCCCACGTTATTATCAATGGACATGTCGTTATCGTTGAGGATAATAAGCAGGTTGTTGGGTTGTGAACAAGCATTGTTTAATCCTTCGTATGCCAAGCCTCCGGTCATGGAGCCATCGCCGATAATGGCCACAACGTGGCGTTCTTCTTTTCCGTTGAGAGAAGCGCCTACGGCCATTCCCAGCGCAGCCGAAATGGAAGTGGATGCATGCCCGGCAATAAAGGTATCGTATTCGCTTTCAGCGGGATTGGTGAATCCTGACAGCCCGTTTAATTTTCTATTTGTATGGAAAATATCGCGCCTTCCGGTAAGTATCTTGTGGCTGTAAGCCTGATGGCCGACGTCCCAAACCAACCGGTCGTATGGTGTATTATAAAGATAATGCAGAGCAACAGTGAGTTCTACCGTTCCCAAACTCGATGCAAAATGTCCGGGATTGTTAGAGAGTTGTTCAATAATAAATTCTCTCAAATCGGCACATACATCTTTTAGCTGGTCAATTTTTAATTTCTTTAGGTCGTGGGGGCTATTTATGTTTTGTAAATATTTCATTCTTTTTGTACTATCTCCTTAAATAACGACAATTTGAGATAATAGTTTATTTGAACAATGTTAATTCGCCATATCCGAAAAGAATTTGATGCGTACCAATCTAATTTCGGTTTCGGTATAATCGGGCAACTCGTCCATTGCTATCTCTATATTATCGGTTTCTGCCTCTCTAAAATATTCGTAAATATCGTCCAGCACATCTTTATCCATAATTTCATCGAGGAAGTAATTGATGTTTATTTTTGTTCCCGAATAAACAATGGCTTCCACTTCCGCCAACATTTCGTTGAAGTCTATTCCTTTGGATTCGGCTAAGTCATCGAGGGCGACTTTTCTGTCGATGCCCTGGACGATAGAAACTTTAAGTTTAGATTTGTTGGCTACTGTTTTCACGCGCAAGTCTTCGGGACGAGTGATCTCGTTCTCCTCTACGTGTTTTTTGATAAGATCGAGAAATTCTTTTCCGTATCTTTTTGCTTTTCCTGCTCCCACACCCGGTATGTTTTGCAATTCGTCCATCGTGATGGGGTAGGACGTTGCCATGGCTTCGAGCGAGGTTGGCTGGAAAATTACGTAAGGCGGCACATTGAGTTTTTTCGATATTTTTTTTCGCAAATCCTTCATCATGGAAAACAACACAGGATCGGCTGCGCCGGAATTTCCGCTTCCCGATGACATGACAACGCCGTCTTCGCTTTCCAGCTCGTCTATTTCATCCGGTTCCTCGTCGTCTTTCGTTATTTTGAAGGCAACGGGTGATTTCAAGAAATCTTTTCCTTTTTTGGTTATTTTCAGGATTCCGTAATTCTCGATGTCTTTTTTCAAATAGTTATCCAGTAGCGCCTGACGGATTACCGCTTCCCATGTGCTTTCTTCTTCATCGGAACCGGAACCGAACTCTTCAAGCTCGTTGTGTTCATAGGTTTCTATCTCGGGTGCTTCTTTGCCGAGTAAAAATTTGATCAGATAATCTCCTTTGTGCTTTTCTTTAAGCACGGTAATGGCTTCTAATACGGTGATAAGTAATTCTTTTGCTTCCACTTTAATTTTTGGATTTAAACAATTATCGCAATTTCCACAATTGGGTTCGTTATAGTCTTCGCCGAAATAATGCAAAAGCATTTTTCTGCGGCAAACCGATGTTTCGGCGTAAGCGGCGGTCTCGAGTAAGAGTTGTTTGCCGATCTCCTGCTCCGAAACGGGTTTTCCCTGCATAAAACGTTCCAGTTTTTGCAGGTCTTTGTTGGAGTAAAAGGATATACATTTTCCCTCGCCTCCGTCGCGGCCCGAACGGCCGGTTTCCTGGTAATATCCTTCCAGGCTTTTGGGTATATCGTAATGAATAACGTACCTTACATCGGGTTTATCAATTCCCATGCCGAAGGCAATGGTTGCCACAATAACTTCGGCCTGTTCCATCAGAAACGAATCCTGGTTGTTGCTTCGTGAGGCCGCGTCCATGCCGGCATGATAAGGCAATGCCCTTATGTCGTTGGCTTGCAGTATCTGTGAAAAGTCATCCACTTTTTTTCGGCTTAGGCAATAAACAATACCCGATTTTGTGCCCTGAGATAAGATATATTTTATAATATCTTTATCTACGTGGTCGGTTTTGCTCCTTACTTCGTAATACAAATTGGGACGATTAAACGATGATTTAAAAACTTCGGCATCCAACATGCCGAGCGTTTTCTGAATATCGTGTTGTACTTTCGGCGTTGCCGTTGCCGTAAGGGCAATTACAGGCCTCACTCCAATCTCGCTGATGATGGGTTTTATGCGGCGGTATTCGGGCCGGAAATCGTGTCCCCATTCCGAAATACAATGCGCTTCATCAACCGCGTAAAAAGAAATTTGCACGTTCTGTAGAAATTCAACGTTTTCTAATTTCGTAAGAGATTCCGGAGCTACGTATAAAAGTTTCGTCTTGCCTGAAAGTATATCGTTTTTAACGTCTTCTATCTCATGTTTATTGAGCGAAGAGTTTAAAAAATGCGCTATGCCGTCTTCTTCGCTGAAATTGCGCATGGCATCCACCTGATTTTTCATTAAAGCGATCAGGGGCGATATAATTATGGCCGTTCCTTCAGAAAGAAGGGCCGGCAATTGATAACACAATGATTTTCCTCCGCCGGTGGGCATTAAAACAAAAGTATCCTTTCCGGATAAAATGCTTTCTATAATGGCTTGCTGATTTCCTTTGAAAGTGCTGAAACCAAAATATTGCTTTAATCCTTCGTGCAGATTTTTCCGTTCTTCCATACGCTGATATACTCGCGAATTTAAAAAGTTCTATTCAGATGGAATCTTACAAATGTATGAAAGTATTTTATATTTCAAAAAAATAAAAAATAAAATCACCAAGCTAAATTAGTTTTTAAAAATTGAAATCGCAAATTTAGAAAAGAAAAATTTCTTATTTAAGGCCGATAATTGGAAAAAGTGAAGTGAGATAACAAAAAAATGATTCGCGACTTACTCAATCACGAATCATAGGTGTATGATTTTAAATATTTCTAAGCTACTTTCAGGTGCCTGAAATCTGATTTTTCTAAATGCTTAACGGCATAATCACGCGTTACGTGCAATTTTTTCTTCTCTTCCGAAGGAGTGTTGAACATGGCATCTATCATGATCGCTTCCACAATGGAGCGTAGTCCACGGGCGCCGAGTTTAAACTCGATGGCTTTGTCCACTATGTACTCATACGCTTCGTGGTCGAAAGTAAGCGTGACCCCGTCCATAGAGAAAAGCTTTTCGTATTGCTTGATGATGGAATTTTTGGGCTCTGTGAGAATTCTCAAAAGTGCACCTCGGTCGAGCGGTTCCAAATAGGTAAGGATAGGCAAACGGCCAATAATTTCGGGGATCAATCCGAAAGATTTTAAATCCATCGGCGTGATATATTGCAACAAATTGTTTCGGTCAACATCGTTGGTCTTTCCGCTTGCGGCATAACCTACAACGCGCGTGTTGAGCCTGTTGGCGATTTTCTTTTCGATTCCGTCGAAAGCGCCGCCGCAGATAAAAAGAATGTTTTTTGTGTCAACGGCAATCATGCGTTGTTCGGGATGTTTTCTCCCGCCTTGCGGCGGCACGTTTACAACCGAACCTTCGAGCAGTTTAAGCAGGCCTTGTTGTACGCCTTCGCCGCTAACATCGCGGGTGATAGAAGGATTGTCGCTTTTTCTGGCAATTTTATCGATCTCATCTATGAAAACAATGCCTCTTTCGGCGGAAGAAACATCGTAATCGGCCACTTGCAGCAAACGGGTGAGGATACTCTCTATATCTTCTCCCACGTAACCTGCTTCGGTTAAAACCGTGGCATCCACAATAGTGAAAGGAACCCGCAACATTTTGGCGATGGTTTTTGCCAGAAGGGTTTTACCCGTTCCCGTTGCGCCCACCATAATAATATTGGATTTCTCAATTTCTACATCTTCTTTAAACGTTTTTTGCAAAATGCGTTTGTAGTGGTTGTAAACGGAGACCGATAGATAGCGCTTGGCGTTATCTTGCCCGATTACGTATTGATCGAGAAATTCTTTTATTTGCTTGGGCTTAGGAAGGGAGTTGAGATTGATATCGGGTTCCGATTTTCCTGAACTTTTGAATGTTTCATTCACGATTTCGTTGGCTTGCTCGGCGCACATATCGCAAATGTATCCCGATATACCGGCAATAAGCAAGTTTGCCTCGTTTTCGCTTCGTCCGCAAAAACTGCAGTGATTGCTGCTGTTCGCTTTTTTTGCCATTTTATTGAGGTTTAGCTGAAACGGAGTTTAAAAACTCTGTGTTCAAAATTATTTTTTCTTTACTAAAACATCGTCCACCATTCCGTATTCTTTCGCTTCCGAAGCGCTCATCCAAAAGTCGCGGTCTGAGTCGCGAGCCACTTCTTCCACCGGTTTTCCGGAATGTTTGGAGATGATGGAAAACAGTTCTTGTTTAACTTTGGCGATTTCGCGTGCAGTAATTTCGATGTCCGAAGCTTGTCCTTGAACGCCGCCCAAAGGTTGGTGTATCATTACACGCGAATGCGTGAGCGCGAAGCGCTTTTTAGGCGTTCCTGAGACCAAGAGAACGGCAGCCATAGAAGCGGCTACGCCGGTACAAATGGTGGAAACGTCGCTGGAAATAAACTGCATGGTGTCGTAAACTCCGTATCCGGCATAAACCGCACCGCCGGGAGAGTTGATGTAGATGGAAATATCTTTTCCCGGGTCGGACGAGTCTAAAAACAACAACTGCGCTTGTATAACGTTGGCTGTGTAATCATCTATTTGTGTTCCCAAAAAGATGATGCGATCCATCATCAATCGGGAGAAAACATCCATTTGAGCAATGTTAAGTTGACGTTCTTCTATGATAGTGGGTGAAATATATCCGCCTTGGCTCGTTAGTTTGAGGTAGCTGTCTAATCGGGTGCCGTTCATCCCGAGATGCTTAACGGCATATTTTCTGAATTCGTTGTTCATATTCGTTTCTTTACTTCTTTTTTGAGATTATTTGATACAATTACAAAGCAAAAAAAATGCCAAATTATATCTTACTCACTTTTCCGAACAATTAAATAATTATTATTTCAAACAAAGGTAAATATATTTAATTTAAATACAATACTTTCGCTTATTGTTGAAAATATTATTGTTCTTCCGTTTCGGGAGTTTCTTTTTCAAAGAGTTTGTTGAAATCTTTCGATGATATTTCTTTGCTATTCACTTTCACGGTTTCCTTTAGCCATTCATGAACTTTTGTTTCAACCGCTCTGTCGTATAAATTCCGAACCGTATTCTTATCGTCAAGCATTCTGCTGATATAATCTTGAAGCATATCGGCAGGCACGCTGTTCATTCCGTATTGAGCAAACTGTGCTCTGGCCACTTCTGCTGCCAGATTTTCGACGTCGGTATTTTCTATTTTAATATCTTGTTCTTTTGCTATTTTTTCTTTTGCCAGATGAAATTTTAAGTCTTCCTCAATTTGAGGGTAGTCGTTTTCAATTGACTCGGCAGTATTTTTCTCGTTGGCGGTAACCATCCACTTTTTCAGAAACTCACGGGGAAAATCCACTTCTTTCATTTTGCCAAGAATCAATTCCTTGGCTTCTTTCATGAAAAGATTATCAGCCGCAGGTTTAAATTGGTTATTAAGCGCTTCCAATATTTTTGTTTTGAATTCCTCTTCCGTGGAAACGGCTCCTTCGCCCAACACTTTGTCGAACAATGCTTGATCCATCTCGGCTTCTTTGTATCGGGTGATTTCTTTGATCTCAAACGCGAAATCGGAATTGATTTCTTTTACATTTTCTTTGGTTGTTTGCAGAAGCGATGCAATCTCTGCCTCGTTATCGTTGTAAGCTGTTCTCGGATTGAAAACAACGCTGTCGCCCACGTTGGCGCCGATAAATTTTTTCTTTATTTGTTCGTCTTTGATATAAGAAGGCATAATAATTCCGTTCTCAATAACGAGTCCACTCTCTTTTTGAGCGCCGTTTTCTTGTTCAACCAAAGTGCCTTTTATAAGATCGGTATCTTTAGATTTTTCGTCTATTTTTTCGTAATTGCCGTAGCTTTGTTTATAGGATTCCATTTGTTTTTCAAACAAATCGTCCTCAAGTTTTACATCGTAAAACGTAAGGCTATCTTCTTTAGTTAATGGAAGGTCAAATTCGGGCGCTAAAGCGATATCAAACTTAAATTCGAAATTTTCATCTTTGTCGAAATCAATTTCTTTTTGCTCATCTTCATTGGGAAGAGGTTCGCCCAAAATATTCAAATTATTATCTTGAATATATTTATATAACTCGTTGCTCACGAGTTTGTTGATTTCTTCTGCCAGCACAGATTTTCCGTACATTTTACGGATGAGTTGTTTAGGTACTTTCCCTTGCCTGAATCCGGGAATATTGGCTTTATTGCGAAACTGATTCAGCGATTTTTCTACATTTTCTTCGTAATCAGATTTTTCGATGTCTATATCGATAACGCCGTTTACATTGTCTTTTTTGTTGAGTGTAACCTTCATTTTAAACTTTTATTTGACTTTTTGTTTTTGTTTGAGAATCAATCGGTTTGAATGTTAAAACCGATTTTGGAAATTGGTTGCAAAAATACGGTTATTCTGTCAATTTGCAAAACATATTCCTTTTATAATGTTTAAACAATGTAAAAACGCAGGCCCTTTCAAGTTTGATATTTTATCTATCTTTGCATTTCAGAAGGTGAAAAAAATGGATAGGATTTTACAGGATAGTTCCACACAGTCGAGGTTGTTTTATTTGTTCTTGTTTTTTTTAGTAGGAGCATTTATTGCTTCGTCGTTATTGTTCTTTGTTGCTGCTACTGTACCGCAGTTTAGCGAGGGAATTTGGTATTTTCGGTTATCTATTATTCTGCAAGATATTTTTATGTTTTTTCTGCCTGCATACACCTTGAGCGTATGGAGTTATGAAAAGCCCCTGAAGAATTTGGGATTTAAGAGAGTATCGAATTTAAGCAGAGGACTTTGGCTTACTGTTTTGGTCTATTTTTTTTCGGGGCCGCTAATAGCAGTGACAGAAAAATGGAATTCACAGATAGTATTGCCGGAATTTTTAGATGCGGTAGAAGTATGGATGCGCGAATTGGAAGATGAGGCTATAGCAACGCTTGATGTTTTTTTTGAAGGAAAAACTGCAATAGACCTTATTATGAATGTTCTCATAATAGCTGCAGCAGCAGCTTTGGTGGAGGAGATTTTCTTTAGAGGAGCGTTGCAGCAACTTTTTGAAAAATGGATTAAAAATGCGCATTTCGCTGTTTGGATAACCGCTTTTATTTTCAGCGCTATCCATTTTCAGTTTTATGGTTTTTTCCCGCGACTTCTATTAGGAGCGCTGCTGGGCTATTTATTCGTTTATACCCGAAACTTGTGGTTTCCCATTATTTTCCATTTTTTAAACAATGCTGTGGTAGTTGTAGCCACTCATCGTGGAATTGAAGATACAGCTTTCGAAGAATTAGAGAACATGGGATTATCTCCGATTTTGTGGTTCGCAGGAATTGTGAGCCTGCTGTTGACGGTATTTATCTTCAGCCGCTTTAAAATTAAAAAAGATAATGATACAGATTAGAGACACTATTTTATCGGACGACATATTTAAGGAGCATTTTATTTGCGATTTAAACAAATGCAAAGGCGCTTGTTGTGTGGAAGGTGATTCGGGTGCTCCGTTGGAGCAAGAAGAATTCGAACAAATAAATTCTATATTATCGGAAATTTGGAACGATCTATCGCCGCAGGCGCGAGAGTTAATTAATAAACAAGGCATTGCTTATGTTGATGAAGACGGTGAGTTAGTAACCTCTATTATAAACGGTCGCGAATGTGTTTTTACTTTTTTCGATGAAAATGGAATTTGTAAATGTGCAATAGATAACGCTTATCGTGAAGGCAGAACTTCAGTACCAAAACCTATATCGTGTCATTTATATCCCATTCGCTTAAAGAAATACAACGATTTCACGGCAGTGAATTACAATAAATGGCATATTTGCAAGCCTGCTGTCAGATTTGGTAAAAAGGAGAACATTAAAATTTATCAATTTTTAAAAGAGCCGCTAATTCGAAAATTCGGAGAAGAGTGGTATGCGGAAGTTTGTGAAGCGGCGAAGTTGTTGGAAAAAGAATGAAATTGAATTAACGATCAGTTCAGAATTGATTGCATTTTAAATAAAATAATAATATATTTGTTTGCTAAAATCAAATTTAGATCAATCAAATAAAATAACATTCAATGAAGACAAGACCAGCTTTATTTTTTTTAGCATTTTTCTTTGCTGTAACGCTCTCTGCCCAATGGCAACCTGCGGGAGACAAATTAAAAACCCGATGGGCCTCGCAAATTGACGTGAACAACGTGTTGCCCGAATATCCCCGCCCGATAATGGAACGCGCCCAATGGCAAAACCTGAACGGATTGTGGAATTACGCGATTTTGCCCGTAGGCAAACCAACGCCGACATCTTTCGATGGGAAAATTTTGGTTCCGTTTGCCGTTGAATCAAGTTTATCGGGAGTTCAGAAACGATTGGGAGGCGATAACGAACTGTGGTATCAACGTGAGTTTTCGGTTCCGTCTAACTGGAAAAACAACAAAGTTTTACTCCACTTCGGAGCAGTGGACTGGAAAGCCGATGTGTGGGTAAACGACATCAAAGTAGGGCAGCATACCGGCGGCTATACGCCATTCTCTTTCGATATTACGCCTGCCTTAAAAAGCGGAGCCAATAAATTGGTGGTAAAAGCGTGGGACGGAACCGATCAGGGTTTTCAACCTCGCGGAAAACAGGTAAATAATCCGCACGGAATTTGGTACACGCCCGTTAGTGGAATCTGGCAGACGGTTTGGTTGGAGCCGGTTCCCGAAAAACACATCGAAAATATAAAAATTACGCCCGATATCGATAAAAACATCATTACGGTTGAAGCATTTACCAACGAAACTTCGTCTTCCGACAGGGTAGAAGTAAAAGTAATGGACGGCTTGCGCGTAGTAGCAACCGGACAATCCATTAACAATCAGCCTGTGCAAGTTGAAATGCCTGCGAATCCCAAGTTGTGGTCGCCCGACAATCCGTTCCTGTATAATCTGGAGGTGACCGTAACAAACGGCTCCAAACAGTTGGACAAAGTGAAAAGTTACACCGCAATGCGTAAATATTCCACCAAACGCGACGATAAAGGAATCGTTCGCTTACAACTGAATAACAAAGATTTGTTTCAGTTCGGCCCGCTTGATCAAGGCTGGTGGCCCGACGGGCTTTATACCGCTCCCACTGACGAAGCTTTAAAATACGATGTAGTAAAAACCAAAGATTTCGGTTTCAATATGATCCGCAAACACGTGAAAGTAGAGCCCGCACGCTGGTATATGCACTGCGACCAACTCGGAATGATCGTGTGGCAGGATATGCCTAACGGCGACAGAAGCCCCGAATGGCAAATGCGCGAATATTTTACGGGTGTGGAAAGATTGCGCTCGCCCGAATCGGAAACCAATTTCCGCAAAGAGTGGAAAGAAATTATGGATTATCTCTATTCGTATCCGTCCATCGGTGTTTGGGTGCCGTTTAACGAAGCGTGGGGACAATTTAAAACCAAAGAAATTACCGAATGGACAAAGCAATACGATCCTTCGCGTCTGGTAAATCCGGCAAGTGGTGGAAATCATTATCATTTAGGCGATATGCTTGATCTTCACCATTATCCGCAACCTGAAATGTTTTTGTATGACGGACAACGCGCAACGGTTCTAGGTGAATACGGCGGTATTGGCTGGGCAAACAAAGAACACCTTTGGGAACCCGACCGAAATTGGGGCTACGTACAATTCAACAGTTCCGACGAAGTTACCAACGAATACATCAAATATGCTGAACAGCTGAAACAAATGATCCGCCAGGGATTTTCGGCAGCGGTTTATACCCAAACAACCGATGTGGAAGTGGAAGTGAACGGCCTTATGACGTATGACAGGGATGTAATAAAAATTGATGAAGCAAGAGTGCGGAAAGTGAATCAGGAAATAACAAATATATTGAACGATTGATACTTTTTCTTTTTATTCTTTTTTTTGTTTCCTGTCAGGAAAATGAGAAAAAAGATATCGATTCCGATTATACAATCGAATGGGATCAACAATCGCTTGTCTGTATTTCGGAAGAAGGCGGATATCCCCGGATGCGCCGGTTAAACGACGGCTCTTTACTCGCCGTTTATGAAGACAGAAAAGGAAATGTGGTTACAAAACGAAGCGCCGATGAAGGCGCTTCGTGGAGTGGCCTGTCTCTTGCTTATTCCGGCTATACCTATGTGAGCGATGAAACCGGATTGGATTGCAAGGTAAACATCGCCAATCCTGAAATTATTCAATTAGCGAATAATGATATTCTTTTGGCTTGTAACCTGCGTCCTAATAAAGCGGAAGTTTTTCCTTTTTCTATTGCCCTAAAGAGAAGTTCCGATAACGGACAGACGTGGAGCGACGCGCAAATATTATTTGAAGCTGCACCACGTTTTATCGATGGTTGTTGGGAGCCCTCGTTCTTGCTACTTCTCGACGGAACCATTCAAATCTATTTCGCCAACGAATTTCCTTATCAACAATCCAATGAGCAAGAAATATCAATGATTTCTTCTAGTGATAATGGCGTTAGCTGGTCAGACAATCCTGTTACGGTAAGTTTCAGAAAAGATTTCAGAGACGGAATGCCCGTTGCTGTTCACGATTACACGAATATATATGTGGCAATAGAAGACAATGCGGTAGATCAGTTCAAACCTTACATTGTGCAATCTGCTATTTCAGATAATTGGAAAGAAACGGTTACGGCCGCCTCGCCCAATCGTCATTTTGCATTGAAAAATCAGCTTCCCGATTCCGTATATGCGGGTGCGCCATATTTCATCCGTACCGATAAGGGAATTTACGTACTATCTTATCAAACAACCGAAAGCCGCACTTCCAACTGGAAATTATCGACGATGGAAGTTGTTGTGAGCGATTTGCCTTCAAATTTTAGCAACCCATCGCAACCGTTTAACGTTCCCTTATCAAAAGAAGCCAAGTGGAACTCGCTAACAGATTTAGGCAATAACACGGTAGCAGCCTTGGCATCCACCAATTTTAACTCAGATAAGATTGGTGTATGGATGATCAAAGGAAAAATAACACAAACAAAGCAATGATACACACTATTAAATTAATTACACTGTTTGTATTGCTATCGGCCTGCAAAAGCAGCGATCCGGTTGTGAACAAACCGGATGAGAACGACAACACGTATAAAAACCCCGTAATAAACTACAGCCTTCCCGATCCGACGATCATTAAAGCCAACGATGGATATTTCTATTTGTACGCTACGGAAGACATTCGCAATACGCCCATTCATCGATCCAAAGATTTAATAAACTGGAAGATGGTAGGCACGGCGTTTACCGATGCAACCCGACCCACATTCGAACCAAAGGGTGGTTTATGGGCACCCGATATTAATTACATTAACGGAAAATATGTGCTGTATTATTCTATGTCTGTGTGGGGTGGGGAATGGACATGCGGAATCGGCGCAGCCACAGCCGATAAACCCGAAGGCCCGTTTACCGACCACGGCAAATTGTTCCGAAGCAATGAAATAGACGTGCAAAACTCCATCGATCAGTTCTACATTGAAGAAAACGGCAAAAAATATTTGTTTTGGGGCAGTTTTCGGGGAATTTATGTCATAGAATTATCCGATGACGGTCTTTCCCTCAAACCCGACGCAGAGAAAAAACAAATAGCCGGAACCGCTTATGAAGGTGTGTACATTCATAAACGTAACGGCTATTATTATATGTTCGCCTCCATTGGAACGTGCTGCGAAGGATTAAACAGTACTTACACCACGGTGGTTGGGCGTTCCGATAATTTGTTCGGTCCGTATCTCGACAAACAAGGCCGTTCTATGATGGACAACCAACACGAAATTCTTATTCAAAAAAACGCTAAATTCGTAGGAACAGGGCACAATTCCGAAATTGTAACCGATAAAAACGGACAAGATTGGATGTTTTATCACGGTGTGTCGGTAGATAATCCCAAAGGAAGAGTCTTATTGATGGATGAAGTTAAATGGGAAAATAACTGGCCGGTGGTAGAAGGCAAAAGTCCGTCGTTTGAAGCCGAAAAACCTATATTTTAGAATAACAACAATATGAACTTTAGAAAAATTACAACAACATTTTTAGTTTTTTGCTCTGCAGCGTCACTGTTTGCAATTGGTAATGAACGTTTTTCATCGTCTGTTTCGTTGAAAACTCCGGGTAATCCCGCTTTGTCTTATTCGTTAAGAGAATCGGGAAGTGCTTTGATTTCCGACAAGGAAATACCTTTAAGTATCAATAGGACAAGGAACGGCGATAAACTGACTCTTACAATTATGGCGAAAGAAGATATTTATTTTAATATCAAACAGCAATTAAACTCAGAATTCAATCACGACGATTGTCAGTTCTATATGCCGGGTTTTTGGTATCGTAGAAACTTACGTTCACCGAAAGAAGCGCCATCGTTTCACACTTCCGATAGCTGGACGGTGCGCGAGGACAGGCTGAGTACGCCAATGACATCCATTTTCAACGAAAAGGCCGGAAATTATATTTCCATAATGCGTATAGATGATTTCAAACACGAAGCTTTAACCACTCACAAAGAAGGAGAAGTGATCGTGTCGGGAAAAACTTCGTTGGGTTATACAGGATTCGAAAATGTGAATGGCAATGCCACGCTTTCTTTCGGTTACCCATATCAGGAAACGCCCAAAACCTACATTCGTAAACTTACGCTCGCACCTTCGGTGGAGGCATTTCAGTTTCTTCAAAAAGGAGAGTCGCTGACGTTGGTGTGGCAAATAAAAATCGGGAAAGCCGCCGATTTTTCCGATTTCATTAAGCAAATGTGGGAATATAGCTACGATACGTATAAACCGCAACCCGTTTCAACCGGTTTCAGCGATGAGTTTGTGAAAGAAACACTGACCGATTTTTTCACTCAGAGTTTCGTAGGCGAACATCCGCTCAAATACAATTCGGGCGAGGCAATGGTGGTGGCCACGTGCGAAAGCCTCGGACGAACGGAAATAGGTTTCGTTGGCAGAGTGTTGCTGAATGCGTTTAACGCACTGGAGTACGGACAGCAAAACAACCGTACGGAATTGGTTTCGAACAGCAATTTGATTTTCGATAGCTATCTGGAGCACGGCTTCACGCCCAATGGCTTTTTTCGCGAGTTCGTTAATTACGACAATAATTCCGAAACCGATGTTTTCAGTATCCGCCGTCAGTCCGAAGGCATTTACGCAATGCTGCAATACCTGCAATACGAAAAGAACAACGGCAAAAAACATTCTGAGTGGGAAAATAAATTGAAGAACATATTGAATAAATTCCTACTTTTGCAAAACGAAGACGGAAGTTTCCCTCGCAAATTCAGAGACAATTCAAGTATTGTTGATGAGAGCGGCGGAAGTACGCCATCGGCCACATTGCCATTGGTAATGGGCTATAAATATTTCAAAGACAATCGTTACTTGGTAGCGGCTGAGAAAACGGCCGATTATCTTGAAAGAGAAATTATTTCTAAAGCCGATTATTTTTCGTCCACACTCGACGCCAATTGCGAAGACAAGGAAGCATCTTTGTACGCTGCAACAGCTACATATTATTTGGCGCTGATAACCAAAGGAAAAGAACAACAACACTATGCCGACCTAACGCGCAAAGCGGCTTATTTCGCGCTGTCGTGGTATTATGTTTGGGATGTGCCTTTCGCACAAGGACAAATGATCGGCGATGCAGGACTGAAAACGCGTGGATGGGGAAATGTTTCGGTAGAAAATAACCATATCGATGTGTTTATTTTCGAATTCGGATCCGTGCTCAATTGGTTGTCGAAGCGATACGACGAACCGCGATTTACGGACTTTATGGAGGTAATTTCCACATCGATGCGGCAACTGCTGCCCTTTGAAGGGCATTTGTGCGGCGTCGCAAAATCGGGCTATTATCCCGAAGTGGTGCAGCACACAAATTGGGATTATGGCCGCAACGGCAAAGGTTTTTATAACGATATTTTTGCTCCCGGATGGACGGTTGCCTCGCTTTGGGAACTGCTAACGCCGGGGCGAGCCGAAAAGTTTTTAACGAAATAGTTTAATACAAAAAGAAAAGTTTATGAAGATCAGAAATTTAATTTGGGTTGTGGCTGCCGTGGCATTTGTTGCCTGCACCAATCAACCAAAAGAAGCGCCCGAAGAGCCCACAACGCTTTCGGGATTGAAGAGAAGTAGTTTCCAATCGTCGGTAAACGGCGATTCTACCGATCTGTATGTATTGAAAAATGCTAATGGCGTGGAAGTTACCGTAACCAATTACGGCGGACGAATTGTATCGGTAATGGTTCCCGATAAAAACGGAACAATGCAGGACGTAGTGCTCGGCTTCGATTCTGTGGAAGGGTACACCTCGGTAGATAATAACCTAGGCGCCACCATCGGACGTTATGGAAACCGCATCGCGAACGGAAAGATAACCGTTGCGGGTGAGGAGTACGAACTTCCACAGAATAATTACGGACACACATTACACGGCGGTCCCGAAGGATTCGATAAGAAAGTATTTAAAGCCATTCAGCCCGACAGCCAAACAGTGGTGCTCACGTACCTCTCGCCCGACGGCGAAGCAGGATTCCCCGGAAACTTGAACGTGAAAGTTACGATGAACCTGACAAACGACAACGCCATCGATATTCAATACGAAGCCGAAACGGATAAAGAAACGGTAGTAAATTTAACAAACCACTCGTATTTTAACCTGAGCGGCGATGCCAACAACACCATTTTAGACCACTTGCTCACCGTAAACGCCGACGAATATACGCCGGTGGACGATACATTTATGACTACGGGAAAAATAGACAAGGTAAAAGGCACACCGATGGATTTTAGCACGGCAACGCCCATCGGACAACGCATTGACGATACCACTTTTGTGCAGTTAAAGAATGGAAAAGGTTACGACCACAACTGGGTGCTCAACACCAAGGGCGATGTTTCGCAAGTGGCCGCTACGGTGGTTTCTCCCGCAACCGGAATACAATTGGACGTTTACACTTCCGAGCCGGGATTGCAAATTTATGTGGGCAATTTCCTCGACGGCACGATGACCGGAAAAAAAGGAATTCCTTACAACTTGCGCACGGCCATTTGTCTGGAATCTCAAAAGTATCCCGATTCGCCCAACAAACCCGATTGGCCGCAACCTTACCTTAAACCTGGCGAAAAATATAACAGCCGCTGTATTTACAAATTTTCGGTAAAGCAGTAATTTATTTTTGCGGTTGCGGCGCAAGCGCGATACCGAGTTCATCCAATTGTTCCTGTTCCACGCGTGAAGGAGCATCAATCATCATATCCCGGGCGGAGTTGTTTTTCGGGAAGGCGATGCAATCGCGGATGCTATTGAGTCCGGCGAAAATAGAAACGAATCTATCCAAGCCGAAGGCTATACCACCGTGCGGAGGCGCACCGTATTGGAATGCGTTCATAAGGAAGCCGAATTGTTCCTGCGCGCGTTCTTCGGTGAAGCCGAGCACGGAGAACATTTTCTTTTGCAATGCGCTGTCGTGGACACGAATAGAGCCGCCGCCAATTTCCACTCCGTTGATTACCATATCGTAAGCGTTGGCGCGAACGGCGCCGGGATTGGTGTCGAGCAACGAAATATCTTCAGGTTTGGGCGATGTAAACGGATGGTGTTTCGCGAAGAAGCGGTTCAACTCTTCGTCTTTTTCCAACAACGGAAAATCTACCACCCAAAGGCATTTGTAATTGTTTTTATCGCGCAATCCAAGGCGTGAGCCCATTTCGAGGCGCAATTCCGAGAGTTGTTTCTGTGTTTTTTCGGTTTCTCCGGCAAGCACGAGCAGCAAATCGCCGGGTTTTGCTCCGAAACGCTCTGCCCATTGTTTCAGGTCGTCCTCAGAATAAAATTTATCTACCGACGATTTCAACGTGCCATCTTCGTTATAACGCACATAAATCAATCCTTTTGCGCCGATTTGCGGACGTTTTACAAAATCGGTCAGCTCGTCTAACTGTTTGCGGGTGTATGATGCACAACCTTCGGCGCAAATTCCGCCCACATATTCGGCGGAATCAAAAACCACGAAATCACGGCCTTGGGTTAGGTCTTTGAGTTCTACGAACTTCATATCGAAACGGATATCGGGTTTATCGGAACCGTAATATTTCATTGCATCGGCGTAACACATTCGGGGAAAATCGGGAATATCGATGCCTTTGATGTTTTTGAAAAGATGCTTTGTCAGTCCTTCAAACATATTCAACACATCGTCTTGTTGTACGAACGACATTTCGCAGTCGATTTGCGTGAATTCCGGCTGGCGGTCGGCGCGTAAATCTTCATCGCGAAAGCATTTTACGATTTGGAAATAACGGTCGAACCCCGAAACCATCAGCAATTGCTTAAACAACTGTGGGGATTGTGGCAGCGCATAAAACTCGCCTTGATTCATTCGCGATGGAACAATAAAATCGCGCGCACCTTCAGGTGTTGAGCCAATTAACACCGGAGTTTCCACTTCCAAAAACTGACGTTCGTCCAAATATCGGCGCGTTTCAAATGCCATTTTATGGCGCAGTTCAAGGTTTTTACGCACCACATTGCGCCGCAGATCCAAATAACGATATTTCATCCGAATATCATCACCGCCATCGGTTTCGGTTTCAATGGTGAACGGAGGTGTTTTAGCCGCATTCAACACCGTTAATTGCGAAGCGATGATTTCGATATCGCCCGTGGAAATATTGGGATTCTTGCTTGATCTTTCTTTTACGGTTCCGGTTACCTGAATTACCCATTCGCGCCCAAGCTTGTTGGCTTGCTCACACAAATCGTGATCCACTTCCTGATTGAACGATAATTGAGTGATTCCGTATCGGTCGCGAATATCGATAAAGGTCATTCCGCCCATTTTACGGATTTTCGACACCCAACCCGCGAGGGTTACTTCCTTGTTTACATCGGCTATGGTTAATTCGCCGCAAGTTGTGTTTCTGTACATAATGCTGAATTTCAATTTTGAGGGTACAAATTTACACAATTCTTCCAATCATCACATGTTTGAAATGAAAAAGCCTTTAAAACAATCTTATTTCCTGGTTTATACTAAAAATTTTTTTAAACAAATTTCAAAAAAACCTATATCTTTGTCATTCATTTAATAGCAAGAAGTCAAAATGAGACACATTTTATATATAGTATTTTTATTCTTGTCGATTCTTTCGCTAAACGCTCAAAATAACGATTTAATCTGCAATTTAGGCTTTAAATTCGAAATAAGCAACAACTCAAACTGGGGAAAAGGCGAACCTGTAGTTACGGAGGTTTATCATGGGTCTCCGGCTGAAGTAGCAGGCATCAAGATAAATGATATCATTTTAGAAATCAATGGAAAAGGAACATATTTAAAACCACACAATACAATTTTATCTTGGTTAGAAGAGAATGATACTGAAATGTCTATCTCCATCCGCAATTTTAAAACCACTTTTAAAAACTATATTATCTCCAAAGATTGTCGTTTGAAAAACGCTATTAGTGAAGCTCAACTCGCTCCTGTTTTCTCTTTTTATAGCTTGGAAGATGTTCAAGACAGAAAATTCATAATGCCTATTACGATTAAGCAAAATCCCGATGTTGATTATTTTAATTACAGGACGTACGATTTTGCTCCTGCAAATCCGAGCACTTATGATTATGACCAACGGATAAATGCCATAATCACTAGAGTTTTAAGCGAGAAAGGACTAACACAGGATACAGAAAACCCCGATTTTATAATTGAAACTTATTACAGTTACGAAAATAATCCGATGTACAAATTTAATTCGGTTACTTCGGATGCTTATCAATCGGTGTGGCGTTTTGATGTTCGCAATAAAAAAATCGTGAAGATTCCTGTTTATAATCCTTCTGAAGCTGTCAGAATAGATGATGTTGCATATAATTTGAGTTTCGGTTACAGGTTTTACGATCGAAAATTTGTGAATCCCGGAAAATCTGTTCTGGTCTGGGACAGCGAAGTTAATGAGAAACTCAGCGAAAATTACGGGCTGTTAAACTATCTGGAAATGAATTTACCACTTATATTGATGAAGTTTCCTTACGCTGGAGACTCTAATTTAGGTAGTTATCATGTAAAACTGATTAAATACAATTATACCGGTATAAGTTATGACATGGATAATTTAAAAACCGTTGTATTTGTAGAGCCCGGTTCGCCTGCTGCAAATGCGGGTATTCGCGCCGGAGATGTAATTGACCGGGTGCAAGACCAGTTATTCAATCACAATGCACAATCTTTATCACAGACTTATCGTCGCTTCATTGCCGAAACTATGCAATATAGAGACAAAAGTACAAGATATACCGATTCTCACGGTTTTCAGGATGCTATGTTCTGGGATGTTACACATTATTATAATATAGCCAAAGAAATAAACGGCAAAAGATATAAATCGGCTTTTTCCTATCTTTTCAATTTCAATCAGTATGTCGACTGGGCTACGCCATCAACCATCACCTTTTATATAAATAGAGATGGCGAACTTTTGGCTTTCAATTTTAAACCGCTTATAAGGCAACACGCTCATATTATGGCTAATTAGAATTCCAACGAAAAACTTTTTAAAAATTTCCACTAAAAACTTTGCAAGAACTAATAAAATGTAGTACCTTTGTAACCCTTTCGCGCTTAAAGAAGAGCGATGCAGTTACGAGATAACAAAATTTCCAAATTTCTTTATTGATAATCAGAAGAATATAATTTTCACTCAAAAAAAGTGCGAATTTATTTTTTTCTTTTGGGATTATTGTTTAATTTTGCACCCGCTTTCATAAAATGTTAAGCGAAAAATCAAGGAGCGATCTTTTAAAGATTTACATACACGTTTTTTTAATAAAGACAAAGCAGTATACAAGGTCATACTAATATAAGTATGAA
>JAFADY010000001.1 GCA_023424395.1 Bacteroidota bacterium | reverse complement strand
TGGTGCGGATAAGAGGACTTGAACCTCCATGAAGTTGCCTTCACACGGACCTGAACCGTGCGCGTCTGCCAATTCCGCCATATCCGCAAATGTGGTGGAGAGAGATGGATTCGAACCATCGAAGGCGTCGCCGGCAGATTTACAGTCTGCTCCCTTTAGCCACTCGGGAATCTCTCCATATGTACAACTGCCGGTAGATATTATGCGCCTTTACAGTACACTATTTCTTCCAGTCAGCGATATTTATTATAGCATAGCGATTTCTTGAGGTCAATAAAAATTCTTATAATCCATAAAAGATTTTTAATAAAATAAGCACCTTTTCCATAGGATAAACGCCGTTGTCTATTCGGTGTTTATCCTATGTAGGTGCCTTTATCTGCTTATGGTTCAGCAAACAATGCTACAAAACCACAATTTGTACACTTTGCGCAGGCAACCATTACGTTTCCCCCGCCTTCTGATTCTTCCAGGATATACGTCTCTTCACCAATGTCCCATTCGTCATTACCGCATATCGGGCACTTCCTGCCTTCGGTCTCTTCCTGTGCATTCTCAATTAATTTTTTCTTGTCGTTCATTTGGTTTCCTCCTTATTTATTGAACGCGGCCCAATGTCGTGTTATCTTTTGTCCTGTCGCGCAATTCTTTCCTTGGGTTTTCCCCGTCCTCATAACGGTAATCTTCGCTATTTTCCTTCTGGTAGCGCTCGATCACCATATGGCCTTCCACCTGATTTAAGTCGTCGTTTCCTACCAACTTCTGATATTTGAAAAACTCATGGTTTTTAGGAATATCTGCAATATTTTTGAAATCCTCTTTATCGGCCGTCAGTTCTGCCTGGTTTTTCAACACGTCCCGCACATAATCCTTGGTATCCTGAAATTCCAGTATTTCCGGGAATTCTCCCGTAACGACCTCTTGCCAGCTTGTTCCTTCATATTTTTCCAAAAGCTGTGCAGCCGCATGCAAATGGGCGATTTCCTGTTCTAGGAACAGTTCCCAAATCTGCTTGATTTCTTTATCGACTTCCGTCTCGTAGAAGGAATAGTACAAATAACATTCCGTGTAATCATGCAGCAACATGTTTTCAAGCCATGTGCAGTTGGGATCCAGCAACGCTCCATAATGCGTGACATGCTGTTCCTCTACCATGCCAATCTGCTGATACAGCTTACGACCCGGATCGTTTTCATAGGTTGGGCCGATATTCATATAATAGTTCATCGTCTGCTGTTCGCCAGCCGTAATGATCAATGTATTCAGCTTTGTCCTGTCCGATGCCTTTTTGAAATCGCAAGGTTTCTTTACTGATTCAAACGGATGCCTGTAATGGGATATCGTAGGCCGTCCGGGCGTGATTTCAACGTACTTCTTTACCAATTCATGCGCCGCGATATCTTTGTCAAACTTCAGCAGGTCTGCGTAGCGATAAAGATGATCGAAATCTTCAAGCAAGGCAAAATCCAGGCACTGCTTTACATACTGATCCGGTTCATGCTGGGCCAGCCATGCCGTTAAGTCTACTGCGACGTGTTCATAGCCAATCGTCAACTCCAGCTGGGACTCGTCTGCCGGGCTCAGCCAGTTAATCATTTTTTGCTGTTCCTGCTCCATACGCCGCGTCATAGCAAGCTGCCTGCGTAATTCCTGGTCTTTGCACTGGCGGTGGAAGTTATGCATAAACATTACTGCTTCTACTTCGATCCCATTCATTAGGATGACACGGCATTTTGTCCATGGATCGACCTTTTTTTTGTCATACGGCTTCGGATAAAGCGTTTTCCAGTCGATCATTAAATCTTCCATTTTCTTTGGTTTTTGTTCAAAAGGCTTAAATGTTGCTCTTTCTTTTTTCACTTCTTCGGTTTTATTATTGTTTTTCATGTCACAATTCTTCCTTTCACTTTCTGGAGACTCAATATTGTATACAAGTCTCATGGTAAGCATGCTCGTTTTTCCGGATGTCATTATTATTTCCGTTATCAAGACTTCTTAAACATTAAATCGTGGATAGTGGCGCCGCATCCTGAACCATATCCTAAATGATTGTCAGCTTTCCCCCGCTCGGCAGGATACCTGCTCGATTTTGACGTGGTACGGCACCCTATGCAAAAAATATTCCAGGCAGCTGCCGTTCAGCCATGCCAGGATCTCATGTTGATTCAATAGTATGGGCATCCGGCATTGGTATGGAAGCATATACTTATTGGCTAATGTTGTGAGCACCGCTGCCCTCTTGACCACACTGCCGTCTTTTTCCCTGTATTCCTTATAAAAACCCGCAAGGTATATCGGCGCTTTTTTACTTTTATAGCATTTATACTGGTTTACTACATCCTTTTTTACGACCTTGCTCTCATAAAAGCTGGATGCCGGCAACACTACAGGATGTTCCAATAGCTCCCTGCGAAAAATTCGCTCGTACAATACATGTTCCTGGCAAACATTATATATCAATTTGTCATATTCCACCTGACGATCGCTGTTGAGGCCCCAAATCATTGGCAGGCATAGAATCTTTTTCCTTTGCATTGTCAATGCAGGTACTGTCTGCCTGGGTTGTTTGTCTCCCGGCTGTACAAAATCCTCTCTCTTATTAATGATTTTCAAGACAGAATGAATTGCCGGCATATTTTTGTCTATGTTGTATTTTTCGCACATTATGTCTTCCTCCATTCTTTATAATATAAAGGGGGGTATGAAAACAAATTGTTTTCATACCCCCCGTGTATTCAATCCGGATTTGCCATGCGTTTCGGACTACGATACGTTCAGTGTCCGCTCGCCACCTTTCATTTAAGTTTTGATAATAAATATATCATTGACTTTCACGTTCTGAAAAATAAACAGCACATACCTTGCCTAAACCAAAATCGTGGAATTAGAAAATTTAATGTTTTTTCCGTTTATCCAACCGCCTGCGTGTGTAGAAATCATGCTAAGAATGCCAAAGCATGGCATAAGATTACATATGAATAAAACAAAAAAACCGCATAACCATGCGGCTTCTGACGTGGAGCTGGTGATGGGACTTGAACCCGCAACCTGCTG
>JAFADY010000032.1 GCA_023424395.1 Bacteroidota bacterium | reverse complement strand
GCCCTTGGCAGAGTACGGCTCGGGATGCGCCATCTCAAAGGAAGCGTATCCGTCGATCTTGTTTGCCGGCTTCTGCTTACAGAACACGCAATCGTCGCCCATGTGCAGGTCGTCGATGTTTTCCGGGATGTACGAAAGCGTCGTTTCCCAGCGTTCCATCGCGGCCTTTTTGTCCTCGTCGCTTTTCAGGGTGCTGATATAGCAGTGGTAGCAGCCCTTCCTGTCCAGCCAGTTGCACAGGTCGCTATCCGCGATCACACACTTTTTCCTGTATTCACGCTGCTCGTCGCTCAAATTGTTATTGTTGTTTTCGCTCATCAAAAAACTCTCCCATCATTTACAAAACAGGCGAAAGGGTTTTCCCCCCTTCCGCCTGCAATCCGATCTTTTCCTATGAAAGCTCCGTGTCCGCGATATCGATATCGATCTGGGAAGAAATATCTTCGTTTATCACGTTGGAAATCACGTCGATATTCTTATAACGCTTCATACCCGTACCCGCCGGAATCAGCTTACCGATGATGATGTTCTCCTTAAGCCCTAAGAGCGGATCGACCTTGCCCTTGATGGCCGCTTCCGTAAGCACCCTCGTCGTCTCCTGGAAGGAAGCCGCCGAGAGGAAGCTGTTCGTGGAAAGCGAAGCCTTGGTGATACCGAGCAGCACGCGCGACGCGGTCGCCGGCTCCTTGCCCTCCCGGATCATCTGTTCGTTTTCCTTCTCGAACGCGAAGATATCCACCATCTCGCCCGGGAGCATCGCCGTATCGCCCGAATCCTCGATCTTGCACTTCTTGAGCATCTGGCGCACGATGATCTCCAGATGCTTGTCGGAAATCTCAACGCCCTGCAACCGGTATACCATCTGTACCTCTTTCAAGAGGTATTCCTGTACGCCCTTCACGCCCTTGATCTTCAAGATATCGTTCGGGTTGATGGAGCCTTCTGTAAGCTCGTCGCCCGCCTCGATTTCCTGTCCGTCCTCCACCGTCACGCGCGAACCGTACGGGATGAGGTATGTCTTTGCCTCGCCCGAATCGTTGGAAACGGTGATCTCGCGCTTTTTGCGCGTGTCGTTGATGGTCACCACGCCTGCGATCTCTGAAATGACCGCCAGCCCGCGCGGCTTTCTCGCCTCGAACAGCTCCTCGACGCGGGGCAGGCCCTGCGTGATGTCGCCGCCGGCAACGCCGCCGGTATGGAACGTTCTCATGGTAAGCTGCGTACCCGGCTCGCCGATGGACTGCGCCGCGATAACGCCTACCGCTTCTCCGATGTCCACAAGGGCGCCTGTCGCCATGTTCGCGCCGTAGCACTTCGCGCATACGCCGTGCTCGCTCTTGCAGGTAAACACGGTACGGATATTGACTTCTTCGATGCCCGCGTCCACGATCTGTTTTGCGATCGCCGGCGTGATCATCTCGTTGGCGCCGATAATCACGTTGCCCTTTTTATCCTTTACCTCCTGCGAAGTAAAGCGCCCGCGGATACGGTCTTCAAGCGGCTCGATCACTTCCTTGCCGTTGGAGTTGGTGAGCTTTCTCATGGGCACGCCCTGTACCTGCTCTCCCAAATTCTCAAAACAGTCCACCTCGCGCACGATCACGTTATGCGATACGTCGACTAAGCGGCGCGTCAGGTAACCCGAGTCAGCCGTCCGCAGGGCGGTGTCGGCAAGCCCCTTCCTCGCGCCGTGCGAGGAGATAAAGTATTCCAGAACGGTCAGGCCCTCGCGGAAGTTCGCCCTGATCGGGATCTCGATGATCTCACCGTTCGGGTCGGCCATCAGCCCGCGCATACCGGCCAGCTGCCTGATCTGGTTCGTGGAACCACGGGCCCCGGAGTTCGCCATCATGTAGATGGGGTTGAACTTATCGAGGCTCTTCATCAGGGCGTCCGTTACCTGGTTCGTCGTGTTCTCCCAGACCTTGACCGTGCTGTCTTTTCTTTCCTTGTCGGTAAGTAACCCGCGCTTATACTGCTTTTCGATGGAAACGACCTTTTCTTCCGCAACTTCCAGCAATTCCTTTTTCGCACCGGGGATCTTGATGTCCGAAACGGAAACCGTGATCGCGCCGATCGTCGAATAATGGAAGCCCTGCTTCTTGATCGCGTCCAGGACATGCGAAGTCTTGGTCGGCCCCAGCTTTAAGAAGCACAGGTCGACGAGCTTTCCTAACTGTTTCTTGTCGATCAGTGTATCTACTTCAAATTTCAATTCGTTTTCAGGCTTGGAGCGGTCCATGAAACCTAAGTCCTGCGGGATCGCGTTGTTGAAGATCACGCGGCCCGTGGTCGTTTCAATGATGCCCGTTTTCATCTCCCCGTTCACCTCTTTGGTGACGCGGATCTTGACCATCGCCTGCAAATCGATGTTTCCTGTGATGTAAGCCAGCACCGCTTCTTCCGGGGAAGCAAAAATACTGCCCTCGCCCTTTGCGCCTTCGCGGTGGATGGTCAGGTAATAAGACCCGATGACCATGTCCTGCGTCGGGGAAACGACCGGCTTCCCGTCCTGCGGCTTTAGGATATTGTTCGCCGCGAGCATCAGGAAACGCGCTTCGCTCTGCGCTTCCACGGAAAGCGGAACGTGCACGGCCATCTGGTCGCCGTCAAAGTCCGCGTTGTACGCCGTACAGG
>JAFADY010000014.1 GCA_023424395.1 Bacteroidota bacterium | reverse complement strand
ACTTTGAACTGAATAAAGCCACTGCGGGAAGTCGGGAATCCAAGTATTCCATGGCGGATGTATTGAAGGAAAAAATCACATGGCTGCTTCCGCTGACCTATTCCGGGGTGTTGATTCTTTATCTCACTCTGTTGCAGTTGTTTCCACGCACGGAAGGAGCAGTGATCAGCGCAGCTTCCTTAAGTGCTCTCAGCGGGATTGGCGGAATCATCGGTACTTTGCTTGCAATTGTACTTTCTAAAAAATACACAAAACGTAAACCTGTTATTATTCTATCCGGATTGATCATGACAGGAAGTGCTTTTCTGATGGTCAAAACATCTATGCCCGCACTTGCGATTACTGCGGCACTTTTGCTCGGCATCTTTATGTTTCTGCCGATGACCTCTTTGGTGATGATTCCGCAGGAGCTCCCGGATATGACCCCAAGTAGGCTGACTGCTATCATGGGAATCTTCTGGGCGACGGCTTATATAATAGAGACAATCGTTTTCTTTCTGTTTGGCGTTCTTTTTGATAAGACCGGAAGCAATTCCTCCAGCATTATGATTGCCGTGATTTTGAGCCTGTCGTTTGCAGTTGGCGGCCTCTTTTTGCCAGAGACCGGAAAGAGTGAGGAATAAATCAGGAGAGAATGTTTTATGATGTATGATGTAAAATTACAGCAGCTGCCGAACGGCGAGAAAATGGCGTATCGGGAGGAAAACACCGCCGTCGATGCTCCGGTACTGCTTCTAATCCATGGAAATCAGAGTTCTTCTCTGTATTATGAACATCTGATGCAGCAGTTCCGGCAGGATGCGCACATCTATGCCATCGACATGATGGGTTTCGGAGATTCCAGCTATTACAATCCGCACACCTGCATGAAAGATTGGGCTGATGATGTCGCGCAGTTTATGGACGCACAGAATATCCCGGATGCAGTCGTTGTCGGATGGAGTGCAGGCGGTGGAACCGCATTGGAGCTGGCGGCATGTTATCCTGAAAAAGTTCGGCATTTGGTGCTTTTGGCATCCGTAGGAGTTCAGGGGTTCCGCCTTCCGCGACGAAATGCGGACTTGACACCGATCCCCGGCGAATTTCTTGTAAAGCGTGAGGAGATCATGAAGGATCCGGTGATCATGATTCCCGTTACAGGTGCGATCGAGCGTAAGGATGCGGAATTTTTACACATGGTCTGGGCTAACACAATCTTCAATCGATATCCGCCTGAAGAAAGCGACTTTAACGCGTATATGAATGCCATTCTGAAGGAACGCTGTTTTGTCGATATCAGTGTAGCACTCTGCCAATTTAACATTACAAAAGAAAGTGCATTGGTAGAGGGCACCGGAAGAATCTCCCGGATTCAAGCACCTGTGACATGGATTCACGGCAGGGAAGATATCGTTGTTCCATATTCGGTCGGGGAGGAGAGCATCCGCTTCTTTGAATCCCCGGCACAGCTGATTCCGGTTGAGGATGCCGGCCATGCCAGCTTTATGGATCAGCCTGAAGCATTTCGGAAAATACTCAACAAGATATTAAAGTCTATCGAAGGATAGAGAAAGGAGATCTCCATGAAAACAATTCAGAACCTTTATCAGAGTAAAGTCATGTCTGCCGAGAACGCATTGGAATTGATCCGGGACGGTGACTACATCTTTTCTGCGCAGGCTGCGGGGGAACCGATTGAGCTCATGTCCCATTTACAACATCTAAAGGATACCGGTGTGAAGGGCTGTCATCTGAACACCTGCCTTCCCTTGAAAGATTATCCTGTTTTTCACGATCCGGAAATGAAGGGGATTTTGGATCACAATGCATGGTTTATGTCCGCAGGACTCCGGCAAGCATACAAAGAACATATGGTCAGCCCCGTTCCGCAAAGCTCGACATCAATCCTGCGCAAAACTCTTCAGCGCTGTGAATATGAGCAGTGGCGTCCCGTTGTGATCTGCACGGTTTCTCCGATGGATGATCATGGTTACATGACCCTTTCTGTAAGCGCAATTTATGAGATGGATCTGATCCGCTACGGCGCACTGGTGCTGGTTGAAGTAAATCCCAATTTCCCACGTACCTTCGGGGATACCTTAGTTCATGTTTCTCAGGTAGATGCAATTGTAGAGGCGGACCATCCCATTCCGCAGGCCAAAATCGCTCCCTATACGGAAACGGATGCTACCATCGGCCGGCATATCGCTGACTTGATCGAGGATGGTTCCACAATTCAACTGGGAATTGGCAATATTCCGAATGCTGTGGCAAATGAACTGAAAAAGAAAAAGCATCTTGGAATTCACACGGAAATGTTTACCGAGACGATGGTGGATCTGATCGAATGCGGCGCTGTTGATAATTCGCAAAAGGGATTGAACAATGGCTATTCGGTCTGCTCCTTTACCATGGGCAGTCAGCGTTTGTACGATTATATCAATAACAACCCGGCCGTCATGTTTAAATCCTGTACCTATACCAATGATCCCTATACAATCGGCCTGAACAACAAGTTTGTTTCCATCAATGCTACCCTGGAGGTTGACCTATATGGTCAGGCTGCTTCCGAGACGGTCAACGGTATGCCATGGTCCGGTACAGGCGGGCAGTCCGAGACTGTACAAGGCTCGCAGATGTCCAAGGGCGGCAAGTCGATTCTCGCTATGCATTCCACCTATACCACGAAGGATGAAAGTGGACATGATGTGCTCCATTCCAAAATCGTTTCTTGTTTGCATCCCAACTCTGCGGTAACTACGAGCCGGAATGATACCGATTACGTA
>JAFADY010000008.1 GCA_023424395.1 Bacteroidota bacterium | reverse complement strand
AAGTAGCCCCGAAGTTCAACGCCGAATTGGGGCTTGCCATTACCGGATACGCTGAACCCGTTCCCGAACTCGATATCAAAACCTGCTATGCCTTCATTGCCTTGGCCGAAAACGGAAAGATCGTCCTCTCCAAAAAAATCATGGGAGACACTGCTAAAAGCATGTTCGAGAACCAATGCATCTTCGTTGGAAAAACCCTTGTACATCTCCTCAACCTTTGGGATAGCAAGCAGCGGACAAATTCGTGATTCGCGAATTAAAAATAGTTGAAATTTAATTATGTTTATTTACTTTCCCCCCCTCTTCAAGTCTTCTCTGTATCGTCTCCCCTCACCCGTCACCCGTCTTCAGACACCCCTCATCCATCATCCATCTTGGCTCTTTTCCAAACAAAAACCTCACCCCTTACGTTTTATATATAGAACCTTTGCTTCGAACTCACTAAAACAATTCTCTATAAAAACAAGAAACAATGAAAATCAAAGATTACGTATTCAACGAAAACGACCAGAAAAATGTAGGCGATGCCGAAAGAATTCTCTCTTTTGTGACCGGTGTATGGCTTTTTTCCAAAGCCTTTTCAGGCAGGAACAAACTATTTAAAGCGCTGTTGGGTGGCGCGCTCGTGTACAGGGCAGGCAAAGGATACTGCCCGTTGTATAAAACACTGGGTGTGGACGGCACTTCGGAGCACAACCGTGTGATAGTGGACGCCGATGTTATCGTGAACAAACCCCGCGAAGAAGTGTATGCTTACTGGCGCAGCCTCGAAAACCTGCCCATTTTTATGAAACACCTCCAATCGGTGCGCGAACTGAGTGAACTGCATTCCGTGTGGACGGCAAAAATCCCCGGCGGAATGGGCACTGTGGAATGGAAATGCGAGATCACAAACGATGTTCCCAATGAATCCATTAAGTGGAAAAGCATGCCCGGTTCCAAGGTGGTAAACAGCGGAATGGTGAAATTTGTGGATGCGGGCGAGTTGGGCACGCAAATCCGGGTGTTCATCTCTTACGAAGTTCCGGCCGGAAACCTGGGAGCAGGCGTAGCCAATCTCTTTACCCCCGCTTTGGAAAGATTGATCCGTCAAGACATCAAACGATTCAAACAAGTCATCGAAACCGGCGAACTGCCCGATGTTCCGGAAGCCGATCTGTTGATGATCGATTAAACACTCACGTGATAAAATTATAAAGGCGGGAAAATTTCCCGCCCTTGTTTTTTCTCGCCGCGATCTTTTCTTACGCCGGCCGGTCAGAGTTGTAACTCATGCCCAAATGTTTGATAAATTTTGCTCAAAACAGATGTTTTTAGCGAACGAACTAAAGAAGAAGTATCCTTTTATAATAATAGAGTAATTTTTCGTACTCTAACTTTTTCATATAATCTTCCATATAGCTATATTCGGGCTCATTTTTGTTATTTTTTGGAAGTAGAATTTTTTCTTTTTTCAATCTGTTGCCGCTTCTTTCGTATCCAAAATTATATTTGCCTCTAACATTATCGGCAACAGTTGTGATAAATAATCCAATATGACGATTTAGACTGGGGTCGTAGCCAACTGAAATATCCGAAGTTGCTATGAAGCCTTCTATCTTTATAGACTGAATTTCTATTACGTCCAAAGGGGAGCGTGAAGAGAACCTAAAGATACTGCGCCTTTTGGATGAGCAGTACTTCAAAACACCCTTTTACGGAGTAAAACGCCTTACTGCGCTGCTTGTTGGCTTAGGTTACAAAATCAGTTGCAAGCCCATTCGTCGTCTGATGCAGATACCGGATTGGAAAACGATTTATCGGGAACCCAAAACAACGATAGGGAACAAACAACACAAGAAGTACCCTTATCTGCTTCGGGGTTTAGAGATTAACCGGTGCAACCGGCATCACGTACTTTCTTATGAAAACGGGTTTTATGTATCTGATGGCAGTAATTGATTTGCACAGCCGATACATACTTCATTGGTCCCTCTCCAATACGATGAGTGCCGAATGTTTTCAGAAGTTTTGCAGGAAACTATAGGCAAATACGGTACGCTCGAAATATTCAACACCTACCAGGGCAGTTGCGCAATGATGCGTGATTTTGCTTTTCCGTGATGAGCGTACTCACGTCGGACTTCGCAGTTAATCGGAAAATGTGCCTGAGAAATAATAAATGTTGAATGATTATGAGCCTATATTATAATATCGGTTTATTATGTTTTTATAATATGTGCTTTTCTGCAATTGATAAAACATGAACTAACTTTGTGTTATAATGTAATGATAAGGGTACGATAATATGATGACTGGTGACTCGTCCTAAAATTCCATTAATCGAAAAAAGAGCATTCATCACGAATACTCCTTTTCCAATAACTAAACTATAAAACAAATTAAGTTTAAAACATTGACTTGAAATTTATGAGAAAATGAAAAGAATGCAGTCAATTAAAATTTGAACGATACCCCGGCGTTTAATACGGCTATTCCGTATCCTAATTCGGCAAAAGCAGCAAAATTATCACTGAAAAACCAGCGGCTTCCGATAAAAATAGAGTATCCTATTCCGCTTCCGTAACTGTTTGGACCAGAGTGATCTCCACTCGAAGAATACGTCACGATATTATATCCCAGCATCAAACCCACGTAAGGATCTAGTTGAGGAATACTTTTAAAGCCGTGATGGTGATATGCGCCGCGCGCTCCCACTAACCAGTAATTCCATTTCTGAGAGAAACCTGCATCTTTGTAGGAATATCCCGCATTTCCGAAATAACCTCCGATGCTTATTACTCCGGCGTCTTCAATATCCCACATACCGTAGTCATAAGCAATAGTTACGGCGGGACGCCCGGTGCCCAACCCACCCAAAACGGTTCCCAATCCAACTCCTAAATTTACCGCGCTTGTACCTTTTTGAAATTGTTGCGCTGAGAGCGGCATAATTGCCACGGATGCCAAAATGGCAAGAAAGATAACTTTTTTCATTGTTGTTGATTTTTTAAATGTTGAAATGATTTGTTTATGTGATTAATGAGTTAAAAATTGAAACTTTTGATTATGGATTCTGTGCGTAACGGATATTTGGACCAGATTCGTACTGCTGGTTAAAAACATTTCGGAATCCAAGCCAATCGCCTTTTACAGGTGTAGAATTGCTTCCATCGCCGTTTGTGTCGCCGCCCACAGCGTCGTCTTTATAGGAAGTAAGAATGGCTGAGGAAGGCAGGATAACATTTGCATCAGTATTCCTTGAAATGCCGGCGCCTGCCCGCTTGAATTTTACCACGGTATTAGAGCCAATATCAATTACCTGCGAACCGTGAACCTGTATATGTTCATCTAATATATATGGCACTTCGGTAACGTGCCATTTCACGGTTGCGTCAAGGCCGCCGCTAGCGCGTATCAAAGCAATCCCATTGTGACTGTTTTTTTGTTGCGGATTCTCCGGATTATGGAATTTGTTGTTGGGGTTAACCGTATAATGCGTCCAAACATACAAAGGTTTTCCATTGTCATAGAAGGCATTGTTGGTTAACTTATGGGTTTCTGCACCGCTCATCATCGAACCGCCGTAGAACGCCGTAGAGTTTTCGTATGAGACTGACGGACTAAACAGCGTGTGCGCAAACCGGCAATTATCAAATTCAAATACACCCTTCGATTCTATTTTAACAGCGTTATTATAACCTCCGGTGTTTTGCCCGGCATAGAAAAAATCAGCATATTTAAAAACACTTCCGTTTTGTCCACTTCCAAAAATGATGCTTTGCCAATCGCCTTTTTCCGGTTGCGTAGCGTTTCCATCACCGTTGGTATCTCCGCAATAACGGTCGTCGGCAAGCGAAGTAAACACAATACGCTTTTGTGGAGTTCCTGTAGCCAGGATTTTTCCGTCATATACATTGATCCTCCCGCTTTTTAGCTTAATAATGACACCGGGTTCAATGGTTAAAACGCTTCGTACAGAAATTGCCTGTTTTATTACATAGACATTCCCTATAGTCCAAGTAGTTGGTACTTTAATGTCTTCCGTTACCTCAACTATGTTGCAATTTTGCGGAATTTCTTCTTCCAAAATATCGTCTTTTTCACACGAAGCGAAAAATACAAGTGCGGCAATTAATGCCAAAAATTTAAAATTTAAATACTTTTTCATTGTTGTGATTATTTTAAAATGTTGATAAAATGTTTTGTATAAGTTAAGATGATTGTAGATTTATTATCCATATTTTCACGCATCTTTACCACTGCAAAAGTACAATGCGGCGAAAGCGTAAAACACCCCCAAAAAGGGGTTTTTGTCCGATGCGGTTATTTTTCATTTTAACACAGCTTATGTGAACCATCGAAATTCTCTTCGGACGTTTTGTCGCGCAAAATCAATTGAGAATAAATTACCGGCACGTTCCACTCTCTGTTGTCAACAATATGCTCGGGCACCCGGTAACCGTTTCTATCTGTTATCATGGAACGGTAGGTGTCTTTATTAATCGAATGTTCCAAGAAAACTGACTTTGAAACCAAGTTGGCCTGCTTTTCAGTTATTGTTACGGCTGTTTGCGTTATCGGGGAGATTTCGCCTCTCCATCCTCTTTTCTTTCTCAAATCGTAGTTGGAATAACTTACTAAGAAGAATAAAAAAGAAATTACTAATACCGATGCTGCCCCTATTTCTATGCGATTGTTATTCATTTGATTATTTTTTAATTGCTGGAGAAGTAAAAATGTTTTTACATTATGATGCATACTTGTTTTTTCTTTCGAAATTTTTACACATCTTTACCATTGCAAAAGTACAAGGCCGCGAAAGCGAAAAATACCCCCAAAAAGGGGTTTTATTTAGCAGCTATTCAATATTAACTTTGTCATAAGCGAAAAACAAAAATTCGCGCTCATGTAATATGTTTATAATTAAATAATTATGAAATCAAGAAATCCGGCAATCCTATATCTTTTACTCTTGGTTGTTTTTTTTACCTCGATAAAGTTGTTTTCGCAGAATGTGGATTCGCTAGTGTCAAAATACACGGATAAATCGGGTAAGGTAAATGTGGATTCGATGCTGTTGTTTTCAAGGCAATATCTTTACAGCCGTCCTGCAAAAGCATTCGAAATAACCGAAAGAGCTGTTGTAATTGCTGAAAAACAGAAAGACCCTTTACAACTCGCAAATAGTTATCGAAGCAAGGGTGCGGCATTTGCGTCAATCAATACCGATTTAGACTCATCGTTTTATTACTTAGAAAAAGCTGAACGCGCCTATCGCACACTAAAGACAAAAGAAGCCGTTCTCGGCTTGGGATCGGTTTTTCATAATTATGCCACCCTTAAACAAATTCAGGGCCATTATGTGAAAGCCATTAATTATTACATTCAGGCCTCAAAAATATTTGATGAATTAGAAGACTCAAAAGCTCTACCTTATACACTGAATAATCTTGCTACTTTATATGGCCTCGTGGGTGATGCCCAGAAATCGGAAAAATATGCGCGTGAATGCATTGCTTTGGCTAAAAAAAATGGAGATGAATTTATGGTTGCAACAGGACGTATTGCACTTGCGGACGCACTTATGACTCAAGAAAAGTACGAAGACGTGTTGCCTTTACTTAATCAAATATTGGATTATGGCAATGAGCACAATGACCCGTATAAAATATTTCTATATCATTTAAATTATGGAACATATCTGATGGAATATAAAAGGGACTTCCCATCTGCCATAAAAGAATATGAAAAAGCCCGGGAGCTGTCTAATGAGGTAGGCGATGAATGGGAAATAATGAGACAAAATGTTGCGCTTTCCGAAGCTTATTTGGAGAACCAACAATTTAAAGAAGCAGAAGAAACAGCGTCTTTGGCGCTAAAAACAGCTCAAAAATTACAAGCTAAAGACAAACAAAGAGAATCGTTATGGATATTGGCACAGTCAAATGCTCATTTCGGTGATTTAGAAACCGCATTTCAGCGACTCAATTCGGCCTACTTGCTTAAAGATACCGTATTTGCCGAAAACAACCGGCAGCAAATTGCATTATTGGAAACAGAATACCAAACCGAAAAAAAAGAAATCCGCATCAACACATTGGAAAAGGAGCGCATACTTTACGGCATTATTTTCGGGGTAAGTTTACTGGGAATCGTTATTTTGCTGGGAGCGCTCTATCTTCGTCAGCGAGCAAAAAAACGCTTGGCCCAGCAACAGGTTATTCAACTGGAAAAAGAAAAACAACTCATTGCCACACATGCCATCCTCGAAGGGGAAGCTACCGAGCGAACACGCCTGGCGCGCGACCTGCACGACGGGCTTGGCGGCATGCTTTCGGCAGTAAAACTTAATTTATTCGATATGAAAAAAGGTGGAGCACTCCTCGCATCGGAAGATGTGATACAATTTAATAAAGTGGTGGATATGCTGGACAGTTCCATCACAGAACTCCGGCGCGTTGCGCACAACATGATGCCCGATTCGCTTTCGCGATACGGATTAAAAGTTTCGTTGCAGGATTTTTGCGACAGCCTGCCCAACGTGCAGTTTCATTTCTTCGGCAACGAGGAACGGCTCGAAAATACGTTGGAAATTATGATTTACCGCAGCGTGCACGAGTTGGTGAATAATGCCCTGAAATATGCCGAGGCGAAAAATATTAACGTGCAAATCGTTCAGCAACCCGACCGCGTTTCGCTTACCGTGCAGGATGACGGAAAAGGCTTCGATCCGGCCATTCATGCTAAAGGCACAGGACTGAACAATATACGCACTCGTGCAGAATCGGTGGGCGGAAACATGAATATTTTTTCCGAACCCGGAAAAGGCACGGAAATTAATGTGGAATTTAAGATGTAAAAAAGGGAAAAGGAATGTAAAATCGTAAATCGCAAATTAAAATGATAACTGTACATATTGTTGACGACCATAAAATATTGGTGGAAGGCCTGCAAAAACTTGTCGATGAATCGGGATTTGCCAAGTCCACAGCAGTTAGCTACACCGGCAAAGAGTGCATGACGCAATTACGGCGTGAACAACCCGACGTGCTTTTGCTCGATATCAATCTCCCTGATGCCAGCGGCATTGATTTGTGCAAGGAGATAAAATCGCTTTACCCGAAAATGAAAATCGTGGCGCTGACCAGCTATTCGGAATACGCTATCGTGCGGC
>JAFADY010000007.1 GCA_023424395.1 Bacteroidota bacterium | reverse complement strand
AAGTAGCCCCGAAGTTCAACGCCGAATTGGGGCTTGCCATTACCGGATACGCTGAACCCGTTCCCGAACTCGATATCAAAACCTGCTATGCCTTCATTGCCTTGGCCGAAAACGGAAAGATCGTCCTTTCCAAAAAAATCATGGGAGACGCTGCTAAAAGCATGTTTGAGAACCAATGCATTTTTGTGGAAAAAACCTTTGCACATCTCCTCAAACTTTGGGATAGCAAGTAGTTTTCCTCGCTGCCGTAACTGGCATCGACAATGCTATCTTTGCTCACGCAAAAAATCCGTCAATCACTTAATCGATTGACATATTTTGCATTATAGTTAAATTAAAAGTACCTACTTTATCAACTTCAACCATCCTTTGCCATTTTCTCTTTAACGTCGTCTTTCGGAGTGATAATTGGTTTTTCTTCCGAAATATTCATTTCTTTTTCATCTACGGCAATATCCGGTTTGGAAATCACTTCAGTGTGTTTGTTTTGTTGCTGAGGAATAATTTCGAACTGTTTATCTGTTTTTAATCTTGCTTTCTGACCGGCCGTTATCACAACTTCGTTTTTCCGGGCAGACTCTACAAGCATTACTTTTCCCTGCTCGCAATGCACTTGGTATTCATTTTCGCGAGCCTTTACTAAAAATCGTGTCCCTAAAACCACCGTTTTGGCTTTTTCGGAAACAACTTCGAATTTACTCCCTTTTTCCACTTCAAAATAAGCCTCGCCGTATAGTATTGTGCTTCGGCTGAGTTTCCACAGCAAAGGTTTATAACTCAGCGACGAATTGGCGTGCAACACCACTTTGGAATTGTCCGGCAAAAGAAAACTCTTTTTAACTATCTCGGTTTCCACACTTTTGTTATATAATGACGCTGCAACACCGAATGAAATTAACAATGCGACTACTGCCGCTGCCGCGTATTTCAACAGTTGTAAATATCGTGTGGACTGAATTTTATTCTCAACTGGATTAGCATCCAATTTTGCTTCCATTTCCATCCACATATCCTCTTTTGGCCTACTCCATTGAGGCCGGGTATTGAAAATTATATCTTCTATTTCCTTCGGAAACAAGATATTTTCTTTCAAAAATTGTAACGCTGCGCTCATTCGTTTTTCTACAGCTTTTTCACTTAAGTTTAAACGTTCGGCAATTTCCCGGTATTTCAAACCTTCTATCCTTGACATTAAAAATACAGTTCGTTGCTTCTCGTTCAAACTGTTGAGCGCTATGTTATATTTTTTCACTAGCTCTTTGTGACTCAATGTTTCTTCCGGCGAAGGTTCGTTGTCGTGATAACGAGTAGAAGCTATGTAATTTATTTCGAGCATATCACGTCGGTATTTGCTGACAAACATATCACCGGCAATTTTATAAAGGAGGGGTTTTATCCACATTGAATTGTTTCTCCCAAAGCCGCATAAAAACTTCCTGTGCTATATCGGAAGCGTCATCCGGCACCGCACCCCTGTAATACAGCGTACAGAATCGAAGTAGTTATCAAATAAGTATTTAAAATCCTCCTTAGTCAAAATACAATGTATTGAGCTTTGTAATGTATCCGAATTAAATGTCAAATACCCTACAATTTTTCATTATTATCTTAAAAAAATTCCTGATAATTAGGAAAATCCGGTTGGAAATGAAATTATTATATTTCCGTTATTGTTGTACAATATCGGAAAATGTTGACCGATTCAGCACTTTAGGTTGATAATCGATCCCTCTGCGTGATAAATTTCTCACAAATGCCCGCAGATGGTTTTCGGAACCGCGAATCAGATTTCCATACACACGTTGTATATCGGCGTTATCGGTTTTCGCCAAACGTTCCTTCAAGTCTGTAATATCCTGTTCTTCAATTAATGCACCGGCTTTCAGCCCATCAATGAGTGTAGTGCCTTGGGTCAGGTCGTTGTACATTTTTTGCAATCTTGTATTTGAAAATTCTCCGGCGTTAGGTTTTGAGATGTCTTTTACCCCATATTTGCCCATAAGCCACATAACCGCTTTCTGATGTTGCGTTTCGCTGCGCGAGATATTGCGGAAAATGGGAATATTGTACTGTTCGGCGTAAAAAGTGTACACATCGTGCGCGAGCTTCTCTTCTTCGCGCATGTACTTAATGCCTTCTATATCGGATTTTGTGAGATCATTCTTCGTAATTTCTTTTTGGCTCTTGGTTTTATCGGTAGCTTTTGCCTGATTACTTATGGCAAATAACGCAACAATTCCGATTAGAATAACCGAAATTATATATTTAGTCTTCATTTTTTTATCTATTTTAAAAAAGTGAAAACCTGCCGAAATTTTTACTCTCGGCAGGTAATTAAGATTTCTTGCTTATTTTTCTCTGCGGTCGCAGATACCATCTTTATCGGAATCTACAAAGTTCGGGCCTTGTCCGCGTCCGTCGCGCATTCCCTTTCCTTGTCCGCGGCCGTTGCGTAATCCTTGACTTTTACCTTGTCCGCGGCCACTACCGTCGAACAGTCGTTGTTTGCCGTTGGCATTGGGATTTCGGGGTGTTCCGTTTTCGAAATTATCACAAACCGCGTTGTTGTTTTTATCCACAAACGCAGGCCTGTTTTGGGTGGTTTTTGCCGTTTCTTTTTTGGCCTGATTTTGATTTTGGGCGGTTGCCAATCCCATGGTGACAACCAGTGCCATTGCTGTAATAAATACTTTTGTTTTCATAATGTTATGGTTTTAAAAATTTATATTTAGTTTATTTTTAATTTTTGTTCCATCTCCGGCCATAACGAGGTCTGTATCCTTGCCCTCTGCCCGTACTGTCGTTTCGGTTATAACCTCTTCCGAAGTTAGCAGTTGTTCCATCTCTGAAAAGCGGGAGAAAGGCTTCCTGTAATTGCTCGCACTGAGAAGAATCGCAAACCGATCTTATTTTCAGATAAAAATCGTTGGTGATATTTTTCAGTTCTGCGTGATGTCTTCCGATGTGTTCTGATAAACCATTCAACCTCATCGTATCGGGATTTGCTTTGTTTAGCTCGCCGAACATCTGATATTTTAAGGAATCCATCTCATAAATTAGATCGTTTGCCCGCGGTTGAAAAACCTGATTCGCTTTGCGAAAAACATCCATCTGCTCATCATCGAATCCCAACGTTTGGCGAAAATATCTTCCGGTGAGCGGAGCCTGATTCTCATCGAGAACAATAGCTATATCATCACCTTTATTTTGCTGATTATGATAAAGAATGGTTCCGATGGTTGCCATATTCAGTATAATCAGCAACGCGATAGCCAACCACAGTATTTTATTCGTTTTATTCATAATCATCGAAATTATAATATCCCAAGTTTTCAATTTGGCTGTCATTAATGTTCATCACCATTTCGTGCGAAGCATTATCCACATAACTGTTGCCGAGCGTAACACCTAAAAACGCAACTACAGCAAGGCTTGCGGCTACGGTAACAACTTGCCAAACGGGAGCTTTACGGTGCGCGGGCTGCTGATTTTTTTCAATCATCGCCAATACGCGTGTGCTCAGGAACGGATTGGGTTCCGTTTGCTTTTCGCGTTGGATGAGATCATTTATGTATTGCTCCGTCTTCATTTTTTGTTCGTTTTATAGGTTAGACATTTTTGTAGATTATTTCCTACGGTCATATTCCAATTTTTTTTGAAGTGTATTTTTTGCGCGTTGTATAAGCTGCTCCACAGCGCCTTCCGATTTATTCATGACGGCGGCAATTTCTTTCTGCGAAAGTTCTTCGTATTTACTCAGGACGAAAGCCGTTCGTTGTGCATCGGGGAGTGAATCGATGGCCTTTTTTATTCGTTTGTCGCGTTCGGATTCCTCCAATTGTTCGAGCGGTGTTTTCTCGTCGCTCGATTTGAAAAAAATGTTTTCGAGCGATTGCATCAAACTGTTTTTCCGATTTTTGTTTATGAAATTGATGCTCGTATTTACGGTAATGCGGTAAAGCCACGTCGAAAATTTGGCATCGCCTTTGAAATCGGACAATGTTTGATATACTTTGATGAAAATTTCCTGCGTAATATCTTCCGCATCTTCTTTCGCGTGCACAAAACCCATAGCGGTGCGAAATACCATTCCCTGATATTTTTCCATTAATTCTTTAAAGGCAAGTGTGTTGCCGGAAAGAATTTCGTGTATGAGTTGTTCGTCTGACATTTATTTGTTTCAGCGTTGAAAGTAAGATATTAGACACTAAAAAATAATTTTTCCTACGGTAAAGTTACAATTTTTGAATAATTCGGGTAATATAAAATAAGATATCAGCGCCTTTCGCCCGAATGGGCGATATTTTCGTAACCGTAGGCGATTCATTCGCCTGCGGTAAGTCCAATACTACCAACTCCCGCCCGAAGTGGCGGTACTTTATATAAAAAGTTGTACCGCCACTTCGGGCGGAGATGTACTTTCACTATTATGCCGTAAGCTGCGTTCGTTCCTCACTTGCATACGGTTATGAAAATGCCGCCTTCCAGGCGGAATACACACTGTTAACATCTATAAAAAAAGTAGATTTAATCATAAAAGAATAAAAGAGGATGAACATATTTAAAAGAAACGCATTATATTTGTGAGTGAATGGTCACTCACATTATTTAGATGCAACTCCGATGAGTAGTAAAATCCTATATATTAATGCTATAACCATCCTCTTCTTTGCTTCTGAAGCAGAAGCACAACCTTCGTTAGAATATCAGGATACTACTCGCCGTTCTTTGTCAACAATAATTGAAAAGGTAAAAACGAAAATAGGAAGTGATAAACTTAATCTGGAAATGTCGGATGATGAAATTATCAGAAAAACCGATTCTTTACCCGCGTTTTCTATTTATAAAGACAACTATTTTATTTCGGGCGTATCGTTAAACGAAACAATAAACAGCGAAACAGCAGATGTTAAATATCAAATCAGTATTCGTCATCGCCTAACTAAAAGCCACTTGCCTTTCGATACGTTTCTTTACCTGACTTATACGCAAAAATCGTTTTGGGACATTTATGCAAAATCGGCACCTTTTCGCGATAACAATTATAATCCGGGGCTCGGATTAGGGAGGTACATAATAGTGAACAATCAACTTACCGGAGCAACTTTTCTACAATTGGAACACGAGTCGAACGGTCAGAACGATGAAGAATCGCGGGATATAAACCTGGTAAGTTTTTCGGGAAAATATTTTTTTACCAACAATTTGTCCATCAAGTTCAAAGTGTCGGTTCCTTTTCTTATAGGCGAAAATAACGAGGATATACTCGATTATCGGGGAACCGGAATTTTTGCTATCGATTACAAGACGAGAAATGATAAATGGTGGTTTTCAGGTATGTTTTCTCCGAAGAAAAGTGTGAAATCTGCCAACGTAACTCTGACAGCAGGTTACAAAATTTCCGACAGATTCAATCAATATATCTTCGGAGAATTTTACAGCGGTACAGGCGACAGTATGCTCGATTACAAGAAACAGGACTTAAAACTTCGAGTGGGAATCTGTATAAAGCCTGATTTTTACAATGTTTTTTAATACACATAAATAATAACGTAGGATGAAAATTGCCATTTTTTATGAAAACGATAAACTGGGCTATCTGATGGGAAAAAGAACCAAAATATCCATTTTTGATATGCAGGATGAAATGGTAAATGGTGTAGAAAATATAACAATTGAACCCGGTACAATGGACCAGTTGATGATTGCTCTGAAAGGAAAATATATCGATGAAGTGTATGTATCGGAAATTGATCACGAAAGCCGGAATAAACTCACAGCCGAGGGTATAAAAATAAAAACAGCCCACATGCTGAGAAACGACAAACTTTTTAATTCACTCTATATTTTGCCATAATACAAAGAAATGAAAGCAGTTCTGACATATTGTTTTTTGTTCTTGCTGGTATGGAGAGTAAATTCTCAGGACAGCACGTTCGTGCAAACACAAAATGTGCTGGATACTGTTGTCACTACATCGGTTGTGCAAAAGAATCCGTGGCGGGCAATCGGTACTGAAGTCGGATTGAATATGGCTATGAGGGGATTTAATAGGATTATACTCAACGATGAATTTGCACAAATAAATTTGTCTTCCATGGAGAAAAACTTATCCACCCTGCCCGTTTGGGATACCAACAGTTTTTCCACCAATCTGATAGCTCATCCCTATCACGGCTCGATGTACTTTAACAGCGCAAGAACAAACGGATACGGATTTTACAGTTCAATTCCCTTTAACGTGGGCGGCAGCCTGATGTGGGAATATCTGATGGAAACAAAACCGCCTTCCATGAACGATTTAATAGCAACAACAGTCGGTGGAATTGCGTTAGGAGAAATAACTTTCCGCTTTTCCGATATGATTCTCGATGACAGAACTATCGGGGTAGAGCGGGTTATAAGGGAGTTCGCAGCCGGGCTTTTCGCCCCGACCAAATTGATTAACAGATTCCTTACAGGCGAGGCGTGGAAAGTTAGAAGTGAAAAAGGAAACGTGATAGAAACTTTGCCGTTTGTACTAAGTATTGGCACAGGAGGAAAAATGATTAAAGAAGATAATCGCCCCGGCTACAACACCGGCGTGGGCATTGAAGCAAACGTGCAGTACGGTAATGTCTTCGAAGAGCCGATACGCAAACCTTACGACTGGTTTTGGATAAACGGGCATATGAACGTTGTTGAAGGAAATGTTTACCTGACGCAAATCAACGGAATCGGTGCAATTATCAATAAAGAGTTATACGTAAAAGATAACCTGAAAATAATGGGAGGAGTTTTTCAACATTTCGATTATTACAACTATAAAATGGAAACTAAAAGCGGCCGGATTATAACTCCCTACTACATTTCGGAGGCGGCTGCAGCCGGAATTGGATTACTCATAAACCGGAAAAAGGAAAATGTAAATCTCCGCACACGGACTTTTATTAATGGAATTGGCCTGGGAGCAAGCATTTCGGATTATTTCGAAATTGATGACAGAGATTACAACATGGGCAGCGGAATGAGTTTGAAACTCTATACCGACTTGATTATTAAGAATATATTCTCTATTTCTTTCCTTTCCGAAAACTACTTTATTTACACGTGGAAAGGTGTTGACGAAAAACTGTCATTAAAAGATCTCTCCATGCCGGAAATAGATTTTTTGAATGTTCAGGGTGATAGAAGCACGGCAAAATTGAGAATTTTCGGTGCTGAATTAAAATACAGAATAAGCGATTTTCTGTATGTAAAATTTAACAACAGATACTTCACAAGAGACACTTCTTATAAATATTTTCCGAGGGTATTTTATCGTTCGCAGGAAAATTATCTGAGTGTGGGAGTAACTGTCTAAAAAACGGATTTAAAAAACGAGAAATAAAATTTATCTTTGCAACTAAGTTTTATTCTACTTTTTCGTTAAAAGACCATAACAATGGAAATTAAACCAAGACAATTAGAAATTATTGAAGCTACCGGAAAAATCCTTACGGAATCGGGAGCCAGCGGATTAACGATAAAAAATCTCGCTAAAGAAATGCAATTCTCCGAAAGCGCTATTTACAGGCATTTTTCGAGTAAAGAAGAAATTATTATAATGATGCTTAAGTATTTGAAGAACAATATCGGCAAAATCTTAAGCAATCTGACAAAAACCGGTGATGTAGAAAAAGATTATAAAACATTTTTCAATAAACTAAGCCTTTATTTCAAAGAAAACCCGTATTACGTGGTGGTGGTATTTTCGGAAGGATTAATGGATGAGAGTGATAAGATAAACGATGAAATACTCGGACTAATGACCATTACCACCAATCAACTGGAGCCGATTCTGAAAGAAGGGCAAAAACAGGGAGTTTTTATTGCATCTGTTCCGTCAAACGAATTAACGATGGTGTCGATAGCCACTTTCAAACTCTACATGTTTAACTGGAAATTCTATAAATTTAAAATAGATTTATCGGAAAATATCGGGAAAATGTCCACTTCCCTACTGACACTGTTCAAATGCAAGCCCACGCAATCAACATAATAACCCACTTTTTAAGAAAATGAACAATAACAAATAAAAAAATTTATCACATTATGTTAGTAAGTACTCACAAACTAATAATCGTATCAATCTTGTTGTTAATGGGATACACCATTCCAACCCAGGCACAGGTATGGAACCTGAAACAATGTATTGACACGGCAATGGTTCACAACAAAAATCTGAAAGTGAACTACAACAACATGCAGATAAGCGAGCAGCTTAATAAAGAAGCTCGTGCCAATTACCTGCCGAAAGTGAATTTTACCTCCGATTATAAGTACTACATCGAGCAGCCCACCACGCTGGTTCCAATGTCTATGATGGGAGGCCCCGAAGGCCAATTCAAGGAAGTTCAGATGGGTGTTCCGCACAACATTACGGCCAATATTCAGGCGACAATGCCTATTTACAATTCGCAGCTTATCGGAGCGATAAAGAAAACAGAAATTGCATCGGACATAAGTAAAATACAGTACAGAAAAACCGAAGAACAACTTTACTACGAAATATCCAACCTGTATTACAACGCGGTTGTCATGGAAAAGCAGATAATCTTTATCGATAGCAACGTGGTAAACAGCGAAAGGCTCCTGGATAATATGAAATTGCTACACCAACACCTGTTGGTAAAAGGCTCGGATGTAGATAAAGTTGAACTCCAGTTATCGCAATTGAAAACGCAGCGCGATGTTGTTGCCAGCAAACATATCCAGGTGATAAATGCGCTTATCTTCTCGATGGGAATATCAACGGATGAACCGTTTAAAATAGACCCGAATATTCAATTTGCAGACGAAACGGATTACTCATTTCTACCCACAACAGATATGCAGCTAATTGAGACGCAAAGCAAATTGTTAAAAAGCGAGCTGCAGACACTCAGAAACTCAAGACTACCGTCTGTCGCCATCTTTGGTTCCTACGGAAAACTGGGATACGGCTACGATAAAAAGCCAAACGATTTTCTCAACTTTTACGATATGGGTGTTGCCGGAATTCAACTGTCCATCCCCATTTTCAATGGAACAGTAACTAAACGCAAGATCAACCAGAAGAAGCTGGAGATTACTAACAACGAACTACAAAAGGAACTTATTTACGAACAAAACGCCATGCAGGTAGAAAATGCAAGAAATACAAAGTTCACGGCACGTCAGACTATCGATAATGCGGGGAAACAGATCGAGCTTTCTAAAAAAGTGTACGACCAAACAGTTTTGCAACAAAGAGAAGGCACAGCATCACTTACCGATGTATTGATGGCAGACAACTCGTTGCGTGAGGCGCAGACCAGTTATCTCACCGCCGTGGTAGATTACCTGAAAGCTGATCTTGAACTCAAAAAATTAACCGGAAACATATTTATTTCAAAAAAAGATTGAGAAAGATTTACTGAGATTAAAAATGGTGTTAATAGTCAATCTGATTCATCTACCATCAATCTCGTTTAACCTGAAACCCGATAATAATTTATTGAACATATTTAAATAATAATAAAAATGAACAAAAAAAGAATCATCACAATCCTGGCGCTCATCGCTATACTGGCGTTCGTAATTTTTAAGCTGGTGAACAACAAAAAAATTTACGAAAAGCGAATCTACAGACTCGATACCGAAGCGCCCGTAAATGTAAAAACCGACACAATAGAGCTCGGTTCGGCAACAGATCGGAATGCTTATACGGGAACATTCGAGCCCAATCGGGAAACAAAAATCAGCGCCGAAGTGCATGGAAAAATCAACTCCATTCTGGTTGATGTAGGAAGTTACGTCAGACAAGGCCAATCACTCATTCAATTGGATAACTCGCTGTTGAAACTCCAACTGGAAGGCGTAAACGTTCAGTTGGGCGGTTTGCAGAAAGATGTGAATCGATATACTGCATTGGCACAAGCAGATGCTATTCAGGGAGTTCAACTGGAAAAAACAAAAGTTGCCTATGAATCAGCACTTGTGCAAAAAGCAACGTTGGAAGAGCAGATCCGGAAATCAACCGTCCGTGCCCCGTTCAGTGGTGTTGTTACGGCTAAAATGACCGAAGTTGGTGCATTTGCCGCACCGGGCATGCCGTTGTTGCAGATAACCGATATTTCGAATCTGAAATTTACGATAAACGTCACGGAAAACGAATTGAGCAAATTCAAACTCAAACAGCCTTACACGTTGTATGCCGATGTTTATCCCACAATGGCGTTAACGGGCGAAGTGAGCATGGTTGGCAGCAAAGCCAATATGGGAAACAGTTTTCCTATTCAGTTCAACGTAAAAAACACATCCGATTTTCAGATAAAGTCGGGAATGTTCGGAAAAGTAAGTATGGACGGAGCCAACGTAATAGAAAACAAAATCATCATTCCGTCTTCGTCCATTGTTGGATCGGATATTAAACCGCAGGTGTATGTTGTAAAGGGAGACAAGGCATTTTTACAGGACATTGTAATAGAACGAAGAATAGCCGATGAAGCGGTCGTATCGGAAGGTCTTTCGGCAGGCGATATACTCGTTATCGGCGGGTTTATCAATCTTTTTGAAAGAGCAAGTATTAAAACTAATTAAGAGAAAACTATGAATATAATAAAAACATCCATCAAACGCCCTTCACTGATTATCGTATTGTTTAGCGTTTTGATTCTGCTGGGCGTAATCGGATTCAGCAACCTGGGCTATGAGTTGCTTCCCGATTTCAATCAGCCGGTAATCGTAATCAGAACGGGATATCCCGGCGCCGACCCGGCAGAAGTGGAGAACTCAGTTTCCAAGAAAATAGAAGAAGCCATGGCTAATCTGGAAGGTGTGGACTACATAGAAACAAAATCGTTGCCCAACGCATCGGTGATGATTGTTAATATGAAATACGGAACCGACCTGAACAAAGCCATGCAGGATGCTCAGCAATATATCAACAACATCAAAAGAGATTTGCCCGATGATATTCAAGATCCGGTGATGAGTACAGTTTCGCCCAACGATTTGCCCATTATGTCGATAAGTGCCACGAGCAGCTTATCGGAAACCGATTTTTATCAAAAAGTGGTTGATGAGTACCTGCCTCAAATTCAGCAATTGAAAGGGGTGGCAGAAATCACGCTCATCGGTGGTGAAGCTCGCGAGATTCAGGTAAAAATTGACCAAGGCAAATTAATTCATTACAAAGTGCCGCTCATTCAGGTTGTTGAAGCGATAAATCGTTCGGGAATCGATTTGCCGGCAGGAAAAGTTACTACCGCTACCGAAAATAATACGGTACGGTTGGTTGGCAAGTTCAATAATGTGGAAGACATTAAAAACGTGCAAGTAGCGATGCCGTTTCCGGGCAGTCCGGTATATGTAAAAGACGTTGCCACCGTAACAAACGGCGTAAGGGAAGTCTCGTCCATCAACAGATACAACGGTCAGCAAGGTATCGGCTTGATGCTCAAAAAACAAGGTGATGCGAACGCGGTTGAGGTTTCCAAGCTGGTGAAAGCAAAAATTAAAGAGATAGAGGAAAAAGATGCGGCTTCGAACGTGAAATTTGTTATCGCCGATAATAGCACAGATAATACCATATCGGCCGTGAACTCGGTAATTGGAGACCTTACGCTGATTATAATTCTGGTTTCGCTGATTATGCTGCTGTTCCTGAGAAGTTACCGGAATTCGCTCATCGTGCTGGTTACCGTTCCCGTATCTTTGGTTACCGCTTTCGGGTTAATGTGGTTGCTCAACTATACGCTCAATCTAATGACATTGCTCGCCATGTCTTTGTCGATAGGATTCCTGGTTGATGCCGCAATTGTTGTGGTGGAAAACTTCCAGCGACATTTGGATATGGGAAAAAACAAAAGAACGGCGGCTTTCGATGCCGTAGTAGAAATAAAATATGCCGTAATATCTATGACATTAGTAAATACGGTGGTGTTTCTGCCCATTTTATTTTTACAGGTTTTCGTGGCCGATATGCTGAAACAATTTTCTGTAGTTGTGATTGTTGCCACTTTAACCAGTCTGTTGGTTAGCTTCACGCTGACTCCGTGGATGGCTTCGCGGTTGGGCAAGAAAGAAGGAGCAACGTCAAACAATGTTTTCAGCAAAGGCCTATCGTGGTTCGAAGATCAATTGAACAAGTTTATAGAATGGTACGAAGGCGCTTTGAAATGGGTGCTTAATCACAAATTGCTTTTCGCCGGAGTAACGCTTTCGTTGTTGCTTGCAACAGTTTTTATGATGAGGCTGGAGATTATCGGCAATGAAATGATGGCTACGGGCGACCAGGGAAAATTTAAATTGAATCTCGAATACGACAAATCGGTTACGGTGCAGCAGAATAATATTCAATCGCAAAAAATCGAGAATTTTATACTCGATCAACCCGAAGTTGCCACACTCTTCAGCAACATTGCCGGCCCTACAACGGGTATGGGAAGCCTGGGCGTTGGTGAAGCCAACAAATCGGAGCTTACGGTTCAGTTGAAACCCGAAAAGGAAAGAAACATCTCAACGGAAGACTTCATGAAATTCCTTCGGAAAGATATCTCCGAACATTTCCCGGGAGTGAACGTATCGATGTCGGTGCTGGGATTACTGCCGAAAAGTTCACCGATAAAAATCACGCTTAGCGGAATTGATGAGGAGCTCGTTATGGAAACCGCCAATAATCTGCAATCCACCATACAAAATGTTCCCGGAGCGGATAACGTAAAACTATCGGTGGAAGAAGGTAATCCCGAATATGTGGTCAAACCCGATCAAGACAAAATGCAGCGGCTAGGGCTAAACACCGCTTATACCGGCATAAATCTCAGAACGGCCTTTAACGGAAACGAAGACGCTACGCTTACCGACAAAGGAACGGAATATCCCGTAAGAATTTGGTTGGACGATTTTGACAGAAAGAATTTCGAAGATGTGAAAAACCTTTCCATCATTAATCCGAGAGGAATTGCCGTAAATGTTTTACAGTTTGCCGATGTTACGCAAAACGATGCCCCGTCTATGCTGGAGCGGCTAAACAGACAACCGTCCGTAACACTTACTGCCGAATCGTTTGGACGCCCTGCCGGTTCAACAGCAAGCGACATAACATCTTACTTGAAGAGTAATCCGCTTCCCGATGGCGTGCAATTGTTTTGGGGTTCCGACATAAAAACCCAAAACGAAAGTTTCAGTTCTATCGGCTTTGCACTTCTTATCTCGTTTATACTTATCTATCTGATATTGGTGGCATTATACGACAACTTCGTTTATCCTCTGGTTGCTCTGGTTGCCATTCCGGTTGCAGTTATCGGAGCTTTTCTCGCGCTAATGCTGACGGCAAATAATATCACCCTGTTTGCATTACTGGGATTGATTATGTTGATGGGATTAGTCATAAAAATTGCCATATTAATTGTGGATTTCGCCAATCAGGAAAAAGAAAAAGGCATGCATTACAAAGATGCACTTATTCTTGCCGGCAAGCAACGGATTCGTCCCATATTGATGACCATGCTTACCACCGTACTCGGAATGCTTCCTGTTGCCATGGCTCAGGGAACGGCGAGCGAATGGAAAAACGGAATGGCCTGGATTATTATCGGTGGCTTGCTTTCTTCATCTGCCCTAACAATTTTTGTTGTTCCCATGGCCTATTATATGGTGGACAGAGCGAAAGAAAAAAGAGCAGAAAAGAAGAAGCAGAAATCATTGACCGTTGCAATAAGTTAAGAAAGAATGTAAAACCAACAAAAAAAGCTATTTATGAAATCAATGAACAAAAAAGAAATGATCGATATCCTGAAAATTCTTTCAGCAGATCGAGAAAGGACCAATATTCTCAAAAAGCATGAGCAAAAAGCACTTGCCAAATTAGTTCGCGTCGTTCCGTCGTGGATGACGTCGAATATGCTGACCGGAATCGGTTTTTTCGGTAATGTAGCAGTCGCCGTAGCGTTTGTGCTGGGATATTACCTCCACCCCTATTTCCTTCTTTTGGGAATTTTAGGATTTGCGGTAAACTGGCTCGGCGACTCGTTGGACGGACGGCTTGCATACTACAGAAATATACCGCGAAAGTGGTTTGGCTTCTCGCTCGACGTAATTGTCGATTGGGTGGGTATCGTAATTATCGGGTTAGGATTCACCATTTATTTAGAATCTGCCTGGAAAATTCTCGGATTTATTTTTGTAGTGTTGTACGGTTGGGAAATGATTATCGCGCTACTTCGGTATAAAGTAATCGACAAGTATTTGATCGATTCAAACTTGTTGGGTCCCACCGAATTGCGGCTTATTATTTCCGGAATGATTATTTTCGAAGTCATTTTTCCGGGATCAATCGTTTATTTAACATTGATTGCCGGCATTATGCTCCTTATCGATTGTTACAGAGCAACCGTTAAGTTGTTGGAAATGGCAGATGTAAGAGACATTAGTGAGAAGAGAATTGCTTAAGTAGTTGTTGAATCGAACATCACGTTCAATTCTGCAGAGCGGGATTTTCGCGCGACGTTTTAACATGACATATCGCCTGAAAGGCGAAACTTTCATAACCGTGGGCGATTTATTCGCCTACGGTAAAGCTAACGCTCTCTAACATCCGTCCGAAGTGGCGGTACAAAAATAAGGGATTGGCAAATTTTCCCTTGTACGGTGATATGAGCCGTCGTGTGATGCGGATTTTGGGGACATACAGTCCATTTCCATTGACGAATGTTTTCTCGATCTTTCGGGTATCGATAAAGATTTGAAAGAATACGGAAAACAAATGCGCGAACATGTGCTTAAATGGACGGGAATCCCTATCAGCATAGGAATTGCTCCTACCAAGGCATTGGCAAAAGTGGCCAATAGGGTAGCAAAGAAATATCCATCGCAAACCGACAATGTATATGTGATGGATACCGAAGAAAAACGCATCAAAGCCTTGAAGTGGCTGGATATTAACGATGTGTGGGGTATCGGTAGGAGAAATTGTAAAAAATTATACGCCGCGGGCGTAACAAAAGCCATTCAATTCACCGAAATGTCGGAGAGTTGGGTGATGAAATATATGACCATTACTGGTGTTAGGTTGCAGAAGGAGCTAAACGGTGTTCCTATGCTGAAAACAGATGTAACTGAGAAACACAAAAGCATTTCTAACACCCGTACTTTCGAAAAAGATTATAAAACCTTCGATGAAGTAAAAGAGCGTGTGGTTACTTTTACTACGCTCAGCGCGCAAAAACTGCGGCAGCAACGCTCTCTGTGCAGAGGACTGATTGTTTTTATAGAAACAAGCCGTTATCGCGAGTATGAAAATTTCTATGCCAACAGCGCGCACGTTACGTTACCTTTCCCAACTGCATCCTCACTTGAATTGGCTGAATTCGCCGTTAAAGGATTGAAGCAAATATTCAAAGAGCACTACCATTATAAAAGAGCCGGAGTAATTCTTATCGATTTTGTTGATGACAATGCTTATCAGCCGTCGCTGTTTTTTAATTCTAACCCCAAGCACAAAGAGCTTATGCGACGAATTGATATCGTTAACAGCAAATACGGCAAGCAAGCGATTAGATTGGCGGCTCAGGATGGCGATCCGCTGAGAAAAAGCAGGAGCATCTGACCAAAGAATATACTACAAACATCAGTCAGATTTTAGAAGTACGTTTATAATATCGGTTTTTATGTTTTACAACATAAAAGCATAAATAGTAGTGATTTAATTTTGATATATCACTTTTATTTCTGTTTTTGCGATAAATTAAAACAGATTCTTGAAAATATCGAAAATTATGAAAACGAATTATTTGTTTCTGCTTTTGTCAGTTATCGTTTTTGTATCCTGTGAAGGCGAAATCATCAATAAGGATTCAGGTTCAAGACCGGCTAATATTGTTGCTATAATATCAGGACCCGAAACGAGATTGGCTAATGACTCTTGGGAAAACGGAGATTCAGTTGGGTTGTACATGAAGGTTGCGGGGAGTGAATTGCCGATAGGAGTTATCGCAAATAATATAAAATATATAACAAAAGGAAATTCTACTTTTACGGCAGAAAACATCAATGAAGAAATTCTTTTTCCTTTTAATGGTTCGGACGTGGATTTTATTGGATATTATCCGTATAAGCCTGAAATAAAAGATTATATATATCCTTTGGATGTGACGGATCAAACCGATCAATCCGTCTTGGATTTACTTTACACGGATAACGCCATCGGACTAAACTCTAAAAATCCCAATGTAAATCTCATTTTTAAACATCAATTATCGAAAATTTTTCTGAACATAACAGCAGAGAATATCACTGCTGACCTCAGAGATTTAAAAGTGAAGATCACCAACGCAGGGAAAAAAGCTTCTTTTTCTCTTTCGGATGGGAGTATTTCGAGCCCAACGGAAATTGGGGATTTGTTCTTTAAAGTGGCTATCGATGGAAAATCGGCTGAAGCAACTTTAATTCCCATGCAAAATTTAATGGGAAGAAACCTCGTATTTTCCATTGGTACCGAAACCTATATTTTTGATTTAAGTTCAAGTTCTACGATCACATCATTAAATAAATCCACAAAATACACTTACAATATTATCATTAATCCAACCGGAGTAAAGGCAACGCTAAGCAGTTCGTCGATTGAAAGCTGGGTTGAAAAACCGGCAGAAAACGGAGCAGCAATGCCCGGTAGCGATCCGGGAAGTTCAACGGCAACAGGTGCTTTCAACAATCCTATTTCGGTGCCGGAAGCAGGTATATTCAAGGGTAAAAATGATGTTTGGATCAAAGGTTTTGTGGTGGGTTATTATTCCGGCACGACCTATACTTCATTCACGAATAATGCTGTTAACGCAACAAGTGCTTCTAATATCGCTCTTGCAGCTTCAGCCAATGAAACCGAGGCAAGAAAAACACTTCCGGTACAATTACCAACCGGTGCAGTACGGGATATAGTGAATCTACAACAAAATCCGGCAAATTTCGGAAAAGAAGTTCTTTTGCGTGGAGATTTGGATAGTTATTTCGGATTAATCGGCTTAAGGAATACCGATCGCGCTTTTATTGATGGTGTGGAGTATCCGCAGAGTACTAAATAAATTTTTTCTTTTTTTGCCTGAAATACTTATGTTTTTGTAATATGCTTACACTTGATCAGATGCATAATCAGGATATGATTAAAATTAGAACGTATAAAAAATCAACATCTTTGAAGGCTAGCCTTCAAAGATGTTGATAAAATAAAGTATTTTTGTAATTAAAACCTGTAACGGTTATTAAAGACGAGACACAATCAGGATTAATCCAGGTGCGGTTTTAATGAATCCACCCAATTAGCGATGCGCTCATCGGTTAACTCGGGTTCGTTGTCATCATCCAACGGAAGTCCCGCAAAAAAGCCGTCGACCAATGCACGGGAATAATCGAAATTGTATCCCGTAGGAGAAACTTCACCTATCAGTTTACAATCCTTCTCGGCAAGCACTTCGTACAAAATGCCGATGGCATCCACAAAGGAGTCGCGATAAATATACGCATCGCCCTGACCGAACAAAGCAATGGTTTTACCCGAGAGATCCAGTTTGACGAATCTTTTGTAAAAGTCGGCCCAGTCGTCCTGCAAATCTTTTATTCCCCAGGTAGAAACACCGAGAATGAGTACTTCGTTATCATAGAAACCCTCTTCCTCGCCATGATAAATGTCGATGAGTTTAGGCGAATAATCCGCGAGTTTTTCGGCAATTTTTTCGGCCGCTATTTTGGTGTTTTCGGTGCTTGAACCGTAAATGATCGCAACAGATTTCATTGGGTAAAATTTTATAGATTTGAATTTAAACGTACAAAGATAGCAGATAGTTTGAAATTTGCTAATAATGTGATGAAAAAAATATGCTACGGCGCAAACGAAGAATATATCTTGTAACTGTTTGCCGGAATGGATATGGCCATTGCAGAGGAGCCTACGTTGAGCGTTTCATTGGCGTTCATATAATTGTACCACGTTCCTGATTTTGGGAATGCGGTGGTGGCGTTTATGGGCGCGTTTGTGAAATTACCCACAATAACCATTTGTTTGCTGTTTCCGAAGGATGAAAGCGTGAGAAAACGACCACCGTTCCAATCGTTTACGGTAACTTTCCAATTCATTGTGGCTGTGGAGTTAAATAGTTCGGGATGCGCAAATCGCAGGTTGATAAGTTTGGCGTAGTTATCGTGTAACGCTTTTCGTTCGGGTGTTTCAAGATAATCCCAATGGATGGGTTTTTTGCCTGTCCTTCCGTTTTGATCGATAGAAATATCGTAACCCATTTCTCCAAATTGCCAAAGCATCTTTGGACCAGGAACGGTGAAGAAAAAGGCTGCGTTGGTGGATAATTGTTTCATGCGTGCAGCCAGATCAGTTTTCAAAGGCCCTACACCCCATTGAGTTTGTTTGTAACCGGCACGTTCCTCGTCGTGGCTTTCCATATACGAAACCAAACTGTTTGCAGGGCGTGAGGAAGTTTTGTAATACGTTCTGTTAAAATCCGATTCACTCGAATAACCCATTGCTGTTTGGCAATAAGCGTGGTTCATATTTCTCCACACCATCATTCCGTTACTAGCCAATTCCGATTCTTCACGATCATCGGCAAAATGCTCGAGGATAACCAATGCATCCGATTTTACGGCTTTTATGGCAGCGTTGTAACCTTTCAGAATCGCGATGCGGGAAGCATCGTAATTTCCTGCGGTTGATTCCGAGCTGCTTTTTTGCGTAAAACCTTTGGTTAAATCGAAACGGAAGCCGTCAATTTTATATTCGTCCAATAAAAATTGTAAGTTTCGTTTTACAAAATCTCTTACTAACGTCGATTCGTGGTTGAAATCGTGGAAAACGCTGTACGGATGCGGTGCATCGACGTTGAAGTACGGATTGTTTGAAGCCGTTTTGTTGTTAGACACATTCCACCACATTTTTGCAAACGGATTGGCGCCTGTTGCGTGGTTATACACCACATCGAAGATCACTGCTATTCCTAGTTTGTGGCACTCATCGATAAATTGTTTGTACATTTTATCGGTTCCGTAGGCTTTATCCATCGCGAAAAAGAACGCGGGATTGTAGCCCCAACTGTCGTTTCCATCGAATTCCTGTACCGGCATTAACTCAATGGCGTTTACGCCAAGCGATTGCAGGTAATCAAGTTTTTGCATCGCGCCGTTGATATCTCCGGTTGAAGTGAAGTCGCGGAATAACATTTCGTAAATCACCAAATTATCGGTTGCGGGAGTTTGGAAATCCGTTACCTGCCAATTATACGTATCTTGCTGAATTTTGAACGTGGAAACAATTCCGATACCGCCCGCAGGGTAAGTTTTGTTTTCGGGATAAGTTGTCGATGAAATATATTGATCGTTATCCGGATCAAGGATCTTGCGTGTGTAAGCATCGGCAAGCCGTATAGGTTGTTCGCCTGTTTTTCCCACGTAATATTGGAAAGCATATTCTTTGGTCGGATCCAATCCTGTTAATGTAATCCACCAAACTCCGGCTGTCTCGTCGCGGAACATTTGCGATTTTTCATCGTTACTCAGCGTCCAGTTGTTGAAATCGCCCACAACGTGCGCGAAATCTTTTCGGGAACCGTTTTTGTCTTTATCGTACAAAACCAATGTAACGGTATTGTTATCCACAATGTTTATCCCGTGTAGCATATTCGCAGGGACAGCACCCGTTTTTACTGCTCCGGGTTGAAACGCTTTGTATTTGCTATCGGTTATATTTCCAATGAAATAATCCCCATTATCAGTTTCGGTTGCACGGATTCCCTTTCTTTCCCTATCGGAACTGCGCACAACAATTCCTATTTTATTCACCGGCGTTTCTCCCGAACCAAACCATTGACGAATAGTGGGAGAAAGTTTTAAACTCCATACGTTGCTTTCTACTTTCGTCATTTTGCACTTCGCGATATTCTGATCCCACTCGGCGGGGACAAACTGCCAAACTCCTTCGGAAACAATGCCTATGTGAGCATATACATCGCCTGTATAATTATATAATGGCGATGTGGACACAGCTTTAAAGGTTATGGTGAGTTCTTTGTCGGCATCCGCCATTTCGGGGCTCCACGAGAAACCGTCTTTAATGACCACCGGAGTATCCGGATCAGGTTCATCGGGTTCCGGCGGAACAATGATCGGGTCTTTTCCGCAGGAAATAGCGAAAAATATGAGGAAAAGGTAGAGAATGTTTTTTTTCATTGTTTTTGTATTGCGAAAAGGCCTCCTCCCAACCTCTTCCGAAGGAGGAGGAGTAAACCTTGATGAATTATTTGTCCAATTTTAAATCGAAGATCGCTTCCCTTCCTTTGGAGGGGATTAAGGGGAGGCTTACTCCAAAATGATTACCTGTTTGGGAGCGAGTTTCAATGTTTGTCCCAACGAAATATTCTTTCCCGAGATCACATCTTTTCCGCCCGATTTGCCTTTAATAGACTCCGCATAGCGGTCGAGGTTTATTTTCACTTCGTTCTTTGTGCCGTTCATAAATACCAGCACACTTTTGCCGTTGAGATACCGTTCATATACGTACACCCCTTTCTGCAGCACGTAGTGCTTCATTTTGCCGTTGGCGATAACATCGTTTCCTCGGCGCCATTTGAGCAGTTTGCTCAAGTAGTAGAACGCTTCGTTTTGAATATCGTCGCGTCCGTCGCGGGTAAAATGATTTACATCGTCGCCGGGCCATCCGCCGGGAACATCGCGGCGAATATCGCCGTCGCTTTTGCTTTTGTTACCGTGCATCAGCAATTCCGTTCCGTAATAGATTTGCGGCGTTCCGGGCATCGTGAGCAGAAAAGCGATTCCTTGTTTCCACCCCGATAGGTCGGTTGGATATTCTTTCAAAAAACGGTCGGTATCGTGGTTGTCTAAGAAGCGCAGCACGTTGTAGATATCGGGATAAATGTAATCATACGTCATATGATCGTAAATGCCGTGCAGACCGCCGTTCCATTCGGTTGTTTCTTCGGGAAAAGCCGTATGCGACAAACCCATAAAGCGGAAATCCATTACCGATTTCAATTGCGTGTCTTTGCGGTTGTTGAGTTTGCTATTACGTTGCCAGAACGATGTGCCAATGGGATTGTTTAACCAAGCTTCGCCCACAATGTTGTAGTGCGGATACTCTTTTTCAACGGCTTCCACCCAATCGATCATCATATCGTAATCGGCATACGGATAGGTATCCTGACGGATGCCGTCCACACCCGAATACTCAATCCACCAAATGCTGTTTTGAATAAGGTATTTCGCAACGTGACGATTGCGTTGGTTCAAGTCGGGCATCGTGGGAACGAACCATCCGTCTATCATTTTCGCCTTGTCGTAATCCGAGGCATAGTTATCGAAATACATCTCTTTCATATGCGAAGTTTGAACGTATTCGCCCAAATTATTGAACCAATCTTGGGAAGGAATATCGCGCATCCAAGGATGGTCACTACCGCAATGGTTGAAAATCATATCCATTACCACTTTCATATTTTTGCTGTGCGCCTCAGCGATGAGGTTTTTGTATTCTTCGTTGGTGCCGAAACGTGGATCCACCTTATAATAATCGGTTGTGGCGTAACCGTGATACGAACCGCCTTCCATATCGTTTTCCAGCACGGGATTGAGCCAGATGGCCGTAACGCCCAAATCGGAAAGATAGTCCAAACGGTCTGAAATTCCTTTCAAATCGCCGCCGTGTCGGGCGTTGGGGTCATTTCTGTCCACTTTATACGAAGTGCGCATCTGAATTTGATCGTTATCCGGATTGCCGTTGGCAAAACGGTCGGGCATAATTAGATACAGTACGTCTGATGAGCCGAAACTTTGAATGTCCTGCCGGTTATGTTCGCGTCTCTTAAGTTCATAATTATACGTAATCTTGTTTTTTCCGTTCGTGAAAACAATGTCAAACGTTTGTGGCGTACTTTCCGAAATATCGAGATAAAGAATCTGATAATTGGGGCTTTCCAGCGTAACCGCTTCTTTCAGATACACATCTTTTGCCGATACGGTTGCTTTGTACGAGGCGATGTCTTTTCCCGAAACCATCAACTGCAGTTCGGGTTCCTGCATTCCGCTCCACCAAAAGGCAGGGTCTAAGTTTATTTGCTGCGCTTGAAGTGCAAGCGAAACGAACAGGATAAGCAGGGGTAGAATTGTTTTTTTCATTGAGATTTATCTGTTTTTAATCGTTGAATGCCTGTAAGGCTTTTGTGGGTTTGCCGTTGTCTCCCCAGGCGCTGAGTGCATATTTGCTCCAGGAGCGTGCACCTTGGGGTTCCCAATAGAACACACCTACACCTTTATTGGACGGAACGTCTTTTACTTTTGTAATTACTGCTCGAAGCATATTGTACGTGTTTTCCGCTTTGTGGTCTTCGCCTCCTACTTCCACCACCATTACATCTTTTCCATAGCGGAAAGCCATATCTTTTAGGTTGTCGCCCAAATCACCAATGTTTTCGGTATAGTCGGGTTTGCCTTCCAACCAGTATGGATAGTAAGACATACCAATTATATCGTATTTTGCGCCGTATTTAGTGGCGTTGTCAAACCACCAACGAAATCGCTCGTTGTTATTTCCCTGATCTACGTGCAATATTACTTTCGAATCAGTACTTGCCGCTTTCACGGCCTCATAGCCTTTATTCAATAATTCCACAAGTTGCGTCCAATTATCGATGTGTCCTTCGGGATATAAAAATCCACTTGGAATCTCATTTCCGATTTGCACCCATTCGGGATGAACACCTGCATCTGTTACTCCTTTTATCACATCAAACGTATAATTGTACAGCGTTTTTTTTAGTTGGTTAAAATCCAATTTCTCCCAAGCTTTGGGTTTGTGTTGTTTGCCGGGATCGGCCCAACTATCGCTGTAATGAAAATTTATCATTACTCGCATACCCCATTCTTTTGCACGCTTTGCCATTGCGATGGTTTCTTCTTTACTGCAATGCCCGTTCTGCGGATGATTGGATGGGTCAACCCACGTTCTCAACCGAATGGAATTAATGCCGTGATCTTTCAGAATTTTAAAACAATCTTCTTCTTGCCCATTTACGTTGTAAAACGTGTATCCCGATGCTTCCATCTGTGGCATCCAGCTAATATCGGCTCCTTTGGCAAAATTGCTGTTCGCTGTTTCTTCTGTAACCGTTTGCGGTTCAGTACAGCCAAATACGACAAAGAATGAGAGAAGTAGATATTGGATTTTTTTCATTGTAAAAGGGTAAAAAAGCGCGGTTTTAGGGCCGCGCTTTTATTGAATTAATAATGATTACTGTTTTACAATTGTAGCTTTGTACGCGGTTGGGTCTGATAAATCAAGCGTTACAAGATAGGTACCTGCTTCTGCTATTTTAATATTATCGCCACCATAATTCAGGTTGTTTAAAGTACCGCCTAAATTAATATCCCATCCATTGTTAGCACGGAATTTGAATTCGTCGGCTCCTAATGCTGTGGTTACCGTCCAGCGTTTAGTGGCAGGGTCATAATTCATCGGTGTGGAATTATCCCATCCGCCCGTAGTGGCGCTACCGATTAATCCCCACTCGGTTTTTGTTATTTGATAAGTGAATGGACTACCCGATAGGTCGGTGTTTATTTTGTAATAGCCGACTTCGCTAATTGTAAGGTTTCCGGCGCCGCCATCGGTGGAAAGCGCTCCGTTTCCGCCGTCTCCATAATTGGTTCCTGCCCAGTCTGGTTGAGACGTGAATTTGAATTCGTGTGGGCCATCAAAATAAACATATCCCTCATACTTGAAATCGAAATTTCTACTGTATAAAGTTGGAGCGGTTGCTGGCGTCCATCCCTGATGTCCTCCGGGAACGTACAGCGTCAAGTTCATTTCTCCTATAACTTCAATGGTGTATGTATATTCCATCATATTCAACGTTACTTTTACCCAGCCGGGCTCTGTAATGCGCATAGCTCCGTCTCCACCGAGCGTTCCGGTTAATTCGGTATTTCCGTCAACGGGATTGCCTAATACACCATCCCACGAAGCAGCATCTTTACTTGATTTCGGAACTATTTTGAAATGTCCTTGCAAATTATTTACCAAAATAGTGAAATAGGGGTCTTCGTACACATCTTTGCCGCTGTGACTGAATTTATGAGCACCGAGATCTTCAATGTTCCAACCATTTACATCGCCAATCAGATAATACTCGGTTTCAATTACGGGACCAACTGGCGTAACGGTTACCGGGCCTAAAACCACCGGGTTTGGCATTTGAGAAGATGACGATCCGTCTACAATATAATAAACTGCTCTTAAATAGATTAGGCGTGGGCTGGGCGCTTTACCGTAAAGAGCTTTTACCGCTTCATTTAAATCAGATGCGGTAACGGTTGCAGCATTCTCGGCGCTAACCGATGAGAGTTCTATAACATTCGCGAAATCTTCGGTACCTGACGCTTCCACTGTAAATTTAACGGTGGCGCCTTCGGCCAGTTGTGGAGTTGCGGTTGTTTTAATGGCTTCAAAAACAGCGGATTTCTCTAAATCTTCTTCCGATAATACAACTGCTGAACTCAAATCGTCTCCAAGCGTAAATGTAAATCCATCCACACTTTGCTCACTTTCTTGTTCATAAGACTGCGGTGGTGCTGCCACGTGATCGTACACGTCTTCGCAGGCTGCAAAGCCAAGAAATGTTAGTAGCGTTGCAAATAAATATATTTTTTTCATTTTATTTAAATTTAAAAGTTTCATCGCATTATTCAATTTTACCTTCGTAGGTAGTAAAGTTGATGTGAAGTTTTTGCCCGGCGTTTCCGGTAATACGTTCCTGATCGTCTCCCGCACCGCGTGGTACAAACTTATTGTTGAAAACCAAGAATTCAGTATGCCACCATTCGTGTCCGGGTAGTTGAATGCTTGCGCGAATTTCCCCCGTGTGAGAGAATCCCGGTGAAACAAACGCGGCATTTGCGCCCGCTGAAAGTGGTGGAACAGTAAATCGATATTGTTCGTCGGTTGTTCCCCAATTTCCACCTGCTACGTTTCCTTGCAGATAAACGTTTGGCGGATAAAAATCAATGGCATATTCATAAGCGCGGCCATTAATGGTGGTTGTAACTACTACGATGTACCAGCCCGGGTTACCAATCGCAATATTTCCGCCTTCGTCGGATGTTCCGGCGAGTTGTGCAGACTCTGCGGATATTGTTGTGTTTCCGTATCCAAATTCTGTGCCGTTCCATTCTTTCGCTGAGTTAAACTTAATTTGAGCATTTTCACCTTCGTTATTTTGTCCCAAATATTGCATAGCCCAGAATTTACCGGGAGTGCTGTGAATAGGAATCATTGGAGTGGAGGCATTCCAGTCCCAATTGCCCGCTACATTTCCAATAATAAACATAGCTTCTGGCATAACCATTGGATCCAGCGCGAAAAAGCCTTTTACACGTGGAAGCGTGAGAACGTTAGAATATACTTTGCCAACTCCTTGATCGTTCAAAACGGAAGAAAGCCTAACGTAGAGAGGATGCGGTTCGGTAGGATATTCGCTTTCTTCGGTAATTCCGTGCATTCCCACCAAGGCAAGCGCTAAATCGGCCGCGTTGATGCTGAATTTTGCGGTATTGTATGTACCCGGTAAAACAACCGGCGTTGCAAAGTCAGGAGTAAGAGACACTTCAACGGCGTAAGTGGCGGCGGCTGTGAATCCATAATCGGGTTGCGATGTGGTGAATTCTATGGTTTCCGTATTCTTCAGATCGTAAATTCCCGATGCGTATTTAGGGGTGTTAAGCACGAAACTTTCGGGTTGCTGCAGCACCACCTTTTCATCTTCTTGACAAGCCCAAAAAACTCCCAGACAAGCCAATATTAATAATGTACTATATATTTTTTTCATCACTTTGTTGTTTTGATGTTGTAGTTAATCAATATCCGGGGTTTTGTGTGAGATTTTGATTGGCTCCCATATCGTCTGCCGGAATAGGATACACGTTAAAGTTGTTGGATACGGCTCTTCCTGTTGGGGCTTCTCCTTTCCATTGCCAAACATAAGATGACGTGGTGAATTTGCCGAAACGAATTAAATCGGTACGGCGGTGAGCTTCGTAAAAGAATTCACGTCCTCTCTCGTCCAGTAGAAAATCTAATGTTAGTTGCGCGTCAGAAATTAAAGCGGCGTTATCGTTTGAGTATGAGCGCTTGCGCAAATCATTTATCAATTGCAAGGCTGTTGCGGCGTCGCCTCCCGTGCCACCTCTTTTAACCGCTTCCGCATAATTGAGGTAAATTTCGCTTAGTCTGAAAAGCGGGAAGTCGGTATAGGCAATATTGCTTGGAGGAAGCGTACCATCGCTGTTAACATTGTAAAATTTCACAATGGGTATTCCGTTATTGGTGAACAACGCCGGATCCGTAATATTATAATTATCCGTTTTATCGATACGAATCATAGAAAAGCGAGCATCATCTGTGTGCAGGTTTTCTCTTTGAAACGTATTTAAGACGGAAACGGTAGCTCTATTTCCTTGCCAGGCTCCAACCGCATTTATTTCGGCTTGCATATCAGATGGTTCCGTGCTGCTTAAAAGGAAGGTCATTCCACCCCAGGTTTGGGTGTCTTCTCCTTCGTAACGAATGGGGAAAATCATTTCTTCCGATTGGTGGTTATCAGCCCGGAATATGTCTCTGTAAACAGGATCCAAACTGTAATTTAAAGCGAGCACTTTATTGCTGTTGGCAATACTTTCGGTATATTTTGCCGTGCCAATATAGATTTCGGCGTTCAAATACAAACGCGACAAGAGCGACCAATTGGCAGCTTTGTGTGCACGTCCGTAATTTGCAGTATCGTATCCGACAAAAGGTTGAATCATATCGGTTTCGCATTCAATCAACTCTTTTTCGATGTAGTTGAATAAATCTGCAGCCATAATTTGTGGCGGAAGCGTACTGCCTACCGGGCTGTTTTCATCAACAAAGGGAACGTTTCTAAACATATCGAGCAAATAATAATAGGAAAGCGCGCGTAAAAAACGTGCTTCGGCGCGATAGGTTTTAATTTGTGCCTGATCCGTGGCGCTTACGCCTCTCGACGAAAGATTTTCGTTGGTTGTTTCTCTCAACAAGGCGTTTGCTAAGTTTATCTGATAATAAAGACGGTAATAAAACCCTTTGATAAACACATTGCTTGCACTCCACGAAATATGGTTTAAATCGGGGATGCCCACATCGTTCCAAGCGCAGTGCGTTTCGTCGGTTGGGAGTTGTTGTAAGTTCCACAATCCTCTAAGGAAAGATGCTTGGCTTCCGCCGTCAACACCTGCCACGTCGGGATCGCCATCGCCACCACTGTTGCCACTGATTGCCATTCCGGCATAAATTTTAGCCAAAAGTTCTTGGTAAGGGCCTAATTCGCCTCCGAATACTACATCCGATACCAATTCTTCCTTATCGAGAGGTATGGTATTCAAATCATCAAGACAGGAAGAAAGTCCCGCAACCATAAAGACGATTGCCGCGATGAGTAGAAATTTATATTTTACTGTTTTCATATTTTTCAAGAATTAAAAATTTAAACTAAGCCCAAGGATAAACACACGCGGGTGCGGGTAAATGTTGCTGTCTATCCCATTGTTGGTAAACTCGGGGTCTAACCCTGAGTACTTAGAAATTACAAACGGGTTTTGAACCGTGAAATGAACGCGTCCGGCAATATTTTCATTCAACAAGCTATCGAAGTTGTAACCAATAGCAACGTTGTCCATTTTTAGGAACGAAGCGTTTTGGATGTAATAGCTCGAAAGATAATGTACGGCGTCGAAATTGGTGTAAGGCGCGCTATTTACTCTGTTTTTTAACCAACCCGATGGGTCGTAAGTAGTGGAACGAGATTCTCTGTTCGATTGAATGTTGTTATAGGCGTAGTTTCCTAAGTTTGCACGCATAGAGAAGTTGAAATCCCAATTTTTGTATGATAATTGCGATGACAATCCCATAAAAACATCGGCTGCTGAGTTTTTGTAGGGTATCAGATCATTTTCATTGATTGCGCCATCTGCGTTCTAATCCACAAAAACCCCCTCAATTGGCTTTCCTGCGTTATCATATACTTGCTCGTATACGTAAAACGACCCAGCCGGATAATTAACCCTGTGAATAGCAATGTTGTTGCCTGTTCCGCCGTCAATTCCTCCAAAGCGAACACCCACATAGCTTGGATCATCGTTGATGGTGAGTTTCGTGATTCTGTTTTGATTATAGGTAACGTTGTAGCTTACATTCCAATTCCAATCCTTGCTTACAATTGGGCGTCCGGTTATGGTAAATTCAGCACCTTTGTTAACCAATTCGCCCACATTTGTAAGCAATTGATTGCTAAAGTTTGTTCCTGCCGCGATACCTACTGTATTTAACAAATCGGTAGTTTTGCGGTAATAAACGTCAAACGCTCCGGTAATACGGTTGTTCAGGAATCCATAATCCAAACCCGCATTGTATGTGGCTGTTTCTTCCCATTTCAGGTTTTCATCGTAAGCCAGCGGACGGATTAAAGGCACCATTGTGTTGCCGAAGAAATAGTTAGCGCCCGCCTGGCTGTAGCTGTATCTTCCCATCCAAGGATAATCGCCGCTACCAAGGTTTTGTTGTCCGGTAACACCGTATCCTAAACGAAGTTTAAGATCGGATAAGGTATTGTTGTTAGCCATAAACGGTTCGTTGATGATTTTCCACGCAAAAGCAGCCGATGGAAAAAGTCCCCATTGATTATCGGGGCTGAAACGCGATGAGCCGTCGTTTCTCAATGTGAATGTCAATAAATAACGATCGAGTAAGGAGTAATTCAAACGTCCGAAGAACGAAATTACATAGCTTTCGCTTTTATAATCGTTCGCGTCTCTGTAAAATTGATTGCCTGTTTCCGCGGCTCTTGCTGCAGAATGCGGATAGGCGTTTTCAGTCTCGTTATAAAAGCGTTGCCAAGAATATCCGCCCATTGCATCGAAACGGTGCACGCCTAATTCTTTGTTATAGTTGAGGTAAAAATCCAATAACGTGTTGCTCTTATATTGACTGTATTGCGTGTTTTCCCCCCATCCGGCTTTAAACGATCCCCACGTCCAGCTCATTGGCGAATTATCTTCAATAATTACATCTCCCTCACTTTTAGATATATCGTATCCCAAGTTTAAGTTTGCCCTTAAACCTTCAATGAAAGGTAGGTTATAATCGAGCTGGAGATTCCCTATGCTGCGCATAACCGTTGAGTTGTCGTGCTTTTGCTCCAAAATGGCGAGCGGATTTGCCAAGGCGATATCTATGGGAGTTCCATCGGGTTTCAGCGACATATGATACCCGTTTCCGTAAGGAGAGGTAGTTGCCGAATATATGGGCATTGTGGGATCAAACTGCGTTGCCGAGTTAATTGCTCCCTGATCCGCAAATCGGTTTTTATTGTACATTCCCTTGGCGTTCAACTGTACTCTGAGTTGTCCATCCAAAAAATTGGGCGTGAGATTCACACTTCCGGTATATCTTTCTAAATTAGAGGTTTTTAAAATGCCATTTTCGTTGGTGTAGCCAACAGAAACACGATAAGGCAATGTTTCACCCAAAGAGCCCGAAACACTCAAATTATGGTCGGTGCTTACAGCGGTTCTGAAAATATGGTCCTGCCAGTTTGTTACTGTTTCACCCAGAGCGTTTACTTGCTCGCTTCCTTCTCCAAACGATTCAGTTACAAAAGTTCTAAAGGTAGCAGCATCCATCACGTCAACTTGTCCGGTTTTTGTGCTCACAGAAACGTTTCCGTTATACGATAATCTTATGTCTCCGCTGTGTCCTTTTTTTGTGGTGATGATGATAACACCGTTCGATGCGCGTGAACCGTAAATGGCTGTAGCGGAAGCATCTTTCAAAACAGTGAAGGTTTCAATATCATTTGAGTTGATGGTGCTCAACGGATTGGTCATCCCCGATACACCCGTAGCATTATCAACCGGAACACCATCAATTACGATGAGCGGATCGTTGCTTGCAGACATTGACGAACCGCCACGGATACGAATACTTGCCGCAGAACCCGGAGCACCGCCTGCCGACACAATACTCAACCCGGCAACTTTACCCGCTAATAAGTCTGAAGGCGAAGTGGCTAACCCTCTATTGAGCGAAGAGGCGTCAACCGCAACAACCGCGCCTGTCGCATCGTCTTTTCTTACAGTTCCGTAACCGATAACTATTACTTCATCGAGTAATTCGGTGTCTTCTTCCAATACGATATTGATATTCGTACGGTTGTTGATAGAAACAGTTTGCGGCCTGTAACCAATGTAGCTGATCTCAAGCACACCGTTACCCGGAGCTTGTAGTGCGAAGTTACCGTCAATATCCGTGATAGTCCCCGATGTGGTACCCTGAAGCAACACATTGGCTCCAATAATTGGAATTCCATCCGTGTCAACTATCGTCCCACGCACATTCATCGGCGATTGTGCAACCACCGAAAACGTCATTAGCACACCCAATATTGTCATTAGGAATGCGTTCATACTTTTTTTGAATTCTAAATACATGTTGCTAACATTATAAGATTAACTGATAATTAATTTAACACTCTCTATTTTTTCACAGCTCATGTTAATTCAATAAAAATGAAAGGTTAAGTTCGTTTTCAATTATTAAAATTAACACACTCTTCGTACAAAAGTAAGTTTTATGCAAAAAATTGCATGAGGAAAAACCTCTATTTAACTATTTAAATGAGTGCAAACGATTGCATTTTTCAACTGTAAAAAATGTTCTATCAGTAATTTACAGTACAAGAAAATCCGAAGTGATTTTAGATGGAGTACTCGAGGCTGCGCTTTTTACCCTTTTTTGTTTTTACTTTTATCAGTTTCTTTCTTTTGCCGGTGATGGCTCTTTTCAAGCGAAGCAGGAAGCGCTTGCTTGGTTTCGATTTAAGATAAGATTCTATGTGGCGTTGTTTTTTCTCTTCGAGAATTTGATTTACTTCAATAAGGATGCCCGATTCTTCTACATCTCCAAATTCATCGTTAATGGATGTGCCGAAAAAACGCATGTAAGGCGACAAACCCATGTAGGCATTAATGAGCGGGGGGATATTATATCCTAATTCGCGAACTTCCTTGTTCAGAATTTTATAATCTTCTTTAAAGTTCTTTCCTTTGAAGAGTTTCTGCATTTTAGATAAATCGGTATTTGTTTCTAGCGGATTAATTGGAACCACCAAATGATCGTTGTCGGGAAAATGTTTCGACATGAAATATAAGATCATATTTCGGGCTTCCTTATCGTAAGTGCCATACATGGTAACTTTTCCGAAGAAATAACGCAACGATGGGTCCACCACGGTAAGCGCACCCAGTCCGTCCCATAAATTATCCAGAGCAAAAATTCCCTTTCTGCTTTTCAACGTCGATTGGTATTCCAGCGAAACGAACGAGCGCCCCAACTCTACTGTATAAGGTAAATAATTGTTGATGAAATCATCCGAAAAATTCAACAAATGAGCCGTTGCCAGCATAGGTTTCCCATTTTCATCCAAATCAATATTTTTGCCGAAAATAAACCGATAACCTCCCAAAACTTCTTCCTTTTCAGGATCCCAAACAATGAGTTGCTGATAAGGATTCTCCATTAGATCATATTTATCTATATCTGCTTCCAGTCCGGTTCCTCCACCGTAATACCGAAATGCGATTTCCCGCAATCGCCCCACTTCAAGCATCAGATTGGGACATTCGTGAGCAGAAAAAATATAGATTTCGTTGTCGGCTTTGTTTGTGCTTCGCAGCCTGTTTTTTACCGTCAGTTCACTTTTAAGCAAGTTTTTATCTACAGGAGCTATTATTTCTTTCATTTTGCGAGGGAATATACAATTTCTTTAATATGCTGTGCCCATTGGGCAGGGGTTTTCGATCTATCGAGCGATTGCCAGGGAATGGGTTTGCCGAAAGTAATGTAAAAAGTTTTATTCTTGTTTTTGAACATTTCGCCGGGCAAATAAATAAGCTCTACATTAAATTTCATTCCGAGGGATTTCCTGATATTGGCAAAATTGTAAAAAAAGTTTGAGTTTTTAGCGTCGAAATAAACAGGAATGATATCTCTTTTATATTCAATGGCTTTTACGATAAAACTTTTCATCCATTCCAAATCTTTTATCCTACCATTTTGTTTGCGCGAGCACAACCCGGCCGGAAAAGTAATGATCTGGTTGTCGGATTCGTAAGCCTCATTGATGGCGTTTGCCGATGCTTTTGCCTGAGAACCGTATTTATTAATAGGAACGAAGATAGATTCAAGATTTTTGATGTACAGCAATACATCGTTTACCAAATAGCGGATTTTGCCGCTATACTTTTCGCCCAGGTAAGCCGAAAGGCAAATACCATCTAATCCACCTAACGGATGATTTGAAACAAAAACGAAACGTCCCTCGGCGGGAATATTTTCTTCGCCGTGCACTTTTATTTCGAGATTGAATTCGTCATCAACCAACGCACGCATAAAATCCACGCCTTGTTTATCTTTGTTGCGCTCGATGATACCATTCAAATCATCTTGATGAACTGTACGTTTTAAATAGTTAATGGCAAATTTCGGAATCTTGTTGTAATGATTCTTAGTTTTGGCTTTTAGTACACTATCGATATCTAACTTGAAATCGGTTTCTTTCGACATTTCTTTTGATCTTCCGGGAGTATATCTTTTGCAAAAATATAAAATTAGTCTGAAAAACATCTATTTTGTATCAATAGATTTAATTTTGAATGGGCACAATTTGTTAAAACGACAAATTAAAAATAATTTGGGGCAAAAAAGCACAAGTCTACTTAAAAGATAAAGAACTACATATCAATACAATAATTGACAAACAAGGTATTGTTGATAACTTTTTGAAAAAAAATGTGTGGAAAAGTGGGGGAAAGTGGAATAATTTTGTAATTTTACCGCAAAAATCTTATAATTAGGAAAATAGTGTTGCAATTCTTAGGAAATATTGAAGCAAAAACCGACCCGAAAGGACGTATTTTCGTACCGGCAGTTTTTCGCAAACGCTTATTGGCGGCAGGTGAAGAATTTCTGGTGCTTCGCAAAGATATTTTTCAAGATTGTTTGGTGCTTTACCCCGGCACGGTATGGGAAGCAGAAATTGACACCCTTCGCAATCGTCTTAACCGATGGAATAAAGACCAGCAACAAGTGTTCCGACAATTTGTATTGGATGCCGAAAGAGTGGAAATGGACGCGAGCGGCCGTATTCTTATATCAAAAAGATATTTGCAGATGGCAGAAATTGAATCGGAAGTGAGATTCCTTGGTGTTGACGACACCATTGAAATTTGGGCAAAAGAAAAACTCGAAAAGCCGCTTATCGCACCCGATGAGTTTTCTTCGAAACTGCAGGAATTAATGGAATGAACTAACCAAAAGATAGGAGAAAATGGATGTTTATCACACTCCCGCTTTACTAAATGAAAGTGTTGACGGATTAAATATCCGCTCAAACGGAGTGTATGTAGATGTTACATTCGGCGGTGGCGGCCATTCGCAAGAGATATTGAACAGGTTAGGAAAAAAAGGAAAACTCATTGCTTTTGACCAAGACAATGATGCTGTTAAGAATATCATCAACGACGATCGCTTTATTTTCGTGAAAAGTAATTTTCGCTTTCTCAAAAACTTCTTAAGATACCACAAAGTGGATAAAATAGACGGCCTGTTGGCCGATTTGGGCGTATCGTCGCACCATTTCGATGAGGCCGCTAGAGGTTTTTCATTCAGGTTTCCCGGCGATGCGGATATGAGGATGAACACGTCTGCTAAAAAATCGGCTGTTGAGGTTTTAAATGATTATTCGGAGGAAAAACTGTCAAATATTTTTTTCTTTTATGGTGAGTTGAAATCGGCAAAAAAAATGGCGAACGCTATCGTAGATTTCCGAAAATCGGAGAAAATAACAACTACCCGCGATTTGTTGAAAATAATGGAACCTTTCACCTACAAGGAGAAAGAAAACAAAACATTGGCTCAAGCTTTTCAAGCTTTAAGAATTGAAGTTAACGACGAACTGAATGCTTTGCAAGAAATGCTCTCGCAAGCATTGGAAATGTTGAAACCCGAGGGCAGAATAAGCGTGATTTCTTATCATTCGCTCGAAGACCGCTTGGTGAAAAACTTCTTCAAAACCGGAAATTTTGAAGGAAGAATCGTAAAAGATTTTTTCGGAAATGTTGAAACACCGTTTCACCTGATCAATAAAAAGATCATCATTCCTTCGGAAGAAGAACAATCGGAAAACCCGCGCTCCCGAAGCGCTAAACTCCGGATAGCGGAAAAAATTTTGTCATGAGCAATAAAATAAAAAACATAAGAAAATCATTTGTACACGTTTTCGGCGGAAGCGTGCTTACGGAGAATTTTTTTCTCCGAAATATGACGTTTATTCTTATTATCGTAGCCATCATGATTTTTTTCATCAGCCACCGATACACGGTTCTGCAAAAAATAGCTGAACTGGAGAAACTTAAAACCGAATTGAAAGACGCCAAATATGAATCGCTGAATATTTCGTCAGACCTCACGGAGGCCAGCCGCCAAGGGCAAATCGAAAAAATGGTTGAACAAGCCGGATTGGAGTTGAAAGTTACCAACGAACCCGTTTATCGCATTCAAAAAGAGCAAAAATGAAAAAAAAATACGAAGAAAATAAAAAAGGAATATTGGGAAGATACGGCATCATTGTTTCGGTGCTCTTACTCTTTGCCGTAATGATCGTATTTTCTGCCGCCAAAATCACTTTCACGCCCGAAGGCAGAAAATGGCGGGAAGTAGGCGAAAAAGAAACCGTTATAAAAGACAGGGTTATCTTGCCCAAACGCGGCAATATTTATACTTACGATGGGAAACTTTTGGCAACCAGCGAACCGCTCTACGGAATTTATATGGATTTTTGGGCCGAAGGGATGGCAAAAGATACGCTCATGAAATACGTAGGCGAACTTTCAACAGCTTTATCGAAAAAATTTCCCGAACGTACTGCTTCGCAGTATAAAACCGTAATCTTGAACGGATGGAAACTTCGTGAAAAAGAAGAACGCCAAATCAGAGAAAATGCCGCCAAGGGCATCGATAAAAAAGTATCCAAACGTTCACGTTACGTAAGAATAATCAGAAGAGATGTTTCTTACGTGGATTATAAAGAATTACGCAAATTCCCTTTCCTAAACCAACGTTCAAACAGAAGCGGATTGATAGCGGAAGAAAAAAACGCGAGAAAAAAACCTTTCGGCAACTTAGCCACAAGAACTGTGGGCAGCGTTTATAAAGACCTCGAAAAAGGGGGCGCCAGCGGATTGGAAATGAAGTACGACTCGTTGTTGCGCGGTATGAACGGCGTAAAAAACCGCCAAAAAATACAAGGCCGATGGATGGATATTGTTGAAATTCCAGCCGAAGACGGCTATGATATTGTTACCACGCTCGATGCCGATATTCAGGACATCACAGAGCGCGCCCTCCGGAGCAAGCTCATGGAAACCGAAGCCGAATCGGGTACGGCCATCATCATGGAAACGAAAACCGGCGAAATAAAAGGCATTGTCAATCTCGACCGGATGCAGGGAGGCGGCTACGCCGAAGGTAATCCGAACGCGTTTTCTTATATGAACGAGCCCGGCTCCACATTTAAAACCGTAACGGTAATGGTAGCGCTGGACGATGGGCTTATTACGCCTACCGATTCGTTTTTTGTAGGGAACGGACTTTACCAATACAACGGCAAATGGGTGCGCGACCACTATTGGCGCCAAGGCCGCGACAGAGGGCACCTAACCGTAATTGAAGGCATAGAAGTCTCGTCCAACATCGTGATGAGCAAAATCGTACTGAAAGCCTACGGCAATAATCCCGAAAAATATGTGCGTGGAATAGATAAAATCGGTTTGCGTAAACAATTAAAGTGGGACGTCCCCCTCAATGGAATAGAAGGGACTTCTTCCATCCGCATGCCGGATGACAAAGTTAATTATTGGTCGAAAACTACGCTTCCATGGATGTCTTTCGGCTACGAAAGCAAAGTGCCGCCCATTTATATGCTCATGTTTTACAACGGGATAGCCAATGGCGGAAAAATGATAAAACCGTTTATTGCAAAGCAATTCGTCAAGGACGGAAAAACGTTGCAGGAATTTGAAGCAGAAGTGATCAATGAAAAAATGTGTAAAGACACTACGCTCATCGATATACATAAAATGCTTGTGGGAGTAATTGAAAACGGAACGGCCAAAGTAGTAAAATCCGATTATTTTACCATCGCGGGTAAAACCGGCACGGCACAAATTGCCGGAGGCGGCGGATACAGCGGATATTACGTTTCGTTTTGCGGATATTTTCCGGCCGATAATCCGCAGTACACATGTTTTGTGGGTATCAGAAAGCCAAAAGGAGTGCCATCGGGTGGCGGACAGGCGGGCATGGTGTTTAAGAACATCGCGGAACAGACTTACATCCGCAAAACGCAATTGGCTGCCGAAGAAGTAAGAATAGATTCCGCCCTGCAAAAAATGCCTTATCTCAAAAATGGAAATTGGGAAAACAGTCAAGCTGTTTTATCCACTTTAAAATATAATACGCCTATATGGGACAATGCAAGCGATTGGGTTAAAATAAATTATGACAGCGCAGGTTATCAACCCAAACAACTTGACATGAAAAGAAATTTGGTACCCAATGTCGTAGGTATGGGAGCGAGAGACGCCGTGTACCTGCTCGAAAAATCGGGATTGCGCGTAAATCTCACCGGAGCCGGCAAAGTGGTGGCACAATCTTATAATCCCGGGCAAAAAATAGTGAAGGGAACAACCATCAGCATAACGCTGCAATAAAAACGGAAAAAATATGAAACTTAGTGAACTCATCGAAAAATGCGATATCGTTTCTATTAAAGGCGATAAAAATGTTGAAGTAGAAAACATTACGTCCGATTCGCGCACGGTGCAAAAAGGGTCGTTGTTCGTCGCCGTTGAAGGAATCAATACGGATGGCCACGATTATATCGGAAAATCCATCGAGCAGGATGCCGCAGTTATCGTTTACGATAAACCGATGATAGAAGAATTCTTTTCGAGGGCAACTTATGTACAGGTTAAAAACTCATCGGTTGCATTGGCACAAATCGCATCAACGTGGTTCGGAAATCCTTCGCAAAAATTAAAACTGGTAGGTGTTACCGGCACAAACGGAAAAACCACCATTGCCACCTTATTATACAACATGTTTCGTAAACTCGGATATGCGACCGGTCTGCTTTCCACCGTAGCCAATTACGTCAATGAAAAACAATATCCAACAACGCATACCACGCTTGACCCCATCACTCTAAACTCTTTTCTTCAGAAAATGGTGAATGCCGGATGTGAGTACGCTTTTATGGAAGTGAGTTCTCATGCCTTGAATCAAAAACGGGTAGAAGCCTTGAAATTTGCTGGCGGAATTTTCACGAACCTCACCCAAGACCATCTCGATTATCACAAAAACATGCTGGAATACCGGAACGTAAAAAAATCATTTTTCGATAACCTGCCCGAAAGCGCATTCGCGCTTACGAATTCCGACGATAAAAACGGCGCGGTAATGTTGCAAAACACCAAAGCGAGAAAATATACATACTCATTAAAATCGATGGCCGATTTTAAGGCACGCATTTACGAAAAACATTTCGACGGCACCGATATAGAAATAAACGGCAAACAAATTATCGTACAATTTGTGGGGGTTTTCAATGTCTATAATCTTCTTGCCGTGTACGGAGCATCGGTTTTACTGGGGAGAAATGCAGATAATGTTTTGAGGATCTTATCTACTTTAAAACCGGTAGCAGGCCGCTTTCAAACTTTGCGCTCGCCCAAAGGCTACACTGCCATTGTAGATTACGCCCATACGCCCGATGCACTGAGTAACGTACTCGATGCCATACACGAGGTTCTTCAAAACAAAGGAAATATAATTACCGTGGTGGGCTGCGGCGGCAACCGCGACAAAACAAAACGCCCCATCATGGCGCGCGAGGCGGTGGAATTGAGTGATAAAGTAGTACTTACATCCGATAATCCCAGGTTCGAAGAACCGCAAGATATTTTAAATGATATGATCGACGGTTTAACCGAAGAACAACGCGCCGTTGCGCTTTCCATCGTTGACCGCAGGGAAGCCATAAAAACCGCTTGCGCCCTCGCTAAAGAAGGCGACGTGGTACTTGTGGCAGGCAAAGGACACGAAGATTATCAGGAAGTGAAAGGCGTGAAACATCACTTTGATGATAAAGAAGAAATTGAGAAAATTTGGAATAACAATTAACTCGTATCTCGAACCACGTAACTCGTAACACTATGCTGTACTATCTGTTTCAATACCTCGACCAATTCGATTTTCCCGGCGCGGGAATGTTTCAGTTCGTAACTTTCCGCACAGCCATGTCGGCATTGATTTCATTGCTTTTTACCGTTTTCTTCGGAAAATACATCATTAAAAAACTGCAAATAAAACAAATCGGAGAAACCATCCGTGAACTCGACTTAGAAGGGCAATACAGCAAACGCGGAACTCCCACGATGGGAGGCGTGGTTATTATTTTTTCTATCTTAATTACGATTCTTTTATTCGGCAAATTAGAAAACATCTACATCATTCTGATGATAATAAGCACAGTATGGCTTGGGGTATTGGGGTTCACCGACGATTATATCAAAGTATTTAGAAAGAATAAACAAGGTTTGCACGGCAAAGTAAAAATAATTGCACAAGTTGGATTGGGATTTATCGTTGGGCTTACCATGTATTTAAGCCCCGATATAGTTTCGCGCGAAAATACCGAAATTCGGGTAAACAATATCATCGAGGAAGTTCAGTATCAAACGGAAGACATAAAAACAACAAAAACCACCATTCCGTTTATCAAAAATAATAATTTCGATTATAAATGGCTGGTTTCGTGGATGGGCGATTTCGCCGATGAAGCGGTATGGATAATTTTCGTAATTGTAGTTATTCTCATTGTAACAGGTGTTTCCAACAGCGCCAATCTCACCGATGGGTTGGACGGGCTGGCGTCGGGGTCTTCGGCTATTATCGGCGTGGCGCTCGGCATTCTGGCTTATGTTTCGGGGCGTGTGGACTTCGCTTCCTATCTCAACATTATGTACATTCCCGGCAGCGATGAGTTGATGGTTTTTGCAGCTGCATTTGTCGGCTCCACCGTCGGTTTTTTGTGGTATAACTCCTACCCTGCCCAAATTTTCATGGGCGACACGGGCAGTTTGACCTTGGGCGGAATTATCGGCGTTTTCGCCGTGCTCATTCACAAGGAGTTACTTTTGCCAATTTTGTGCGGTGTTTTTTTCGTAGAAGCGTTGTCCGTCATTATTCAGGTTGCATATTTTAAATACACCAAAAAGAAATTGGGTTATGGGAGACGAATTTTCAAAATGACGCCTCTGCACCACCATTATCAAAAAGCCGGCAATGCGGGTATAGATGCCATTATACAAAAACCTTTCAACCCGCTTACCGAACCCAAGATCGTCAATCGATTTTGGATAGTTGGAATGATCTTGGCTGTGTTTGCTTTGGTAACGTTAAAAATGAGATAAAATACCCTAAATCCCCTAAAGGGGACTTTAAAATTCAAAAAATGGAAAATAAAGAATATACTGATTTAACTCCCCCTTCAGGGGGTCGGGGGGTTGTAATTCTCGGTGGAGGCGAAAGCGGGATTGGATCTGCCATTCTTGCAAAAGCAAAAGGATTTGATGTTTTTTTATCCGACAACGGATCGTTGAAAGATGAGCACCGCCAAACACTCGTGGATTACAAAATAGATTTTGAGGAAGACGGGCACACGGAAGAAAAAGTGCTTTCGGCAAACGAAATCGTCAAAAGCCCGGGTATCGCGGATACAACTCCGTTGATGCAAAAAGTAATTGAAAAAGGAATTCGGGTGGTTTCCGAAATTGAATTCGCGGGTCGCTATACCGATGCAAAAATGATCTGTATCACGGGCAGCAACGGTAAAACCACCACCGCAAGCCTTGTTTTCCACATTCTAAAATCCGCCGGATTGAACGTAGGTTTGGGCGGCAACATCGGAAAAAGTTTTGCCCGCCAAGTTGCGGAAGAAAATTTCGATTATTACGTGTTGGAACTGAGCAGCTTTCAATTGGAAGGCGTATATGATTTCAAAGCCGACATTGCAGTGCTTCTCAATATAACTCCCGATCATTTAGACAGATACGACCACAGTATGCAAAACTATGTGGACGCAAAAATGCGTATCGTCCGAAACCAAAAAATAGGCGACGCCTTTATTTATTGGACAGACGACCCGATAGTAACAAAAGAAATTGAAAAATTGAAACCGGATTCCGATCTGTATTCATTTACTGAAAAGAACAACAAAAAAGCGGCAGCTTATACGGAGGGAAATAAAATGTTTATAAAAACCAAAAACGAAGTTTTCGACATGGAGTTGGAACTGCTTGCCCTACAAGGCACGCACAATTTGTACAACTCCATGGCATCGGGTATTGTGGCGAAACTACTCGATATTTCCAACGAAAACCTGCGGCAGGCATTGGCCGATTTCCAGGGCGTTCCTCATCGATTAGAGAGAGTAGCGGCAGTAAGAGGTGTTCAATATATCAACGATTCCAAAGCCACCAACGTCAATTCTTGCTGGTACGCCTTGCAAAGTATGCGAAGCAAAGTGGTGCTTATTTTAGGCGGGACAGACAAGGGAAACGATTATTTCGAAATTGAAAACTTAGTGAAACAAAAGGTCAGGGCGTTGATATTCCTTGGAAAAGACAACACCAAGTTACAAGATTTTTTTCAGGGAATGATACCCGAAATAGTGGATACCGATTCTATGGAAAAAGCCGTAAATGCCGCTTATAAATTGGCGGAAAAAGGAGATACGGTTTTGTTATCACCTTGCTGCGCAAGTTTCGATCTGTTTAAAAATTACGAAGACCGAGGCGATCAGTTTAAAGAATGCGTAAGACGATTATAATAACAGTTAAGGGAACTTTGCTGGCTACGAATAATTCATTGTAAATAGTTAATAATAAGATATATGCTCAATAAAATAAAAAACACGTTTAAAGTCGATAATTCGGATGAAGTTGGCACGACAGCCAAGTTTCCTTTAGGAGATTTAGGGGTTATTTTCAAAGGTGACAAAGTAATATGGTCGGTTTTCGTTATATTGTGTGTCATATCGCTGGTTGAAATTTTCAGCGCTACGAGCACAATCGTATATCGGCAACAAAACCAATGGGGGCCTATTCTACGCCATGCCATGTTCCTTATTGGCGGAGTGGGCGTGATTTTGCTCATTCACAACGTGCCGTATAAATATTTCTCTTCACTTATTTTTGTGTTGATCATTTCAATAATTTTGTTGCTTTTAACGCCTGTTATCGGAACAACGGTTAACGGCGCCGAAAGATGGATTTCAATTTTCGGATTCACGATACAGCCCTCGGAAATTGCGAAGATCTCGTTGATGGGAACCATCGCTTTTCTGCTTAGCAAACAAAACGGCATGAACGACGGTTTGCTTTTTAAATGGATGATTGGTTTGATGATAGCGGTTTGCGGCATTATTGCCATGGATAATTTATCTACGGCGGTTCTACTTTTCGGAGTGTGCTTTTTACTTATGTACATAGGAAATGTCCGATTATCCCGTTTGCTGAAAGTAGCGGGGATCGGTATCGCTGTTGTGTTGTTGTTTCTTTTGCTTCTAAAAGTAATTCCTACGGAATGGACCGATACCGGCGCTTTAAGCCGCGTAGGAACTTGGCAAAACCGCATTGCCGAATTCGGCAACCACAAAGAACTTACCGATGAAACCTATTATACCATCACAGACGATAATTATCAGGTGGCGCATGCAAAGATCGCTATCGCCAACGGCGGAATTATCGGCGTATTTCCCGGCAACAGCACCGAACGCGATTTTCTGCCACAAGCCTATTCCGATTTTATTTATGCGATTATCATAGAAGAAATGGGAATTTTAGGCGGCCTGTTCGTATTGCTCTTGTATGTAATATTACTTATCCGCGCCGGCATGATCGCGAGAAAAACCACCAAACTTTTTCCCAAATATTTGGTTCTCGGCTCGGCATTAATGTTATCAATACAGGCATTTATCAATATGGCGGTAGCGGTAAATCTTATTCCGGTTACCGGGCAGCCGCTGCCTTTAATCAGCCGCGGCGGGACATCTACGCTCATTACCTGTGCTTATTTTGGTTTAATATTGAGCGCCGACCGCTTTGGGATCGGGAAGAAAAAAGAAAATAAGGTTATTTCCGACTCTTCTGAAAATGAAGATAATGAAATCAAAATCGATATAAAAGAAACGATAAACAAACTCGAAGAAAAAGTAGAATTTGAAATCATTCAGGTATGAGACCAATGAGTGCATGGATTTTTGTAAATATTGGGCATGGATATAACGGTATCAAGTTCAATAAATCAAATTATATGAAACCGATAAATTTACTTTTATTGAGTATGTTACTAACGGTATCATGTAACCATCCAAACAAAAAAGATGCGGAAGAGCAATCAACTGCGGAAAGCATTCAAGAAACACGGGTTCTTGAACCGCTCACGTGCGAGTTCGTATATATCAACAAAGAGAAAAGAACGGCCGATTTCATTTTAAAGAATAATACGGATTCTTGGATTACCTTATACAACGGCCTTGACTTCGAATATAAAGACGGGGCGGAATGGAAAAAGATTCCTTACCAAAAGCGGGAACCGGAATTAATCATGGTCGGTGATGATCCGGTTATTTTGGCCAATCAAAATTACACGAGAAGACTTCCTTTATTTTTGTATGATTTCGATGCCGACGAAAGTTTCTATCGAATAACACAAGCCTACTATATGAGAAATGTTGACAAAACAAATGAAAACATCGACGTAAAATATCTCTATCAAGAATTCAACCTGACTCCCGAAAAATAAACAAAAAATATGACCAATCCCAAAATCTCCCAATCTCCCACTCACCCACTCTCCAAGTCTCCCCTTCGTTTCATCGTTAGCGGCGGCGGCACCGGCGGCCATATTTTTCCGGCCATTTCCATTGCCAACGCGATTAAGGAGCGATGGGCGGACGCCGAAATACTTTTTGTTGGCGCGGAAAACCGCATGGAAATGGAACGTGTTCCGGCAGCAGGATATAAAATAATAGGGCTTCCGGTGGCGGGGTTCGACCGGAAAAACCTGTTCAAAAACGTTTCGGTGGCGATAAAGCTGCTGAAAAGTTTGCGTAAAGCCCGTTCCGTTGTCGAGAATTTCAAGCCCGATATCGCTATCGGCGTTGGCGGCTATGCCAGTGGGCCCACGCTTAAGGCGGCATCTGCAAAAAGGATACCCACCTTGTTGCAAGAGCAAAACTCATACGCAGGCGTTACCAACAAAATGCTTGCGCAAAAAGCATCGAAAATCTGTGTAGCTTACGAAGGGATGGAACGATTTTTCCCGAAAGAAAAAATCGTACTTACCGGGAACCCTACTCGCCAAGATTTGGTCATATCAAAAGAAAACCGCGAAAAAGGCTACGCGTTTTTCGACCTCAATCCTGGTAAACAAACCATTTTGATGGTCGGCGGCAGTTTGGGAGCCCGCACATTGAACGACAGTATTGTAGAAGCCTTTCCGAAAATCGGCCAATCGGATGTACAAATAATCTGGCAATGCGGGAAATACTATTTCAAAGAAATGTCGGATTTGCAAAAAGAAGGGAAAATCCCTGAAAACGTTCACCTGCTCGACTTTGTGTCGCGCATGGATTATGCCTATTCCGTTGCCGATTTGATCATATCGCGCGCAGGCGCAGGTTCCATATCCGAATTTTGTTTACTGGAAAAACCGGTTATCTTGGTTCCGTCGCCCAACGTAGCCGAAGACCACCAAACGCAAAACGCGTTGGCTTTGGTGAAAAAAGACGCTGCCGTTATGGTTACCGATTCCAACGCGCGCGACTTACTTTTCGATACGGCGCTCAACTTGGTGAATAACGAAGAAAAATTAAAATCGCTCAGTAAAAATATAGCTGCCATGGCACAAAAAGATTCGGCCAAACGGATTGTGGATGAGATAGAGAAAATAGTAGACAGTAGACAGTAGACAGTTAACAGTTGGCAGTAGAAAAATGAAAACTATAAACCTCGTAACTAATAATGCAAGATTTTAGAAAACTGAAAGTATGGGAGAAGGCGCATCAATTAACGCTTGAAATATATCGCCTTACCGCCAAGTTTCCGCGGGAAGAAGTTTATGCGCTTACATCGCAAACGCGAAGAGCATCAACGTCAATCGGGTTGAATATTGTGGAAGGATGCGGACGGTTTACAAAGCCCGATTTCAAACACTTTTTAGTCATGGCAACGGGTTCTGTCAACGAGGTAGACTATGCTTTTATTTTAGCGCATGATTTAGGATACATCACTAATGAAGAGTACAACAATATTCAAAAACCAATTGAAGAAGTGAGAATGATGCTCATTTCACTCATCAATAAAATATAACGGTTTCGATCATCAATTCCACGCAAAGCTGAAAACTGTAAACTGATAACTTTTAAAAAATATGAACTGCAAATTAATATATCTAATCGGCATCGGTGGGATCGGCATGAGCAACCTTGCCCGATACTTCATGTCGAAAGGACTGTCTGTTGCCGGTTACGACCGAACGCGAACTCCGTTAACAGCGGCTCTGGAAGCGGAAGGGGCAAAAATACACTACACAGACGATGTGCAAAGCATTCCGAAAGAATTTCTCGACAAGCAAACTACACTTATTATATATACACCTGCGGTCCCCGATTCACACAGCGAATTGAAGTTCTTTAAAACCAAAGGTTTTACGATGATGAAACGGTCGCAGGTTTTAGGAGAGATCACGAAATCCGGCAACGCGGTTTGTGTGTCCGGCACGCACGGAAAAACTACCGTATCGAGTATGGTCGCTCATCTGCTTCGGCAATCGCACGTGGATTGCAATGCTTTTTTGGGAGGCATCCTAAAAAATTACGACAACAATCTCCTATTGTCGGACAAAAGCAATATCACGGTAGCCGAGGCAGATGAATACGACCGTTCTTTTCATTGGCTGGAGCCGTGGATCGCGATCATTACATCGGCCGACCCCGATCATCTGGATATTTACGGCACGCCGGAGGCGTATAGGGAAAGTTTCGAGAAATTTACTTCGTTGATTCGCGAAGACGGGTACCTGATCATTAAAAAAGATGCTCCGGTTACACCCCGAAGCGATAATTCGGTGAAGATTTTTACTTATTCCGAATCGGAAGGAGATTTTCACGCCAAAAACATCCACATCGGGAACGGCGAAATAATTTTCGATTTCGTTTCGCCGGATGCCACCATCAAAGATATTCAACTCGGCGTGCCGGTAAAAATAAACATCGAAAACGCTGTTGCCGCTATCGCGGCCGCACAATTGTGCGGCGTTCGCGCCGACGAAATCAGGCCTGCTATGCAATCATTCGGCGGGGCCAAAAGACGGTTCGACTTCCTCTTAAAAACACCCGAAATTGTCTTCATCGACGATTACGCCCATCATCCCAATGAACTATCGGCATCCATCCGATCCATCCGGTTGTTGTATCCCGATAAAAAGGTAACCGGCGTTTTCCAACCGCACCTCTACACGCGAACACGCGATTTCGCAGATGAATTCGCGGAAAGCCTGTCGATGCTCGAAGATGTCATTTTACTCGATATTTATCCGGCAAGAGAAGAACCCATACCAGACATTACATCGGAAATTATTTTCGACAAAATCACATCGCCGGAAAAAATTTTATTGAAAAAAAACGAATTATTAGATCATTTAAACAACAAAGAATTAGAAGTATTCGTAACTTTGGGAGCAGGAGATATCGACGCGCTGCTTCCTAAAATTAAGCAGTTGCTCGAAACAAGGTTTGTCCGTTAGTTACATCGCATTATGAAAAAAGCGCTTATTGCCTTTATATCCATCCTCGTTATCGGATACCTCGTGTTTTCGGTAATTTACTTCAATGACTCGTCGCAAAATCAAGAATGTAAAGCATTTGAAGTAATTATCAAAGACAGCGTAGAAACGCAATTCGTAAAAGAGCAAGACATCGTCAACCTCATCAAAAACAAAGATTTGTATCCGGTTGGCAAAACAATGAAAGAGATAAACACGCTTTCCATTCGCGATACCATTTTGAACAATAAATTGATACAAACCGCCGAAGTGTACAACACGCCAAAAGGCGCTATCGTGGCAAACATCACACAACGAAAACCGATCTTGAGAGTCATTTCCGATGCAAACGGCAGTTTTTATATCGATGACAAGAGAGAACGGATGCCCGTTTCCATCAATTTTTCGGTGTATGTACCCATTGCTACCGGCGCCATTGACGAAGAGTATGCGAAAAACGAATTGTATGATTTTGCTTCATTTCTCAACGAAAACCCCGATTGGGATGCATGGATCGAGCAGATAGTCGTTAAACCGAACAAAGAAGTAGAACTCATTCCTCGAGCAGGCGATTTTAAAATATTGTTCGGCAAATTGAATAATTATTCGGAAAAATTCTCCAAATTTGCTCTTTTCATCGAAAAAGGATTGAACGCAGTGGGGTGGAACAGGTACTCCGAAATTAACTTAAAATATGACAATCAGGTTGTTTGTACCAAAAAGTAAATCTTTTTAAAACAAAACCCGAATAAAGAATGTTTGATAAACAGAAACCAAACTCAGCCAACAGAAAAAATATATGATGCAGACAGGATTTATAGCAGCCATCGATTTAGGAACCTCAAAAATAACCGGAGTCATTGGCCGAAAAAACGAGAACAATGTTATCTCCGTTATGGCCTATGAAACGGTTCCCTCTAACAACTGCGTACGTAGAGGCGCTATTCACAACGTGGAAGAAGCCGGTTCAAAAGTTCGTAAACTGATAGACTTTTTAGAGAAAAAAATAGGAAAAAGAATCGGGCGCGTATATGTTTCTCTTGCAGGGCAATCTCTTTTCTGCATTGATGTAAGGGAAATGAGGCAATTGCCTCAATCGGGGATCATAACCGATGAAATCGTGAAACAACTCAGTGTTGCCGCCGATAAATACAAACCCGATCTCAAACGCAAGTATGCCATTGCCGATGTAGAATATTTTTGCGACGACAAACCCGAGAGAAATCCCGTGGGCGTTACTTGTTCGTTGCTCGAAGCGGATTATAAAGTAATTATCGGGCGCCCCAACCTTTACACCAATATACAGAAAACCATCGTAGAAAAAAGCCAATTACAAATTGCCGATCTCATAGTAGGGCCGCTGGCAACGGCGGCCATCGCACTTAACGATGAGGAAAAAGAACTCGGTTGCGCGCTTATCGATTTTGGAGCCGGCACCACTACCCTATCTATTTACAAAGGCGATATTCTTCGTTATTTGGTTGTTATTCCGTTCGGCGGAAAAACCATCACCAAAGACATCAGCGAGCTCAATTTCACGGAAACCGATTCCGAACAATACAAAATAAAGTTCGGTAAAGCGAAAGAGGGGCAAGAGACCTCGTTTTTCTCCTCGCCATTCTCTTCCAAACCCGATATTAATATGGAAGAGCTGAACAAAGTCATCGTGATGAGATTGGATGAGATCACTGCCAATATCAAGGAACAAATCAAACAATCGGGTTATAAAGGGCAGCTCGGCGCCGGTATCATTATTACCGGAGGCGCGTCGCAACTCAAAAACCTTGATCTGTACCTCGAGGGTAAATTAGAAATGAAAGTGCGTAAAGCAACGGCAAAAAAAACAATAATAAACAACTCTCCCGAACTCACCAACGATCCCGCTTACACGCAGGTTTTGGGCATGTTCTTGCTTGCCGACGAAGACTGCGAGCAGATTTACGTACAATCTTACCAAGATGAAAAAATTGAAACCAAAAAATCAATTTCCGATTTCACCAAGAAACAAAAGAAATCGTTTAGTGAAATGAAGCAAATGGTTAATAAAAAGAACAAAGAAAAAGATAAAAGAAGAGAGGAAAAACCCAAAGGCCCATCCATTGGTGAAAGAATGGGCAACATTTTCGGCGGGCTTTTCTCTGAAGACGACGATGAATAAAAACCGACACTATGGACGATAAAATATTGAATTTTCAGATAAAAAGCCGTACCGAAGCCATCATCAAGGTTATCGGAGTTGGCGGCGGAGGCGGAAACGCGGTGAACCACATGTTTCAGGAAGGTATACACGATGTTTCTTTTGCCCTTTGCAACACCGATAATCAAGCGCTGATGAAATCGCCCGTACCCGTAAAAGTGCAATTGGGCGAACACACCACCGGAGGTTTGGGAGCGGGTAATAAGCCCGATGTAGCCAAATTGGCCGCCGAAGAAAGCATCGATCTTATTCAAGACCTGTTGAGCGACGGCACCCGAATGGTTTTCATCACCGCCGGCATGGGCGGAGGCACAGGCACCGGCGCTGCTCCCGTAGTAGCGCGCGTAGCCAAGGATATGGGCATTTTAACAGTGGGCATCGTTACCATTCCTTTCGTTTTCGAAGGCGAAAGAAAAATCGTTCAAGCATTGCAGGGCGTGGAAGAAATTGCAGAAAATGTGGACGCGCTGTTGGTGATCAATAACGAACGCTTACGCGATATTTATCACGACCTCACCATCCTGAATGCCTTTGCTAAAGCCGATGACACGTTGGCCACGGCGGCAAAGAGCATTGCCGAGATCATCACGGTTCACGGCCACGTGAACCTCGACTTTGCCGATGTGAACACCACCCTTCGCGATGGCGGCGTAGCCATTATGAGCCGAGGAATCGGTAGCGGAGAAGACCGGGTGAACGAGGCGCTGAAAGACGCTCTCCATTCGCCGCTATTGAACAACAACGATGTTTTCAGTTCGAAAAAGATACTTATCAATATTTCCTTCGGCGAAGAATATCCGTTGTTGATGGAAGAAATGAACGCCGTAAACGATTTTATGGCCAAATTCAGCCGCGAAATAGAAGTTATTTGGGGTACCGCTGTCGATGAAACGCTGAGCGAAGAGGTGAAAGTAACGTTGCTCGCCACCGGATTCAGTATCACAAGCGTTCCGGGCATCCGCGAACAACGCCTCAAAGAAAGCAAAGCCGAAGAACTGGAGCGAAAGATCCGCGAAGACGAAGAAAAGGCGCGTCAGGTTGAAAACCAAAAACTTATCGAGAAATACTACGGAAAAGAAGGCCTGAAAACCATTGCTTCCACCAGTTACCGCTTAGACCCTTTCGTGCTTTCGGTAGAAGAAATGGATGACGATAAGATACTGGAAGCGATGGAAAAAACAGCCGTTTTTAAGCGCCCGCGCGATTTTGACCCGCGCAATTACCAAACGGAATCTCAACAACAATCGTCTTCGCTATTTGATTAAAAGAGACAGAAGACATTAAACGTCAAACATCAAATTTATAACGTCATGAACCTATTCGATACGATCAGCAACGACATAAAAAAAGCCATGCTCGCCAAAGACAAAGTGCGTTTGGAAGCATTGCGCGGCATAAAAAAAGAGTTTCTTGAGGCCAAGACCGCCAAAGGCGCCGGGGATGAACTCTCGGACGAAACGGCTACCACCATTCTTCAAAAAATGGTGAAACAGCGCAAGGACAGCGCCGAGATTTATACCTCGCAAAACCGCGCCGATTTGGCCGAAGACGAAACAGCGCAACTGAAAGTTATACAAGAATACCTTCCCGCCCAACTCTCTGCCGAAGAACTGGAAGCCGAAGTGAAGAAAATCATATCGGAAAACGGCGCCGTTTCCATGAAAGATATGGGCAAAGTAATGGGCGTTGCCTCCAAGCAATTGGCCGGCAAAGCCGAAGGACGCGCCGTTTCGGAAATGGTGAAGAAGCTGTTGGGATAAGAGATTATCGTCTTGCTTTGAATTTTACAAAAAAAAAAGCAGCCCTTATAGGCAGCTTTTAATGAATATATATGAAATAAGCATTTACATGTTTAGTTCGGTTTTTCGGTTTCGTCGTCAGCTTGTTTTTCTATCTCAACTTTTTCTTCAGTTTCAACTTCTTCTTTGACTTCTAACTCGGTTTTGTTTTCGGTTTCCTGTTGAGGTTCTTCTTTTGTATCCGCTACCGCTTCGGCATCCTCTTCAGCTCTTTCGGCAAGAATTTTAGCTTCATCGGGTTCATTTACAGGCTCCTCAATAGGCTTTTCTTCCTTGTTAGCTTTTTCTTTTTTGGGAGCTTTTTGGCTGTCGAACTTCTCTTTTAAAGCAGCTAATTCTTCAATATCGCCCAGAGTGGTTTTTTCCATCGGAGCTAAAGTTGCAGCAGCGTTTTGCGATTCACCTCTTTTACCACCCGAACGTTTACCTTTTCTGTTGTCGTCCGAGCCGCCTCTGGCTTCTTCGTGTATACGGCTGTGGGAAACAATGATCCTTTTAGCGTCTTTATTGAATTCGATCACTTTAAAATCGAGTTTTTCCTCCAGTTGTGCTTGCGAACCGTCTTCTTTTACCAGATGTTTTGGAGTTGCAAAACCTTCAACGCCGTACGGTAAAGAAACCACGGCTCCTTTATCAAGAAATTCGATGATCGTGCCTTCATGAACCGAACCGGTGGTGAAAATAGTTTCAAAAACATCCCACGGGTTTTCTTCCAATTGTTTGTGGCCGAGGCTCAAACGACGATTTTCCTTGTCGATCTCAAGTACTTGTACTTCAATTTGCGCACCGATTTCGGTGATCTCGCTCGGATGTTTGATCTTCTTTGTCCAGGAAAGATCGGAAATGTGGATGAGGCCTTCAACGCCGTCTTCAATTTCTACAAACGCACCGAAATTGGTGAAATTGCGAACCGTAGCCGAGTGTGTGCTTCCAACCGGATATTTTTCTTCGATATTTTCCCATGGATCGGGTTTGAGTTGCTTGATGCCGAGCGACATTTTGCGTTCTTCGCGGTCGAGGGTGAGAATAACGGCTTCTACCTCTTCGCCCACTTTCATGAAATCTTGTGCGCTGTGTAAGTGTTGTGTCCAGCTCATTTCCGATACGTGAATCAAACCTTCAACGCCGGGAGCAACTTCCACAAAAGCGCCGTAATCGGCGAGTACAACCACTTTTCCTTTAATTACATCGCCCACTTTCAGGCTTTCGTCGATAGCATCCCATGGATGTGGAGTTAATTGTTTCAAACCGAGAGCGATACGCTTCTTTTCATCATCGAAATCGAGGATAACTACATTGATTTTGTCGTCTAATTTTACAACTTCCTCCGGATGTTGAATGCGTCCCCAAGACAGATCGGTAATGTGGATGAGGCCGTCAACGCCGCCCAAATCAACGAATACTCCGTAAGAAGTAATGTTTTTAACCACACCTTCGAGCACTTGTCCTTTTTCGAGTTTCGAAATAATTTCTTTCTTTTGTTGTTCCAACTCTTCTTCGATAAGTGCTTTGTGGGAAACAACAACGTTTTTGAATTCGGGGTTAATCTTAACCACTTTGAATTCCATGGTTTTGTCAACGAAAATATCATAATCGCGGATGGGTTTCACATCAATTTGCGAGCCCGGCAAGAAAGCTTCAATGCCGAAAACATCCACGATCATACCGCCTTTTGTGCGGCATTTGATGTAGCCTTTAATGATTTCGTTGTTTTCTAAGGCTGCGTTTACACGATCCCAAGAGCGCGAAGCGCGTGCCTTTTTGTGTGAGAGGAGCAATTGTCCTTTTTTGTCTTCCTGGCTTTCGATGTAAACTTCTACTTCGTCGCCAACTTTGAGTTCCGGATTGTAGCGGAATTCGTTCATCGAAACCACGCCATCGGATTTGTAGCCGATATTGACCACTACTTCGCGTTTGTTCATGGAGGTTACCGTACCGTTCACCACTTCTTTGTCGTTGATTTTGTTGAGCGTGTTGTCGTAGCTTTCGGTAAGTTTTTGTTTGTTTTCTTTGTTGTAGGTGGTTTCACCTTCGGCATACGCATCCCAATCGAAATCTTCTATGGGAGCTACATTTTTTAAATTTTCAGTCATTTGTTAGTTAATAAATTAATTACATTTAAATAAGTTAGACATTATGTTGTCGAAAAAAACGGATGCAAAGATAGTTGGTTTTTTGTTAAGAACCAATTCTTTGCATCGGGAATTTTTCGTAGAATCCTATTTTTGAGAATTCAAAGAAAAAAATAATTATATGAAGTCATGGTTGGTTTTGAGGAACAGCTTTATATTGCAAGTAATTTTCATCGGAATAATACAGACGCAATTGGTCGGGATGAATGACTTTATAAGTATCTACTTTCAGCAAAAGATTGATATATCGTTGGTCTTCTTCCTTTTCCGCGGAATAGGCGGTATAAAAATTATTGTTTGAAGGGAATTTTATGGAGTACCTGTCCACATTAAATTCGTATTTGCCCGAAAACTCGTAATTCAACGCCGTTGCTTGAAAAGTGCTATCTTTTCTGAGGATCAATTGCCGAGAAACATTGTTGAAATTTATATACTCATTTAATTTTCCATTTTCCACAAAACCGATTGCCTGCCAATGCCCGTAAGGTACCAAGCGTTCGATGAAAGCCTCGCCGGGCATATCCCCGGTAGAACATGAAGATAAAACGGCCAATAGATACAAAAAAGAAAAATATACTAATTTTTTCATTTGGTTTCTGCTACTTTTTAAACTCTTCATAATAATAGATGAAAAAACCGAAAAAACGTTGCACGAAAAATGTTAAATTTTCGATTTATCTCAAAAATAAAATGTTAAACCGTTAGGGGACGCAAAATTAACATATTATTTTATTTTAGCAAACACGAAGAACGCTTTATTCTAATTTTTTCGTAAATTTGTAACATTCAAAAATCATTATAAACCACACAAAAACAAGTTATCTTATGCCTAAAGGAGTTTACAGATTACCCGAAATCAAAAACGAACCCGTAAAGAGCTACGCTCCGGGAACTGCCGAAAGAATAGAATTGAAGTTGAAACTGGCCGAACTGAGCAAAGGCGGATTGGATATCCCGATGATTATCGGAGGGAAGGAAGTGCGCACAAAAAAACTAATGGACATTCGTCCGCCACACGATCACAAACATTTGCTGGGACATTATCATCAAGGCGATAAAACACACGTGCAACAGGCGATTGACGCAGCATTGAAAGCGAAGCCCGCTTGGGAAGCCATGAATTGGGAAAGCCGCGCGGCTATTTTTCTGAAAGCGGCTGAACTGATCGCCGGCCCGTACCGATATGAGTTCAATGCCGTAACTATGATGGGGCAATCGAAAAATGCATTTCAATCGGAGATCGACGCCGTGTGCGAATTAGTGGATTTCTACCGCTTCAACGTAAAAAATATGTACGATCTGTACGAAATGCAGCCCAACTCCTCTCCCGGAATCTGGAACCGAACGGTTTGGCGTCCGCTCGAAGGATTTGTGTTCGCCCTCACGCCGTTTAATTTCACCTCCATTGCCGGAAACCTGCCCTGCGCGCCGGCTCTGATGGGTAACACCGCCGTTTGGAAACCATCGAAAACGGCTGTTTACTCGGCCTATCTGATTATGAAAATCCTGCAGGAAGCAGGATTGCCCGATGGCGTTGTGAACCTCGTGTACGCTTCGGGGCCTGCCACAGCCGATGTTATTTTTAATCACCGCGAGTTTGCCGGATTGCATTTCACCGGTTCCACGGGTGTGTTTAACAGCATGTGGAAGACCATCGGCGCCAACATGTCGAATTACAAATCGTACCCGCGCATTGTGGGCGAAACCGGCGGAAAAGACTACGTTCTTGCCGATAAAACCGCCGATGCAAAACAAGTTGCCACGGCGCTTGTGAGGGGAGCCTTTGAGTATCAGGGACAGAAATGTTCCGCCGCATCGCGCGCCTATATTCCGAGTAATTTGTGGGACGATGTGAAGAAATACATGGAAGCCGATCTGGCGAAGATTAAAACCGGCGTGCCCGAAGATTTCAGCAATTTCGTGAATGCGGTTATCGACGAAGATTCGTTCGATAAACTGGCGAAATATATCGATAACGCCAAAAAATCGCCCGATGCCGAGGTAATCATGGGCGGCGAATACGATAAATCGGAAGGGTATTTCATTAAACCGACCGTGATTTTGGCGAAGAAGCCCGATTACATTACAATGAAGGAAGAGCTTTTCGGCCCGATACTCACTATTTACGTGTACGACCCGAAAAAACTCGATGCAACGATGGATTTGCTCGATACCACAACCGATTACGCGCTCACCGGAGCTATTTTCTCAGCGGACAGAGCCATTATCGAGAAAATGACCGCCCGTTTGACGCACACCGCCGGAAACTTCTACATTAACGATAAGCCTACCGGCGCTGTGGTAGACCAACAGCCCTTCGGCGGCGGACGCGGTTCGGGAACGAACGATAAAGCGGGTTCTATTTTCAACCTGCTGCGCTGGGTTTCGCCTCAAACCATCAAAGAAACCTTTGTTCCGGCCACGGATTATATGTATCCGAACTTTTTGGAGGAGTAACTTCGTAAATAGATAAAGTGCAAGTGGTTAAGGCTTGCACTTTATTAATCTCCTCGCTGCGGGAGAAGTGCTGAAGGCCTTCGGAGTGGTGAGGAAGGGCTTCGGAGAAGTAATTATTGCCTTCGGAGAGGTAGCAAACGTTTGAATATAAGATTAAGCGCTGTAAAACGCAGAATAAAAAAGTTAAAAAGAAGCCCGGTTAATAGAACGCCGAGGAAGTGACAAAAAAGGACATTGAAGAATAATGTAAAAAGGAAATTAAACACAAACTCAGCAACTTATTGCTAAAAAGGAGCAATTTATCGTCTTATAAACATATAATATGTTCATTAAAATTTTTTCACTCGTCATTGGTCTCATATTTGCCTTCACATCTTGTTCGCAAGCGCAAAACGAATCTCCGAAAATTGCCTGGGATGCGTGGGGTGTTCCGCACATTACCGCCGATAATACCGCCGACCTGTTCTACGCTCAAGGCTGGGCGCAAATGCACAATCATGCCAACCTCATTCTCAAACTTTACGGAAATTCGCGCGGAAAAGGCGCCGAATACTGGGGAGAAAGCAGGCTTCAGAACGATATGATGGTGCACACCCTCGGCTTTGAAGAACTGGCAAAAGAATGGACTTTGCAGCAAGACCCCGAAGTGAAAACCATTTTAACTTCGTTTGTAAACGGAATGAATGCTTATGCCAAAGCGCATCCCAAAACCATTGGAAAGGAAAATGAAGCGGTGCTCCCGATCACAGTAAACGACGTGAATATGCACAGCATGTTCGTCGTTTTCACCCGGTTTATCGGCGGCGGAGATTTGAGCATGAGCCAACGATGGCCCGATCTGGGTTCCAATGCCTATGCCGTGGGCCCGTCGCGCTCCGCATCGGGCAACGCCATGCTGGTTCAGAATCCACACCTGCCGTGGTCGGACGAGTTTCTTTTTTTCGAATCGCATCTGATGCTCAACGATAAAAACATGTATGGTACAACGCTGGTGGGCTTGCCGGGAATTTCCATCGGATTTAACGAAAACCTCGGATGGACGCACACGAACAACACCATCGATAATTCCGACGTGTATGAACTGGAACTGAAAGACGGCGGTTACCTGCTGGATGGGAAAGTAACCGATTTTGAAGCCCACACAAAAACTATTCAAGTGAAGCAAGATGACGGAAAACTGATGCCAAAAGAAATAACGATTCTAAAGACCACTCACGGGCCGGTGATCAATCAATCTGGCAATAAAGTTTTGGCTTCGCGCATGGTTGGCAGAGACAAGCCGAACATGCTGCTGCAGTGGTGGAGAATGATCAATGCTGATAATTTCGACGAGTTTGAATCGGCATTAAAAATGGCGGAAATCGGTTTTTGGAATGTAATTTATGCCGATAAAGCGGGAAATATTTTTTATCTGTTTAATGGATTGGTGCCCAAACGCAGTCACGGAGACTGGGGCTACTGGAGTTCGATCATTAAAGGCGGAAAATCGGAAGATATCTGGATGGAAACGCATCCGTATGAAGACCTCCCGAGGCTCAAAAATCCCAAAACCGGATGGGTGCAAAACGCTAATGATCCGCCATGGACGAGCACCGTTCCCATCGCCTTGCATCCCGAGGATTATGCGCCGTATATGGCGCCCGTTGAGATGTCATTCCGCCCGCAACGCGCTGCGAGAATGATGTTGGAAGATAACTCCATAACCTTTGAGGAACTGATCGATTACAAACTTTCCACCAAACTGGAGTTTGCAGACAGAATTTTGGACGATCTTTTTGCGGCCATCGATAATTCTGCTTCGGAAAAAACAAAAGAAGCCAAATCCGTTTTGGAGAAATGGGATCGCGAAACTAACACCGACAGCAAAGGAGCGGTGTTATTCTATTTGTTTACGTCGAAGTTTAACGTCGGGGATCAAACCAATTACGTCGATAAATGGGACGTGAAAAGACCGAACACTACACCCGACGGCATCGCCAATCCGGCAGAAGCCTTGCGTTTGCTGGAAGAAGCAGCCACCGAAATGGAAGCGAAATTCGGTTCGCTGGATGTTCCATGGGGCGACTTTTATCGGTTAAAACGCAATAACATTAATTTGCCGGCCAACGGCGCCGATGGCAGACTGGGCGTCTTCAGGGTATCGAGTTCTTACGAAGGCGACGATAAGCATCGTTACGTGAGTAGCGGCGACTCGTGGGTGGCGGTTGTTGAATTCGGCGACGAAGTGAAAGCCAAAATACTGCTTAGTTACGGGAACTCCACCCAACCCGACTCTCCGCACAACGGCGATCAGTTGCAACTGTATTCCGACAAACAATTGCGTGATGCCTGGTTCACGCCCGAGCAGGTAGAAACGAATACACAGAGGACAGAAGTTCTTATAAACAAGGCATTGAGATAAATTGTGGAGTTATTCGACGTAATCATTATCGGCGCGGGTCCCGGCGGTTTAAAATGTGCAGAAATATTAGGCGATTCTTCTCTGAAGGTTTTACTGCTGGAGAAGAACGAAGAAATCGGTCCGAAAGTGTGCGCAGGCGGGCTAACGGGGAAAGGCATCGATATACTGAATCTGCCGCCTCATCTTATTGAATATAATTACAACCACGTAAAACTACACGTAAATAATATTACCTCCACCTTAAAATCCGACACGGATTTTGCTTTTACGATCGATCGGAAGGAATTCGGGCAATGGCAACTACAAAAGCTGAAAACTTTTCCCAATATCGAGGTGCGAACCGGTAACAAGGTTACGGAAATTAACAAAGATTTTGTGGTGGTTAATGGGGAGAAGATCGGTTACAAACACCTGGTGGGAGCCGATGGGTCCAATTCTGTCGTGAAAACTTATTTGGGGTTTAAATCGAAAGGAATGGGTATCGGTATTCAGTACATTATTCCCACCGATAAATACAAACATTTCGAAATATTTTTCCAACCCAAATACTTCTCCGCGTGGTACGCTTGGATATTCCCACACAAAGGGTATGTTTCCATCGGTTGCGGGGTAGATCCCAAACAGATGTCGCCAAAAGATTTGAAGGATAACTTTCATCGGTGGCTTAAAAGCAAGAAAATCGATATTTCCGAAGCAAAATACGAAGCTTTTCCCATGGACACCGAATATAAAGGAATTGATTTCGATAATGTTTTTCTGGTAGGTGATGCGGCCGGGCTGGTTTCCCCGTTCACCGGAGAAGGAATTTATCAGGCACTAATCTCGGGCGAAGAAGTGGCAAGAACCATCCTCGACCCCTCCTATATTTCCAATAAAATGCCTGCCATACTTCACAAACACACGCGCCATCACGAACTAATTAATTTGATGATAAAATCGGGCACGTTTAAATCGCTTATTTTTTCGTTCGGACAACAATTATTCAAAATCCCCAAATACGAGAAAAAAGCTATCGGCTTATTCGGGTAAACCCCTTTAATTGTTTATCAATATTAAAATTACTCAAAAAAACATATACTCGGAAGCAAAACAGGCTCGCTTGTATTATATTGCGCTTTATCAGAACAAAAACTTTGCTTAAAGAATGCGCCTTATGAATACGAATATGCTCAAAAGTGGTATTACAGCCATGTTGTTTGTCATCATTTTTAGCTGTACCGCTCAAGTAAACACTTCGGAAACCCGTTTTTTCAAAGATGTTACATCCACTCATCTTCCGTTGGATGAAAAAACACACGCGTTAGGTGTTGCGCTGGCCGATGTCAACAGAGACGGACACTTAGACGCTGTTTTCGCCCTGGAAATGCAACCGAACCGATTATATATTAACGATGGAACGGGTAAATTTACCTGGGCAAAAAACACGTTTGTCGCCGAAAATCATGATACCGAACATGTAAAAGTTGCGGATTTCGATGGTGACGGATTATTGGATGTTATTTTCGTGGCGGAAGATGATCAAAATCACGAATATTATTTGGGAAACGGCGACGGCACCTTCCGAAACGTGAGTGAACGTCTGCTTGCGAAAAGCGAAGGGAATGGGCTGGATATCGGCGATGTAAACGGTGACGGACTGGTGGATGTTGTTATCGGCAACACAGGAGACAAACCGGGCAATTTCTTATGGATAAATGACCCGGATAAACCGGGGCATTTTATCGATCATTCCGTAACCGGATTGCCCCAACTCGATGATCAAACACAATCCATAAAACTCGTCGATCTTGATGGGGATGGAGCGTTGGATATGGTTGTAGGAAACGAAGTTCCACCAAATAGAATTTATTTTAACGACGGAAAGGGCAATTTTTCTGAACGCGAAGGCGCTTTCACCGAAACCGTACCGTTACACACACGCGAAGCGCTATCGTTTGATGCCAACGGAGACGGCCTTCCCGATATTTTATTCGCTAATCTTACAAGTAACGGCGGAAAATGGGAAAGAGATCCACGAGCGCGGCTGTTTATCAATCAAGGGAACGGCGTTTTTAAAGATGAAACAAACAGCCGCATTCCCGAACACAAATTCTCAACTTACGCTGCCGCGTACGTCGATTTTAATCGCGACGGCCATCCCGATATTATCCTGAGCGCTATCGAAATTCCACCTTTTAAGGAAATGCAGGTGCAAGCATTGCGAAATGATGGTACTGGAAAATTCACATTTGTTACAAAAGACGTTATTCCTGAAGTTACTGTTGGCAGAAGTTGGGATATCGCCGTAGGCGATGTAAACGGTGACGGCATTGACGATCTCGTTATCGGCGGCTGGGGTTCTCAGGTAAGGCTTTTGCTGGGTAAATAACAATTTTTAGTTTTATTGTTCGTTAAAAATCATTTGTCCAAAAACATTCTACCTTTGCGGTTGTTTACAAGATTAACGGAATTTTTGGTCATGCAGGAAAATAGAATTAATATTGCCGTGGATGGTTTTTCGTCTTGCGGCAAAAGCACCATCGCTAAGGGATTGGCAAGAAAATTAGGTTATACGTACATCGATAGCGGCGCTATGTACCGTGCGGTGGCATTACACGCTATCCGCAACGGATGGATCACAGAAAACGATATGGACGAGGCAGCCATTCAAAATCACATTTCCGAAATAAAGATCACTTTTAAAACCAACGATTCCGGTCAGCAGGAAACCTACTTGAACAACAAAAACGTGGAAAAAGAAATCCGCACGCTCGAAGTTGCCAATGGTGCAAGCCGTGTGAGCACACTCGGTTTTGTACGAAAAGAACTCGTTCGTCAGCAGCAGGAAATGGGTGAAGAGAAAGGCGTGGTAATGGACGGCCGCGATATAGGAACGGTTGTTTTTCCCAATGCCGAGTTTAAAATCTTCCTTACCGCTTCGCCCGAAGTGCGCGCCCAACGCCGTTTCGATGAAATGGCGGCCAAAGACGAAGATCCCGTTTACGAAGAAGTGCTTGCCAACGTGAAAGAACGCGATCTGCGAGACACCACCCGCGCCGAAAGTCCGTTACGTAAAGCCGAAGACGCCATTGAACTCGACAACTCTTTTATCACAGTGGAAGAGCAGTTACAATGGGCGTTGAATATGTTTAACAAAATCACAACAAAAAATGAGTAGAATTGAAATCGATAAGCAGTCCGGCTGCTGTTTTGGCGTTGAAAAAGCCATCAAAAAAGCTGAAGAAGAACTGCAAAAAGGGGGCACGCTGTATTGCCTGGGCGATATTGTCCATAACAACATAGAAGTTGAACGCCTCACTAAAATGGGATTGGTAACCATCAACCACGAAGAATTCAAAAATCTGAAAAACGTGCGCGTTTTGCTTCGCGCTCACGGTGAACCGCCAAGCACTTACGAAATTGCACGGCAGAACAACATAGAGATCATTGACGCATCGTGCCCTGTGGTACTGGGATTGCAAAAGAAGATTAAAAAGAAATTCGTTCTTAAACCCCACCAAGACGGACAAATCGTGATCTTCGGCAAGAAAGGCCATGCAGAGGTGAATGGGTTAATGGGGCAAACCGAAGAATCTGCGATAGTTATTGAGAACAAAGAAGATATCGAAACACTCGATTTTTCCCGCGATATAAGCCTCTTTTCGCAAACTACCAAACCGTTGGACGGATTCAGGGAAATAGGCGAAATCATAAAGTCGCGCATGAAAGACGGCGCCACTTTTGAGTTTTACGACACCATTTGCCGCCAAGTATCCAATCGTGTGCCCAATATGCACGAATTTGCTCAAAAGCATGACTTGATCATCTTTATCGCCGGAGAAAAGAGTTCTAACGGAAAAGTTCTTTTTGCCGAATGCAAAAAATACAATCCCAACTCGTACCTCATTCATCATCCCGATCAGCTGAATCCCGAATGGATTACGGAAGATATCAGTATCGGCATTTGCGGCGCCACTTCCACGCCCATGTGGCAAATGGAAGCCGTCGCCGATAACATAGCCCAATTAAAACCCGAAATGTCAATAGAAAAAGCTGCTTTTTGAAAGCAGCTTTTTTTTGCTGCATACCAAAAATAACTTACCTTTGTGCTTCAAAATTTGCAGTATAAAGGCAAAGGAAAATCACGAAAAATTCCAATGATGGACTCAAATATAAAAAGTATTGGTGTGCTTACTTCGGGAGGAGATGCACCCGGAATGAACGCGGCCATTCGCGCCGTAACCCGAAGCGCCATTTTCAACGACATGAAAGTTTTCGGCATTTACCGTGGCTATAAAGGTTTGATCGATAACGATATTGTGGAATTCAAAACCAACAGTGTAAGTAATATCGTGCAACAGGGTGGCACCATTCTTAAAACGGCTCGTTCAGCCGAATTTATGACTGAAGAAGGCCGTAAAAAAGCATACGAGAACATGCAAAAGCATGGCATGCAAGCATTGGTGGTCATCGGCGGAGACGGCTCCCTTACCGGCGCCAATATTTTCGCCAACGAATACAACCTGCCCATTGTGGGGCTCCCCGGAACCATCGACAACGACCTCAACGCCACCGATACCACAATCGGGTACGATACGGCGCTGAATACCATTATGCAATCGGTGGATAAAATCCGCGATACAGCCACTTCCCACGAACGTTTGTTTTTTATCGAAGTAATGGGACGTAATTGCGGTTACTTGGCACTCAACAGTGCTATCGCCGCGGGAGCTGAGGCCGCTATTATCCCTGAAATAAGCATGGAAAAAGACCAATTGGGCGAACTCATCGAGCAAGGTTTTCGCAAATCGAAAAACTCAAGCATGGTTTTGGTCACCGAAAGCGAAATAACCGGCGGTGCCATTAAATTGGCCGAACGCGTGAAAAAAGAATATCCACAATACGATGTGCGCGTTTCCATTCTCGGCCATTTACAACGCGGAGGTTCGCCTACGGCGCAGGACAGGATTCTTGCAAGCCGTATGGGCGTTGCTGCCATTCAGGCATTGTTGGAAAATCAACGAAACGTGATGATCGGTATTCGCGAAAATGAGATCGATTACGTTCCTTTTAAACGCGCCATCAAAAAAGACCGCGAGATCAGCGAAGAATTATTGCAGGTTTTGCGCATTTCCTCTATCTGATTTATCGCGTTTTTATTTCATTTTCAGATTTAAAACCGTAATTTTGCATTTTATTTATAAAACAAGTTTATTTATATGGAAATTACACACATAGAGCACATCGGCATTGCCGTGAAGAGCATCGATGAACAATTGCCTTACTATGAGGGCGTTCTCGGATTAAAATGCTATAACATTGAAACCGTTGAAGATCAAAAAGTAAAAACCGCATTTTTTAAAGTGGGACAAACAAAAATTGAATTATTGGAACCCACAAGCGAAGACAGCACCGTTGCCAAATTCATTGAAAAACGCGGCGAAGGCGTTCACCACATTGCGTATGCAACCAAAAATGTGAACGAAGCGCTGAAAGAAATGGAAGCCAAAGGCGTCCGCCTAATCGACCAACAAGCACGTGGCGGAGCCGAAGGTTTAAGCATCGCTTTCCTTCACCCGAAATCAACAGGGAGCGTGTTAACCGAAATTTGCGAACATCCGGAATAAAAACCACTTGGCGGATAAATAGAAAATAACGAAATAAGGGTTAACACCCATCTTCTGACATCCGTCATCCGACATCTAACATTCATTCATACCAAATAACAATTATATGAGCAACCAACTCGAAAAAATTCAAAAGCTTATTCAGCTACGTGAAAAAGCTCGTTTAGGCGGCGGCGAAAAAAGAATTGAATCGCAGCACGTCAAAGGAAAATACACGGCACGTGAACGTATTGCCATGCTTCTCGATGACGGCAGTTTCGAAGAATTCGATATGTTCGCAGAACATCGTTCAACCAACTTCGGAATGGACAAAAACAAATTCCTCGGAGACGGTGTAGTAACAGGCTACGGAACTATTGACGGACGCCTTGTGTATATTTTTGCGCAAGACTTTACCGTTTTCGGCGGTTCGTTATCCGAAATGATGGCGCAAAAAATCTGCAAAGTGATGGATCAGGCCATGAAAATGGGTGCACCCGTTATCGGAATCAACGACTCGGGCGGCGCGCGTATTCAGGAAGGAATTAACGCTTTGGCAGGATATGCCGAAATTTTCCAACGCAATATTCTTGCATCGGGTGTTGTACCGCAAATTTCGGGAATCTTCGGCCCCTGTGCCGGTGGCGCCGTTTACTCCCCTGCCCTTACTGATTTCACTATCATGACTCAGGGTACTTCCTACATGTTCCTTACCGGCCCAAAAGTGGTGAAAACCGTTACCGGAGAAGATGTTACACAAGAACAACTTGGTGGAGCATCGGTTCACACAAGCAAATCGGGCGTTGCTCACTTCGCAGTTCAGAACGAAGAAGACGGATTGCAACTCGTTCGCAAATTGCTGAGTTTCCTTCCGCAGAACAATCTGGAAGAAGCTCCGCTTGTAAAGAATGACGATCCTGTGGATCGTTTGGAAGATGCCCTCAACGAAATTATTCCCGACAGCGCTACAAAACCTTACGATATGTACGAAGTGATCGGCGCGGTTATCGATAAAGGTGAATTTTTGGAAGTTCATGCCGATTATGCGAAAAACATCATCGTAGGTTTCGCCCGCCTCAACGGACAATCAGTAGGTATCGTAGCCAATCAGCCTAAGTTTCTGGCAGGTGTGCTCGATATTAACGCATCGCGCAAAGCGGCTCGTTTTGTTCGTTTTTGCGACGCTTTCAATATTCCGATCGTTACTTTAGTTGACGTTCCCGGATTCTTGCCAGGAACAGGTCAGGAATATGGCGGCGTTATCAATCACGGAGCCAAATTGCTTTACGCTTATGGCGAAGCTACTGTTCCAAAAGTAACAGTAACTTTACGTAAATCGTATGGCGGTGCGCACATTGTGATGAGTTGTAAACAACTTCGCGGCGATATTAACTACGCATGGCCCACGGCAGAAATTGCCGTTATGGGTGCCGATGGCGCAGTGGAAGTATTGTACAGCAAAGAGATCGGAGACGAAAAAGATCCCGAAAAACAAGCAGCGCTCTTGGCTGAAAAGAAAGATGAGTACAATGAACTTTTCGCTAACCCTGTAAATGCTGCTCGTTACGGCTACATAGACGATATTATTGAGCCGCGCAATACCCGTTTCCGCGTTATCCGCGCATTGCAGCAATTGCAGACCAAGAAGCTTGTTAATCCGCCTAAAAAGCACGATAATTTACCCCTATAACTGAGTAAAATGATGACAAAAATAAAATATGTTCCACTGTTATTATTCTCATTGATAGCGCTTTTCGGATGTAACGAAGTAGAAAATCCGAAATGGCTTATTAATGAGGTGATGGTGGTGAACGATTCTAACTTTATGGATGATTTTGGGCAAAGGAATGGTTGGATTGAAATTTACAATAATACCGCTGCTACCCAAAATTTAGCAGGGATGTTTCTGACTACGGACAAGAATAACCCCAAGATGTACCCTATTCCATTGGGCGATGTCCTCACACAGATCAAGCCGTTTCAACATGCGCTTTTTTGGGCCGATGGAAAACCTTTCCACGGAACGTTTCACACAAGTTTTACCTTAGACCCTACTAAGGAAAACTACATCGCTTTATACGATGTGGATGGTAGAACTTTGTTAGATGAAATTACGATTCCTGCAGGATTGCTTCCCGACCAAACTTACGGGTATATAAACGATGGTTACAAATATGATGAATCCGGTGCTGCACAAGATGTTATTCTCGAAAGAGTTACTCCAAGCAGCAACAACAAGGTTGTGGGTGAAAATCCAAAATTGGTCGATTTAAAACAAAATGACCCCGAAGGTTTAACACTGACGTTTACATCTATGTTTGTAGTTTTTACGGGATTACTGCTCTTATATCTTGTTTTTAAACTTTCAGGCAATACAGCTAAAGCATTATCGCAGAAAAAAGCTGCAAGTTCGGGAAGCGTAGCTGCGTTGCGTTCGCACAGTCAATTATCGGGAGATATTTTGGCGGCTATTTCAGCAGCTGTTTACGAACTCAATCAGGATCAACACGATATGGAATCAACTATTCTCACTATCGATCAAGTAAAACGCAATTACTCTCCTTGGAATGCCAAGAGACAATCGCTGCGTGAGTTACCTCACCGATAATCTTTATAATTCATCACAAAAAACAATTATTTCTCATGAAAGAATTTAAATATAAAATAAATGGTTCACCATACAGAGTAGTTGTAAAAAACTCTGAAAACGGCATGGTTGAACTCGAAGTTAACGGCACGCCCTTTGTTGTTGAAGTTGAACAGAAAGCTAAAAAACAACTTGCCGGCATCAAACGCCCAAGCAGAGACGCCGCTCCTGCCCCAACACCCAAAGGCACTTCAACTCCTTTGGTAACAAGGCCATCGGCACCCAAAGGTCAAAACACCATTCAATCTCCGCTTCCGGGGATCATTCTCGAAATGAAATGTAAAGAAGGTGATGTTGTGAAAAAAGGCCAAACACTCATGATTTTGGAAGCCATGAAAATGGAAAACAATATATTGGCAAACACAAACGGCAAGATCTCTCAAATTTTAGTAAACAAAGGCGATTCGGTTCTTGAAGGAGCCGATTTGGTAGTTATAGAATAAAACCGGATTAGAATGAATACATTATTATCAATAGGAGACAATCTGCAAACATTTTGGGGTTTTACAGGTTTTGCCAATGCGGAACCCGGACACATCATAATGATTTTCATCGGATTGTTGTTTATTTTTCTTGCTATACGATATGAATTTGAACCTCTGTTGCTTATCCCTATAGGTTTTGGCATGCTTATCGGAAATATTCCTTTCGATCAGGCAGCAAATCTGCAAATTGGGATATACGAAGAAGGCTCTGTTCTTAACATCTTATATCAAGGGGTGGTGAAAGGATGGTATCCGCCGTTAATATTCCTCGGTATTGGAGCCATGACCGACTTTCAGGCGCTTATAGCGAATCCCAAACTGATGCTTATTGGCGCAGCAGCACAATTCGGTATTTTTGGCGCTTATATTATTGCATTAAATTGGGGCTTCGAACCGAATCAGGCGGGAGCTATCGGCATCATCGGAGGCGCTGACGGCCCAACCGCCATCTTCCTTTCGTCGAAATTAGCGCCTAACCTAATGGGAGCCATTGCCGTATCGGCCTACTCATATATGGCGCTTGTGCCCATTATTCAGCCGCCTTTCATGCGATTACTCACTACTCCCAAGGAACGTGTGATCAAAATGAAAACGCCGCGCGTGGTGTCGCAAACCGAAAAGATAATGTTCCCTATTATTGGCTTGTTGCTTACAACCTTTCTCGTTCCATCGGGGTTGCCATTGTTGGGGATGCTCTTTTTCGGGAACTTGCTGAAAGAATCGGGCGTAACACGGCGTTTGGCGGAAACCGCCCGTGGCCCACTGGTTGATACGATTACCATTTTGTTGGGATTAACGGTAGGAGCTTCTACGCAAGCCACTACTTTCTTAACTACCCAATCTGTTAAGGTGTTTGGAATTGGAGCGCTGTCGTTTATTATTGCCACTTGCGCAGGAATTCTTTTCGTTAAATTATTCAATCTATTCCTGAAGAAAGATAACAAAATCAATCCGCTCATTGGGAATTCCGGGGTTTCTGCCGTTCCCGATTCAGCGCGCATATCTCAGGTATTGGGTCTCGAATACGATCCGAGCAACTACCTGTTAACGCATGCTATGGGTCCGAATGTTGCCGGTGTGATTGGTTCAGCTATTGCAGCCGGTATTATGCTCGGCTTCTTAGGATAAGAATTTATACAAAAACCTGTTAGAATTTTAAGATTTTATAATTTAAGAATCTGATAAGATAAACGTACTAAGGGTATTCCTCAAAAGAGGGATGCCCTTTGTTTTTAGACAATGTTTTTTACTCTTTTTAGCGTTTTTATAAAATTATAATGTACATTTGCGCGAATAATGTTCAAACTCGACAATGATAGAATTTTGTCTATATAAGTCTATTATCTAACAAATCTAATAGTATAAAGTCTATAAAATGGGATTAGAACAACTGTTGCCCGCGATTGCGGAAATGACGTGGCAAGACCTGATAATGATAAGCGTAGGCCTTATTCTCATTTACCTTGCCATCGCCAAAAATTATGAGCCTACCTTGCTGTTGCCTATGGGCTTCGGCGCCATTCTGGTAAACATTCCCCTGTCGTCGGCGCTCACGCAGATAGACCCGGCCACAGGGCAAGCGGTGGAAGGGGTTTTGAATGTTTTTTTCGATGCCGGTATCGCCACCGAAATATTTCCGCTGCTGATATTTATTGCCATTGGGGCGATGATCGATTTCTCGCCGCTGTTTCGCAATCCTTCGTTACTGCTTTTTGGCGCCGCGGCGCAATTCGGTATTTTTATGACAATGGTTTTGGCATCGACATTGGGTTACGATCTTCGCGAAGCAGCGTCTATCGGAATTATCGGCGCGGCCGATGGTCCGACATCCATTGTGGTAGCCTCTCGATTTGCTCCTAATTTGTTGGGGCCGATTTCGGTTGCAGCATATTCATACATGGCGTTGGTTCCTATTATTCAACCACCTGTTATCCGGTTGCTTACTTCTCGAAAAGAACGCCTTATCCGGATGAATACAGGTTCGCAAAACAATAAGAAGATATCGAAAAAAGCGTTGATCGTGTTTCCAATAGTAGTTACTATCGTAGCGGGAATTATTGCGCCTTCGTCACTTTCTCTGATTGGCTTTTTGATGTTCGGCAACCTTATCCGCGAATGCGGTGTGTTGAATAAACTCTCATTGTCTGCGCAAAACGAATTGGCGAGTTTGGTAACTATTCTTTTGGGTATTACCATAGCCAGCACCATGACGGCAGACAGGTTTGTTCGTGTAGATACGCTCGTTATCATCGGGCTTGGATTATTTGCCTTCGTTTTCGATACCTTTGGCGGTGTGATCTTTGCCAAATTCCTTAATATTTTCCGCAAGGAAGGCAACAAAATTAACCCCATGGTGGGCGCGTGCGGTATTTCGGCGTTCCCCATGTCGGCGCGCGTCATCCATCAGATGGGGCAAAAAGAAGACCCGTACAACTACCTGCTCATGCCCGCCATCAGCGCCAACGTGGGCGGCCAAATCGGCTCGGTGGTTGCCGGCGGTATTATTTTAACGTTAGTTCCATTATTTGCTTAAAACGATAGAAATTATGACACCAGCAATAGAAACTTCATTATTAATAGCCGGAATATCGATGGCCGGAATATTCGTTTTTATGTCATTATTCTATCTCGTGATAGTGGGATTAGATAAGTTACTGCCTTTTCAGGAAGAAAAACCGGTAGAGGAACTTGCAGTAGCCGATGAAGAGATGGAAGAAACTTACGAGGAATATGAAGATGATTAATATTTTGTTTATGTGTAAAAATAGAAAACGCGAAACCTTCGGCTTCGCGTTTTTTCGATTATCCCTGCCTCACATCGGCGCCCCACATGAGTTTATCGCGAAGCGTTTCGTAGAAAGTATGTCCGAGACGTTTTACTATTTTCAGGCGATGGTCGGCTTTCCGGATTTCGATACCGATATTTTCGTTGAACACCTGCGATTGCCCGTCGAGGGAAACCAAAAACGTGTGGCTGCGACTTTCCACTTTCAATGATATAACGCTGTTATCATCAACAACCAACGGGCGTGAAGTAAGGTTGTGAGGCGCAACAGCCGATAATATAATGCTTGGCGTTGTGGGCGATAAAATAGAGCCACCTACACTCAGAGAGTAGGCCGTAGAACCCGTTGGCGTAGCAATGACCAATCCATCGGCCTGATACGAAGTTAGGTATTCGTTGTTTATATATGCGTGGATTGAAAGCATCGATGCCGTATCTTGTTTGAGGATGGCCACTTCGTTCAACGCATAAATATTGTACCCGAAAGGTGTGGAACTTTCGTCGGATGTCAATTTCAAGAGCGTGCGTTCTTCGGTTTTAAATTTCCCCTCAACGATCTCATCAAATGTATCCTCTACATCGGCGAAGTTGATGGCAGCCAGAAAACCTAATCGACCGGTATTGATACCGAGAACCGGAATTCCCGAATTTCCAACAATCGACGATGTGCGTAAAAAAGTACCATCACCGCCAACACTTATTACCATCTCAACGTCGGGAAGCTCATCAAAAAGAATTGCAAAAGATTGTATTTTTTGTTGTATGGTTTTGGGTAACGATAGAAAGAAATTTTCGGGCAAATAAAGTTCCTGTCCATGCCGGTGGACAGATTCACACACTCCGCAGATTTGTGCTTCCGCGTCGGCGGTTCTTTCCGTAAACATGCTCCCGAATAATGCTATTTTCATGTGGCAAATCAGATTAATTACATTTCAAGATAAAATAACAATTCGTCCAGTCTCTCTTTATGCAAATCCGTTACTACTCCTTCTCTCATAGAATAATACAAAATTTTATAATTGAAACGTTCGAAGCTCATCATCAGCATGGTGAGGTCTAAAATATTCAGTTTTATCGAAATGATCAAAGTTGTGCCATCGGCAACCGGAAGCACGAATAAATTCATCACTTTGGCATTATTGCTTTCGATAATCCTCGCTATGTCGGTTAAGGTATAATCCACAAGCGGAACTTCCAAAACTATTAGGGAATTTTCGGTTTCCGATAATTCTAAAAACTGCTTTGCAGTAAGTGTTGTTGATAACTTTTCGAGCTCTTTTTTTATAAAATCTTCCATCGAATATTGTCCAAAATCGGTATTTCGTATTAATTTTGTATTACCATACAAAGATGGGAAATTTTTATTTAAGAATTAATTTTCATCGTGTTTTTAATATTTCTTTGCCGGAATAAAGATTGACTTGCCGGAAATTTAGAGAGTAAGGATTTTTGATTATGACAAAATTAAGTGTAAACATAAACAAAGTTGCAACAATAAGAAATTCGCGCGGAGGCAATATCCCCGATGTGTTGCAAGTAGCTATCGATTGCCAGGCTTTCGGCGCTGACGGAATTACGGTACATCCGCGTCCCGATGAGCGCCACATCCGGTATTCCGATGTTTACGATCTACAATCCCGTGTTCATACGGAATTCAATATTGAGGGGAATCCCACTCCCGAATTTATTTCGTTGATTAAAAAAATCCGTCCGACCCAGGTAACTCTTGTTCCCGATGCGCACGATGCGATAACTTCCAACGCGGGTTGGGATACAGTTGCCAATAAAGTATTCCTTTCGGATATCGTAAGCGAGTTTCAATCTATTGGTGTAAGAACTTCCATTTTTGTGGATACCCATTCTGACACCATACAAATGGTATCGCAAATAGGAGCCGATCGAATCGAATTGTACACCGGCCCGTACGCCGAAGAGTTCTCACATAACAAAGAAAAAGCCATCGCGCCTTTTGTGGAAGCAGCATCGCTCGCCAAAAAACTCGGATTAGGCGTAAACGCAGGCCACGACCTGAGTTTAGAGAACCTCAATTATTTATATGTAAATATTCCTTGGCTCAAAGAGGTCTCCATTGGACATGCTCTAATAAGTGATGCACTTTATCTTGGATTGGAAAAAACAATTAAAGCATATAAAAATTGTTTAAAAACCCCTGAAAAGGCTGTGGAGCAATAGAATATTCTTATCTTTACAACTATAAACCAATAAATTATTTAGGTTAAACCGTTAAAAACCGATTTTCTGAATGAACTTGTTACAAATTGCCCAACCGGCATACGACACCCTACAGCAAGTACAACAACAAGTTGTTACCTCTGTTGAAACTACACCAGAAACGATGAATGCCTTCGACCTTGCGCTAAAAGGCGGATGGATCATGATTGTTTTACTCATCCTTCTTCTGCTTTCAATTTACGTATTGATAGAGAGAACGTTAGTAATTAACAAAGCCGGCAAAGAAGACAATTCTTTTATGAACCGAATAAAAGATTACATATTGGACGGCAAAATAGAAGCCGCCGTTGCGCTTTGTCGCCAAACCGACACGCCTTCGGCGCGGATGGTTGAAAAAGGGATCTCCCGCTTGGGAAGGCCTACGGCGGATGTAATGTCGGCTATCGAAAATCAGGGCAATATAGAAATATCGAAATTAGAAAAAGGCCTTCCGATAATGGCAACCACCGCCTCCGGCGCCCCGATGATCGGTTTCTTGGGAACTGTAACAGGTATGGTAAAAGCATTTATGAGCATGGCAAGCGCCGGCGCAAACGTGGATGTGAATATTCTATCCACAGGTATTTACGAGGCTCTTGTAACAACGGTAGGCGGGCTTATTGTGGGAATTATAGCTTTATTCGCTTATAATTACCTTACTACCAGAATAAAAGGAATTGTAAATAAACTCGAAATGCGTATTATGGAGTTTATGGATATTCTGAACGAACCGGCTGTTTAAATTGAAATAAAATGGCTTTAAAACAAAGATTTAATGTAGAGGCGAACTTCAGCATGGCATCCATGACGGATGTGATCTTTTTGTTGTTGATTTTCTTTATGATCACGTCAACTATTGTGGTGCCGAACTCGATAAAAGTATTGCTTCCGAAATCGCAGCAACAGGCGCAAGCAAAACCAATCACACGTGTTACCATCGATAAGGATTTAAATTACTATGTGGCAAATGCGAACGAAACGGAGCGAATGGTCGCTTTTGAGCAAATTACGCCTTTCCTGCAATCGGTTTATTCGGCGGAGCCGGGTATTTTTGTGGCGCTGTATGCCGACGAAGAAGTCCCGTACAGAGAAATTGTGCGAATATTGGATATTGCCAATCAAAACCAATTTAAAATGGTACTGATGACAAGGCCGAATTAAACAATCTTTTCAAAAGTTTTGCATGAAACAACTTGTTGAAAATAAGAAAAAAGAACTTGAAATGTTATGTCGTGAGTTGCAGGTCAAAAGACTTTACGTTTTCGGTTCTGTGTTGTCTGACGAATTCAAAAACGAAAGCGATATAGATTTCTTATTTTCTTTTACCGATAATCTGACAATTGACGAGTATACCGATAATTATTTCACGCTTCAATATAAACTGCGCGAACTTTTCAAAAGAAATATCGATTTAGTTACAGAAAAGAGCCTTTCAAATCCATATTTCATAGAAAGCATCAACGAAACTAAACAGTTAATTTATGAATCGTGAGATAAAAAAACATTTGTTTGATGTGAAAACATCTATCTCATCCATATTTGAATACTTGGGTGAAAAGAGAGATTTTCACTGCATATCAGAAAATAAATTATTACGCAGAGCTGTGGAACGCGAAATAGAAATAATAGGAGAAGCAGTGAATAGTGGATACAAGGAATTGGGTGATTCACGGTTACGATAAAGTGGACGATGTTGTAATTTGGGGAATTGTATGTAATCATTTGCCTAAATTAAAAAATGAGGTAGATAATTACTTGAAAGAATAACACAGCTAAGAGGATGGATAAAAGAGATATTTTAGATACTGCAAAAAAATATGCTGAAGCCATCAATAATAAATTCAGTGTGGCTAAAGTTTATTTATTCGGCTCTTATTCTAAAGGGTGTTTTAATGAACACAGCGATATTGATGTTGCCGTAGTATTGGATGACTACGAAGATTTCTTCGATATCCAAGTAAATTTAATGTATCTTACAAGAAAAATTGACAGTCGCATCGAACCCCATCCTTTCAGGATAGAAGATTTCAATAACAACGATCCGCTTGCCTACGAAGTTTTACAACATGGAATAGAAATTAAAATTCAAGATAAACCAACTTACGTTGATTTCGACCAGGTAGCTGAAAAAACAGAAAAATATATTACAACCAAATGATAACCAGAGAAAAAATAAAAGGAATGATCGGGACGGCCATTTTCGCTGTGCTACTCCTGCTTATTCTATTGTTTTCTTACTTCACCATTGCATCTCCTCCGCAGGAGTTGGAAGGGATCCCGGTAATGTTTGGGAACATGGAAGATGCATTCGGAACAACGGAGTCGCCCATGACGGAGATATCGCAACCTGTGCAATCGCCCAACATTCCCGAATATTCACCCAACGAACCGCTTATCACACAAAATACCGAACCGACCATCGATGTTGCTGCGCAACGTGAAGAAGAACGCCGCCGCGCACAACAACTGGCCGAGCAACGTCGGGCGCAGGAAGAAGCCGCTCGCCGTCAACGCGAGGAAGAAGCTCGTCGCAGGCAAATTAACGAACAAATGAGCGGCCTTTTCGGTGAAAATGCCGGTAGCCGCGGTAACACCGAAGGTACGGGAACACAAGGCACTTCAACCGGAAATAGTGCGCAGGGCGCCGCATCCGGAGTAGGAGGCATCGGAACATACAACCTGGGAGGCCGGAGTTTAGGCAGTGGCGGATTGGCACAACCTCGTTACTCAGTAAACGATTACGGCACAGTAGTTATTAATATAACAGTAGATCCGGGTGGAAATGTCATTCAGGCTGAAATTGGCCGCGGCACCAACACCCCCAATACTACGTTAAGGAATGAAGCCTTGGCTGCGGCACGCAAAACGAAATTCAACTCAATAAATACGGGAAATAATCAGCAAGGGACCATTACTTACAACTTTAAACTAAAATAAGAGGAGAAAATATGAAAAAAGTAGCATTATTTTTAGCAGAAGGATTCGAAGAAATTGAAGCCTTGGGTACGGTAGATATTTTAAGAAGAGCGGAAATTCCCGTGGAAACTGTCTCGATAACGAACGACAAAGAGGTTTCGGGCGCTCATTATATCAAAGTAACGGCTGATAAAACATTCGATGAACTGGATTTTTCATCCATCGATATGATCGTTCTCCCGGGAGGAATGCCGGGCGCCAAAAACCTGAACGAACATGAGGAATTGAAAAAACACATCGAAGATTTCGTTAAAAACGATAAACTGGTTGCCGCTATATGCGCCGCACCTTTGGTACTTGGCGGAATGAATTTGCTCGACGGTAAAAGAGCCACTTGTTACCCCGGTTTCGAGCCCGAATTGATCGGCGCAAAAATTACCAATGAAAACGTAACCGTAGACGGGAACATTATTACAGGCAAAGGCCCCGGCCTTGTTTTCGACTTTGCCCTACAAATAGTTGAAACCGTGGCAGGCATAGGTGTGAAGCAAGAAGTTCAGCAAGGGTTGCTTCTCTGAAATTATTTAAACGATAAATGACTAAAAAAAATCACTTCCAAATGAAACGGAAGTGATTTTTTTTTATTTTTGTACCCAAATCTTATACTTATAAACCCTATGCTGTCCGAAACCACAAACGCTATCGATTTCAACAACTCGGAAATCGCTTTTAGAAACAAGTCTGATGCCGAATTAAGACAAACTCACCTGCTGTTCCGTATTATGAATAACAGCGGAATAGTTAAGTTAGGTAAACATTTAGTCAACATGGCATTCGCCATTCGATTTCCGGTGAAAGGAATGATAAGGGCAACCATTTACCGCCACTTCGTGGGTGGCGTCTCCATCGAAGATTGTAGCAAAACGATAGAAAAACTCAGTCAACGGCACGTAGGCTCCATTCTCGATTTTGCCGTAGAAGGCGAGGACGATGAGGAACTCTTCGATGCCACGTGCAGGGAGGTGATCCGCACAATAGAATTTGCTCATCACAACAAGAATATCCCTTTCAGCGCTTTCAAAGTAACAGGTATCGGACGATTCGACCTGCTGGCAAAAGTAAGCGAACATCACGAACTGACGCCACAAGAATCGGCAGAATACCAAAGGATAAGGGATAGGATAGAATCCATTTTTAAACGAGGGTACGAATTGGAAGTGCCGGTGCTGATAGACGCCGAAGAAACATGGATACAACCCGTGCTGGACGATGTGGTGATGAAACTGATGGCTAAATATAACAAAGTAAAAGCCATCGTTCAAAATACGTATCAGATGTATCGCCACGATAGCATCGCCCGCATCAAGCAGCACCATCAAATGGCTTTGGATGGCGGATTTCGTTTCGGCCTGAAGATTGTACGCGGCGCGTATATGGAAAAAGAGCGCGCCCGCGCCGCTGAAAAAGGATACCGCTCGCCCATACAACCCCATAAACCCGCTACGGACAGAGATTTTAACGATATTATGCGTTATTTTGTTGAAAATGTGGATACCATAGATTTTATGGCGGCTACGCACAACGAAGAGAGTTCGCTGTTGTTGTCGCAATTGATCGAAGAATATAATTTACCCAAAAACCATCCCGCCATTTACTTCTCACAGCTTTACGGCATGAGCGATCACATCACATTTAACCTTGCGGAGCGAGGTTATAACGTAGTTAAATATGTGCCTTACGGGCAAGTGGAAACCATGATGCCGTATCTGTTCCGCCGAGCCGAAGAGAACTCGTCGGTAAAGGGGCAGTCGAGCAGGGAGTTGCGATTGATCGAAAAAGAAATCAGGCGGAGAAAAAACGCCTGACCGCGCGTTATTTAAGCCAACGAATAAATATACCCCAAAACATTGGAAGCACAACGGTATTGGCTTGCCGGCTTGAGAAGTGCGTGTAAGATATCTTAGCCTTTCTCCGTCAGTTGACAGTGTTTACACTTTTATTTTCATGTAATCTCTCCAGCCTTTCCTGCAACTCATCCAGCTGCTCCTCGGGAACAAGCGACGTGCAAATGCGCAGTACGCCTTTGAGTTCGCTGCCGGTGGTATCGAGCGCAAGCGCGCACATTCCGTATTGCAAAATCAGTTCCAATATTTGGTTGCTGTCTAAATCGTTAAAACCTACGGTGAAGTAGAAACCGTCGCCGATGGGCTCATTACCGTCTTTGTCGTACACGATATGAAAACCGTTATCGGTAAACATTTTTTTGGTCAGATGGGTTTTCTCGCCGTAAATTTTTGTGGATTCCACAAAATTGAAAAGCCCATCGTTGGTTGCTTTCAAAAGCGCAGCTAATCCAAATTGTGCGGAATGCGTAACGCCAGCCGACAGTCCATAAAGCGCAGCCGAAATCATTGCTTCACCAAAACGCGCACGACCGAAACGTTGCTCCAAATCGGGGAATTCTCGACTGAACAATTTGGGAGAAATCACCATCATTCCCACGCGCTGACCAGCATAACTGAACGCTTTGGAACTTGAGATGAGCAACAAATAATTATCGGTATAACTTGCCGCGGTGGGAAAATAGGGAAATGTGCCGGGATGCGAATAATCGCGGCGGAAATCCATCCCGAAATAAGCCAAATCTTCTATCACAATCACATCGTATTTGGTGGCCAACTCGCCGATAATTTGCAATTCTTCGGTCGTGAAACATTGCCAGGTGGGATTGTTGGGATTGGAATAGAGGATGCTCTGAAATTCTCCGGTTTGTAGGTAACTTTCCAATTTATCTCGTAGTTTTTCACCGCGATAATGAAAAACATCAAACGATTCATATTTTTGCTGCAACAAATTCACCTGTAACTTATTCACATTGAATCCGGGATCGATAAACAACGTTCCCTTACTTCGGTTTTTATGGCAGTTGTTCGCCACCAAAAACGACGCGAACGTGCTCTGCGTAGAACCCACAGCAGGCACACAATGTTTCGGCTCTACATCCACGTTAACGAAGAGTTTGACAAACCGGGCGATCTCCGATTTCAACTCGGGCACGCCGTCCAAATTCGGATAAACGGCGCTCACGCCACGCTGCATAGCAGCGGCTTCGGCCTCTACGGCAACTTGCGGCGATGGCAACCCGGGAACACCCATTTCCATACGCACAAATTTGGTTCCGGTTTTCTGTTCCAACACATTTACCAAGGCCACCAAATCGCGGATGGATGCGGTTGCCAACTGTTTTATGTTGAGGCTTTTTACAGCTTCGTGTAAAATTTCTTTTGAGATTGGGAAATTCATAATTACTTCGTTTTAAGTTTTGATTTTTGGGTCTCGAGTTTGATAACCACATCCACTGCCGAAAGATGATTGCCGCGTCCCATCAACGGATTTAAGTCCATTTCTTCGATTTCGGGAACAAGGGTCAGGAGATCGGATATTTTGCAGATAACATCGGCGAATACTTCTTCGTTAATGCCTTCTTTTCCCCGCGCGCCCTGAATGAGTTTATAAGATTTCAATGAACGAATCATTCGCAACGCTTCTTCACGGTTCACGGGTGCCAACGCATATTGAATATCTTTGAGCACTTCCACAAATATGCCACCCAATCCGCACGTGATAAGATGCCCGAAACCGGATTCTTTCTTCACACCAATCAACACCTCCACACCGCTCTCCATTTGGCAAAGCTCAACGCCTGTGGCATTTTCTATCTCGCTTAAACGGGTAAAGTGCTCTTTTACGGCATCAGTCGTTTTCACGTTTAAAACCACACCCCCCACATCCGATTTGTGCGACGGGCCCATCACTTTCATCACCAATGGAAATCCCAATTCGTGCACTGCCGTTAACGCGGCTTCTTCAGTTTGAATAATGCGGTTTTGTGGGCGTGAGATTCCCATTAAATCCAACAATTCAAAACCTATATCAGTAGAGATCAATCCGTTTTTATCTTTTAATAAAGTTTTAATTTCATTCTTATTTTCTAACCGATCAGGTTCTTTTTCAATAAAAGGTGCCATATATCCGCTTTCTTTTATCAACGCATTCCCCAAAACCGCTTCATCATCAAAGAAAATACCGCCGTTGTTTACAAACTGTTTCATTTCTTCTTCTGCATTCAGCACAGAGGGAAGCACGGCGTAAATAGGTTTTCGGCAACTCTTTTGCTGTTCGCGGATAACCCGATAGGCATCGGCATTGGAAAACAACCCCGGACTGCCGAAAATAACCACAATGCCGTCGATATTTTCCAACACATCGCAAAAGCGGATGCATTTCTCCAATTGCCCAGCCGTTCCCGTGGCAAGAATATCAATGGGATTGGCGGTGGACGAACCGTCAAAAAGCTCGGCAAGCAACGCACTCATCGTTTCATCTGATAAGTGCGGCACTTCCATTCCGCCGTTGGAGAGCACATCGGTAAGCATCACGGCCGGCCCGCCCGCGTGCGTGATAATGCCGATGCGTTTGCCTTTTAATTCGGGATGTTGCAAAACGGCTCCGACCGCCGTCAGTTCGCCGCGACTTTTGCAACGAATAATGCCCGCTTTCCGAAAAAGCGCGTCTACAGCCATATCCGGATTAAGCATCGCGCCCGTATGCGATGCAGCAGCACGCCCGCCGGCATCTGATGTTCCCGATTTTACAGCTGCAATACGGCAGCCTTTGGCGATAAGTTCTCGTGCGTTCTTCAATAACAATTGCGGTTTTTTTATGCTTTCGATATAGAGCAGTACCGTTCGGGGCGATTTTCCTGTTTCATATGTTTCATTCAAATATTCCAACACATCTTCTACGCACGTTTGTACGGCATTGCCTACCGAAAATACCGAAGAAAAAGCAAGTCCTTTGCTCAATGCCGATTCCAAGATAAACACACACGTGGCCCCCGAACTCGAAACGAGCGCTGCGCCCTCCCACTCCATTTCGGGCACGGGAGTGGTAAATACCGATTGATGCAACGGATTCATTACGCCAATGCAGTTCGGCCCGATAAGCGTTGCCTGATGCGCGTCGGCCAAATGAGCCATTTCCTGCTCTAATTTTTTGCCTTCGACACCCATTTCAGAAAATCCGGCGGAAAGCACAATGATGGCTTTTGTGTTTTTTTGTTCCAGCAACACGTTCATTGTGGGCACGCACATTGTGGCGGGAATGGCAAGAATGGCCAAATCGGTTTGCGGCAACGCTTCTGCGTTTTTAAAAGTAGACACGCCCTGCACATTGTCACTTTTTGGATTTACGGCATACAAATTCCCGCTAAAAGTTCCGTTTTTAAGGTTATAAAGTGCTTTGCCGCCCGGCTTCTCACTATTTTCAGACGCGCCAATAACGGCAATACTTTTGGGGTTTATCAATTGTGGTGTTATCATAGATAAATTACAAATTATGAATTACTAATTACGAATACAAGGTAGAAGAACAGTTAAATTAGGCTTACAGCCCGCCACTTTATGTTTCGCCTTTAATAGTCCGATTTGCTCAACAGCTCGATACTGCGGCAAAATTTCCTCTTGTGCGTTCTTTACTCTTTGTTCTTTACTCTTTGTTCTTTGTTCTTTACTCTTTGTTCTTTACTCTTTACTCTTTGTTCTTTACTCTCTCTCTCACCCTACATATTTCAACGCAAATTCCCGCCCGGCATTCAACGCTTTCAGATTCATATCTACCACTTCCTTGCCTTTTCTTCCGAAAATAGCTTCGGTTCCTTTTTCCAAGTAATCGAACGGAATTTCGATGAAAGGCGACGCCGCTCCAAGCATCACAAAATTAGACGCCCTCACGTTATCGGTGGCTTCTTTCGCGATGGAGTCGGCATCGAGGATTACGTGATTCGGCAATGATTTTATTTGCTTCATCAACACTACTTCGTCCGGATAATTGGGAATATTGATAAAAGGAACGGAGTTGGTTACTACAAAACCGTCCGGTTTTAAAAACGGAAGGTAGCGAAGCGCCTCCATCGGTTCTACCGAAAGAATAATGTCAGCCGTACCCTGCGCGATTAAGTCGGAATAAACAGGCGTATCAGAAATACGTAAATACGATTGCACATCGCCACCCCGCTGACTCATTCCGTGGGTTTCGGCTTGCTTTAAATATAAATTGTTGGTGAGAGCTGCCGCGCCCAATGCCGCCGCGATGGTTAAAATTCCTTGTCCGCCCACACCGGCTAAAACAATATCTGTTTTCATAGTAACGTAATTATTTAGTGGTTTTTCTTTTCATTTTTATATCACGACGGTTTTTCTGAATACAAATTCTTCTGGGTATAATAACCGAAACGCCCTCATATTCAATCTCCTCCCGAATAATTCTCCGAAGCTCCTCCTGATTTTTAGGCACAGGCAACAATGGAATGATATGATCGGGCGCTACGCCAATGCCTTTGCAAATAGCTTCAATTTTGTTTTTGGCGGAAGATTCCTGCCCGCCCGTCATAGAGATGGATTCGTTATCCGAAATAATTATGGTGATATTTGTGTTCTCATTTACGGCATCCAACAAGCCCGTCATTCCCGAGTGTGTGAACGTGGAGTCGCCAATAACGGCAACAGCGGGGAATAATCCGGCATCGGCAGCGCCTTTGGCCATCGTGATGGACGCGCCCATATCCACACACGTGTTAATGGCTTCATAAGGCGGAAGCGCGCCCAACGTGTAACAACCAATGTCGGAGAACACGCGCCCGTCGGGATAGTCTTTCAGCACTTCATTCAACGTGCTGTAAACATCTTTATGACTGCATCCATTGCAAAGCGCAGGCGGGCGCCCGGCGATCATTTCCGAAGCGGGTAAACCCTCTCCCACCGGCAAACCGAAAGCCCGTGCCACATGGTCGGGATTCAGTTCGCCGCTTCGCGGTAGCGTACCGTCTAACCGGCCTTTTATTTTTTCTTGTTTGGGGAAACCTCTTAATAGTTCTTCCACAACGGGATATCCTTCTTCCAATACCACAATTTCATCGCATTCGGCCACAAGTTGTGCCATTTGCTTTTCAGGGAAAGGATATTGTGTGATTTTCAAAACGGGATAGGGAACCTCTCCTTTAAAAACCTCCATCAGGTAATTATAAGCAATGCCGCAGGCAACTACGCCTTTGGAAGTATCTTTTGCGGGTATAAATTGGGTGAACGGCGCGTTTTCCGCTTCCGCGATAAATAATTCTTGTTTGTTTAATAAAAGTTGGTAACGCTTTTTCGCGATAACGGGCAACAACACATATTGCCGTTTATCCGCGGGCGTTTTCATTGTGTTTTCGGCACGAATAGTATCCGATGTTTCCACGCCCGCGCGCGAATGCGCCAAGCGGGTGGTGATGCGCAACAAAACGGGTGTTTCCAGCTTTTCGGATAGGTCGAAAGCGAGTTTTGTCATTTCGTACGCTTCCTGCTGATTGGACGGCTCTAAAATGGGGATCATCGCGAATTTTCCGTATACGCGTGAATCTTGTTCGTTCTGCGACGAGTGCATCGATGGGTCATCGGCGCTCAGCACTACAAGCCCGCCGTTGGCGCCCGTAATGGCGGCGTTCATAAAACAATCGGCCGCCACGTTTAATCCCACGTGTTTCATACATACCAACGCGCGTTTTCCGGCGTACGACATTCCGAGCGCGCTTTCCATCGCCGTTTTTTCGTTGGAAGCCCACTCGCGATGAATATTTCGCTCAATGGCTATTTTCGATTGTTGGATATGTTCGGTAATTTCGGTAGAGGGCGTTCCGGGATACGCATAAACGCCCGATATACCGGCATCGATGGCGCCTTGCGCGATGGCTTCCACGCCTAAGAGCAATTGCTTTTTCATTTGTTGTATTTAATTTTTAGATATTTCAATTAACAAAATGGTATTAATGAAAGCCAAAGTTACAACTTTTTACCATAAAACATAATCGAAATGATAGTTTTATGGAGTAAAAAATTCTTTATCTTTGCAACCAAATACTTAAAACAAATCCTTCTAAACAAAAAAATGAAAAAAGTTATTTTTATGCTATCAACTATTTTTCTGTTAGCAGCCTGTACAGGCAACAAAACAGAAAGCCCGCAAGCGTCGGCAGAGCCGGATTCGCCCGATGCCAACTTCGAATACAAAGTAGATCGGTTTGCCGATGTTGAAATTCTGCGCTATTACGTGCCCGGATTTAAAAATCTGCCGCTCGCCCAAAAAGAGCTCATTTACTATCTATCGCAAGCCGCGTTGGAAGGCCGCGATATTTTGTTTGACCAACACAACCGTTACAACCTCACCATTCGCCGGGTGTGCGAAGGCGTGTACGAAAATTATATGGGCGATAAATCGTCGGAAGATTGGAAGAATTTTGAAACTTATCTGAAACAAATTTGGATGGCCAATGGCATTCATCACCACTATTCCGAAGACAAGATTATGCCGAAATTTTCGCGCGAATATTTCACATCACTCGTAAAAGGCGTTGACCCGGGAAGGATGCCTTTCCGCGATGGAATGGCGGCCGATGAAACGCTGAACGAAATATTGCCCGTAATGTTCGATGCCAAGGTGATGCCCAAACGAATGAATCAGGCGGCAGGAGCCGATATTGTTTCCACATCGGCGGTAAATTTCTACGAAGGCGTTACCCAAAAAGAAGTGGAAGATTTTTACAACGCGATGAAAGATCCCAACGATAATACCCCCGTTTCGTACGGCCTGAACAGCAAGGTGGTAAAAAAAGACGGCGTAGTTTCTGAACAGGTTTGGAAATTGGGCGGGATGTACGATAAAGCCATCGCGCGCATTGTGGAATGGTTGCAAAAAGCAGCCGGCGTTGCCGAAAACAATCAACAAAAAGATATTATCAACACGCTTATTGCATATTACCAATCGGGCGACCTGAAAGCGTTCGACGATTACTCCGTAAAATGGGTAACCGATACCGTTTCGCGCGTAGATTTCATCAACGGATTCATCGAAACCTACACCGATCCGCTTGGAATGAAAGCAACGTGGGAATCAATAGTAAACTTCAAAAGCGAAGAAGCTTCCAAACGCACGCAACTCATCAGCGATAACGCACAATGGTTTGAAACCAATTCGCCCATTGACAGCCGTTTCAAAAAAGAAGAAGTAAAAGGCGTATCGGCAAAAGTAATTACCGTAGCCATTTTAGGTGGCGATTGCTATCCGGCAACACCCATCGGCATTAACCTGCCCAACGCCAATTGGATTCGTAGAGATCACGGATCTAAATCGGTAACCATCGATAACATTACCTCCGCTTACGACGCGGCGGCGCAAGGAAGCGGCTTTAACGAAGAATTCATGTGGAGCGACACTGAACGCGAACAGTCCAAAAAATACGGCGCGCTTACCGATAACCTGCACACAGACCTTCACGAATGCCTTGGTCACGGTTCGGGAAAATTGCTTCCCGGTGTGGACGGCGACGCGCTGAGAGCTTACGGTTCACCGCTTGAAGAAACCCGTGCCGATTTGTTCGCGCTGTATTATTTGGGCGACGCCAAAATGGTGGAACTCGGCTTGCTTCCCGATGCGGACGCGTACAAAGCGCAATATTACAAATACCTGATGAATGGTGCAATGACGCAGCTCACGCGCGTGCAGCCGGGCAAAAACATTGAGCAGGCGCATATGCGCAACCGCGCGCTCATTTCGAATTGGGTGTTGGAGAACGGCAAAACCGACAGCGTGGTGGTAGTGAATCAGCGCGACGGAAAAACGTTCCTTGTGGTGAACGATTACGCCAAATTGCGCGATCTGTTCGGCCAACTGCTTTCGGAAGTGCAACGCATTAAATCGGAAGGCGATTTTGAAGCGGCCAAAAACTTGGTGGAGACATACGGCGTGAAAGTAAATCAGGCATTGCACAAAGAGATATTAGACCGCAACAACCAACTGAACCTCGCTCCTTACAAAGGTTTCGTAAATCCCGTTTACACGCTCGTTACCGATGAAAACGGTAAAGTAACGGACGTTACGGTTTCGTACGACGAAGATTACGTGAAACAACAACTGCGTTATTCAAGGCAATATTCGGTGTTGCCGTTGAAGAATTGAACGAGTTTCGCGTTGCGAGTCACGAGTTTTAGAAAAAGCTGTCTCAAAATAAAACCTACTATCAAATTGTCATTCTGAATGGAGCTTTAGCGAAATGAAGAATCTATTTAACTTGACAATATAGATGTTTCACTTCGTTCAACATGACAAAATGAAGCTACAGTGGTACTTTTGAGACAGCTTTTTCTTTATAAATTTGCCAAACTTTTCTATGCAAAGAAAAATAATTGGCATAGTTACATATTGATTCATTAGCTCATTAAAATGACATACCAACAAACGCTTGAATATCTTTATTCCCAAATGCCCGAATACCAACGCATCGGGCACCTTGCCTATAAACCCGGTTTGGAGAACAGCCTCAGGCTCGATGAACTTTTCAATCATCCGCACCGCCGATATAAAACCATCCACGTGGGCGGAACCAACGGCAAAGGTTCCACATCGTATTTGTTGGCGGCCATTTTGCAGCAATCGGGATACAAAGTGGGGCTTTATACATCGCCGCATTTGGTGGATTTTCGGGAGCGCATTCGGGTGAACGGACAAATGGTTCCAAAAGAATACGTAGTTGATTTCGTGGAGAAATACCGCGAACAGATTGAGCCGATAATGCCGTCTTTTTTTGAACTGACAATGGAGATGGCGTTTCTTTATTTTGCGGAGCAAAAAGTGGATGTAGCAGTTATCGAAGTAGGTTTGGGCGGACGATTGGACAGCACCAATATTATTTCACCCGATTTGTGCGTCATTACCAATATCGGATTAGACCATACGCAATATTTGGGCAACACACTACCCCAAATTGCTGCGGAAAAAGCCGGGATCATCAAACCGAAAACACCGGTTATTATCGGCGAAGCCGACGATGAGGAAGTGAGGCAAGTATTTATTCAAAAAGCGAAAAAGGAGAATGCACCCATCGTTTTTGCCGATGAGCGTACGGCCGAGAACGAACGTCAATTTCCAAACGTTCACAGCCAACTCAAAGGCTTGGTGCAATCCCGCAACACCAATACCGTACTCACGGCTGTAACTGAACTACGAAAAACGGGATATGCTATTCCCCAAGAAGCGGTATACAGCGGATTTGAAAATGTGGTGGAGATTACCGGACTAATGGGCCGATGGCAAATATTGCAGGAAAAACCCAAAACGGTGTGCGACACGGCACACAATGCGCACGGCATCAGATATATTGCGGAGCAATTAAAGCAGGAGAAGTACGGCAACCTGCACATTGTTTTCGGAATGGCGAACGATAAAGACATTGCTCCGGTTTTGGCGCTGCTGCCCCAAAATGCAACGTATTATTTCACCAAAGCATCGGTAGAGCGTTCGTTGAACGAAGTTGCGCTTGCGCAGCAAGCGGCAGCCCACGGGCTGCACGGAGAAACATTCGCAACCGTGGCGCAAGCCATTGCGCAGGCACAAAAAGAAGCCGATGAAAACGATTTTATTTTCATCGGCGGAAGTTCTTTCGTCGTGGCAGACGCGCTGCCGTTGTTTATGGAATTACCAAATTAAGACAATGCGGAAAGTATAATTCGCTAAATAGTTATCCATTCTTGTTAAATCTGAAGTTTGAATATAAAAAGCGACGGTACTTTGCCCATTGTCTTTATACTGCACGTCGTAGCTAATTATTTCCAGATAAGCTCCGGGAGGAGTATCCTTTGGATAAGTAAAATTATACGGCAAAGGCTTCTGAACTTCATCCACTCCTTGTTGTCCTATATATATATATCCCAAAATAGCGCCTTCTTCATAAATATTACTTGTTAATTCAGGAAGTTCGTAAACAGCTACATATTGTTTATCTGTTTCATTCCATGTCCAATCAGCTATTTTAGATTCTATTGGCACAATTTTCCATTGTCCATTCAATGAGTTATCAATCATTTGTTGGATTTCGTAATCACTCAAATAATCATCACTACCACAGGAATTTCCTAACAAGCCGATCGCCAATAGCATTAAAACTGCAAACAAAGAAGTAAAAATTTTCTTTTTCATGATTTTATCTGTTTAATCGTTTTTTAATTGTAATATTCGATATTTTTTTTGCCCGATAGTTTAATTTAAAACAACAAAGAAAGGCTTTTGTTTTGGCTGAAGTTATTTTTCGTCCAAAAACTTGATCCAAAGTATAGAATGTACAGACAAAAAAAGGTATGAAATTTGCGTTCATACTTTTTTTGCGATATTATCTTCTGCCTCCTAAAAAACCACCTAGTAAGTCATCAACAATATTTCCGTCTCCGTCTTTGTCGAGCATTCCGCCCACCATATCCATCAAACCGCCACCTCGGCGTGTTTGCGGTTGCGCCTGTGTTTGCGTTTGTCCGCCGCCCAACAGGCCGCCCAACAAATCTCCCAAACCACCTGAGGAAGTATTGGTTTGTTGTTTTTCCCTACTTAAGTATCCCATTACAATGGGCGCGAGAATAGCCAAAAGCGGGCCGATCTTTTGCATACTGATGCCGGTTTTCTTTGAGATTCCCTGCTCCACAGCCGGTTTTTGCGAACCGAAGATATGGCCTAAAATTTTGTTTCCATCCTGAGTAGCCGCCTGCGTGTTTCCACCGAAGAGCGAACCCAGGTTGTTAAGGATACGGCCGTCGTGGCGGGGATCGTTCAACGCGTTATTTAAACTCTGCGCACCTTGATCCGATTGAACGTTACGGCGCATTCCGCTTAAAATAACGGGTAATGCCAAACCTACGGCACTTGCCGCTTCACGTTGATCCATACCCATTTGATTCGCCACATTGTTGATGACCGATTGACCCATTGGGCCGTTTAAAAGTTCTGATAAATTCATGTTCGATTTGTTTTAAAAAAATTTTCCAAATATATTTATTTAAACAATGTAGGAGCATTTTAGTTTGATAAAAATGCAACATGAGGCAAAAAACCCCATAAAGAAAAGAGGCGCGGTTTAAGAAAAATATTGTATTTTTGTTTCCGAACAAAACAAGAGGCCGCATCCTAAGCCTTTGCCTCTTGCAAAACAATATGAAACAATATTTAGATTTACTTCAGCGCGTGCTGGATGAAGGCGTGCGAAAAGAAGACCGCACCGGAACAGGAACGATAAGCATTTTCGGGCATCAGAGCCGGTTTAATTTAGCCGATGGATTTCCGGTGCTGACAACCAAAAAGCTCCATTTAAAATCGATAATACACGAATTATTGTGGTTCCTGAACGGCGACACCAACATTAAATACCTCAACGACAACGGCGTACGCATTTGGAACGAATGGGCGGACGAGGACGGCGATTTAGGACATATATATGGTTATCAATGGCGATCGTGGCCCGATTACAGCGGTGGGCATATCGATCAGATTTCGCAAGTGGTAAACACGATTAAAAACAATCCCGATAGTCGACGAATTATCGTCAGTTCGTGGAATGTAGCGGATATTCCGAATATGAACCTCCCACCCTGCCACGCGTTTTTTCAGTTTTATGTTGCCGACGGAAAATTGAGTTTGCAGCTTTATCAGCGCAGTGCGGATGTGTTCTTGGGCGTTCCGTTTAATATCGCTTCGTATGCATTATTATTAAAGATGATGGCGCAAGTTACCGGACTTGAAGAAGGCGATTTTGTGCACACGTTGGGCGATGCGCATATTTATCTGAATCATCTGGAACAAGTGAATCTGCAACTTTCGCGCGAACCGCGGACATTGCCTCAAATGAAGATAAATCCCGATGTAAAAGATATCTTTTCGTTTAAATTCGAAGATTTTGAGTTGACGGATTATGACCCACATCCGCATATAAAAGGAGTTGTTGCGGTTTAACCAACCCCTAAATCCCCTAAAGGGGACTTTGGGAGTTGCGAGTTCCGACTCGCAGTAAAAAATTAAAAAACAATGGATAAAATAAAAAATAATTCGCTACCCGTAAAATCCCCTTTAGGGGATTTAGGGGTTGGTATCATTGTCGCCATCGACGAACAAAACGCTATCGGCCGCAACGGCGATTTGCTTTGCCACTTACCCAACGATTTAAAACATTTCAAAAACATCACTTCAGGACATACCGTTATAATGGGTCGCCGAACGTATGAGTCGTTGCCCAAAGGCGCATTGCCTAATCGCATAAATATTGTCATTGCATCAGACAAAGCCGAGAATTATCCAAACTGTATTGTCGTTCGCTCGTTGGACGAAGCTTTTGAAAAAGCCCCCGATGGTAAAGAAATCTTCATTATCGGCGGCGGGCAGCTATATCGCACCGCCCTGCCAATTGTGGACACATTGTATCTAACGCGCATCCATCACACGTTTGAAGATGCCGATACCTTTTTTCCCGAAATTGACTTCGATAAATGTGAATTATTGGAAAAAGAAGAGCATAAGGCAGACGAAAAACATAAATATGATTATACGTTTTTGAAGTATATTAGAAAATAATCTGAAGTAAAATGAAACGAACTTATATCATAATTCTCTCTATATTTATCTGTAATTTTTCTTTTTCACAAGAAAATACGGACAGCCTAAAGAAGAGCCTAAATTCTTCGTTAACGAATATCTATAAGCAAACCCTGCTTCGTCCCGGACGAGTAACTGTGGACAGCATCGCGTTGGATTCCCGAAAAAAGTCCATCGAATTCCACACAAACCTTTCGCTCTCGTACTTACCGATGCGCGAAAACACCGTCCGTCAAATTTACGACAGCGTACGGTTTTACTTGCCTGCGGCACAGAAAAAATACCGCATCAGTATATTTTCCGATAAACAAGAGATCAGCACACTCGTGCCCAATTTTTATCGCCAATCGGCGAAAGATAAATCAAGGTTAATCACGCACAATGTAAAAACACCCCTCACTACCAATATTTCGGCTCCCATTCAATCGTTCGGTAAAGGACTGACAAACAACCACATTGCTCTTTGGCAAAGCCATGGATGGTATTACGAGCAAAAACTCGGCCGATGGGAATGGCAGCGCGCACGTATTTTTCAAACGGTGGAAGATTTATATACCCAAAGTTATGTACTTCCGTTTTTGGTGCCGATGCTTGAAAATGCCGGTGCCAACGTGCTGATGCCGCGCGAGAGAGATTACAACACGCAGGAAATAATTCTCGATAACGATGCTGCTTCGGGGTACGTTGAAACCAACGACAAAGAACGTTGGCAACGCACCGATTCCGCCGGATTTGCCAACCCTAAAAAAGTGTATCTCGACGGAGAAAATCCTTTCAGGATGGGAACGGCACGACAAACAAAAACCGTCTCAAACGGTGCGGAAAGTTTCGCCACGTGGACACCCGATATTCCCGAATCGGGAAGTTATGGCGTGTACATTTCGTATCAAACCGTAAAAAATAGTACCGACGATGCATTGTACAGCGTGTATCACGCCGGTGGAAAAACCGATTTTCACGTCAATCAGAAAATGGGTGGCAACACGTGGATTTTTCTCGGATATTTTAATTTCAATAAAGGCGCAAATCACAAAATAACACTTTCCAATAAAAGTAAACGAGCAGGAAAAATAGTTACTGCCGATGCCGTAAAAATCGGTGGCGGAATGGGAAATATTGCCCGAATGCCTAATACAGAAGGCTTTGAGAAAGAGAATACCAAAAGTTCCGACTCTCTTGTCGCCAAAGAAACATTTATTTCTAAAATTGGCTATAAGCCGGAAATCAGCGGCCACCCACGTTACACCGAAGGCGCACGCTACTGGATGCAATGGGCGGGCATTCCCGATTCGGTGTACAACCGCACCGAAGGGAAAAACGATTACACCGACGACTACGCAAGCCGCGGCGTGTGGGTAAACTGGCTGGCAGGCGGTTCATCGGTAATTCCCAAAGCCGAAGGTTTGAATATTCCCGTGGATTTGGCGTTCGCGTTTCACACGGATGCGGGTACTTTTTGGGGCGATACTATTGTGGGAACGCTGGGAATTTATATGACAACCCACAACAACGGAAAATTTGAAAACGGGCGTTCTCGCTGGGCATCGCGCGATTTAACTGAACTGATTATGGACGAAATTACAAACGATATTCGTCGCGATTTCGAACCCGATTGGACACGCCGCCACCTGTGGAACCGTTCGTATGCTGAAGCACGCATGCCCAACGTGCCGACAATGTTATTGGAACTGCTTTCGCACCAAAATTTTGCCGATATGCGCTACGGCCTCGACCCGACGTTTCGTTTCGCAGTCAGTCGCTCCATTTACAAAGGAATGCTCAAATTCATTGCTTCGCAATACAATCGGCCGTATGTGGTGCAACCGTTGCCTGTAAAGGATTTTAGTGTAAGGTTCACGGGAGAGACACAGGTGCAGTTAAATTGGGACGATACACCCGATATAGCTGAAACATCGGCAAAAGCAACAAAGCACATCGTTTACACACGCATCAACGGCGGCGGATTCGATAACGGCACGCTTGTAAATACCAATTCACATACAATTGATATTCACAAAGATAATATTTACAGCTTTAAAGTGGAAGCCGTAAATGACGGCGGAAAAAGTTTCCCATCCGAAATTCTTTCGGTTTGCCGAAAATCGAACGAGAAAGGCGAAGTCCTGATTGTGAACGGCTTCACACGGGTTTCGGCGCCATTCAGTTTCACGGCAAGCAGCGACAGCCTTGCCGGATTTGCAGGAAGCGTTGACAACGGCGTGCCGTACATTGCCGACCATCATTTTATCGGACAACAAAATGAGTTTCGTCGTGTGATTCCGTGGATGGACGATGATGCTTCAGGATTTGGTGATAGCAATTCAAATTACGAAACCACGAAAATTGCCGGAAACACGTTCGATTATCCGTTCATTCACGGACAAGCCTTTGCCGAAGCAGGATATTCATTTGTTTCTTCGTCTGCTGGCGCAATTGAAAATAAAAATATATCTTTGCAAGATTATAAAATTGTGGATTGGATTCTCGGTAAACAACGTGAGTGGAGCGTCGCTCGTGGAGCAATGCCGACAAAATACAAAACGTTTTCGCCCGCGCAACAGAAAGCTATCACCGATTTTTGCAACAACGGCGGAAATATCATCGTGAGCGGCGCATTCGTGGGAACGGATTTGTGGGATAATCCCAATGCCACAAAAGCAGATAAAGATTGGGCGCAAAATACGCTCAAATACAAATGGCGCAACAATAACGGAGCCGTTGCAGGGAAAATTAAAGCTGTTCCATCGCCTTTCGCTTTCATAACAGGTAATTACGAATATTTCAATGAGTTGAATAGCGAAAGCTACGTAGTGGAACATCCAGATGCCATTGAACCTGTCGGCGAAAATGCGTTTACCGTTTTCCGCTATTCGGAGAATAATTTAAGCGCAGGAACGTTGTATAAAGGAGAAAAGTACAATACGTGCATTTTGGGATTTCCGGTAGAATCGGTAAAGAAACAAGATAAAATAAACGAGCTACTGAAAAATATTTTGGAGGCTATGGAATAAATACAGAGAATTACTGAACAACAAAATACAACAATATCAAAATTAAAAAAATGAAAAAAATTAATTGCTTTATTCCTTACGGAAGTGCTGCGCAAGTAGAAGAGACTGTTGCAAACTTTAAAAAATCGGAGTTGATAAATGAAATTTATTTGATCGCACCGTCAGAACAACCGAACATGGAGGGTTGCGAAGTAATAGTAACAAAAAGTTTAAAATCCACCGATGCCATCCGTAAGATCGCCGAAAAATCTAACACGGAATATACCCTGATTTATACAAAAGACACTACGCTTCAGTGGGTTAACTTCGCTATAGAGCGCTTCGTTGCTATCGCAGACGATACAAACGCAGCGATGATATATGCCGACCACTTTAAAGTAGCGGACGGAGAAAGAAAAGAAGCGCCGGTTATTGATTACCAATTCGGGTCGCTACGTGATGATTTCGATTTCGGTTCCGTGTTGCTTTACAGAACTTCTGCTCTAAAAGATGCCGTTCAACGCATGGATAAAGATTATGAGTTTGCCGGATTGTACGATTTGCGCTTAAAAGTATCTCAAAAAGGCGAATTGGTTCACGTGAACGAATTCTTATATTACGAAGTAGAACACGACACAAGAAAAAGCGGCGAAAAGATCTTCGATTACGTAGACCCGAAAAATCGCGCCGTTCAGATAGAAATGGAAGAAGCTTGTACGCAGCACTTGAAAGATATCGGTGGATATTTAGAGCCGAACTTCAAGTCGATAGAATTTTCCGCCGATGATTTTGAGTATGAAGCATCCGTGGTTATTCCCTGTAAAAATCGGGTGAAAACCATCGAAAATGCCATTGTTTCAGCATTAAATCAAAAAACAAAAGTTCCATACAATGTTATCGTTGTAGATGATAATTCCGACGATGGAACGGTAGAGATAATCAAAAAATATACCGATGATCCTAAATTGGTTTACATCGCCCAAGATACATCTTACCACGCCATTGGCGGTAATTGGAATGCGGCGCTTCATCATCCCAAATGCGGAAAATTTGCCATTCAATTGGATAGCGACGATATGTATTCGGATGAAAATACGGTTCAAAAATTCATCGATGCTTTCTACGAACAAAACTGTGCCATGGTTGTGGGAACTTATAAAATGACGAATTTCGATATGGAAATGATCCCTCCCGGAATTATCGATCACCGCGAATGGACACCCGAAAATGGTCGAAATAACGCTTTGAGAATTAATGGATTAGGAGCTCCTCGCGGATTCTACACTCCTATGTTGCGTGAAATTAACTTCCCCACCACCAAATACGGTGAAGATTATGCTGTAGGATTGCGCGTAAGCCGTGAGTATCAGATAGGAAGAATTTACGATGTTATTTACTACTGTCGCCGTTGGGACGATAATTCCGACGCTTCACTCGATGTAGTAAAAATGAACGGACACAACACCTACAAAGACAGGCTGCGTACTTGGGAATTGCAAGCAAGGGTACAATTAAACAAAAATAAATGAGCGAACCTTTAATCAGAGTTGGCATTTTGCTCAATCAGCAAAAGATTGATTTTGAGCTACTCTCTACCTATAAACTCCAAGGGAAAGATTTTTTTGCAGGTAAATATTCCGTAGAATTATCCGATGGAAACATCGTTTTTGACGGTAGTGAATACGAAGAGATCACTTTTGAAGCCGATGACCTCCACACCGATTCTTTCGAGCTGAAAGATGTAATTATCGGCGTGAATTTTCATTGGGAACGCAAAGAGAACCAACGTTTTTTAGGCGGATTGAAGTTTATCGTAGAAGATGGCGGAATTTCCGCCATCAATATCGTTTCGTTGGAAGATTATCTCACGAGCGTTATTTCGTCGGAAATGAGCGCCACAAGTTCCGAAGAATTGCTGAAAGCACACGCCGTTATTTCCCGAAGTTGGCTATTGGCACAAGTTCAGAAGAATAAATCCATTGAAAGCGATTACCAAACTTCGTTTGAAACACCTACCGAAATCATTCGTTGGTATGATCGCGAAGATCATAACAATTTCGATGTTTGTGCCGACGATCATTGTCAGCGTTATCAGGGAATTACACGTCAATCCACCGATTTGGTGAAGAAAGTAATCGAAAAAACCTATGGCGAAGTACTTACTTATAATGATATTATTTGCGATGCCCGTTTTTCGAAATGCTGCGGCGGCGTGATGGAAACTTTCGAAAATGTTTGGGAACCTTTCGTACATCCTTATCTTCAAGGCAAACCCGATAACGTAAAAGGCTCACCCCTACCCGATTTAACCATCGAAGAAAATGCGGATGAATGGATCCGTACATCGCCTGCGGCATTCTGTAACACGCAAGATGCCAACGTGCTAAAACAGGTTTTGAACGACTACGATCAGGAAACGGCCGATTTTTATCGGTGGAAAGTGATTTATTCACAAGAAGAAATTTCGGATCTTATTCATAAACGTTCAGGCATTGATTTCGGAGAAATTATTTCTTTGGAACCTTTAGAACGAGGAACATCCGGCCGTATAACACGGCTAAAAATTATTGGTACAGAGCGCGTGATGATCATCGGCAAAGAATTGGAAATTCGCCGAACATTTTCTAAATCACATTTGTATAGTTCCGCTTTTGTTGTGGAAGCCAACGATGAAAACGAGGAAGGCGTTCCTCAAACTTTCACGCTTATCGGCGCAGGCTGGGGCCATGGCGTGGGCCTTTGCCAAATTGGCGCGGCGATGATGGCGGAAAAGGGGTATGATTACACGAAAATTCTGAATCATTACTTTCCGACTTCGGAAATCGAAAAAAATTACTAATTTAGATATTTCGCTTCGCTCAATATGACAAAGTCAATGTCATTCTGATCCGTCAGCTGACGGAGAAGAATCTATAAACATAAAAATATGAGTAATAAAAGAAACCCCTGGGCATGGATTCCCACCCTTTATTTCGCGCAAGGGCTTCCTTACGTGGCAGTTATGACAGTTTCTGTGATAATGTACAAGCGTTTCGGTTTATCGAACACCGATATCGCACTGTACACAAGTTGGTTATATCTTCCTTGGGTAATAAAACCTTTTTGGAGCCCTATTGTAGATATTTTAAAAACGAAAAGATGGTGGATCGTGACAATGCAGTTGCTCATAGGCGCCGGATTGGCGGGAATTGCTCTTACGTTGCCTACCCCGTTTTATTTTAAAGCTTCTTTGGCTTTTTTCTGGCTGTTGGCTTTCAGTTCCGCCACACACGACATTGCCGCCGATGGATTTTACATGCTCGGGCTGGACGATTCGCAACAATCTTTTTTCGTGGGTATCCGAAGTACATTCTATCGCTTGTCAATGATCACTGGTCAGGGATTGTTGATAATTCTGGCGGGATTTCTCGAAAAAACAACAGGAAGAGTTCCTTATGCTTGGAGCATCACATTCTTCATACTCGCCGGACTATTTCTCTTGTTTTTCGTTTATCACCGTTTTGTCTTGCCTAAACCCGCAAGCGATGTAGGTAAAACAACAAATACCCCTTCGGGTATCCTGCAAGAGTTCGGAAAAACATTTGCATCGTTTTTCACAAAGAAAGGCATAGTATTGGCTATTGCTTTTATGCTGCTCTTTCGTCTGGCGGAAGCCATGTTGGTAAAATTAGCATCTCCTTTTCTATTGGATGCACGTGAAGTGGGCGGATTAGGCCTTAGTACGCAGGAAGTTGGTATTGTGTATGGAACCGTTGGCGTTATAGCACTAACTTTGGGCGGTATTCTCGGGGGAATTGTAGCATCACGGCAAGGGCTGAAGTTTTGGATGTGGCCCATGGCTTTGGCCATAACTCTTCCAAATGCAGCCTATGTATTCTTATCCATGTTCACGCCCGAAAATTTCTTATGGGTAAATGTGGCGGTAGCCATCGAACAATTCGGATACGGATTCGGGTTCACGGCATACATGCTTTATTTGATATATTTCTCGCAAGGCGAACACAAAACCGCACACTACTCCATTTGCACCGGATTTATGGCGCTAGGGATGATGCTTCCGGGTATGGCCGCAGGATGGATTCAGGAACAATTGGGATATCAGAATTTCTTTATTTTTATTATGATAGCGACCATTCCAACCCTGTTGCTTATTCCGTTTATGAAAGTAGATAAAGATTTCGGAAAAGCGAAGAAGACCGAAGAAGAGTTGGAAATTGAACAAACAGAAAATTCATAAAATATTTCATGAACTTGAAAAGTTCTACTTGCATAACCGTAGGCTTTCATCCTGCGGTAAATATCGTTCACAATACACGGCCTGAAAGGTCGCACAAAAAAGATTATGAGTTATACGAAACTACTTTATCACGTTGTTTTCCGAACAAAAAAAAATCGGCTGACAATTAATCAAGAACACGAAAAAAAACTTTACGCTTATATTCTCGGAATTATAAAAAACAACAAATCGGTTCTTTACAGAATTGGCGGTATGGAAGATCATATCCATTTATTGATTGATTTGCATCCAACAGTAGCTTTGTCGGATTGTATGCGAGAGGTAAAAAGCGCATCGAGCAAATGGTTAAAACAAAATGCTAATTTTCCTCATTTTTATTATTGGGCAGAGAGTTTTGGGGCATTTACATATAACTATACCGAAAAAGACTTAATCATCAATTACATAAAAAATCAAAAACAACATCATGAAACCGTTAGTTTTGAAGATGAATTCAGAGGTCTATTGAAAGAAAATGGCATTGATATTGACGAGCAATATTTTTTAAAAGACTGATTGTATGACCCTTCAGGCCAAGCCATCGATATATTCCCAAATCCGGAAGCTTTTTGGCTTACGGTTATGCAAATTTTGCCTTTCAGGCAAGTAAATAAAAACGACATTTATATGAAAAGAACAATTATTTCATTCACATTATTCACATTTTTATTTTTCTCCTTTGCCATCGCACAAAAAATACACGTAAAAACCGGAATTGAAGTACTTAAAGAATCTAATTTTAAGGCGTTGCAAGGCAAACGGGTGGGATTGATAACAAATCCAACCGGCATAGACAATAATCTAAAATCCACGATCGATATTTTACACGAAGCGCCCAACGTCCGCCTTGTTGCACTTTACGGTCCCGAACACGGAGTTCGTGGAGATGTGCACGCGGGCGATAAAATCGAGGATTTTAAAGATCCGAACACTGGAGTTCCCGTTTTCTCGCTGTACGGCGCTACGCGAAAACCGACTGCAGAAATGCTACAAGGTTTGGATGTTATCGTGTACGATATTCAAGATATCGGCTGCCGGTCCTACACCTATATTTCAACGATGTACTTGGCGATGCAAGCTGCTGCAGAAAACAACATCGAATTTGTAGTCCTCGATCGTCCCAATCCGTTAGGCGGACAAAAAGTAGAAGGGAATTTGGTAGAAGACGGTTTTTTCTCATTCGTAAGCCAATTGAAAATTCCTTATGTGTACGGATTAACTTGCGGCGAATTGGCAAATATGATCAACGCCGAAATGATGGACAAACCTTGTAAGCTGAACGTAGTCAAGATGAAAAAATGGCGCCGCAAGATGAATTTCCAAGATACAGGATTGCCTTGGGTGCCTACATCGCCGCACATTCCGTTCGCGCATTCGGCGTATTTTTATCCCGTTTCCGGTATTTTAGGCGAATTGGGTTATATGTCTATTGGCGTAGGCTATACGTTGCCGTTTGAAATGTTCGCCGCCGAATGGATCAAAGCCGAAGAATTTGCCCGCGCATTGAATGCGAAACGATTACCTGGGATCAATTTCCGTCCCGTTCATTTAAAACCTTATTATTCTGTGGGGCAAGGAAAAAATTATCAAGGCGTGCAAATTCACTTAACCGATTATGCCAAAGCCCGATTGTCGGATATTCAATTTCACGTGATGGAAGTAGCCGCGCAACTTTACCCCGATCACAAAGTTTTCGACCACGCTCCCGAAAATCGTTTTGATATGTTCGATAAAGTAAGCGGAAGCGATTTTATTCGCAAGGAATTTTCCAAAAATCATCGGTTTGTGGATATTCAATCGTATTGGACAAAAGACGAGGAGGCGTTTAAGAAAACTTCAAAGAAATATTATTTATATAAATAATTGAGCCGTATATGAATCCAATTTCCTCTCAGCAATCTTCACGTCTGTTGTCCCTCGATATTCTTCGAGGCATAACCATCGCCGGAATGATCATGGTGAATAATCCGGGATCGTGGGGTTCTATATACAGGCCGCTCGGGCATGCGCAATGGCACGGGCTTACGCCCACCGATTTGGTCTTTCCGTTTTTTATGTTCATCATGGGTGTTTCTACCTATATGTCGCTCAGACGATTTAATTTCGAAGCTTCCGGCGTTGCAATATGGAAAGTTGTTAGACGCGCTATTTTGATCTTTATAATCGGGTTGGCGTTAGGCTGGTTTGGGCAATTATGCCGTGGATTGGCTTCGGGAGAGACTTTTATACAAGCAGCCACGCATTTTGACACGATACGCATTTTGGGGGTTTTACAACGATTGGCGTTAGCTTACGGCTTTGCCGGACTTATAGTGCTGTTGGTGAATCACAAACATTTGTTGTGGATAATCGCCTTGATACTTATCGGGTATCATCTCATTTTAGTTTTCGGAAACGGCTACGAAATGTCGGAACGAAACATTATTGCCGTGATCGACAAAGCGCTTTGGGGAACCGATCACATGTACAAAGACACTACACCCGAAGGCGTTCGTATCGCTCTCGACCCCGAAGGTTTACTGAGTACACTTCCTTCCATTGCTCATGTTCTTACCGGATTCCTTTTCGGAGCAATGATAATTGTAAATAAAGATAATCACGTACGTGTTCAAAAATTGCTGATTTGGGGAACTATACTCGCTTTTGCGGGATTGTTACTGCAATACGGATGTCCTATCAACAAAAAAATCTGGAGTTCAACCTTCGTTTTAACAACCACCGGATTCGCGGCGCAATTGCTCGGTTTATTTATTTGGATTATCGACATTAACAAAAAAGAAAAATGGAGCCGATTTTTTCACGCTTTCGGTGTGAATCCGCTTATTGTGTATGTTTTCGCAGGTGTTTTAGCAAATTTGATTTCCAATATCAGGTTTAATTATCAGGGCGAACCCATTGCTATTAAAACATTTACGTATAACATATTACTACAACCGTGGGCAGGCAATTATTTCGGATCACTGCTTTACGCGCTCATTTTCGTAACGCTTTGCTGGTTGTTCGGGTATATTTTGTATAAAAAGAATATCTACATAAAATTATAATAATATCAAACAAAAAAATTATGCGAAACATCTTAATCGCCGACAGTGGCGCAACTAAAACCGACTGGTGCCTGACTTCAAACGGAAATATTCTCCGTAGATTAACAAGTAAAGGAATCAGTCCCATATATCAAACACAGGAAGAAATTGCCGAAGACATAAAACTCAACGTTTTTCCTCTATTAAAAGACGAGAACATCGATGCTATTTATTTTTATGGAACAGGCTGTATTCCCGAAAAAATACCTTTGGTAAAAAATGCGCTTTTTCAATCGTTCCCAATTCAAACAATTGAAGTGTACAGCGACCTGATAGCCGCTGCACACAGCCTTTGCGGCCACAGTTCGGGGATCGCGTGCATCGTAGGAACGGGAAGTAATTCTTGCGAATGGGATGGTAAAGAAATAGTGAAACAAATTTCGCCACTTGGCTTTATTTTAGGAGACGAAGGTAGTGGAGCTCAATTGGGAAAACGATTGGTAGGCGATGCGCTTAAAAACCAATTAACCGAAGGTTTAAAAGAAAAATTGTTGGAAGAATATAATCTCACTCCGGCGGTAATCATAGACAAAGTCTATCGTCAGCCTTTCCCAAGTAGGTTCCTGGCAAGCCTTTCGCCGTTCATCATGCAGCATATCGAAGACAAATCAATAAAAGCCGTTGTTGAGAATTGTTTTTCTGATTTCTTCGAGAGAAATGTTATGCAGTACGATTATCAAAATAACAGCGTTAATTTTGTTGGCTCTATCGCTTTTTATTATGCCGATTTTCTGAAGAAAGTGGCTGAGGAAAAAGGCATACGCATAGGAAAAATCGTACAATCGCCTATGGAAGGGTTGGTAGAATATTACAAATAATCGTAATTCGTAAAACACAAATTGAAATGGCATTTATCAAAGTAACTGAACAACCGTCGCATTACGACCATTTAGAAAAAAAATCGGTTTTGGAAATCCTGACTGAAATGAATCAGGAGGATAAAAAAGTGGCGGATGCGGTGCAAAAAACCATTCCCGAGATCGAAAAACTGGTTACAGGAATTGTGGAACGAATGAAACGAGGCGGACGCCTTTTTTATATCGGCGCCGGAACAAGCGGGCGGCTTGGTGTGCTCGATGCTTCGGAAATTCCGCCAACATACGGTATGCCAAACACATACGTTATCGGATTAATCGCCGGCGGCGACATAGCTTTGCGAAATCCTGTGGAAGCGGCAGAAGACGATTATGACAGGGCTTGGGAAGAATTACTGGAATACCACATCGATCAAAACGATACACTCGTAGGCATTGCCGCATCGGGAACAACGCCTTACGTTATAGGCGCTTTGCGTCGTGCGCGTGAGAACGGAATTCTTACGGGAGCCATCAGTTGTAATCCCGACTCGCCCGTGGCGGCGGAAGCCGAAATAAAAATCGAACCCATCGTCGGCCCGGAATATGTAACCGGCAGCACGCGTATGAAATCGGGAACAGCACAGAAACTGGTGCTGAACATGATAACTACTTCCACGATGATAAAACTTGGCCGCGTAAAAGGCAACCGGATGGTAAACATGCAATTAACCAATCAGAAATTGGTGGACAGGGGCACGCGCATGATCGTGGACGAATTGAGTTTACCGTATGAGCAAGCTAAGAATCTTTTGCTGTTGCACGGTTCTGTGAAAGCCGCTATTGATAGTTATCGAATATAAAACAGCATGGCAATAATCGTAAAAACTAGTCAGCCCGATTTGTTGCTCGATAAAATTTACGCTGCTATTGACCTGAAAAAAGCCGATAAATGGACTCGTCTTACCGACGGGAGGATTACGTACGGCGTTATTTTGTGGAAAAACGAAGCGTTTTTTAAACCGCAAATCTGGGTGGACGACAACGAATTGCGTTTCGGCCTGCTGAAACGGAAAGACCGCAAACATATTTCGTCGAAACTTTACACCGTTTTCCATACAAAATTTGTAGAAATGCTTTTATCAAATTTCGACAGGCTTTTTTATAGCGTTACCGCTACTGCATCGCGAGAAGATCCGGATAATTTTTAGTTTATTGAAATATTTATCAAATTATGAAAACACTATTGAAAGCGTTGATTTTAGGAACATTAACCATGATTTTGAGCGGATGCGATGTATTAACTTTCGGTGGAAAAACAAATGTTGAAATTAAAAACGACATCGTTTACCAAACGATCACGTGGAACAGTTACTCAAATAACCAGGAAGTTGAAGACAAATTTTATTCTTTTGTGAGAGAAACTTTGAATAAATACAGATATAACGACTATAAAGTATTATTCGCCTCCAATTATTCGCTCGATTTGGGCGAACGTTCCTATGTTTTTAGAATTTTTAAAACCGAAGAAGACAAAATAAGATACCTGCGAGAGTCTGATGACATTATAAGACGAACTACAGCGCTGGCGAGCATAAGTTTCAGAAATAGATGGGATCAATTGGAAAGAGGGATGAATGTAGGTGAAGTTTACGAAGTTCTTCCTGAACTTGCACACCATGCGGCTCAACAGGAAATGTTTGTAGATAAATCGAGGTTGAAAATATCTGATCTGTGGCTCGATTTCGATTTTCGTGGAATTCTTTTTGATTTTGGCCGAGGCAATATGGACTTCAGCAATCCTGAACCACAGAGAAGCGAAGATTGGGTGTTTTAATATTCAGAACTAAAATGGAAGCGGATATTTTTAAAATCCTGCTGCGCCATCATTAAAATATAATTCGATTCTGCAAGAAACACATCCCTACCCTCTTTGTCGTGAGCCATGTATTGGTATTTGCGTTTTTTGAAATCGCCCAATTGCGCCGCATCATCGCTTTCGATCCAACAGGCTTTGTAAAGGTTGATGGGTTCCCAACGGCATTGCGCGCCGTATTCGTGCAACAAGCGGTATTGAATTACTTCGAACTGAAGTTGACCAACGGTTCCGATGATTTTTCGTCCGTTAAACTGATTGGTAAAAAGTTGCGCCACGCCTTCGTCCATCAATTGTTCAATACCTTTTTGCAGCTGTTTCGATTTCATCGGATCGGCATTTTCAATGTATTTGAACATTTCGGGTGAGAAACTGGGCAAACCTTTGAAATGTAACTCTTCGCCCGAAGTGAGCGTATCGCCTATTTTAAAATTGCCGTTATCGGGCAATCCCACAATATCTCCCGCGAAAGCTTCGTCCAAGATCTCCTTTTTCTGCGCCATAAACGCCGTGGGCGATGAGAATTTCAGTTGACGATTAAAGCGAACGTGCTTGTAATTCACATTTCGTTCAAACCGCCCCGAGCACACTTTTACAAACGCGATACACGACCGATGGTTGGGATCCATATTGGCGTGAATTTTAAAGATAAAACCCGAAAACGGCTCCTCGTAGGGGTCAACCACACGCTCTTCGGCTTGTACGGGTTTAGGCGATGGCGCAATTTGCACAAAGCAATCCAACAGTTCTTTCACACCGAAATTATTGAGCGCCGAACCGAAAAAAACGGGCGCTAATTTTCCCGCAAGATAATCTTCACGATCAAACTCGGGATAAACTTCGGTAATAAGTTCCACATCGTCTCGTAGTTTTTTTGTTAAACGTTCACCTATATTTTTCTCCAATTCCGGTGAAGCGATATCCATTTTCACCGATTCGGTTACGGTTTGTTTGCTCGGTTGATATAAATCCAAACTGTTTTGGAAAAGATTGTAAACACCTTTAAAACGGTCGCCCATGTCAATTGGCCAACTCAATGGCCGAACCGCAATTTGAAGTTCTTCCTCCAATTCGTCCAAAATATCGAACGGATCTTTTCCTTCACGGTCGAGTTTATTCACGAAAATCATTACCGGCGTGTGGCGCATCCGGCACACTTCCATCAGTTTTCGGGTTTGCGTTTCCACCCCTTTGGCTATGTCCACCACCACTATAACACTGTCCACGGCCGTGAGTGTACGATATGTATCTTCGGCAAAATCCTGGTGGCCGGGCGTGTCGAGAATATTGATTTTATAATCGACGTACTCAAAACCCATTACCGATGTAGCAACCGATATTCCGCGTTGTTTCTCAATCTCCATCCAATCGGACGTGGCGGTTTTTTTTATTTTATTGGATTTTACAGCTCCCGCTACGTGAATGGCGCCGCCAAACAGCAGTAATTTCTCTGTTAATGTGGTTTTTCCCGCATCGGGGTGGCTGATAATGGCGAAGGTGCGCCGGCGTTGAATTTCTTCTTTTAATGACATATATTTTTATTACGCAGAGGTACTTTTTGTTACACTGTGACTTACAAGGAAAGCACGGAGTCCACGAAGTTTTGTAATTGTTAGTTATTAATTGCTAATTGTTTAATACACCTTTCCAAACCATTTTCCCATTTTGGAATTTCAACGTGAAATGCCGATTGAATTTTCGATAAATTCATCACACTGTATGGGGGGCGTTCGGCAGCGGTAGGGTATTCATCGGTTTTAATAGGATTCAGTTGGCAGTTTTGTATGTTGCCCAATTCTTTTATTTTTTCGGCAAATTCGAACCAAGAGGTTTCACCCATATTGGAGAAATGATACATGCCCGGTTTCCACTCTTCAGTTTCGGCAAATTCCATGATATGAAGGATCATTTCTGCTAAATCCGCTGCATAGGTGGGTGTTCCGCGTTGATCGGAAACGATATTTAACTCCTCGCGTTCGTTCATCAGGCGGATCATCGTTTTCACGAAATTATTTCCAAACTCCGAATACAACCACGATGTGCGAATAATTACCGCATCGGGACAAAACTCACGGATAGCCTCTTCACCTTTCAACTTCGATTTTCCGTAAACCGATAACGGATTCGCTGCAACGTTTTCGGTGTAAGGAATGATGGATTTTCCGTCAAAAACAAAATCGGTGGAAATATGAATTAAGCGACAATTATTTTCCGCAGCAGCTTTCGCCAAATTTTCGGCACCCGTATAATTTACCAAATAGGCAGCTTCAACATCCGTTTCGGCCTTTTCAACATTGGTGTAAGCCGCGCAGTTGATGATATATTGAATGGAGTGATGCTTCACAAAATCCGTAACTTGCTGCAAATCGGTAATATCTAAATCGCCGGCATCGGTATAAATGTAATAAAACACGTTATTGCTGATTTCCTGACGTTTACGCAACTCATTGCCGAGTTGTCCGTTCGAACCGGTTATTAATACATTTTTTTGCACCAAACCATAAAAAGTTTCCTGTTTTTGCGTAATAGCTTCGGTACCGCCGAGATGCTTGTTTGAGCCTGTGTATATTGCCATAATTTAGGATTGTTCTTCGTTATCGATTGTTTTATATTTTTCCGAAAGCAGCGCGATGAGTTTAGTAATTTGCTCTACCGCTTGTTGCGTTGCGCGCGAAATTTCTTTCTTTTGCATTTTCAACAGCAAGTAGCCGTACAAAGCTGTAAAACACGTTTCAAGTTCGGGAACATCGGGTTGCTGCGATTTTGCCCGAAGCTCCACAATGTACGGTAACGTTTTGTAATACATGGTAATGTAAGCCGATTCCTGCGGGTCTTTCAACAGACGTAAATGTGCATCGGTAAGATCGATAATGATGTTTTTATTGACCTGTAAATGTCCTTTTTCCTGCACATTTTCCGATTTCATCATCATGATCAAACCTTCGTACCAATCTCGCATTTGCTGCTTTTCGTCATCCGAAACGGGCAAATTATCGATCAAATGTTGCTGAACTTTATCGATATTCAAATCATATACGCGCAGCAAATCCTCTATTTGCCACATGTAGAGCAAATATTCGGCAATGTTATCGTTCTTTTTGGGGAGCATTTTCAATTTTAACTCGAAACTCGTAACGCGAAACTCGAAACTAAGTGGTAATTTTGCACAAAAATACAACTTTATGCTCAAGTTTCATATTATTGAATCGGGATATTTTTTGGGAGACGGCGGAGTGATGTTTGGCCCGGTGCCCAAAAAGTATTGGTCGAATAAATATAAGACAGACGAAAACAACATGTGCGAAATGTCGCTCCGGTGCGTGTTTATCGAGACCGATGACCGACGAATTCTTGTGGATACGGGAATCGGCGACAAACACAATCCCAAATTAAAATTCTATCAGCCTTATAATCAAAAAAATATCATAGAAGAAATACAAAAAATAGGATACGCACCCGAGGAAGTTACCGATGTGATACTCACGCACCTGCATTTCGACCACTGTGGTGCGAGCACCGTTCTCGATGAAAAGAACCGCGCTGTGCCTGCGTTCCCCAACGCCACGTATAGAGTGAGCCTGACGCAATGGAAAAATTACAGGAAACCTTCTTTGTTTGAAAAAGGCTCGTTCTTTGCCGATAATATTGAACCGATCTTCGATTCGGGACGATTGGAATTTGTATTGAAAGATATGCAGTTGTGTGACGGAATTCGTTTAGAGTTGTACGATGGACACACGCCGGGGCAAATTATCGTATTATTTGATACCGATGAAGGAAATTATGCCTTTCCGGGCGATGTTGTGCCCACTTCGCTGAATTTACAGCTCGGTTGGCTCTCGGCATACGATAACAGCGTGGTGGTGGCCATGGATGAGAAAAAGCGGTTTTTGGACAAAGCCAAAAAAGACCATCGAACACTTATTTTTTATCATGATGCTTATACGCCGATGGCTAAGGTGTGAGTTTTTTTGCTATCTTTGCCAATATCAACCCATTAAAAAATAGCCTTATGAATACATATTTGAAAAAATTGATGTTGCTTTGTGCTGTTTGTTTGATTTGCGGCTCGAATGTTTTTTCGCAGCAGACGGATTCAACGTTGTTGAAAGAAATTTCTTCGTTGCAACAAAAAGTTTTGGATTATGAGCACCGCTTTGACGTGCTTGAAAAACAAATTGACGACCTCCTATGGTTCCGCCGATTGGAAGATATTGCCCATATTGATAAAGTGCGCCTCACAAGTACTCCGCGTTGGAAACCTAAAGACCCCGACGACCGCTTTGCAGACAATAAATTGCAATTTTACACGTATGTATTTGTTCCGAAAGGAATCGATGTTCATAAAAAATATCCGCTTATTGTCCTTCCACACAGCGGAATTCACGCCAATTTTTCGACGTATTATGCGCACATTGTCCGCGAACTTATTGCGCAGGGATACGTGGTGGTTTCGGCGGAATACCGCGGAAGCACGGGCTACGGAAAAACCACGTACGAAAACATTGATTACGGTGGCCGCGAAAATGACGATGTGCTGGAAAGCCGCAACTACATGATTGAGAATTATAGTTTCGTGGATGCCACACGCATAGGCGTTATCGGATGGAGCCACGGCGGGATGATCTCGCTGATGCAGATTCTTCAACACGGCGATAAATATCAATGCGCTTTCGCGGGCGTGCCTGTAAGCGATTTGGAGAATCGCTTGGCATCGCACGACGAAAGTTACACGGCGTATTTCACGGCACCGCATCATATCGGCGAAAGTATAAAAGAGAATCCCCAAGAATACGCGCGACGCTCCCCCACTCATTACGCCAAAAACCTCAACAAGCCGCTGCTTATCTACACCAACACCAACGATAACGATGTGTACGTAGAAGAGGTGGAACTGATGATTGAAACGCTGAAAAAGCACGGTAAAGAATTTGAGTACAAAATTTTTCAAGATGCATCGGGCGGTCATGGTTTCGACCGTATCGACAGCAAAGAAGCTACCGATATCCGCTACAACGTACACAAATTTCTGGAACGCTACCTGCATCCACCCAAGCCATTTAAATCGGTAAAAGAAATGCGAGTGGCGGCATATGGGTTTAATTAAAAAAAGACAATAAGACTTAAAACTCTGGTTATCACAAAACTATTACGTTCTTATTTGTGTTTACAACATAAACAAACATAAATAATTATGGTATCAATCAATTACATAAGTTCGCTTTTACTAACAATTATACTCTTCACAAGTTGTGAAAAAAATGTGGAAACGCCTGCAGAAAATGATGGTATTTCGGAAAAGTTGCCGCTTGTTTCTGCATCGGGAAATAAATTGTTTACAGAAAAAGACAAAGAATTTAAAGTTTGGGGATTTAATTGGGGAAGACAAGATGTAATGCTCGAAACATACTGGACAACCAACTGGGACGCTTTGGTAAAGGATTTTGAAGAAATGAAAAATTATGGAGCGAATACGGTGCGTGTACCCTTGCAGTATCACGCGTTTATGAAAGATGTTCGTACGCCCGATAAACAATCGCTGGAAAAGCTAAAACAACTCATAAAAGTCGCCGAAGAAAACGAATTGTACCTCATCGTTTCAGGATTAAATGCTTTTGTGAAAGAAGATCAACCCGAATGGTATAGCAAGTTAAATGACGCACAGAGGTGGCAAACACAAGCCATATTTTGGGAATCCGTCGCTTCTGCCATTGGACAAAGCCCCTCAATTTTATCTTATGATCTTATGAACGAACCGGTGGTTGCGGTAGATCCTTCTAACGGATGGCTGCCGGGAGAAGGATTCGGAGGTTTTTTCTTCGTGCAGAATATTGCACTTTATCCTGACTCATCCAACGAAGAGACTATGAAAAAGTGGATTGCAAAAATGAGTGAAGCTATTCGAAAACAAGATAAACAACACCTCATTACCGTAGGCTTTTTGCCTTTTCCCGGTTTTTCTCAATATTCAGATGATTTGAGTCAGATGAGTGTACACCTTTATCCAAAAAGCAATGAAGAAAATAAAGACAGTGAAATAATTAAAAAATTTAAAGGAAGCAAACCGTTGGTGATTTCTGAAATTTTTCCGATGAATTGTACCGTTGTAGAACTACAACACTTCATTGAAAAGCATAATGCCGATGTCAGCGGCTGGGTGTGGCACTACAACGGCAAAACCCTGGAAGAACTGGAAAAATCAGGAACCATGCACGATGCTGTTTACAGATCAGCACTGCTTAAATTTATTGAAATGGCTCCAACACAAAAATAAGATCTTATGTTATTAATCAATAAAAAAGTTCTTTTTCAATATTTCTATCTTTTCGTATGGTTAACGGTTATCGGCTGTACCTCGCCACCATCAACAGAAAGCGCTGCGAAAGCGTACAAAGACTCCACGTTCACCTCCCACTTCCATCGTACATCGGGTTGGATTTCGGGCGATGTGGCCTTGTCCATCCCCTTGAATAACGATAAAAGTTTATGGGTTTTCGGCGACAGCCATATCGATCATTTCGACCCGAAAACAAAAACCGTGCCTTGTCTTTTTCAAGCAAGAAATGCGGCTTTGGAAATGGGAATTACTGATCCTGAGAGTCAAAAAACACACATCGGTAAGGAATCTTACTCTCTTTTTAAACATACTAAAGATGATAATTATTGGTTTTGGCCGGGGCCCGGGCTGGTGAATAAAGACACGGTGTATGTTTTTCAGGCTTTGCTGCACAATACGGGCGAAGGCGGCATGTGGGGTTTCGAAGCCATCGATTCTCTATACATTGCAAAAATGCTCATTCCCACTATGGAAGTAACTGATTACGTGTTTTTAGGAAGTCGCAACAACATCAGTTTCAACAATAGTATTATTGAAGATGATGATTATCATTTGGTATACGGAATACGCGATAATGGGTTTGGAAACGACCTGATGGTTGCCCGTTTTCCGGGCAAAAATCCACAAACAGCGTGGGAGTATTTCGATGGTGTTGGCTGGTCGGAAAACGTGACCGATGCGAAAAAGATTTTTTCGGAATTTACCGCCTCATTCTACGTCTTCAAATTGAAAAAAAAGTATGTGCTGATTACCACGGAATTTAGTGTAGGTTGCAATCAGGGAAAAGAAATTTATACCTATACATCCGATACACCTTACGGACCTTTCGGAAACAAAAAAACCGTGTGGACGGTGGACGATACCGTAAACGGCCACTACCCGTTTTTTTATATGGCTATGGCGCATCCTGAGTACGACAACGGCAAAAACGAACTCCTGATTACGTATTCCATTAACGGATACGGCGAATGTTTCGATATGTGCATCGATGGCAGAATGGATCCGAATCACTACCGACCGAAAGCGATCAGGGTGCCATATAAATTGATAGATGAATCGTTTTAATGGAAATTAATTAAAAAAAGCCGAACCTTTTACGGCCCGGCTTTATACGGATTATTTGATTTCAAATACGCTCTTGTTTCGGGGAACGTTGTATTTTTTGTGTAAATCGGTTTCTAAATCCAAATCGGCGGGCGCTGCGCTCATTTGTTTTATGTCTTTCTCACGCAGTTTCTTTACCTGTTCAATAGTGGACTTCTTTCCGTTGATGTAAATTTCGGTGTTCTTAAAATCTCCAAATGTTTTTACTTCACCACTTTTATAAGTGTGTATTCCTATCTGCTCTCCATTATTCGTATCAACCGAAACTTTAGACTTCAAATTTTGTTTGGTCATTATAAGTATGACCCCGTTCTCTCCTTCATTGGCATAAATGGCTGCAGCGGCCCGATCTTTCAAAACTGTTATTGATTCAATATCGTCCGGTGAAATTGAGTTTAAATTGAAATCGTTTGGCAGTTTTTTTCCATCAATAATAATCAATGGTTTTTTATCTTCGGAGACGCCGCGCAACAACAAAGTGGACTCTTTATTATCATCGTTTATGCCCGATACTTTTCCCTGTAAACCGTTTAAACTTATATGCTTTGCTTTTTTTGTAGTAACTATTATTACGCCGTCTTTTCCTTTATCGCCGTAAACAGCGGTGGCAGATGCATTTTTTAATACTGAAATGGACTCGATTTCATTCGGCTGTATTTTTTCTAACTCTTCTTTAGAAATTGCAATTCCATCTTTTACATACAGAGGTGTTTTTCCATCTTTTGTCTCAACATCAGTTATTTTACCTTCAAGAATAGCAATGCTTTTTACCTTGCCTTGCAAATCACTCATTTTGCCGCCTCCAACCGCCACAACATCATCGGGCTGAAGAACAATTACTAAATTCTTTTCGGCTTTCTCAACTTTATACTCAGAAGGTTTGTAACCCACCATCACAAAATTCAGCACATCGCCTTTATCGGCTTTTATTACAAAAGCTCCTTTCGTATCGGTAGCTGTTCCAACTGTAGAGTCTTTAATAACAACCACTACACCCGGAATAAATTCTCCTTTACTGACTACTAAGCCGGAAACGGTGAGTTTAGTTTGGTCGTCGATTGCTTCGCCTACATCGTCGAGGCCTTTTATACGCACAGTTATAAGTTCTGTGTTTTCTCCTTCGCCTTTTTCGAGCGACACTTTGAAATTCGTTTCTGGTTTGTTGAAAATAACTTTTTGTTCTTTATATCCGACCATAACGAAAGACACGGTAGCACCTTTTTCAACATTGAAAACAAAATTTCCATTGCTGTCGGTAACTGTTCTCGAATTGTCTTCCTTATTAATGACAGCAACCATCGGTATGACTTGTCCGGCTTCGTCAAGCACTTGTCCCGCAACGGTTATTTTTTCCGCAACCGTTTCGATGGTTTCTTCAGCTTCCTTTTCCATCACTTTCGCGTTCAGTTTGGGAACCGAAAGCGCAACCATTGCCAGAAACAACACGGGAAGCGCCGCCGTGTAGTTCCATTTCATTCGTTTGTTCGTTTTATTTTTCATCATCATAGTAATTCTTTTATGCAAATCGCGCTGACGAAAATTATTTGCCAAAGCAAATTTATGTTCGCCCACGCTTTTGCGGATTAATAAAAGTTGATATTGTTTAGCATCGATGCCATTGTTAAGTACCTGTTCATCGGCCTGATATTCGTGTACCGATTGAATTTCGCGGCGCAGCAGCCACGAGAAAGGATTGAACCAGAAAACGCACGTGAACAAGTCGAAAAACACCATATCCATTGAGTGTTTTAAACGGATGTGCGCCCGTTCGTGATTAATGATTGCCCGATTGTCGGCCGTAACGTCTTTTTGCGACATCACGATGTATTTGAGCCAACTGAACGGCGATATATTTTTATCGGTTCCGCATAAAACCGTTTCATCGGCAAGCGTTTGCTTTTCCGATTTGCTAATAATGGCGGCGAGCTGAAACAAGCCAACTAAGTAACGCGTGAGCGCAAACAAAAAGCCGATAACGAGAACCGCAGTGAGCAATTCCATCCACGGAATTTGGAGAGTTGGCGCGGGCATTTCGGTTATTTCGGTAACGGTTATGGTTGAATAATCTATCGGAAGGTTTTCGATAGTGACCGGTTCGGTTTTCTTTTCGGGAAGAAGATTGAAACGGAAAAACGGCAGCACGCCCACCAGCATTACAATCGTGATGAGCGAAAATCGATTGAAATTGTGAAACGTGTTTTTTCCGAAAAATAGTTTGTAAAAGCCGTAAAATAAAGCCATTACAATGGATGCGCGAAGCAGGTAATATAAAAATTGTTCCATAATTCTTTTAGTTAATTGCTATTGTCTGTTAGCTATTTGCTATTGGCAAGGAAGTATGCCTTTTTATAATAACGCAAAGCTAATAGCTAAAGGCTAATGGCTAATTGCCATTTGGACCTTCCACTTCGTCTAAAAGTTTGCGTATTTCTTCCACCGAGATATTTTCGTCTTTAATGAGCGACGAAACTACGCTAAGGTACGAATTATCGAAATATTTTTTCACCACGTTTTTGAGCGTTCCGTTGCGGTACTCCTCTTCCGAAATTACCGCGAAGTATCGGTAAGTGGTTCCCAACGTTACGTGCGAGATAAAACCTTTTTCCTCCAACAAGCGAACGTAGGTTGAAAGTGTGTTGAAATGCGGCTTGGGTTCGGGATACATTTCCACGAGTTGTTTCACGAAAAGCGCGTCGTTTTCCCAAAAATAACGCATCACTTCTTCTTCTTTGGCTGTTAATGGTTTCATATTTTTATAGATGATAGATTTCAGACCGCTTCGCTGACGGATGTCAGACAAATCAGATGTCTCTGTTCTGTTTTTTGCTATCTTTTTTTATTATGCTGCAAATATAACTAAAACTTTTCGTTTATAAACTAATTTATTTAGTTAAATAAACTATATTTTTTAGTTAAAGTTTTAGGGAAAAGAAAAACCGACTGAAAATCAATCGGTTTAAAGACTTCATTGAGGGTGCCACTTGAAGTGACGCCCTCAATAACTATTTGAGTCGCCCATTTTTTTTGAGCGCCTGATCCAATATCCACTGAATTTGGCCGTTCACGCTACGAAATTCATCTGCAGCCCATTTTTCGATGGCTTCCATTGTATTTGAATCCAGTCGCAAGGCGAAATTCTTGGTTGTCTTTTCTTTTTTAGCCATTTTTCATTAACTCCGTTTTGCCAAGCTTTATCAATATTTCTTCCAAATATTCGGGTTGTTGCGTACCAATTAAAACTTTTCGCCCGTTTTCGAGGATCAGTTGCAAACCTTTGTTACCGGAGGTTGTATAAGCAATATCGGTGTTTATATAGGTATGTAGCGAACTCGAAAGAAGCAAAACACTGATAATTAGCATAGAAACAGTAATAAAGATCAATCCCGAGTTGCTTAGGGGATTTGTACCGAATTGTTTGCCAAAACCTTCCTGAAGAATGCTTCCGGTGATGAAAAGAACATTTGTTCCGATCAAAATGAGCCACACCCACCACATAGTCCGGCGTTGTTTTTCGTAAAATTCAATTGCTTGTTTTTTCATTACTCATCTATTATGTTTTGAAAATTCAATCGTAAATCCGATCCCGATATCTATCGGGACGTAAATCGTAAATTTACTGGTACAGCGTCCCCGTATTCAGCACCGGATGAGCCGATTCATCGGCACAAAGCACCACCAGCAGGTTGCTTACCATAGCGGCTTTTTTGTCGCAATCCATTTCGATGATGTTCTCATCTTCAATTCTGTCCAAAGCCATTTTCACCATGGTTACGGCGCCTTCCACTATTTTTTCGCGCGCCGAAATAATGGCTTCCGCCTGCTGGCGACGAAGCATCACGGCGGCAATTTCGGGCGCGTAGGCCAGATAATTGATGCGTGCCTCCACTATTTCGATCCCCGCCATATCTAAACGGATGTTGAGTTCTTTTAGCAAATCTTCATTAATCTCTTCCCCACCCGAACGCAGCGTAAGTTCGTTATCGGAAACCACATTATTGTCGTAAGCATACAATCCGGCTACTTGTCGTAGAGCGGCGTCGCTCTGCACGGCCACAAAGTTTTCGAATGCATCCATTTGTTTGCTCACGGTGTAGGTAACCGTTCCGTCTTTTCCCGGTTTCGATGCCGCCATGGTTTGCGCATCAATTTCAAACATGGCTTTGTACGTGTCTTTTAGTTTCCATACCAAAACCAACCCGATCAGGACGGGATTTCCCACCTTATCGTTTACTTTTATCGGCTCCACATTGAGGTTACGCGCACGCATAGAGAGTTTTTTCTTTGTCATAAAAGGATTTACCCAAAAGAATCCTGTTTCTTTGAGTACGCCTTTGTACTTCCCGAAGAAAATCATAACGATGGCTTCATTCGGCTCTAGTTTTGCAAATCCAAACAGCAAAATAAACCAAAATATTGAGACAAAAATACCGACGATAATTCCCAATGCTCCTTGAAAATAAAGCCATATATTTCCCGCCAAAACTGCCAATAAGAGAAAAAGCATTAAAAAACCGTTTGCTTTAAATCCTTTAAAATTGAATTCTTTTGTTTCCATAACTGATAATTTAAAATGATATTATTTTAATATCACAAATGTATTACGTTTTATTTTATCGAACAAAAGAAATCGACTATTTTTTTCAAAAATTTTTGAATCTATTGAAACTTACGGATAATAAATTGAATGCTGAACTCAGCTTAAAAGATTATTGCGTACCTTTGTGGCAAATTATTCGGTATGTTTTCAGAAGAAAAGAATAAAATTATTTATTCACCCGCCGTTATAGATTTTATGACCGTTGCGGTTGAATTTTGCGCATTGCTTGAATCGGATAAATCGGTACGACGCGATGAATGGGTTAATAAAATGCTGAAAATTCTTCCGCTGTTGTATGTAAAAGCGCTCATGCTGCCTGACACCATACAAGAAAATGAAGAACTTCCCGAGAATTTTGTGAAAGAAGAGGATTATGCCCGTGTGGAGACCAAAGTAACGGAAATTATGGGAGAGGAAAATACCTATTTAGAGGTATTTATGGAAGACATGAAATACAGTGACCGCCCTATTTCGGCATTTGTTTCGGAAAACATGGCCGATATTTATCAAGATTTAAGAAATTTAGTATCTGTATATCAGCATAACCTTACCGAACAAATGAATGACGCATTGTTCTTCTGCAAAGAAAATTTTCATTTGTATTGGGGACAAAAACTGGTAAATGTATTACGCCCCTTACACGCCATTTATTTAGCTGAGAAAGAAGATGAAAATTTTACGGAAAACGATTTAAATATGGAGGATTTGTGGGACTGACTATACCAAAAGAAATGGTAGCGGAGCTTCCTGAGGAAAAATTTACCGGGGAAATAATTGTAATTGATACGGCAAATAAAATACGTAGGGCTCTCAATAATTTAAGAAATCAAGCGGAATTGGGTTTTGACACCGAAACCAAACCGGCATTCAAACGAGGGCAGATTCACAAAGTAGCTCTGCTGCAATTGGCTACGAGCGAGGCTTGTTACCTCTTTAGACTAAATAAAATCGGCTACCCCGATGAATTGGACGAAATAATGTGTAATCCCCATATTGTAAAAATCGGGCTGTCGCTTCGTGATGATTTTGCCGCCATACGCAAGCGTTCCGATAAAAAACCGCAAAACTTCATCGATCTGCAATCGTTTGTAGATGAGTACGGTATAGATGATAACGGGCTTCAACGCATTTATGCTATTTTATTTGGGAAAAAAATAGCCAAAAATCAACGTATTTCTAATTGGGAAGCCGCTTCACTCTCCGATGCGCAAAAACAATATGCAGCATTGGACGCTTGGGCGTGCTTACGGATCTATCGGCATTTGCTGCAAAAGGAAATTTAATGGATAAAAAGCGCGATATAATCCTTGCCCCTAAAAAAGAAGAATCGCTGAAAAGGTTTCATCCGTGGGTTTTTTCGGGCGCGATAGCAAGCAAACCCGATAACTTGCAGGAAGGGGAAACAATAAAAGTATTTTCTTCCGATGGCGTTTTTTTGGGCGTTGGGCATTTTCAGATCGGAAGTATCTCCGTGCGCATTTTGTCTTTCAGAGATGAACCCATCAACCAGCCATTTTACACAAACAGAATTCAACAAGCATACAAAATGCGCACGGAGATCGGATTGGTGCACGAAGCCAATAATTGCTTCAGGCTTATCCACGGCGAAGGCGATAACCTTCCCGGATTAATTATTGACATCTACGGTGAAACTGCTGTTGTGCAGGCACATTCCGTTGGTATGGATAAAGACAAACATTTAATTGTGGAAGCGCTGAAAACTTTAGAAAACCATTTCCTCAAAAATATATTTTATAAATCCGAAAGTACTTTACCTTATAAAGCCAACATCGATTTGAGCGACGAATACTTGTTCGGGGGAACGGAAGTAAATTCCGTGGCCAAAGAGAACGGATTAAAATTCAACATAGATTGGCTTAGGGGCCAAAAAACCGGTTTTTTCTTAGACCAACGCGAAAACAGAAGCCTTTTGGAGAAATATGCAAATGACAGAAACGTATTAAACATGTTTTGTTACACGGGCGGTTTTTCGGTTTACGCGTTACGCGGAAATACAAAATCGGTACATTCTGTTGACAGTTCATCCAAAGCAGTGGCGCTTACGGAAGAAAACGTGAAACTAAATTTTGGCAATGACGAAAGGCATGCTTCTTTTTCCGAGGACGGATTTAAATTTTTGAAAGATATGCCGAAAGATCAGTACGATCTGATCGTACTCGACCCTCCGGCTTTTGCTAAACACAGAGGCGCCATAAACAATGCGTTGCAAGGGTATAAAAGATTGAACGCAGCCGCGCTCGAAAAGATTGCTTCAGGTGGAATTCTGTTCACTTTTTCTTGCTCTCAGGTCATTAACAAAGAGCAATTCCGGTTGACGGTTTTTAGCGCTGCCGCCATATCGGGTAAAAAAGTAAAAATTCTGCACCAATTATCGCAACCTGCCGACCATCCTATAAATATTTATCACCCCGAAGGGGAATATCTTAAAGGTTTGGTACTTTACGTGGAATAATAGGTAAAAAGCACTTAATACGTTAGAAAAACGCGCTTTTTAGTTAAAAAATAGTTAAATAATGCATTTTCCTGCTGGAAAGTTATGTTTTATAACAGAAAATACGCTATATTTGCATCGTGTTTTTCATGGTATTAGATTTAAGGTTAACAATGAAGATTGGTTGTCGTGAGACAACCTTTCCTTTTTTATACAGGTCTGGTTTTTGACCCCACATATTTTTAGTTTCTGTTTATTTCATTTTGGAAATTATAAATCTTTCCGTGAAGGTTTTATGTACTTAAATTGCTATTTTTGTGTATAATTTCTTCAGTATGAATTTCAGAACGCAGGTACACATTCCCAAAGCTAACTTTCAGGTTACTCACAACCAAAACCTGATGCTATTCGGTTCTTGTTTTTCGGAAAACATCGGACTTCGGCTTTTGCAAAATAAATTCAATGCAAACGTAAATCCATTCGGAATATTGTATAATCCTCTTTCTGTTTCTACTGCCGTTAGACGTCTGACTGAAAAAAAATCGTTTACCGAAGATGATTTGGTTTATCACAACGATGTTTACCAAAGTTTTCTGCATCATGGCAAATTTTCCGATTCAGATAAAGAAACATGCCTCAAAAAAATTACCGCTTCTTTTGAAAATGCTGTGAATTTTATTCATAAAACGGATGTTTTTCTTATCACTTTTGGCACCGCTTATATTTACAGGTTGAAATCATCGGGTCAAGTAGTTGGAAACTGCCATAAATTTACCGCCGATCATTTTATCAGAGAAAGATTATCTGTGGAGGAAATTGTTAAAGATTGGTCGGAATTAATTGAAAACTTGCTTTCGATAAATCCTGCAGCTAAATTTATTTTTACGGTAAGCCCCATTCGCCATTTGAAAGACGGCATGCACGAAAACCACATCAGCAAAGCCACCCTTTTGCTTGCCATAGAACAACTGAAAACAAGATTCGGAAATTCGATAGATTATTTCTGTGCCTATGAACTGCTGCTCGATGAACTTCGCGATTATAGATTCTACGCCGACGATATGATCCATCCTTCGGAAACAGCAATCGAATATATCTGGCAAAAGTTTTCCGCAACTTATTTTCCCGAGGAAACTATCCGGTTGTTAACGGAGTGGTCATCCATACAAAAAGCATTAGAACACAAGCCTCTGAATGAAAAATCAGAAAGCTATAATCGGTTTTTACAACAAACCTTACAAAAGCTCGCTAATTTCGAAATTAAATATTCCGAAATCTCTTGTCAAAGAGAAAAGGACTTAATAAACGAGAAAATCAAACAACTGCATTTATGAAATATTCTATATCCAAAATCGCATCTATTCTTGGTTTAGAAACTCCGGCAAATACCCATTACAACATATCCATACTACTTACTGACAGCCGAAAATTGAGCAGCGCCTCAGAATCGCTTTTTTTTGCCATAACAACCAAAAACAACGATGCACACAAGTTTATAAGTGAACTTTATTTTTCGGGTGTAAGAAATTTCGTTGTTACAAAAGAAAATCCCGAATGGAAAACATATACCGATGCTAATTTTTTGCAAGTAACCAACTCGTTGCATGCATTACAAAAACTGGCTGCGTATCACAGAAAGCAATTCAATATCCCTATTATTGGAATAACCGGAAGTAATGGAAAAACTATCGTTAAAGAATGGTTGTACCAATTGCTTGAAGCAGATTACAATATTGTCCGTTCGCCCAGAAGCTACAATTCACAGATAGGTGTGCCCTTATCCGTGTGGCAATTGGACGAAAATTCGCAACTGGGAATTTTTGAAGCGGGAATTTCACAACCCCATGAGATGGAACTCTTGGAACCGATCATAAGACCGTCCATAGGAATATTCACCACGCTGGGCGAAGCACATCAAGAAAATTTCACGTCGTTGCGGCAAAAAAGTATGGAAAAGCTGGAGTTATTTGCCAATTCCGACGTTTTTATATACGATGAGGATAACAAAGTCATCGACCAAGCTGTTGATATGATGGTGCTTTCACAAAAATCGTTTTGTTGGTCTCGAGTTTATGCTGATGCGCCTTTATACATCAAAAATATCATTAAGGGTGAAAAAAAATCGGTTATACATTATTCTTTCTTGAATTTCGAGTACCAAACTTCTATTCCTTTTATCGATGAAGCGTCTGTGGAGAATGCTATCAGCTGTTTAGCCGTTTTACTTTATTTGCACGTAACTCCCGAAAAAATATCGGAAAGAATGATAAAGCTCGAGCCTGTCGCCATGCGATTGGATGTGAGACAAGGTAAAAACAACTGTACAATCATCAACGATTCTTATAATTCCGATATTAACTCCATAAAAATTGCACTCGATTTTCAGCAACAACGAAATGTAGATAAGTCTTTGAAAAAAACTTTAATAATCTCGGATATTCCTCAAACCGGAATTATGCCGAAATCTCTTTATAAAAGAGTGGCTGAATTGATCCAGCAAAGCGGGATAGAAAAACTTATCGGCATAGGTAGCGACATTTACGATAATGAGGATGTTTTTAATGTTCCCGAAAAAAATTTCTTTCACACCACAGACGATTTTATTAAATCCAATATTTGGAAGCGTTTCAATAATGAGCTTATCTTGTTAAAGGGCGCCAGAAAATACCACTTCGAGCAAATTAATTCATTGTTAGAACTTCGTGTGCATGAAACGGTTCTCGAGGTTGATTTGGATGCTATTGTCCATAATTTTAATTTCTACAAGTCCCAAATTTCTCCTCAAGCTAAATTAGTTTGCATGGTCAAGGCAAATGGATACGGCTCAGGAGCTGCCGAAATAGCAAAAACCTTACAATATCATCGATGTGAATATTTCGCGGTGGCTGTGGCCGAAGAAGGAATGCAATTAAGAAAAGAAGGCATTACGGCTCCTATTATTGTACTCAATCCTGAAGTGAATGGTTTTGAAGATCTTTTTTCGGGCGACTTAGAGCCCGAGATTTATAATTTTAGAATTCTTGAAGCTTTTATTAAAGAAGCCGAAAGGCGCGGCATTACCGATTATCCGTTGCATATAAAAATAGATACCGGTATGCACCGCTTAGGCTTTCTTCCGAAACAAATTCCGGAACTTATTACAACTTTGCAATCACAAAAAAGCTTTATAATAAAATCTGTTTTTTCTCATTTGGCCGCAAGCGAGAGTTGGGTTTTCGATGATTTTACTCAGGAGCAGATAATGATTTTAAATTTTGCGCATAAAGAAATTACAGAAAAATTAGGATATCCGCTCTGGAAACACATTCTTAATTCAGCCGGAATAGAACGTTTCCCAAATGCTCAGTGGAATATGGTGAGATTAGGCATTGGGTTATACGGCGTAAGCGCTACCGGCATGAATGCCCTGAAAAATGTTTTTACGCTGAAAACCACCATTCTGCAAATAAAAAATGTTTCTATGAATGAAACCGTAGGTTACGGACGAAAAGAAACATTAAAGCGCGATGCCCGCATAGCAACTATCCGCATTGGTTATGCAGATGGATTGGATCGCCAGTTTGGAAATAGAAGAGGAAAAGTTCTTATCAATGGACAATTTGCCCCGATCATAGGCAGCGTTTGTATGGATTTATGCATGGTAGATGTAACAGACATTGAAGCTAAAGAAGGCGATACAGCCGTAATTTTCGGTGAAAAATTATCGGTGATAGAAATGGCAACAAGTATCGATACTATTCCCTACGAAATATTAACTTCAGTTTCTTCACGCGTGAAACGTATCTATATAAAAGAATAATACAGAAATAATTTATGGAACAATTGAATTTAACTACGCCGTCGCTTTTGTTTTCGGCTATATCACTTTTAATGTTGGCTTATACGAACCGGTTTTTATCGTATTCGCAATTAGTAAGAAACTTAAAAGAAAAATTTATGGAAGATAAGGATTCGGTGGCGCTACCACAAATCGAGAATCTAAGAAAAAGATTAAAATTAATTCGAAGTATGCAAATATATGGAATTTTAAGCCTGTTGCTTTGTGTAACGAGTATGTTTTTTATTTATATTCAAATGTTCCATACAGCTGCTTATATTTTCGGTTTGGCGCTTATCCTTCTGATTATTTCGCTTGCCATTTGCGTGCGAGAAATTCAAATTTCTATAAAAGCCCTTGACGTTTATCTGCGCGATATGGAAGGGTTAGAAAAGTAGAAAAACTTCGTTATTTTAAAAATAAAAAAAGCATCTCAGTTGAGATGCTTTTTATTTTTATCTATTAATTCTTCTGAATTATTCAGCGAAGAAGATAGCTACGCGGTTCCAATCGTTTTCTGCGTAAGGTTGTTCTGTATCACCTTTCCAATCTACAGAAATACGGCTGCTGTCAATTCCATACTCATTGATCAATGCGTCAGCAACAGCTTTAGCACGTCTTTCAGAAAGAGCCCAGTTGTAATCAGGAGTACCTGTTTGTCTGTCAGCATAAGCAACAATTTTAACTTTAGCGTTAGAATTAGCTTTCAAATATTCAGCTGTGTTGTAAATGCTTACTTGTTGGCCTCTGTCGATTTGATAAGAATCGAGACGGAAGAATACTACATTAGGAACATAAACACCTTCAGTCACGGTTTGAGTAACTTCAGGACATTCGGGGCAAGATTCCGGTCTTTGTCTCAATGATTCGTTTTCTGCACGCAGTCTGTTGATTTGGCTATTCAAGTCGTTAATTAAGTTATAATCCATCAATTCAGCAGGTGTGAAATCTTGTTTTCCACCAAGGCCGAATTTAAGACCTAAAACTCCGGTAAACATGCTGTCATAGTCATAATCTCCACCTGTTCTTGAGCCATCAAAAGATTCTTGCATAACTCTCCAACCTAATTCTAGGAATAAAGCAACGCTTCTGGAGAATTGGAAATTGTTTATTAAACCAACGTTGTAAGTTAATGTTTGGTTTTGATTTTTAAATAAGTCACCGTTTGGATTCGGTTTTTTAAACCACTCATCCATTCCGTACATATAACCAATACCCAAATAAGGAACTAAACTGTAAACTCTATCGGGATTATAAGTACCCCAAGCATTCATCAGATTGTACATTAAATCAACGTGTCCACCTAACCAGTTGTGATCCGGCTGGCGAGGAGCATCTACAAACTTAATGTTTCCACCATCAATAACTAAACGTGCACCCCAGTTAGGAGAGTTCCAACGTCCAATTTCTAATTGACCCATCCAGCCTAAGCGATCCATGAAGTTTGCACCTGCATCATTTTCACCCTTGGTGAAATAAAGATTAGTACCACCACCAAGACCTATGTACCAATTGTCACTACCTTTGTTTTTCAGATACACTGTACCGTGAGAAACATTTTGTACTTCTTGCGCACTTATGCTAAATGCTACAAGAGCAGAAATTAAAAGTAAACTAAACTTTTTCATAAATTTAAATTCTAATTAAACATTTTTTTTACAATAACTCGATAATATTTTTATTATGTATTAACAAAACTATTAAAAAATAGTTTATTTGCTATTTGTTTTATTCCGTTATTTTAAATAACGTTTTTGCTGTTAAAAAGTTCGTGGAAAGCGGAAAAAAAACTGCGTTTCCCATTTCACGAATCTAACAATTAATACTATAAATACTGTGGCAAAGATACATCTTATTTCGAAATCGAATACATTTTTTTAATAAAAAATCACGAAAAACCGCTTATTTATGGTATTTTGCCACACTTTTCGCAATTTTTTTCGTGATTAAGAATGTTTTTTACTAGCCCAAATAGCTTTTCAGCAATTTACTTCTCGAATCTTGACGCAGTCTCCGTATTGCCTTTTCTTTTATTTGTCTTACTCTTTCACGTGTCAGTTGAAACTTGTCTCCGATTTCTTCCAAGGTCATTTCCTGACATCCGATGCCGAAAAACATTTTAATAATGTCGCTTTCTCTTTCTGTAAGAGTAGCGAGTGCTCTGTCGATTTCTTTTTGCAACGACTCGTTGATCAATGTCCTATCGGCGATAGGAGCATCGTCATTTACGAGCACATCGAGTAAGCTATTGTCTTCGCCTTCAACAAAAGGAGCATCCATAGATATATGGCGGCCCGAAACCTTTAAGGTATCGGTTACTTTCTCAACCGATAAATCGAGTTCTTGGGCAAGCTCTTCCGCCGATGGGCGACGTTCGTTTTCTTGCTCGAACTTTTGAAAAGCTTTACTTATTTTATTTAATGAACCCACTTGGTTCAACGGCAACCTAACAATTCTGGATTGTTCTGCCAGCGCTTGCAAAATTGATTGACGAATCCACCATACAGCGTAGCTGATAAATTTAAAACCGCGCGTTTCGTCAAATTTCTCGGCTGCTTTTATTAAACCTAAGTTTCCCTCGTTTATTAAATCGGGTAAGCTCAGGCCTTGGTTTTGATATTGTTTAGCTACAGAAACCACAAATCGCAGATTGGCACGAGTAAGTTTTTCGAGGGCTTTTCTGTCCCCTCTTTTTATCGCTTGCGCCAATTCAACTTCTTCTTCTACGGTGATCAGGTCTTCTCTGCCTATCTCCTGAAGATATTTATCTAAAGAAGCGCTTTCGCGATTAGTGATTGATTTTGTTATCTTTAATTGTCTCATCTACTATTTTTAATCCTTTCAAATCTATAAACGGGGTGCAAAAATACTCTTTTTCCTTAACTTGTTATGCAAAAAACAATTTTTTCTACAACACCTTAAACTAATAACAAAGGATACGAAACTTTGTTTCGACCCTTTGTTATAAGAAACACACTTTTGTGTGATTTTGTTACCGCTAAACGATTAATTAACTATAATTAACCATAAAGAAGGTCTATCTTGAATTTTGTGACAAATCTATTGCAATATATTGCGTTCTGCCATTGGGATAAAAACCGGCTACCAACAACACTTTATCTTGACTACTGCTATTTACGGAAGATACTACTTTAGCAATATCGCTTTCGTTGTTTACCGGAGCATTATTCACACGCAATATTATAAAGCCTTTGTTTATACCTTCTTTTCTAAACAAACCGTTGTTGGTTACATTATCGACTTCTACCCCGCTGCTTATGCCGAGTTGTTGTTTTCTGTTATTTGGAATTTCTTTGAAAGATGCACCTAAAAGCGACATTGCATCAGCGCTTCGTTGAATGTCTGTATTTCCGGCGTCGTTCTTTAACTCTATGTCGTATGTATGGTTTCGGCCGTTTCTGTCTACTGTTACTTTTACTTTGTCGCCGGGACGGTATCTACTCAATTGGTCTTGAAGGCCTGCAAAATTTTGAATTTGCACATTGTTTATCGATTTAATAATATCACCTTTTTGAAGGCCGGCTGCTTTTGCGGCACTCCTGTCAGAAAAATCTTCCACCAATACGCCGGAGATTTGTGATAATTCGCGCGCTCTTTCCGGATTTTCACGGCCAACCATTTCAATATTCGGAACTTGAATTCCTAAAACTGCTCTTTGCACGGTTCCGTATTGTTTTAAATCGGCAGCTACTTTTCCTGCAATAGAGATCGGGATGGCAAATGCATAACCGGCAAAGTTTCCGGTTTGAGAATAAATAGCGGTGTTAATTCCGACTAATTCGCCGCGGGTATTCACCAATGCACCTCCACTGTTGCCGGGATTTACAGCAGCATCAATCTGTATGAACGATTGTATTCCCAAACTTCCGCCAACAACGTTGCTTCTGTTTTTAGCGCTCACGATTCCTGCAGTTACGGTTGACGTTAAATTAAAAGGATTTCCCACAGCCAAAACCCATTCGCCAATTTTTAACCCATCTGAGTTACCGAATGTGAGATAAGGGAAATCTTTTCCTTCAATTTTCAACAACGCTATATCCGATTGGGTATCATTTCCTACAACCTGTGCAACAAATTCCCTGTTGTCATTTAAAGTTACCGAAACTTCTCTGGCTCCTTCCACTACGTGATTATTGGTAATAATATAACCGTCTTTTGATATAATAACTCCCGAGCCATAACCCACTTGTTCTCTTGGCTGGCTATAACCGAATCCTTCACCGCCGCCGAATCCGGGGCCGAAGAAGAAATCGAAAGGGTTAATGGTTTGTTGTTGTCTGATGGATTTTGTTTTAACGTGAACTACTCCGTGTACCGACCTGTCTGCCGCTTCGGTAAAATCGGGATACCCTTGTGCGGTTGTGAGATTGGTTAATCTTACATTTTTATCCTGATCGAATGAATCTGCATATACACTTGTTTCAAAATTTGTGGAATTTTTACTTCCCGAATTATTTTTGCTTATATAATTATAACCGAAAAGGGTTATAACCGAACTAAGCAAAGCAACCACAATGATTGCCACCATATTTTTTCCGTTTGCTGTATTCATATATTAATTGAGATTAGTTTTTAACATTTACGCAAATGTAAAAACAAAAAACATACAAAAACTAAATTAAAAGGAGTAATTTTTGCTCTTTTAACTAAATATTTGGGTGATTAACCCCATTTAACCCTGAAAATTCTCTTTTCAGTAATTTTAATGTCAAATTGTCATTTGTCATTGATTAAGATTTATCTTTTGAATTTATTTCTTCTGTTTGCGTACTTCCTGAATTTGAGATTATTAAACGGGTGAAATATATCATAGAAGAAAAGATTTACATGTAATTTATCTACTCCAAAAAGTCGCGCGTTTTTATTCATTACATTCAATTGAATCGAGAAACGGGCAACAATCAGCAAAATGCTCAACGAAAAAAGGATATAATTGTGAGAATATATACCAAAAGCCATGCCTGAAATTGCCGCGAGAAGGAAAAAATACTTCGAAAAAGTATCGAGCCAAAAAACAAAAGAAGAAAATCCCTTATAAAACTGCTTGGTGTATAGATACTTGGATTTTAATGCGCGCCAAGTAGTGAATTTTTCCACTACACCTGTTTGCGTCATACTATCGGGTGAAATTGCCACACCTATTTTTTTCTTTTTTGCAATTTTGTTGATGAATAGATCATCCTCTCCGCCTTCGATATTCAATACGGATGAAAATCCTTTTTCTTCAAAAAATATTTCCTTTTTATAGGCCAAGTTTCTCCCTATTCCCATAAAAGGTTTTCGAAAAATAGCCATAGACAAGTATTTTAAAGCATGTATCATATTGTCGTAAAGGATAAATTCTCTCATCGAAACTTTTTTGTCTATAACGAGCTTACAATAACCCAATACAATCTCTTTTCCGTTTGCGAATTCTTTTGCAAATTCACGGATCCAATTTCCGGAACTTGCCTCACAATAAGCTTCGGTAAAAAGTAGAATATCGTTATTCGCGGCTTTAATTCCTAATGTTAGCGCGAGTTTCTTTTCGTTCACATCATCAGCGCCTGCCGGAACATACGTGTGATAAAGATTCGGATATTTTTGATCGAAAGATTTTAAAAGAATATCGGTTTCGTCGGTAGAGCCCATATTTACGACGATGACTTCAAAATTCGGATAATTCTGTTCAAGAATAATCGGGAGATGTTTGGAAAGATTTTCCGATTCGTTTTTGGATGCGATTACAACAGAAAAAGACGGCCAATTATCATTTTCGACGGAAACTTTCTCTCTTCTATCTTCGTAAGAAGCAGGTTTTTTGTAAACCAATAAATAAAATAGTATCTGCACAAGAAAGAAAAAAAGTAACACACCCAAGATAACCCACGACACGATGGAGAAATCAAATGTCTCCACCGATAAAAAATCTATATCTGTCATATCGAATCGGAAAAATAGGATTTGGGTAATTCGCGGCAATTGTATTGCGATGCCATAATTTCTCCGTAAGCTCCTGCGGAGCGGATCGCCAGTAAATCGCCACGGTGGGATTGGTTCAACTCAAAATCTTCGGCAAAAACATCGCTCGATTCGCAGATCGGACCTACTACATCATAAATCTCAATATCTTTTTCGGAACTGATGTTTTCGATGTGGTGAAACGCCTGATACAAAGCAGGACGGATTAACTCCGTCATGCCGGCGTCAACTACCAGGAATTTCTTGTTAATTCCTTCTTTAACGTACGTTATTCGAGTGATGAGCGAACCGCACGGCGCCGTAATGGAACGCCCGAGTTCGAAATGAAGCGCTTGCCCGGGCTTCAACTTCAGGTATTTTCCGAATAATCGGAAATAGGATTCAAAATCGGCTATCGGACAATGATTGGGATGTTGGTAATTTATTCCAAGGCCGCCGCCTACATTAATTATAGGCAAAGCAACACCCTGTTTTTCAAACCAGTTTTGCAATTGCAACGCTTTCACGCATAAATTCTCAAACGACGACAGATCTGTAATCTGCGAACCGATATGAAAATGAATTCCAATCAACTCCAAATGGGTGCTTTCCTTCAGAATATCCATTGCCTGCGGCAAATCGGATTCGTTTAATCCGAACTTGTTTTCATTTAATCCGGTAGTGATATATTTGTGGGTGTGCGCGTCAACATTGGGGTTTATACGAAAAGCGATCGATGCGGTTTTACCGCTCTTTTTTGCCAACTGTTCGATCGCTTCCATTTCGGGAACCGATTCTACGTTGAAACAAAAAATATCATTATCGAGGCCTATCTGAATTTCTTTATCCGTTTTTCCTACGCCTGCAAACGCGATTTTCGACGCGGGAAAACCACACTCAAGCGCGCGTAAAATTTCGTTTCCGCTCACACAATCGGCGCCGAATCCGTAGGATGCGATTTCTTTAAGGATACGCGGATTGGCATTGGCTTTTACGGCATAATGTATGTGATAATTTTTCCCTTCTATCTCGTTTTTCACGGTTTCGAGCGTTCTTTTCAACAAATCGATGTCGTAATAATAGAACGGGGTTTCTAATTGGTTGAATTTTTCTATAGGAAATCGGCCTTTGATCATATATAAAGTAAAATAAAATTGAGATTGGAGCGTACAGTCTCATTTTTTGTTTGGAGGTACAAAAATATAAATTTTTCTTCAGCTTCGCTGAATAATTTCTTTGGCTTGCTCAATTTTTTCGGGCATCGGCAGAGCCGCGCTTATCCAATGAATGGTAAAACCTCGCCTTTCCATGCCTCTAAACCACGTCATTTGCCTTTTCGCGAATTGATGTATAGCAATTTCAAGTTGAGAGAACATTTCGTCGTAATTTAATTTACCGATAGCAAAGAGTGTGAGAAATTTGTATTCCAACCCGTAATAAATAAGGGCTTCGGGCGATATTCCGCTATTTAACAACGACTCTACTTCATCGATCATTCCTTCGTCCAACCTGGCTTTTAAGCGCGACGTAATTTTTTTTCTTCTAAGCTCCCTGTCTATATCGAGGCCGATAATTACGCTGTTGATAGGCGAATAGTTAAGTGCAGAAGTATTTTTTTTCGATTGGAAATCGGCAATTTCAATTGCCCTGATAGCGCGTTTTTGTGTGTCGGTATCGGTGGTGTTGTGGAGTTTTTTGTAGGAAGAAAGAATTTGTGTCAGTTCTTCGAGCGGCTTTTCTTGTAAACTTTCCCTAAGTTCGGGGTTTTCAGGGACATCGGGAAGATGATACCCTTTCAGTACAGATTCGATGTAGAGCCCGGTTCCTCCACATAAAATAGGAGTTCTGTTTTTCGATAGAATTTCTTGGTAAACTTGGTGAAAATCGTGCTGATAATTATACAGGGTGTATTTATCGCCGGCTTCGCGAATATCTATCAAATGATACGGAATTTCCCTGCCGTTTACAACGTATTCGCTCAAATCCTTTCCCGTGCCGATGTCCATATTACGGTAAATCTGCCGGGAGTCTGCGCTTATGATCTCACCATCTATCTCGTAAGCCAATTGCGCAGCAAAGGTGGTTTTTCCGCTCGCGGTAGGGCCTAAAATTGTAACGAGTTGCGCGGTAAAGTCAGTAGAATTAGTATAATCCATAACTAAATATTTTTCTAAAATACTTCTCCTACATTTCGCAACACGTAACTCGCTATCTGCTCACCAACTTCCACCCGCGCCGCCGCCACCAAAACTTCCGCCGCCACCGCCGCCGAAGCCTCCAAAACCGCCACCACCGAAACCGCCGCCACCCCAGCCGCTGCTTCTGCTTCTGCCGCTTCCGATAGGAGGAAAGAAAATGGGGCCGCCGCTTCTGTGATGCCCATCGCCGTCTATGTGTTGATCGCCGCCAAAGATCCTTCGGATGAGCATAAAGAAAAAGAAGATAACTATAAACGAAAAGATAATCCCACCGAGGCCGATGCCGGGCAAATCTTCACTTAAATCGCCGTCGAATTCGCCGGAAAGCCGACCGATAACCTTATCTACAGCGGCGTTCACGCCGCCGAAATAATCGTTTTGTTGAAAATAAGGGATCATATCGTTGCGCACAACGCGTCCGGCGTAGGCATCGTTTACAAATTCTTCCAAGCCGTATCCGGTGGCAATGTATGCTTGCCCACGGCTATCGGAAGTTTTGGGTTTTACGAGAATTACCAAACCGTTGTTTTTTCCGGCTTGACCGATCTCCCATTTCTCGCCAAGTTGAAAAGCGTAATCCGAAGCGGGATATCCGCCCAAATCGCTTACCGTTACCACATATATTTGGGTAGAAGTAGAATCGTTATAGGCAAGTAATTTTTGTTCCAAAGTCTGTTTTTGTACTTCGGAAAATATTCCCGCGAAGTCGTTCACCAACCTGAACGGATACATCGGTTCGGGAATATCTTGCGCAGATATTCCGAAAATCGAAATAAAAAAAAGTAAGAAAGGTAAATATTTATTCTTCGGATTCATCTATAATAACCTCATCGCTTAATTCGTTCACATCGTCTTTTTCTACCGGATACGCTGCTTTAATAAGTTCACCCACTCTGCCCACTCCCTGGCACACGCCTTCGCAAATACGCAGGTTTTTAAAGTAAGCAAGCATTTCTTCCAAAACCGAATCCCAAAAATTATCTTTGGCAATTTCATTGATACCCGAATCTCCGATAATAGCTGCTTTGTGATCTTCGGGAGCAACATAAATGAGCACGGAATTGTGCAAAACGGTGGTATCCATTTTCATCAGCTTAAATTTTTTATAAGCTGCGTCCAACGGATTTTCTTTACACTTTTTTGCCACGCAAACCCTTATCTCCGCAGAAGTTTGACTCTCGGCGTTTTGAATGGATGCAACCACTCTTTCCAATTCCTGCTCGTTCAGCATGATGTTTTTTTAAATAGTTTTATTTCGGCAGGCAATTGAAATATCAATCACCGCTTCGATGCGTCTTCTTAAAACTCAACTCTTGGAGCGGTTTCAGCGCCGGGAGCAGACTCGAAATAAGCCTTGGGCTTGAAGCCGAACCAACCGGCATAGATCAATCGCGGAAATTGGCGAATATACTGGTTGTAATCCTGCGCGGTTTGGTTGAATTTGTTCCTTTCTACCGAAATTCGGTTTTCCGTTCCTTCCAATTGGTCTTGGAGGGCAAGGAAATTCTGGTTGGCCTTTAAATCGGGATAAGCTTCTCTCACCAACAGCAAACGACCCAGTGCGGCGCTCAGTTCGCTTTGCGCTTGTTGAAACTGTTGAAGCGCTTCGGGTGTGAGGTTTTCCGGATCGATGTTCATTGATGTGGCTTTGGCACGAGCTTCGGTAACCTGGGTGAAAGTTTCCTGCTCATGCTCGGCATAACCTTTTACGGTTGCAACCAAATTAGGGATCAGATCAGCGCGACGCTGATACGCATTTTCCACATTCGCCCATTGCGAAGTAACCGATTCTTGCTTGTTAACCATAGAGTTGTAATCGCAACTCGATAATGTAAAAACGCCTAAAACGGCCACTAATAAAATGTACTTGAAATTTCTCATATTCTTAATTAATTAGTTTTTTACAAAAATATGATTTTAGAATGAATTATACATCAAAAGACTTCCAAAAAGTGCGCCATTTTTCCACATCGTCGGCAGATGACAGTTTGTCGTGGTTAATGGCAAGCGATGATTTCACCCCGTTGGCTTTGGTTTGGATGTTCACGCTAAGCGTGGAACCGTCTTCCAGGCCGCATCTCCAATAACGCCACTTATCGGTTTTACTCACCGAACCGGGTTTTGATATCTTAAGCCCGTTAAACGTCGTAATATCCGAAACGCTTTTCTGCCATTGCTCCATGGCTTGGGCCATATCTCCTGCAAGCGTTTTGCTTATCGTAACGCTGAAATCGCCATCGCAGCGCTGACCGGGCTTTCTTTTGCCGGTGTATTGTTCATACGCAACGGCCACGCCTTGTGCCCACCACTCGGGACTTTTTGATTTTCCCGTTTCATTTATTTTCTCGAGGGTTTTAACGGCAAGTTGCGTATGATTCAATTGCTTGGCATTTATCGAATCCAAATACGCCACCCATTCGTTCCATGTAATTCCTGAACCGGTTTCTAATGCTTTCGTGTTGGAAGGTTTTGTCATTTCTTGATTTATTATGGATTTAACAAACTATTGCGATTTTAGTTTATTTTAAAAGGAGAGAAAACAATATTCCATTACAATTATTTCGTTAGTTGTCGTATAAACATGCTGAAACAGATGGAAAAAACAAAAAATTTCAGAAACTTTTTGCCAATCCATTAGAAAATAGTATTTTTGCACCGGTAAATGATGAGGGGAGCACAATGATTGCTCCTTTTTTGTTATTCGTAAGCCAAAAAATGATAGAAAAAACCGACATACAACCTCTGGCGGAAGAGTTTTTAAAAAACTCCGACGACTATTTGGTGGATGTTATAATTGCCTCCGGCAACGCCATTACGGTGGAAATAGACAACGACCACGGCGTGAACATCGGCCGTTGCGCGGAGTTGAGCCGTTTCATAGAATCGAAACTGGACAGGGACATGGATGATTTTGAACTGACGGTAACTTCGGCAGGATTGACTTCTCCCTTTAAAACGCGCCGGCAGTACAACAAATACGAAGGTAAGGAAGTGGAAGTACTCACCAAAAAAGGCGAAAAGTTGAAAGGAATCTTAAAATCTTCTACCCAGGACGATTTCACCATCGAGGTTTCTAGCATGGTAAAAGCCGAAGGCGCGAAACGCAAAACCGAAGTGAAAGAAGAAAAAACATTTCCGTTCGAAGACGTAAAATATACAAAGTACGTAATCAGTTTTAAGTAAAAAAAATCGAAACAATAACAATATAAAAATATGGGCAAAAAAAAAGAAACAATCAGCCTTATAGATACATTTTCAGAATTTAATGAGCTAAAAAACATCGATAAAGCAACCATGATCAGTGTTTTGGAAGAAGCTTTCCGAAGCGTGATCGCCAAATCGGTTGGAACGGATGAAAATTACGATATTATCATCAACCCCGACAAAGGCGATTTGGAAATATGGAGAAACCGTATCATTGTAGAAGACGATGAATTGGAAGATCCCAACATGGAAATCACTTTGAGTGAAGCACAAAAAATAGACGATGATTTTGAAGTGGGCGAAGAAGTTACCGATGAACTCATGCTCGAAGATTTCGGGCGGCGCACCATCTTGAACCTCCGCCAAACGCTCGCGTCAAAAATTCTGGAACTGGAAAAAGACAACTTGTACAACAATTACAAAGAAAAAGTAGGCGAAATTGTTTCGGGAGAAGTATATCAGGTTTGGAAAAAAGAGCTTTTATTGCTCGACGACGAACACAACGAACTTATCCTGCCCAAAACAGAACAAATACCCAGCGATTTTTTCCGCAAAGGAGACCACGTGCGCGCCATAGTTGCGCGGGTTGAAAACAAAAACAACAACCCGAAAATTATACTTTCGCGCACTTCGCCCGTCTTTTTGGAAAGGCTCTTCGAGATGGAAATCCCGGAAATTGCCGATGGCCTCATCACTATCAAAGGCATTGCCCGCATCCCGGGCGAGCGCGCGAAAGTTGCGGTAGAAGCTTACGACGACAGAATAGACCCCGTGGGCGCCTGCGTGGGAATGAAAGGGTTCCGCATTCACGGCATCGTCCGTGAATTGCGTAACGAGAATATCGACGTAATTAACTACACAAATAACACCAACCTTTATATACAGCGCTCTCTAAGTCCGGCCAAAATAAACTCTATTTCGGTAAAAGAAGAAGAGCGCCGCGCAGAAGTGTTCCTTTATCCCGAAGAAGTATCCCTGGCCATCGGCAAAGGCGGCGCCAACATCAAACTGGCTTCCATGCTCACCGGATACAATATTGAAGTATTCAGGGAACTAGACGATTTCGATGAAGAAGACATTTACTTGGATGAGTTCCGCGACGAAATTGATGGATGGGTAATAGACCAACTCAAGCGCATCGGATGTTCAACGGCTAAAAACGTGCTGGCAATGCCTCGCGAGAAAATAATCAGAGAAGCCGATTTGGAAGAAAGCACCGTAGATGAAGTGCTGGAAATACTTCGTTTTGAATTTGAAGATGAAGATGAAATTGAAGAGAATAATGAGCAGGTTGAAGAAAATGAACAATCCGAAGAACAAACGCAGTAAATCAATAAAACACAATCACTAAAAAGCAGAAAAGGATAACACAGAAATATGCCTATAAGATTAAGTAAAGCAGCAAAAAATTTAAATGTGGGGATCAACAGTTTGGCTGAATTCCTGCATAAGAAAGGTTTTAACGTAACGTCCAATCCCAACGAAAAAATTGAGGATGAACAATATGATATGCTCGTGGTGGAGTTTGGGAAAGATAAGAACATAAAAAAAGCTGCGCAAGAAAATCTCGAAAGGATGCATCGAAAAGATGAAAAACGAGAAACGGTGGCTATTGAGGGTTATGAAATTCCCGAAGAGAAACCGAAAAAGAAGGCAGAAAAAGAGGATATCAAAATAGAAGTTCCCGATGAATTAAAGCCTAAATTTCATGTAGTAGGCTCCATCGACCTGCAGAAAAAGCCTGCGAAAGAAGCCGAAACAACCGAAGAAACGCCGGCGGAAGAAACCACGGAAATTCCCGAAGAAATATTGTCTGAAACAGATTCCGTTCCGGCAAAGGAAGATATTCACGAAGAAGGCATTGAGAAAGACGAAACGGAAATACAAGAAAACGAAACCGTTGAAGAAGAGGAAGATTTTGACAACGATGAAGACGATGATGAGGACGAAGAGGAAGAAACAGCCGCTAGTGAAGAAAAATCGGATGAAGTTTTCCGCATACACAAAGAAATAAAAGAGCCGAATATCGTTGTAAAAGGCACTATCGACTTAGATTCCATCAACGACAGAACGCGCCCGCCCAAGAAATCGAAGGCGCAACGCAAAAAAGAACGCCTCGACCGCGAAAAAGAGCAAAACAGCAAGAAATTAAAGGAAGAGGCTATCAAATCGCTCAAATCCGAAACGGTGGATGAGAAAAAGAAATTCGCTCAAAAACAAGCAGAAGAGGAAGACAGCAAAAAGAAAAAGCGCAAACGTATCGATCGGGGCAAAGTTAATATAGACAAACAAGGCAACGTTGCCGACAACTTCCGCCGCGACAGAAAACCGACTTTGAAAAAGCCGGTGAAAGCGGAAGTAAACGAAGAAGACGTTCAAAAACAAATTAAAGAAACACTGGCGCGTTTAACCGAAAAACGAGGCGGCAAAGGCGGCGCCAAATATCGCCGCGAGAAACGCGAGGTCGCATCGCAACGCCAGCAAGAAGAACAGCGCCAACAGGAGAAGGAAAGCCGCGTATTGCAACTTACCGAATTTGTTACCGCCAACGACCTGGCAAACATGATGAACGTGCCCGTTACCAAAGTTATTTCAACTTGTATGAGCCTGGGCGTTATGGTGGCCATTAACCAACGGCTGGATGCCGAAACCATCAACATTGTAGCCGATGAATTCGGTTATAAAACAAAATTTGTGAGCGCTGACGTTATCGAAGCCATTGCTGAAGAAGAAGACAATCCCGAAGATTTGTTTCCGCGTCCGCCCATCGTTACTGTTATGGGACACGTTGACCACGGAAAAACTTCGTTGTTGGACAGCATCCGTAACACCAACGTAATTGCCGGCGAAGCCGGAGGAATTACCCAACATATCGGGGCTTACAACGTGCAACTCGAAGACGGCAGAAAGATCACTTTCCTCGATACTCCCGGCCACGAGGCGTTTACCGCCATGCGTGCGCGCGGAGCGCAGGTAACGGATGTCGCCATAATTATTGTTGCAGCAGACGATAACGTGATGCCGCAAACGGTGGAAGCCATTAACCATGCCGGAGCAGCCGGAGTACCTATTGTTTTCGCCATCAATAAAATAGATAAACCCGGTGCGAATCCCGAAAAGATAAAAGAAAGATTGGCCGAGATGAATTACCTGGTCGAAGACTGGGGCGGAAAATATCAATCGCAGGATATTTCGGCCAAAAAGGGTTTGGGGATTTCCGAATTATTGGAAAAAGTACTTCTCGAAGCCGATCTTTTGGAATTGAAAGCCAATCCCGACAGAAAAGCAAACGGTTCCATTATCGAATCATCGCTCGATAAAGGCCGCGGATTCGTAGCTACCGTATTGGTAGAAAACGGAACATTGCGGCAAGGCGACGTTGTGTTAGCCGGTTCGTATTACGGACGCGTGAAAGCCATGTTCAACGAGAGAAATCAAAAAATTGAAGAAGCCGGCCCGGCCACTCCTGTTCTAATTCTCGGATTAAACGGCGCGCCGCAGGCGGGAGACACTTTTAACGTCATGGATAACGACCAGGACGCCCGCAACATAGCCAACCGCCGCGAACAATTACAAAGAGAACAATCGTTGCGTACGCAGAAGCTGCTCACTTTAGACGATATTGGCCGCCGCATCGCCATCGGAAACTTCCAGCAATTGAACATTATTGTAAAAGGCGACGTGGACGGTTCCGTAGAAGCGCTTTCAGACTCGCTTATCCGCTTGTCCACTGAAGAAATTCAGGTAAATGTTATCCACAAGGCCGTAGGCCAGATTTCGGAATCGGACGTTACGCTTGCCGCCGCGTCTGATGGTGTTATTATCGGATTCCAGGTACGCCCGTCGCTCGGCGCGAGAAAAGAAGCCGAGAAAGAAGGCGTGGATATTCGTTTGTACTCCATCATTTACGATGCCATAGAAGAAGTGAAATCGGCTATGGAAGGTATGCTTTCGCCAGATATCAAAGAAGAAATTACCGCTAATGTCGAAGTATTGGATGTGTTTAAGATAACGAAAGTGGGAACCGTAGCCGGTTGTATGGTAAGAGACGGAAAAATTAAACGCAGCCACAGGATCCGTCTTGTTCGCGATGGTATCGTGATCTTCTCCGGAGAATTGGATTCTCTGAAACGCTTCAAGGAAGACGTGAGAGAAGTATCTTCGGGATACGAATGCGGTATCAGTATTAAGAATTTCAACGATATAAAAGTAGGCGATATAATTGAAGCCTACGAAGAAATTGAAGTGAAGAAAACTTTGTAGGACAACATTTTTATCAAGAAACGAGAAATCAATCGATAAGAATTCTTATCTTTGTCCTATAATTATATATTAACCAGTTGACATTGTGATTTTATTTCCAACCCTTAGCCGCATCTCGCCTTTGCATAGCGGGATGCGGCTAAAACACACAGGAAGGAAAATAAACAGTCAATCGTCCTTTTACAAAAAATAAACTACATAAATAGCTTGTTATGAAAAAAATAAAATTATTCTGGGTAGGTTTACTTCTATTTTTTATCAGTGCAACTGTTTTCTCACAAGAGTCTCCCCTGCGTGTTGCTTACGTAAATACATCCGAATTGCTAAATGCTTTTCCGGCAAAGAACTCCGCGCAACAAAAGTTGCAAACTTTAAACGAAAATTATAAACAAGAGCTTCGGTTGATGGAGTCGGATTACAATAAAAAATATTCCGATTACATCACTTATCAGGCTTCACTGGCCGAAAATATTAAATTGAGGCGAATGCAGGAATTAACCGAACTCGAAAGCAAAATGCAGCAATTCATGCAATTGGCTCAAAAAGATATTGAACAACAAGAACAGCAATTGCTTGAGCCGCTGAAAATCCAAATAAATGACGCCATACGCGCAGTAGGCATAGAGCAAGGCTTTACAGTTATTTACGATGCAGATAATCCGGGAATTGCCTTCATAACCCCTAGTGCTATTAATGCCAACTCTTACGTGAAAGCGAAATTGGGAATCAGATAAACTGTAAATTCCCTCGGCCGTGAACGGACACATCCCAACAACTCCAGGCGCTATCGGTATCTTCGATTCGGGATACGGAGGATTGACCGTCCTTGCAGAAATAAAATCGTTATTGCCGCAATACGATTACATTTACCTGGGCGATAACGCGCGCGCGCCTTACGGAAATCGTTCGTTTGAATTGGTTTATGAATTTACTTTGGAAGCCGTTAAATGGTTTTTCGACCAAAACTGTCATCTGGTTATATTGGCCTGTAACACAGCGTCGGCAAAAGCGTTGCGAAGCATTCAACAAAAAAATCTCCCCGAACTGGCGCCCGGTAAAAGGGTTCTGGGCGTTATCCGCCCCACGGTGGAGTTGGTGGGAGAACTGACCAAAACCGGCCACGTTGGCGTACTCGGAACGGAAGGCACCATTAAATCAGGCTCTTACGAAATAGAAATAGAAAAATATCATCCGCAGATCCACGTCACAGGCGAAGCCTGCCCCATGTGGGTGCCTTTGGTGGAAAATAAGGAATACGACAAACTCGGCGCCGATTATTTTGTGAAACAACATATCGAAAACATCCTTGGAAAAGATGGTCAAATTGATACAATTATCCTCGGCTGCACGCATTATCCATTGCTTGTCGGGAAAATAAAAAAATACCTTCCCGATGGCGTCCGTGTAATTTCTCAAGGAAAATATGTGGCCGAAAGCTTAAAGGATTATTTAAACCGGCATCCCGAAATGGAAGAAAAATGTTCCAAAAACAGTTCGGTTCACTATTTTACAACCGATTCTCCTGAAAGATTCGTAGAACAAGCTTCGCTTTTTTTGAATGAAAAAATTGAGGCGAAAAAAGTAATTATTGATTAGAAAATGATGAACTGGTTCGATATAGTAATTGTTATTGCCCTGCTCGTAGCGTTTTTCAACGGCTACAGAAAAGGGCTGGTTATGCAACTGGCGGGATTGGTAACCGTAATACTTGCCGCAGTTTTCGGTGGAAGACTCGCGAGAATTATCCTGCCCGAACTGCAAAACTTTTTTGAAAATATGTCGCCCAATGTGGCTACAGTATTGTCTTATATCATCGCTTTCATGGGTATAGCTTTGGTTATTTCTCTTATTGCCGGGGTAATACAGGGTTTGTTCAAAGTGGTCAATCTCAACTTTATTAATCGGTTATTGGGAAGCATTATTGCGTTAGCAACCACCATGATCGTATTAAGCCTGCTGCTCAATTTAGTGTTGATGCTTGATTCGCAACAACGCATCATCAAGCCGGAAATCAAAGAAAATTCATTTTTTTACGAAAAAGTGCAGGCCGTTGTCCCGGCTATTGTGCCGTATCTCAATAAAGAAACCTTTGAAAAATACGTCCCGGAAAATTATCGTGAACAGATAGAAGAAAATCAACCAAAAGCTGCCCAGGTGGATTCCGCCTTCCAAGACAGATATTTTGAAACCGATCCAAACTGACAATGCTTATACATAAAGAAGGGAAGACAAATCTGATCGTTACGTTTATCATCATGGCTGTGATAAATGCACTGTTTTTTTATTTTTTACCCGGCACCATTTTTACGCTGGCAATTTTTGGCATTTCCGTGCTGTTGTATGCTATGATGCTTAACTTTTATAAAAAACCCACCCGCGTTTATAAAGGTGATCTTCTGGGAATGGTGAATTCTCCTACAGACGGGAAAGTGGTAGCAATCGAAAAAGTTTTTGAGGGTAAGTTTTTTGACGATGAACGCATTCAGATCTCCATTTTCATGTCGTTTTTCAACGCGCATTCCAATTGGATGCCTGTAACAGGAAAAATAATTCACCTATCTCATTTAGACGGCAATTTTCATGCTGCATTTTTACCAAAATCGAGTACTGAAAACGAACACACGAATATCCTCATCGAAACGCCGGATAACCATAAAATTCTTACCAAGCAAATCGCCGGCGCGGTAGCGCGAAGAATTGTAACTTATGTAAACGAAGGGGAAGAGTACCACATCGGTTCTCCGTTGGGATTCATCAAACTCGGCTCGAGAATGGATGTTTTTCTTCCGGTCGATAGTGAAATTTTGGTTCAAATGGGTGATGAAGTGCGCGCCAATCAGACCTTTCTGGCGCATTTGCCGCAAAAAATAGATTAAATATTATGCGTAAGCAAATTCCAAATATTATCACACTTGCCAACTTGTTTTCGGGATGCGTTGCCATCACAATGGCTTTTCAAGGGAACTTTTTAGGAGTGGTGATTTGGGTTATCGTAGCTGCCGGTTTCGATTTCTTCGATGGACTTGCAGCCCGCGCGTTGGGCGTTCAATCGAGATTGGGAGTAGAACTCGATTCCCTTGCCGATTTGGTAAGCTTCGGCGTAGCTCCGGCTTCCGCCTTGTTTATTTTATTGCGCGAGCGCAGCGCTTTACCCGATCTGTTTTTGCCTTTGCAAAATATAATTCCGTATTTGGCATTTCTTATTGCCGTATTTTCAGCTTACAGACTGGCAAAATTCAATCTCGACGAGAGGCAAACCAATCATTTCCTCGGCTTGCCTACACCTGCTAATGCTTTATTTTGGGTAAGTTATTGCTACGGTATCAGGCATTTAAGCATTCTCAACGAGAGTTTGTTCTACACAACCGTTGGGTTCCTCTTAGTACTTTCGGCGCTTATGCTTTCGGAAATTCCTTTGTTCTCCTTTAAAATAAAAAGCCTGAAATTAAAAGGCAACGAAAGGCAATTACTGCTCATAGTGCTAATAATTGCCTTCGTATCGCTTTGGGGAATTATCGGAATTGCTTGGGGAATGCTGGCTTATATTGCCATTTCCCTTTTCTCTCCCGAAAAAACACGTTAAGATCGATTATAACCCAAAAGCTTCTTTGATTCTATCTACATAATCGAGTTTTTCCCACGTAAACAGTTCCACTTCTTTGACAACGGGCTCGGGCATGTAACGCGATTCGAATTTCTTCGTAATGGTTTGCGGTTCGCGCCCCATGTGCCCGTACGAAGCCGTTTCAAGATAAATCGGATTACGAAGCTTCAGACGTTGCTCAATAGCTTTCGGGCGCATATCGAACAAATATCTCACTTTTTCGGCAATTTCGGCATCTGAAAGATTCACGGTGTTTTTGCCGTACGTGTTTACGTAAATATTCATCGGTTCGGCAACGCCGATAGCGTAAGAAACCTGAATCAATACTTCGGAAGAAACACCTGCCGCAACCAAGTTTTTCGCAATATGTCGTGCAGCATAAGCTGCCGAACGATCCACTTTGGATGGGTCTTTTCCCGAAAACGCGCCACCACCATGCGAAGCTTTTCCGCCGTAGGTGTCCACAATTATTTTGCGACCCGTTAAGCCGGTATCGCCGTGCGGCCCGCCGATAACGAATTTTCCGGTGGGATTCACGTGGTATTTTATGTTTCCTTCAAAAAGTTTGTGCACATCTTTGCGGCGTTTGTACTGCGCCTGAACACGCGGGATAAGAATTTTGCGAACATCCAACTCAATGCGCGAACGCATTTCCTCATCGGCTTTGCGGGCAGCTTCGCGGCTATCGTCTTTCGGTTGTTCAAACTCGTCGTGTTGCGTAGAGATCACAATAGTATCAATGCGCAACGGAGTTCCGTCTTCGGAATATTCTATAGTAACCTGCGATTTTGAATCGGGACGAAGATACGGCATCAGGTGCAATTCATTTTTTCGGATGAAAGCCAATTCCTGCAACAGTGCGTGGCTCAAATCGAGCGAAAGCGGCATGTAGTTATCGGTTTCGTTGGTGGCATAGCCGAACATCATTCCCTGATCACCGGCGCCTTGATCCATAGGATCTTCTTTCTGATCGACACCTCGGTTAATATCGTCGGACTGCTCGTGAATGCTCGAAAAAACGCCGCATGATTGCGCTTCAAACCGATATTCGCTTTTTGTGTAACCGATGTCGGCAATTACTTTGCGCGCCACTTCGGCCACATCTACATACGTATTTGATTTAACTTCTCCCGCCAACACAACCTGTCCGGTTGTCACAAGCGTTTCGCAAGCTACTTTCGAGTTTGGGTCGTACGCCAAAAACTCGTCAAGCAAAGCATCCGATATCTGATCGGCTACTTTATCGGGGTGCCCTTCAGACACCGACTCGGAGGTAAATAAATAATTCATCTGTGTTGAGATAATAGAGCCAAGAACAAAGATAAAAGACATTTAGATTGATAGGAATTTAGACTGTCAGACACTTAAACTGAAGCGCTTTTTTCCTTTTCCGACATCGATTTTCTCGAATTTGGGAAACGCGATTTTTAGCAATCGTAATTCATAAATCTAAAATCGTAAATATCTTAACCTTTGATATTGGTTTGTGATTAATAAAAAATGTTTGTAAACAAAGGAGGATAGAAAAAAGTGTTGCGCAGAAAAAACGACGAGAAAAGTCGGGCGTTTTAGCATTTTTTTCTGTGGTTGCAAGCAGTTCAAATCTGTCCACATTGTTTAATCGAGTGCAAAGATACGGGTAAAATTTTGTATTTACACCACAAAAAAGTTAAAATGTCTTATTGTTTTCTACAACTCTTATCTTAAAGGGTATTTTCTCTATTTTTGCATTCAGCAAATAAGTATTTTATGAAATTACGACATATTCTTTTCACGGTTATCACATTTTTCACGGTTTCTTTTTCGGTTTTCGCTCAGGACATGGCTTATCCCATTGAAGGAGACGGAATTTTATCTTTCCTCCGCCGGTGGAACCGCATCGACACTACTTATGTTCTGGAATTCCGAAATATGAATACTGACAGACTGAATGCTGAAGGCGGATTGGAATTAGGAACGGTTTATTTGATTCCTCCACTCCACCCGGGCGATGTATATCCGCCTGCCGGGCCAACATATCAGCCGACAGACCCGAAAATTTTCGGGGAAAAATACAAAGATATCCTCATCGAATCCGATTATTTGAAAGACGCGTGCTTTTATATTGTGAGCGGGCATGGCGGCCCCGACCCGGGCGCCATTACGCGTATAAATGGGATCGAACTACATGAAGATGAGTACAATTACGATTTCTCGCTACGCCTCGCCCGAAATCTCATGCAACAAGGAGCAACTGTTTACGTAATAATTCAGGATGAATTTGACGGCATTCGCGATGAACGCATGCTTACCGACACCAACTTTGAAACGGCACTTGGCGACCCCATTCCTAAATCGCAAGTGGATAGGCTTCGCCAACGGGTGGATAAAGTGAATGAGTTGTACCGGCGCGATAAAAATACATTCAAATATGTGCGCGCCATTGAGTTACATATCGACAGCCGCAGTCCTAAAGAGCAAATAGACCTGTTTTTTTATTACGCCGACAACCCGCAAAGCCGCCTCACATCTTACACGTTGCGAAACGAAATTATGGCACAATATAAAAAACATCAGCCGGGACGTGGATTTATCGGTAATGTGAGCCATCGTGATCTGTACGTTCTGCGCCATTTTGCGCCACCATCGGTCATGCTCGAAATAGGAAATTTTCAAAACACGCTCGACCGCGAACGCATTCTCAACCCCAACAACCGACAGGCTATTGCTAATTGGCTCACAAGCGCTTTTGTGAAAGATTATGAGAGAGTGGTGGAATAGTTATAAGTTATAAGTTATGAGTTATGAGTTAGATGTCAGGAAGTTTGGAACTCATAACTCATTACTTCACACTTTCAACTTCGTCAATTCTTTCTCCAAATCCATTCCCGAAGTATAAAGTATAACCTGAAATCCCAATTCTCGTGCCGCTTGAATATTTGCAGCATTATCATCTATAAAAAGCGATTGGGCGGGATTAATTCCATATCGGGCAATTAAAACTTGGTACAGTTTTTTATCGGGTTTTATGAGTTTTTCATCTCCCGAAACCACAATTCCTTTCAAGTACTTGAAAAACTCATAGCGCTCAATCGCCACGGGAATGGTTTCGGCAGACCAATTGGTTAATCCGTAGGTATTGTATTTTTCGCTCAACGGCTTTACCAATCGGGTATTTTCAGCGATTTCGCCGCCCAACATTTCATCCCAACGGCCGTAATACATAGCAATCTCATCTTTGTAATCAGGAAATTCGGCCTGCTTTTCGGCAGTTGCAACAGCAATAGGACGTCCGGCATCCTGCAACACATTCCATTTATAAGTACACACATTTTCGAGGAAATAATTCATTTCCTCTTCCGTATTAAACACTTTTTTGTACAGATATTCGGGATTCCAATCGATTAATACTCCGCCGAAATCAAAAATGATGTTTTTAAGTTGTTCCATAGTTTTTTCTTTATTAGTTCAAAAGTACTAAAATTCATTATCATTTCAACTACCGAAAAATTGAATACCTAAATAATCTCTATATATTGTTAAAATTGAAGGCAAGGGTTCGATTATCAATCTGATTTTCCCTACTTTTGCATGCGGAAAATCAAACGATTCAAGATTCGAAAAGTCGTGTACAAAAAACTCGCATTACTCATTCTCGTAACAGTAACATTAGCCTCCTGCGGAGCGGGAAGAAGCTCTGTCTCCAATAAAGCCTCCACAAACTTACAAGACGAAGTTATTCAATACGGACGAAAATACATTGGAAAGCCGTACCGATATGCTTCAAGAGGGCCAAACTCATTCGATTGTTCAGGATATACTTCATTTGTTTTCAAGAAATTCGGATTCAATTTAAGTCCGAGTTCATCGGGACAAGACGAACAAGTGCCTACAATTAGAAGAAAGGAAGAGCTAAAAAAAGGCGATTTGGTTTTCTTTGAAGGCCGCAGCAGAAACGGGCGCGTGGGGCACGTGGGAATTGTTACGGATGTAAAACGAAACGGAGAATTCGATTTTATTCACGCATCTACAAGCCGGGGCGTAATTGTATCAAAATCAACCGAGCAATATTATGCTTCGCGTTATTTAAGAGGAGGACGCGTAATTGAAGGCGAACAAATGGCGCGTGCAGTAGTAGATGAATCGAAACAAGTTGCGACAAAAACAGCCAAAAAACCACGCCGCTCCAAACGCAACGGAAAAGAATTTAACGCTTACGAACCTGCTACGGCGAAAAAAGAGCCGCAAAAACCTTCGGTTCCCACCGTAACGCCCGATAAAGCCGAACAAAATCCTATTATTCAAAACGAAAAATCGGCCGAAGTAGCCGAAGTATTGGCCGAGGAACAGGAATCGGAACAAATTATTATCGTTCAAACCGATTCTACAAAAAACCCGCAATTGCCTCAACGAAACGTCGATACGCAAGAGCAGGAACAAGACAGCATAAACAACATCGTATTTCAGGCGGTAACGCGCCCCGATACGCTTTCGGTTCCCAAACCGGTTGTGCAAACCGTGCAGCAGGATTCTACTACGACCTCTATCGTTCAGCACACCGTAAAAATGGGCGAAACCCTCTATTCAATTTCCCGACAATACAATTGTTCTGTGGAGCAGCTTAAGCAATGGAATCCGCAGTTAGGAAGCGTACTCAAAACGGGCGAAACATTGAACATTCATCCGTAATCTCCTCTTTTATCCTCGGTAAACACTATTTTTTTCGAACATTTTCCGTTCGGAAACGGTTCTATTTTACTAACAAACAACATTATGAGTAAAAATAAAACTATATCCATCACTGTGTTACAAACTGCCGATATTCACGGGCAAATAGACCCGCATCAGGAATTTTTTGTTGAAAACGGCAAGATCGTTTTCCGAAAAAGAGGCGGATTGGCACACATTAAAACGCTTTTCGAGAAGGAAAAAAAAGCTAACCACGACAGAACCATCATTGTAGATGGTGGAGATATGATTCAGGGAAGCGGGTATGCCGCCCTTTCCGAAGGAAAAATTTTTTCCGACATTGTGAGGAATATGGGTTACGACCTGCTTATTCCCGGAAATTGGGAAGTGGTGTACGGAAAAGATGTCATGCTCAATGTGATGAAAAATTACCAAACGCAGGTGATCGTGCAAAATATGAAAGACGAAAAATCGGGTAAAAATCTTTTTCCGCCTTATTGGGTGAAGGAAATAGAAGGTATCCGCCTCGGATTTATCGGCGTGAATGATCCCGATATTCCCGAACGGCAAAACCCGAAATTCAGCAAAGGCATTGCTTTTAACGATTTGGACGATGGCGTTAAAAAACTTGTTACCAAACTCAAACAGGAAGAGAAAACCGACGTGATTTTCCTTATCACCCATATTGGTATCTTCAAACAAGTGGCGTTATCCAACAAATTCATCGCCAAAGATGTGGATTATATTCTCGGAAACGACACGCACGAGCGCATACGAAAGCCCATCGAAGGCAAATACGCCAAAGTAACCGAACCGGGCGCATTCGGCTCGTTTGTAGGCAAACTAACACTGAATTTCGAAGAAGGTAAATTCGTTTCGGACGATTACGAACTCATTGAAGTAGATCCCGAAAAATATCCCGCCGATAAAGAATTGCAAAAGATCATCGACAAAGCTAAAAAACCGTACCAAAAAGAGTTGGAAAAAGTGGCCGGTACCACCACAACACCGCTTTATCGCTACATTCCGGTGCAAACGCCCATGGACAATTTCATTACCGATGCCATGCGGTGGAAGACCGGAGCGGATATTTCTTTGTCCAACGGATTCCGGTTCGGCTACCCCATCGTTCCCGAAGACGATAAACCCGCCCCCATAAGCAAAAACGATATTTGGTGCATGTTACCCGTAAACGAAAAAGTAAAAACCGGCGAAGTTACCGGAAAACAACTGAAAGAATGGCTCGAAAAAGAAGCCAACAACGTGTTCGCGAAAAATTCTGCGGAGCGTTTCGGCGGTTGGTTGGTGCGTTTTTCGGGAATGCAGGTGGAATTGGATACGTCGAAACCCAAGGGGAGAAGAATTTTATCGATAAAAGTGGGCAACAAACCCATCGAAAAAGATGATGTTTACACCGTTTCGGCTTGCATACGCGAGGGTGACCCCAAAACCACGCTTTGCCGTTTAAAAAACGCGAAGAAAATTTCGGTAAAAGACTACACCGTACACGATGTGTTAGAAGAATATTTGAAAGAAAAATCGCCTATTGAACCTGAGCTCGACAATCGCGCCAAAGCGGTGGATTTAAAGAAAATATCATTCACCACCGTTCCCGGAACTAATTATAAATTCAGGTAGAAAAAATAAAGAGATATTTTTCTTACTCTTCGTGATGCGCAATGTCTCCTTCTGTGAACAAGAATTCCTTCATAAACTCGTGCCATCCATCCATATTCCGGCGCAGCCATTCAAGCGTCATAACAGCGTGTTCCATTTCCTCTTCCATATTGTGTTTGAGGATTTCTTTTAAAGAATCATCTTTTTCAACATCAACACGTTGCGCATACCAATCTACGGCTTCAATTTCTTCTTTTAAACTGTTCAGCGCTCTTAATCTGCTTTTTGCTTTTTCACTCAGGGTTTCTGCGGGTTCATGATAATCATACATTCTATTTCAATTTTATAAGTTAATGGTATCATAACAACTTTCACCGCGAATATGTTTTGCGGGCTAAACATCTTTTGTGTATTTTTGCATCCTCAAAACAATTGAAATATGATTACTGCAGACCAACTGAAGAATGTGTTGGAGCGCGAGCAAGCGCTGAGGGGGTATCTTTGACGTCGATGCAAAGACCATTCAACTCGAAGAAGAAGAATTAAGAACACAGTCGCCCGATTTTTGGAACGATGCCAAAACAGCCGAAGCACAAATGAAAGTGGTGCGCGAGCTGAAAATGTGGATCAACTCCTACAACGAAGTCAAATCGGCTGCCGAAGAGCTTCAACTGGCTTTCGATTTCGTGAAAGACGAAATCGTAACCGAAGAAGAGGTTGATAACGCCTACGCAAACGCCATACGCCTCATCGAAGACCTGGAGCTGAAAAATATGCTTCGTCGGGAAGAAGACCAATTGGGCGCCGTGCTCAAAATAAACGCCGGAGCCGGTGGAACCGAAAGTCAGGATTGGGCATCGATGCTTTTCCGCATGTATCAACGATGGGGCGAGAGTAAAAATTACAAAACCACCGTTACCAATTGGCAAGACGGCGACGATGCCGGCATAAAAACCGCCACGCTGCAAGTGGAAGGCGATTTAGCGTATGGATTTTTGAAAAGCGAAAACGGTGTGCATCGTCTCGTGCGCGTGTCGCCCTATAACGCGCAGGGCAAACGCATGACTTCGTTTGCGTCGGTTTTTGTGGTCCCGTTGGTGGACGACAGCATAGAAATTGACGTGAATCCCGCCAATATTAGTTGGGACACATTTCGCTCATCGGGCGCGGGCGGACAAAACGTAAACAAGGTGGAAACCGGTGTGCGGCTGCACTACAACTACACCGATCCCGATACGGGCGAATCGCAGGAGATTGTGATCGAAAATACCGAAAGCCGTTCGCAGCTCGGTAATCGCGAAAACGCCATGCGTTTATTGAAATCACAACTCTACGAAATGGAACTCGAAAAGCGCCGCGCCGCGCAAGCACAAATTGAAGCGGGGAAAAAGAAAATTGAATGGGGTTCGCAAATCCGCAGTTATGTTTTTGACGACCGTCGCGTAAAAGACCACCGTACCAATTACCAAACATCGGATGTGAACGGCGTGATGGACGGCGATATCGATGATTTTATAAAAGCGTATTTAATGGAGTTTGGGGGAGAAGGATAACTGGTAAGGGGGGGGAGAAAAGGAGACTCGGAGAGTAGAAAATATTTTCTCTCGATACGTAATTTGCCTTTTGTATGTGTCTTATAGATAAAACCTCCTGAATGAAACGGCTGGAAAACCATATAAAAAGCCTTTTTATCTATATAAGGAATAATGATAAGGAGGCTTTTAACGCGTTGTTTCGTTTGTATTACTCCAATCTATTACGCTTTGCCAAAAACTACGTTTCCAATACGGGGCAAGCCGAAGAAGTAGTGTCGGACGTGTTTGTGTGGCTGTGGCAAAATCGCGAAACGCTTGCATCGGTAGATAATCCCCAAGTCTATTTGTTTACTGCCGTAAAAAACCGATGCTTCAACGTGTTGCGAAGCAGTTCGAAAACCGTTTCTCTGGATGAATATCGGGAATCGGAAAATGATTTCCCCGAAAATCCGTTATCGGAAATGGAGCAACGAGAACTTACCGACAAACTTCGCGCTATTACCAACGCCCTACCCGAACAGCAACGCTTGGTGTTCAACATGGTAAAACAAAACGGACTTACCGCCAAACAAACCGCAGAAATCCTGCAACTCTCACCCCGGACCGTGGAAACACATCTGTACAAAGCCATCAAGCAACTCGAACAAGAAATTACCGATTATTTGGGATATTCGCCTAAAAAGAAGCAGATGAATACAATAATGTTGTCTTTTTAGCACATAACAACATTTTCGGGTTTGCTTATTTCCTCATAAAATTTCTTTTAACGGTTTAAATCATTATTTTTGCGTGAGGCAAAAATCAGGAAACCGCATTTTATGACAATAACACTTATCGTTCTGCTCATAACAGGTGCTTTTTTCGTGTGGGGTAAGATCCGTTCGGATGTGGTAACTCTGTTGGCCTTGATGAGTCTTACCATCATCGGCATCCTTACTCCCGAGGAGGCAATTGCCGGATTTTCCAATCCCATTGTTTTGATGCTTGCAGGGCTTTTTATTGTTTCGGGCGCTATTAACCAAACAGGATTGGCAAAAAAAATAAGCACTTATTTATTGCAACTTGCCGGAAAAAATAAACTGAAACTTTTTTTATTAACGATTCTTGTAACGGCGTTCTTCAGCTCTTTTATGAGCAATTACGGCACCGTTGCGTTGCTGCTGCCCATTGTTGTGAGCATGACGCGCGAAACCGATCTCAATATACGCCGTTTTTTGATGCCGATGGCTTTCGCAAGCAGCATGGGCGGCATGTTCACGCTCATCGGCGCCCCACCCAACCTTATTGCCAACGATACGCTTATTTCTTATGGCTTTGATGGGCTTGCCTTTTTCACTGTTTTGCCCATCGGGGTGATCTTGCTAATTGTGGGTATTGTTTTTTTATGGTTTCGGTCTGCTTTGTTGGAAAAAGATGAGAAAAAACTTTTTGATTCGGAAAGAACAAAATCGCCGCGCGAGTTAATTAACGAATATCAGTTGGCCGATAATCTTTTTCGGTTTAAAATGCCGGTGGAATCGCCTATCCTGCGCAGTCCGCTTAGGGAACTCGGCATTACGCAAGAATACAACGTAACTATTGTCGAAATAAGAAGTTTACTTCATACCGGCGGAAAATTCTTTAAATCGGAAGCGCAGTTTTTTGCCGATGGCGACAGCATTTTGCACCCGGGCGATATAATTTATGTAGAAGGGATGTACGAAGATGTGAAAAAATTCGCTTCGGAGAATAATCTTTCTTTTATGGATGCGAAACAATCCGAAAACAACGTCAAACCTGAATTGCCGAGTATTATGAAATTTGATGAAATAGGCGTGGCCGAAGCCGTGGTTTTATCGAGTTCTAAACTGATAAACAAACAAGTAAAAGAAACCAATTTCCGAAAACATTACCACATCAATATTCTCGGAATAAAAAGGAAAAGCGAATATATTCTGAATCAGGTGCAAAATGAAAAAATCCATGCAGGCGATTCACTTCTCATCCAAGGTTCGTGGACGAGTATGGAAGAGTTGAGCCTGGAGGAAACAGATTTGGTTATCGTGGGCCAACCCATTCAGGAAGCCAATAAAGTTATTCTGGAACACAAAGCCGGTATCGCCGCCCTAATTCTCCTTTCTATGATAGTATGCATGGCGCTGAACATTCTCCCGGCGGTAATTGCCATTCTGGTGGCAGCGCTGTTGATGATCGTTTCAGGATGTTTTCGGAATGTAGAAACAGCTTACAAAAGCATTCGCTGGCAAAATGTAATTTTCTTTGCCGCCATGTTACCGATGGCAACGGCGATGCACAAAACTGGCGCTTCTGAAGCCATTTCCAACGGATTGGTAAATTTTATGGGAGCCTTGGGACCCTATTCCGTGTTGGCCGCTTTGTATTTTGCAACGTCGCTTTTTACCATGTTTGTAAGTAATACGGCCACCGTAATTATCTTTGCTCCCATTGCTTTGCAATCGGCGCAGGCGTTGGGCGTAAGCCCGTATCCGTTTGTGTTGGCGGTAGCCACAGCCGGCGTAATGTGTCTGGCAAGCCCGTATTCCACCCCTCCCAATTCGCTGGTGATGTCATCCGGTAGATACTCTTTCATGGATTACGTCCGAGTAGGGCTTCCTCTCCAAATAATTTATTTATTGGTAATGGTTTTTGCTTTACCGCTTTTCTATCCGTTTTAGGAAAGTCGATTACCCTATCGTTTTTGTAATCTCCACGTTCAATCCCAATGCATTCATAATCCGATAGAAAAACCCTACGCTCGGATTGATTACACCGTTTCTATTTTGGAGATGTACGATTTGTTTACGCCCAATTTATCGGCAAGTTCTTTCTGGGTCATTTTTCGCTTTTGCGGGCATCTAAAATCACTTGTCCGGTGTAGAAAGCGTAAGCTTCTTCGTCGAACTTGGCGCATTCGGGAGTGCCGTGGGCGCCAAATTCGGCTGCAAGAATGGCACTATAATCTGTTATTTTATTGTTCTTTACTTTCATAATACTCTTTTTTAATTCTTAAAGCTTTATTTATTTCTTTCCTGGGTGTTTTTTGTGTTTTCTTGTCCCCCAAATACAAAATAAGTTGCCATATCTTGCCACTTTTCAATCGTAAATCGTAAATCGTAAATTTTTTTCCCTTTCCACTACGTATTTCCCTTTTTCCTTGTGTCTTTATTATAGATGCGGGTGAAGCGAAATTCCGATTCGCTTATATTTCAAGCGACTTGGAACTAACACCTCCCCTTAATCCCCTCCACAAGAGGGGAAGCGAACTTCGATAAAAAATACGGAAATCTTTTTCATCAAGTTGGGGAGAAGGCCCAAATATCAAACGTCAAACAACTAAACGTTATAAATATGACTAAAAAAACATTTTCCGCCCTCGTTTCCAAAGAAATTGGCGGATCACTCACACAAGCAGAACGGAAAGAGTTGCAACAATCGCTCTCCGAAGACCGAAAACTGAAAAAGGTGTACGACGAGATTCACGCTTTCATGAGTGAAGAGAATCGCCCCGAAACCGACATCGATGCCAAACTCGATGAAGTGTGGAACAAAATCAACACCGTCCGTCAGGAGCAATACACCATCGCTTCCGCTCAAAAACGAATTATATACCCGCGTGGGCGCGCGTGGCTGCCTCTATCGCTATCCTTATCGGATTGGGATTGTTGGCTTACAATTATTTGCCGCAACAAAACTTGTATTCCGAAACGTTGCAAGCCGGAAACGAAAACCTCTACGCCGTACTCGACGACGGCACGCAGGTATGGCTTCACAAAAATGCACGAATCGACTACAACAAAAACTTCGGCACGAAAGACCGAAAAATCCGTCTCACGGGCGAAGCCTTTTTCGATGTGGCGCACAATGCCGCTGTTTCGCTCACGGTGTCGGCTAACGCCGTGGATGTTACCGTGAAAGGCACGGCTTTCAACGTGAACGCGTCGCACGACGATGTAAAAGTGGCACTCGTGCGCGGATTAGTGGGCGTGAAGGACACGCGCCAGAAAAACGCGCGGGAAATTATGCTGCATCCCAATCAGAAAATTGTGTTGAGCAACGGCAAAGCGGTTGTGAACGAACAGAACTACGAAATCACGCAAACCAACGACACCATCGTGCCCGAAACCCGTTGGCTCAACGATGAGCTTATCTTTAACAAACAACGCTTTGCCGATATTATCAGGCTGATGGAAACCCGATACGCCGTAAAAATCAACATCCAAAACGCTTCGCTTCGCGAACAACGATTCACGGGAAACATCAAAAGCGAAACATTTCCGCAAATGCTCGACGCGCTGAAACAATCGTTTCCGTTTGAGGGTACCTCCCTTAGTTTAAGGGAAGAGTTGCGGGCTAAAAATTTTCACTGACAATAAATAATATGACCTGAGCAACTGTCCCCTTGGCCTCTCCTCTAGCTCCTCTCCACAAGAGAAGAGAACACAGGCAACAATTATTCAAGGTTCGCCAAAGTCTCTCCCTTGTAGGGTTCCGAAAGCTTTCGGGATAGAGAGGGGGCGGGGACGAGCGAAGCGGAGGGATTAAAAAAACAAAATAGTATGCAACACAAAAACATTCACGGCATTGCGGTTTCAAACCGCACTGCCGATAATCGCGAAATCGTAGAGACGCGGCATGCCACGTCTCTACCGCACACCATGACCTTCATCGCGCTATTTCTTATTTCCCTTGGCGCGCACGCCCAAACCAACCCCATTTCCCTCACGGCAAAAAACACCCCCATCAAACAAGTGTTTGCCGAGATTCAACAAAAATCGGGTTACCGCATTTTGTATAACGACGAGGTGGTGGCGGACGATTTGCACGTTTCCCTAACCGCCGAAAACACATCGGTAAAAGACATCCTGAACACGCTGTTGAAAGACACGGATTTAACGTACATTATGCAGTCGGACGAACTCATTATCATCACCAAACGCCAATATGTGAGCCAACGGACGGAGGTTTTCGGCACGGTTACCGACGAAAAAGGCGCGCCCGTGCCCTACGCCAACGTGGTACTGCTGCAACCCGACGATACCACCCGATTGGGCTACGGCGCCGTTACCGACGAGGCGGGTTACTACAAATTGGCGAACGTGAACCCAACAAATACCGTCTGCAAGTGTCGTTTATCGGCTACAAAACGCAATATTCGGAGTTTGTGGTGGCGGACGAAAACCGTCAGCCCATTGTGCGAAACTTCACGCTGCCCACCGACGAAACCGTGTTGCAGGAACTCGTGGTGCAAGGCCAACGTCCCGCCCTGAGAGCGGAAAACGGCAAACTCATCTACCACGCGCCCACGCTCTTGCGCGGAAAAGGCGTAACCAACGCTTACGAGGCGCTCAAAGAGATTCCAGGCGTGATGGAGCAGGGCGAACGCCTAACCCTCATCGGCACGAGCGGAATGACGGTGTTACTCAACGGACGAAAAACCTTGATGACCACCGCCCAACTGATGGCGATGCTCAAAAGCATTCCGCTTTCGCGTGTGGAAGACGTGGAAATAATGTACAGCACGCCGCCGCAATACAACATTCGCGGAGCGGCCATCAACGTAGTTTTGAAACAGCAGGGCGATGACGCGCAAAACGTGTGGCAGGGCGAAGTGGCGGGCGAATACCGCCAACGCACCCACGCAACGAACGAATGGCGGGCAAGTATGCTCTATTTGGGAAAACGCACAACGGCAGACGCGCTCTATTCGTACAACAATCCTTATACGTATGAAGGCGGAAATCCGTCGCTTCAACCGATGTACACGCAAAAACTCCCGTATTTGTTCGGATATAAAGACCTGCAAATGGAAGTTTCGTACAATTGGATAGAAGATTACCTATTGTTTACCGCAGAGCAGTTTCAGGATAAACCCATAACGATGTTCACAATGGTCAATCTTCCACGGAGTACCCGTTTGGATGCCAATATCAGTTATTCGCCCAAAATAGGATGGTGGCGTCCTACGTTTGAAGCCGGCATAAACAAACAGAATTTGGAATACAAAGGAAAAACATACAACAAACCCTACTTTACATACAGTTGGAACAATATCATTCAGTTGCCGAAAGCATTTCTTTTGACCGTTAATATGCGTGGGAACCTGCAAGGCGAATCGGATGTTTCAGTTTACCGCTCCGCATTTAGAGCAGATGTAAGGCTCAGCAAACGTCTTTTAAACAATAAGCTAAACCTGACACTCGCCGCAACTGATATTTTTGTCACCGATTTGGAACGATGGAGCATGGAAATTGGAAATATTTTATATGAATAAATGGAACGATAGTGATAATCGTGGCGTTTATTTGCAAGCCATTTACACTTTCAATGCCACCCGAAGCAAATACAAAGGACAAGGAGCAGCGAATGAAGAGCGACAGCGATTGTAACACAGTAACTGCCACTTCCCAAGTGGCTGTTACTTAAACACCGGGACTGTTGGTGTCCCAACCGACATAACAATCCTGCCAACCAGCTATTGACAAGCACCAAACTGCAAATTAGCATTGAGATACAGGAAAAATCAGAAAAAAATCGTATCTTTAACAACAAAATCATTAAACCATAAAATTTCAAAGAAAATGAAACCAACCCATTCTTTCCGGCTTTTCGCATTACTGGTATTGCTAACCGGCTTTTCTGCCACAACCGTTTATGCACAAAGAAACACACCAAAAAAACCGTCAAAGCAAGAGCTCTTTTTCCAAGACATTGAAAAGCTACAACCCGGGATGACTCAAGCAGAAGTAAAAGCCATCATGGGTGAACCTTACAAGCTCATCTAGCAGTGCAGATTCATAAATGACAAATTGGTGGAATTAAAGCAGAAAGAATACCTCCATACCAGAGAACATCCCATTGAATTGTAAATACAATATTTTCATTCCCAATTCCCAAATCCCAATCCCTCATGCTTCATCTTGCAAACAGAAAACTCTTAAATTAACCAAAAACCCAATTTAACAATTGGCTTTTTAGCTGAAAAGGTTTATTTTTGCTTCCAATTGTATATGTAATCTGTTTTCGCATGAAAATGAACTTTAAAGAACGTACTCCTCAACTTGTTGCCATCATTGGCGTGTTGGCCGTTGTGCTTGCTATCGCTATCGGGTTTATCCTGAACAAAAATTCACAAATATCGGATATGCAGGAAGAATACGCTATCAATAAGCAAGAGCTGGAAGATGAATACGAAGCCATTTCGTTGCAGTACGAAGGTTTTAAATTCAGTGTTCAAAACGATTCGTTGTTGTACAAGCTGGAAAACGAACAAGCCAAAGTACAACGTTTGCAGGAACAACTGAGAATGACCGATGCCGCCAACAAATCGGAGATAAAACGTTTAAAGGGTGAGTTGGAAACGTTGCGGAAAATATTGCGGTCGTATGTGCAGCAAATCGATTCGCTACATCGGTTAAACACCGAATTACGCGCCGAGAACAAACAGATCACGGAACAATACCAACAAACCAGCCGCACGCTGAATCAGGTTTCGGCAGAAAGAGAGCAGTTATCGGAAAAAGTAACCCTTGCCGCCAAACTCGATGCTACCAATGTGCGGGTAAAAGCCGTCAACGACCGCGGAAGAGACCAAAAACGCCTCAGCCGAAGTTCACAGTTCGTGGTTTCGTTCAATGTTGCCAAGAACATAACGGCGCAGCCGGGCGAGAGAACCATTTACGCGCGCATAATGGCGCCCGACGGCAGCGTACTTACCAAAAACCCCGGCAGTACGTTTCCTTACGAAAACGGAAATCTGCAATATTCCATAAAACGTACCGTTGAGTATGGCGGTGAAGAACTACCGGTTACCATGTACTGGAACATAGAGGAGTTTTTAATGCCGGGCACCTACAAAACCGATATTTTTGCCGACGGCAGCCACATCGGCTCATACAGTTTCTCGATGGAAGAGTAATTGGGAATTTTTAATTGTTTCTCGCGCAACTTTAACTTTCTTTCATGCAGCGTTTTTAGCGAAACTGCATCTATAATAGAACCATATTAATTAGCTTTGTATCGGACAAGTAGAAAAAATATCGCTACTACTTCTCTTGTGTACCGCCATTGCAACAACCCTCTCGAAGAGTTACGCGCAAGAATTCAACGACGAATTGAAGAAAAAACTTCGCCAATCGCTCGATGTGCCGGATAGGCAACCACCTCATCGCCATCAGGCTATAAACATCACCCCCAAAGAAAACCAAGAAGTTTTAAAAGTTTCCCCTACTACCAAGCTTCCTACCAAATTCGATCGGATAGAGCTGCTCGAACCCATTCCGCCGGAACAAAGGGTGCATATCGAGTTGGAAGTTACAAATATCGATACCAAAAGTCAATTAGCACGAAGCGCCATCAATTATTCCAACGGCAGGGTGCACGCCATTCCCGATGCGCGAAGCATCTCGCAATCGGCACAATACACCCGCAACGATTATGGAGTAGGTTTCTATGCCGACGAGGATTCGCCCGATTGGTTGCGAAAATTAAGAAACAAACACACGCCGCAATACAGAGACATTGATCTCGATCCTGTCCGATACTTCCAACGCTTGAAAGCCAAAAAAAGAAAAGAACAGGTTGACAGGATCAAAAAGGTTTACGAATAAGACTGAACTTTCAAAACAAACAGCATCTTTATGTGTTCTATCATTAAACAAAAAGATAAAATGAAATATTTGCGTAAAACCTTCACCTTGCTTTTGGTTACAACAGTTATTTTTATTTCGTCGTGTAATCCTGCGCATAAAAAAACTCAACCCGATCATACTGAACCTACCGCTGTATCGGAAAATTTTCTTATCACGAACAACGGCGCGGGCGATTTCATCCTTGGCGAACCGCTTTATAAACTCAACGGAGAGAAATACGTTATTACGGAAGAACTTTATATGCCTCCCGATGACGAAGGCGGAGGCGCAATTACGTGGTTTCCGGTAAAAAAAGACGGAAATTTGATCATGTACCTATTTCGCGAGTACCACACAGAAATAGATGAATCTTCGGACGTTATTGCTGAAATTGAAGTGTTATCCGAAGACTATTTAACGAAAGAAGGGATGGGAGCCGGAAAGACAATTGAAGAATTTGCAGCTGCTTATCCCGATGCAAAATTCTGGTACACTTATATCGGAAATATGTACGTAGCGCAGACAGAAAAATACCCCAATACACAATTTATTCTCAATAAAGAAGATGCATTGAACACCCCCGATGTTACGGAAGAAATAGGGTATATGAAACAATCCGATTTCAAGGAAGGCGCCCGGATAAAATCCGTCCGCCTGTGGAAAGTTGAGATTCAGCCGTAACTAAAACGGATAAAGAAGCGGTAAAATAAACACCATCACCATAATGTAAATAATTTGCAAGGGCAAACCCACCCGTATGTAATCCATAAAACTATATCGTCCGGCAGACATAACCATCGCGTTTGGCGGGGTGGAGAAAGGGCTTGCCAAACACATGCTTGCGGCTACCGCCACCCCAAGTAAGAACGGATAAGGGCTAACGTCCATCGTTTGCGCGGCCTGTAACGCTATCGGCGCAAAAAGAATAGCCGTGGCCGTATTGCTTATAAACATCGTAAGAAATGATGTGGCAACCATAATAGCGCTCAATACCACGTAGGGGCCGTAATCTCCCACGTGATCCACAATTCCGTGGGTGATGGCGAGTGAAGTTCCTGTTTTTTCCATAGCTGTGGCGAGCGGCATCATGGCCGCAAAAAGTATAACGCTTTCCCAATTAATGGTGCGATAAGCATCGCGCACGGTGCGAAAGCATCCGGTTAAAATCATGCTGACGGCTGCAATAAGCACGGAAATTACCGGTGTGAACCAGTTAAAGACCATCGATAAAACCATAAAAATAAGGATGATGGCAGCAAAAGGCGCTTTGTGCTCTAAGGTAACCTTTGAGGCCTCCAAAGTAGGCTGCCCGATAACAACCACTTCCGATTCCAACCGGTTAAGCCGATCGATATTTTCCCAGGTTCCCTGCACGAGCAACATATCACCCGAATGTATTTTCTGGCCTTTTATATCTTGGATCAGATAATGATCTTTGCGCTGAATACCCAGAATATTGATGTTGTAATTGTCGCGAAATCCCGATCGTTCAACCACTTTATTGTGCAAATGAGAGTTAGCGAGTACAACCACTTCGGCCATTCCTATCTCATCGAACTTGAATTTTCCGGCAAACTTGGGCGGTTGCAACAACTCGTTTGTTTCATCGTCCACAAATTTCAGTTTATGTTCTTCCACGAACCGCAGCACATTTTCGTAATCGCCGATCACGTAAAGCACGTCATCGCTGGATAGCACAGCATTCGCCTCCGGAAGACGAACCGATACATTTCGCATCAACGGTGAATGTGATTTGGTACGGATTTCTGTTATCGCGACCGAATATTTTTTGGTAATATCCAGTTCCGAAAGTTTCTTATTGACAATTGCCGCATTTTTGGGGATTTCCAACCGATAGAGATTATCCACCACCAGATATTCCGATGCGAGTTCTTCGGGAGATTTTACGTTGGTACGACTGTCGGAAACATCTTTTTTCCCTTTTTTATTCAATGGCTTGGTAAAAATCCACAATAAAAATATGCCGACTACCAGCAAGATCAATCCAACGGGGAGCGTCGTAAAAAACTGCAATCCTTCGTATCCGGCGCCTGTTAGGGTATCGTGTATGATCAGTACCGGAGGCGTCCCGATAAGAGTCATCATTCCCCCAATGCTACTTGCGAAAGCCATCGGCATCAACAAACGCCTTACGTTGGTATTCGATTTCGTTGCCAAACTAATTACAATGGGCATCAACATGGCCACCGTTCCTGTATTACTCAAAAATGAGCCTATCAATGCTGTTACAAGCATTACCAACAGAAACAATTTTTTGCTGCTGTTGCCCGCAAGTTTCAGTAAATTGTTACTGATGGTGCTTGCAAGGCCGGTTTGGGAAATTGCGCCTCCAATGATGAAAAGCGCTGCGATCATAATAACAATCGGGTTAGAAAATCCGGTGAGAGATTCTTCGGTGGTGAGAATGCCGGTTAAAACCAGCGCCAGCAAAGAGAGCAAAGCAACAATATCCGAACGGATCTTTCCCCATACAAAAAAAGCGGCGGTAATAAAAAGGATGATGAGAGTAGTGGTCATAAAAGATAAAAAATTGAAAACCGGCACGAAAATACGAAATTTTAATCAGTACAAAAAATTACCTTCTCAGACTCAGAAAAATGGAATCTGAGCTTTCGTTCTTATCTCCGCTCGACATTCCCCCTTGTAAACGAAAAATAAATCCCCACCACGTTAATCAGCGCGAAAGTAGCGAAACCCCATTTCATGGCTTTCAGGAAAACATCGTCGCTTACGGCATCAACGCCTTGGCCGTTGAACATGGAAGCAAAGAAAAGCGTAACGATGGTCATGCTCACAATTTGTCCGAAAACACGCATTGATGCGGCAGTACCCGAAGCCTGTCCGTAACGGCTTCTATCCACCGACCCCATGATCGTGCTCATATTGGGCGATGAAAACAGAGCGAATCCCAATCCCATCCACAAAAGAATAGCCACTATCAGCCAAAGGGGCGTTTCGGGCGTAAGAAGCGCCAATCCCACCAATCCCGCGGAGCACATAGCCATTCCCAAAGTGGCGAAATAACGCGGCTGAATTCTGTCGGACAGTTTTCCGACGATAGGCGAAAAAACTGCCATCATTACCGGCTGCGCAATGATGATAGCGCCCGCTTTTTGCGGTGTTAATCCTTCAATTTTTTGCAAATAAAGGCTGAGGAAAAAGACTATCGCGAACGTAGCCGTGTAATTGATAAGCGCGGCAATATTGGAATACCCGAAAAGTTTGTTTTGCGTGAAAAGCCGGGTATCGAACATCGGGTTTTCGGTGCGGTTTTCAACCAACCAAAATACGATAAGTAAGCCAACTCCACCTAACATTAATGTCCATCCCGCGAACGACGGAATAAGCGATGATCCGTACACAAGCGACGGAAGCCCGAGCATAAAAATGATGGTTCCCCGGAAATCGCTGACGCGTTTCTTCTCGGTGTTGACCGCGTCTTTTTCAAGAAAAACAAACGCGATGAGCGTAGCCGCCACTCCCAAAACAACAGCGATCCAAAAAAGCGATTTCCAACTGATTTGCTGCGTAACGATACCGCCGATAAGCGGCCCTAACGCCAAGCCCGAATAGACCGATGCCACGGAAATGCCGAGAACTTTTCCCCTGTTTTTCGGTGGAAATCCCGAAACAAGAATAGCGGAGCCGGTTGTGTTGGAAAACGCGGAACCAATGCCTTGTAAAAAACGAGCAATAATGAGCCACACGGCATTCGGCGCCAATGCGCAAAGCAACGATGAAAGGGTAAAAATGATCAATCCTATTTTAAAAAGCTTCGCGTTGCCCGCCACATCGCCCCATTTGCCTACGGGCAAAAGCAGCATGGCGCTTGCGAGAATAAAAGAGGTAATGATCCAACTTAACCCGATGGCATCGAGTTGGAACGTTTTTTCGATGGCAGGCAAAGCGATATTGATGGACGAAATAAGAAACGTTCCCATAAACGATGTTACGGAAACGACCAACAAAACGGATAGTTGCTTTTTCGTCATGATTTTGTTGAGAATTGATTTACAATAACATTTGCTGCAGCATATAAACGCCCGCTCCGGCAAGGTATCCGACTAAAGTAACTAACGAAATTCGTTTGAGATACCATCCGAAAGAAACGCCTTCCAATCCCATAAAAACAACGCCTGCTGCAGAACCGATGATGAGGATGCTTCCGCCCACGCCGGCACAATATGCCAAAAAATGCCAAAAATTTCCGTCCACAACAAAGTTCTGTAAAAACCCGGGGTTTGAAGCCATGCTCACAGCGCCGGCTTCCACAACAGGATACATACCGATGGCTGCGGCCACCAAAGGCACATTATCGATAATGGCCGAAAGCAGACCGATGGAAATTCCCTGAGCATAAACATTCGGCATTTTTTCGGCTATGAATCCGGAAAGGCTTCCCAAAATTCCGGCGCTTTGCAGTGCATCCACCGCCAACAAAATTCCCAAAAAGAACATGAGCGTGGCAATATCCAATCGTCCCAACACTTTTGAGAGGCGCAGTTTGGCATCTTCCTTCATGCCGATCTTATGATTGTAAATAATTTCGGTATATATCCATAACATACTCATCCCGAAGAGCAACCACACGAAAGGAGGCAAGTGTGTGATCATCTTAAAAACAGGCGCCAACACAAGAATACTCACACCGAAAGCGAGAATGCCGAGGCGGTCTTTCCGGCGGAAGTTTTTAAGGATCGCTTTGTTTTCGGAAGTTTCGCTCTTACGGATTTGAGGAATAGCACCTTTTAATACGAATTGCAAAAACATTAGCGGAATGATCATGGAAACAAGGCTTGGCAGTATAAGTTTGGGCGAGATCAACACAGTAATGTTCCCTTTCACCCAAAGCATGATGGTGGTAACATCGCCAATGGGCGACCACGCGCCACCGCTGTTGGCCGCAATAACGATCATGCTGCCGAACAGCCATCGTTCGCGCGGTTCGGGAATGATCCTGCGAATGAGCATTACCATTACGATGGTTGTGGTTAGGTTATCGAGAACAGCCGACATGCCGAAAGTGATAAAACTGATCAGCCACAGGAGTTTGCGTTTGTTGCGGGTGGTAATTCTGTCGGTTATATAAACGAATCCGCCATGAGAGTCGATGAGTTCCACGATAGCCATCGCCGCCAATAAAAACAAAATGGTTTCGGAAATATCTCCGATGGCCTCTTTAATTTGATGATTGATAACAAAATCCCTTATCTGTGAAACGTAATCGCTATTTTGCAGCGCGGGATTGGTTTCTATGAAATGTTGGAACTGAGCCCCCGAAACGTGCGGAACCACTTGTGGCGCCACGTACATGTAAATGATCCACAAAGCGGTTCCAATAAATAATGCGATACCGGCTTTGTTTATTTTGATGGGGTGCTCTAACGCGATGAGGGCGTAACCGATTAGAAAAAGGATGACCATTAATGCAATCATAAGGCTTGTTTTAAATAGAGGTCAAAAATAGTTATTTTCAACTAAAAAAACGGGAAAAAGTAAATTCCCGTTTTGTATAAAAACTGTGTAAACCGATCTATTTCTCCGATTGAAAAGTGCTGATCCACTCATACAAATGCTCGACGTCTTTCTTGCGAATGAGTTCGGCGCCTTCGGTCATGGTGGCGGCTGTACCACAGGCAACGCCGAAACGGATCACTTCGCGCATGGATTTTCCGCGCGACAGCGCCAACGTCATTCCGGCTACCATACTGTCGCCGGCACCTACGGTGCTTTTCATCAGCACAGGAGGGGCGGGCACGTGCTCCACGATCTCCCGCGTAACGAGCAATGCGCCTTTCGGCCCCATTGAAACGACGAGCGAATGACAATTGTTTTGTGTTAAAAACTCCCGCGCTTTTTGTTCTACCTGCATACCCGACAAGTGCGGCTCGCCGCACAAGTAACTTAACTCGTTGAGGTTAGGTTTCAGCATGTAAACGCCGGCTTTGGCGCCGTGCATTAAAGCTTCGCCCGAAGTATCGAGGATCACTTTTGCTTTTTTGGCGTTCACAATATCGGTTACTTTGGCATAAAAATCCACATTCAAGCCCGCGGGCAGACTACCGCTTGCCACCAAAAAATCGCCTTCGGATACAGCCGATTCAATTTCCGCCAATATTTTATCGTATTCGGTTTGAGTGATCTCGGCGCCGGGCATCACAAATCGGTATTGCTTTTTGGTGGATTCATCCACAACGGAGAAGTTCTCGCGCGTCCATCCTTCGGTATCGATTCTTTTGTGCGAAAGCCCCGAGTCGGATATCAGCTGCTCCAAATGGTCGCCGGTAAATCCGCCGCCGAAAAACAGGCAGAGAGCATCTTCTCCCAACTCTTTTATCGCTCTCGATACATTTATTCCGCCGCCTCCCGCTTCGAAATTGGGAGCGGAACATCGCAGTTTGTTGTCGGGCAAAAGAGTGGGCACGGTTGAGTTTTTGTCCACTGCCGGATTTACGGTTAAGGTGATGATCTTGTTCATTGTGTGTAAAAGTTATTTTATGCAAATAAGTAACCCTTAAGGGTTTTAAGTTTATTTTTCTTCCTTAAACCATCCCGAGTACATCAAATAATTCGCGGCGATTTTCTGATTCATTTCTTTCGATTGTTCGGGATCGACTTTCTTTACGAACTTGGCGGGAACACCGGCATAAATGCTTCCCGGTTCCACTTGCGTTCCACTCAATACCACCGATCCGGCGGCAATAATGGCGCCTTCGCCGATTACGGCGTGGTCGAGAACAACGGCTCCCATGCCGATGAGCGCTCCGTTCTTGATCTCGGCGCCGTGGAT
>JAFADY010000054.1 GCA_023424395.1 Bacteroidota bacterium | reverse complement strand
AAATCCGTAGGCTCATGATCGATCGGCGTGAAGTCGAATTTGAAATCGCCCGTGAAGAGCACGGTTCCTACCGGGTTATGAACAGCAATCGCGCAAGCATCGGGAATGCTGTGAGCAACTCGAATATACTCACATTCAAATGCTCCCAGCTTCAGGTGATCTCCCACCTTTACGGTTTTAATAAATTTTGGAGAAAGCCCATGCTCCTTAAATTTATTTTGCAACATGCCTGCTGTCAGGCGTGTGCAATACACATTGACAGGTAATTTTTTTAAAATATAGGGTACTGCGCCATAGTGATCCTCATGCCCGTGCGTGATGAGGATTCCGCGCAGCTTATGCTTATTTTTTTCAATATAGGTTACATCAGGGATTACCGTATCCACACCGGGCATAGTTTCGTCAGGAAATGTCAATCCGCAATCAATCATGATCATGTCATCGCCGTATTCGACAACAGCCATGTTTTTACCGATTTCACCGACTCCACCCAGCGGGATCACCCTCAACTTCTTCGGTTCCGCTTTTTTTCTCAAAATAGTTTCCTCTCTTATTTTAGTTTATTTTTCACCATTTGCGGTGTTATGCTCTTTTTCATACTCATCTACAAGCTCATCATAGATGCCAGCCACCTCAGCGAGCTCATCCTCATCGGTGACCGCTTCAAATTCCACATCATCATCGATCGTCCGATAACGAAAAAAATAGCCCTCATCATCGTCAGGCTTTGCCAAAAAACAATATTCTTTTTCTCCGACGCCAAAAGAGGCGATCAGCTCATATTCTATTTCATTTTCCCCATCAAACAAAAAAATGTGGTCGTTCACAAAATTCTCCTATCCAGCCATGTTTGTAAAATTACTGTTGCCGCAATTCGATCAATGTATTTTTTTCGGTTTTCCCGGCGTACGCCGCTCTGCTGCAAAACCTGCTCTGCGGTCACGGTGGACAGTCTCTCATCCTGATAATCTATCTCGAGTCCGGTTGCTTTGCGCAATTCAACGCCAAAGCTGTGCGCCCTCTGTGCTGAGGCGCCCTCATCATTGTTCATGTGCTTAGGAAGACCAATCACAACAATATTTACGTCATACTCTTCAATAATAGCCTTGAGCTTTGCTAAATCATCGCGAAACGATGAGCGCCGGATTGTTGTAACCGCTTGTGCAATTTGCTGCGTAGGATCGCTGACGGCAACGCCGATAGTACGCGTGCCTAAATCCAGTCCCATCGTTCTCGCCATGATTTCCTTCTTTACTTATCTTTTCCGATGCCGTTGCCCTCCAGATAGTAGGTCAGCAGCTCTTCCAACAGATCATCTCTTTCAATCTGACGTATCAGCTTACGTGCGCCGTTATAGCTTGTAATATACGTCGGATCTCCGGATAAAATATATCCGATGATCTGATTTTCCGGAGAATATCCCTTTGCCTTCAATGATTCGTATACACTTGTGAGAATATCAATCATCTCCCGGTTTTCATCATCGATCGGTGTAAAAAGCATTGTCTCGTTAAAATCCTTTGACATGAGAGCCTCCTTACCTTGCATGTATTGTTACCCATTCCTCTACCGTTGCTAACGCTTCTTCAATTTTTGAGGGATTTTTTCCGCCTGCCGTTGCAAAATTCGGTCTTCCGCCTCCGTTTCCCCCTGTAATCTGTGCCAGGCTTCGAACCAAATCTCCCGCTTTCAGGCCTTCCGCGTTGGACTGCGCATCCATGGCAACCACCCAAAACACTTTTCCTTCAACAGCTGAGCTTAAGACGATGATATAACGGTTTTTGCCATCTTTCAAGGCATCCGAGATTTCTTTGAGTTCTTCCATGCTCTTTCCCGGAAGATTTTGCTTCAAAACCGGAATTCCGGCAATCTCCGTCACCTCCTGCTCCAGCTTCTGAGAAAGCTCATGTGCCATCTTTGTCTGAAAGGATTCTATCTCCTTTTTTAGAGTGCGGTTTTCCTCAATCAGCTGCTCCGTACGAGAAAGAATCTGATCATTTGCGGCTTTGAGAAGCTCGGCCTCCTCATTCAGCTGATGTTCATATGCCAGATCCAATCGGTAGCAGGCACGTCCCGTAATGGCTTCCATACGTCTGACACCGGAGGATACGCCCTGCTCCGAAAGAATACGAAGCATCTGTATCTGTGAGGTGTTCTCCACGTGCGTGCCTCCACAGAGCTCCTTTGAGAAATCCCCCATGGAAACAACACGTACCACATCCCGATATTTATCCTCAAACAGACCGACCGCGCCCTGCGCCATCGCTTCCTGAAGAGGCAAAACCTCTGTTGTGACAGGGTAGGAGTCAAAAATCGCACGATTGACGATCTCTTCGACAGCCTTCACCTGTTCTTGAGTCATCGCCTCATAATGCGTAAAATCAAAACGCAGGCGATCCGGGCCCACATAGGAACCCGCCTGATGGACATGCTCTCCGAGCACCTCGCGCAAAGCACGATTTAACAGATGTGTTGCAGAGTGGTTGCGGCGCACATCATTGCGGTGATCCGCATCCACGGTCAATTCGACACAATCCCCCACGTGCAACGATCCGTCCTCAACAGATACATGATGAAAGAAGATCCCATCTTTATCCTTTGAAACATATTGTACGGAAGCGTCGCATCCGTCAGAATGCATGATTCCAAAATCGGAAATCTGTCCGCCGCTTTCTGCATAAAAAGGCGTTTGATCCAGAACGGCAATGCCCTCTTCTCCTGCGGCAATCTCCTCCACGCGATTTTTCCCGTGGAAAATCGCAACGATCTTTCCTCGGCATTGCAATACCTCATAGCCCCGAAAATCTGTTGCAGCGACTCCGGAAAGATCCAGCTTTACAGCGTCATCCCATGCTGCTCCGCCGGCTCTGCGCTCACGAGACTGAATGCGTTGCTGCTCCATTTTTTCACGAAAAGCCGCTTCATCCACTTGAATATTTCTTTCCGATGCAATCTCCTTCGTTAAGTCCAAGGGAAATCCATAGGTA
>JAFADY010000004.1 GCA_023424395.1 Bacteroidota bacterium | reverse complement strand
ACTGGTTCCTCAAGGAGTGCGAATGGCGCTTCAATGGGGGCAATCATAAACAACTCCTAACTGAGCTAACTTATTGGGTAAAACAAGCTAAACATTAGTCTTAGCTAGGACAGCCCCTACCTTTTTCCCTCACGAAACAGTGTGAGGAAGCCCATTCACTACTCCACTCCCTTACAGGCATTACGCGCTATGGGGTACGGCAAGGAGGAAATGTGCATTCATGGCTTTCGGTCTATGGCCTCAACCCTGCTCAATGAACAGGGCTTTGACCCAGACTGGATAGAACGCCAACTGGCCCACAAGGAAAAGGATACCTCCCGTATCGCCTACAACCATGCCCAATATCTTCCCCAGCGACACCGCATGATGCAGGCATGGTCTGACTATCTGGACGGCTTGCGCGAAGAGACACAGAAGGACAGTGAAATGCAGTAGTGGCTTCTGGGGCCTGCAAAAGACAAATACGTCCAATATAACCCAGTGAAAACATTAATTTTATACGCTATTAGAGTTATGCAATTTCAACATGTTACAGATACACATTTCTAAACACAAAAATATGTCAAGTGGTATTTTGATTTTTTTTTGAACACAAGCGGCATCTCACAGGACAATATTGGATTTATCCTGTTGTATGCGGGAACCTTAAAAGAGAAAGTGCGGGAAAACCCATGATATACTGTGCCGAACATAACCAGACAGGAGGAACTCCATGCAAAATATATCCAGTAACGCTCTGCTTCGTCTGCCCCAGGTACTCGCGCTCATTCCCGTCAGCCGCAGCGCATGGTGGGCGGGCTGCAAAAGCGGCCGCTATCCGAAACCCGTCAAACTCGGCCCGCGTACAACGGCGTGGCGAGCGGCGGATATTGCCGCGCTTCTGGAAAAGCTCACCGCCGAACCGGAGGAAAAATGAACCTCGTTTCTTCCCCGGCTCTTCGTCCGTCACACCCGCACGGGTGCCGGAAGCGGTCATTCGGTCAAGGCCATGCCCTGTCGGGCCGCTTCGCGGGCCTTGACCGGATGACCTTGCTTTCCGGCTATGGATGCTTGCGGGCGACGGACGAGGAAGCCTCCGGCGGGGGCTCGGTCAAAGTAAGTCCGCAGTTCAAAAACACAAAGGCAACAACACAAAAAAGCGTTTTTCGCCTCCCGCAGTTTTCCCACATACCGACATGCGGCGAATACGATACATGCAAATCTGCCCCGGCGTACGCTCCGCAGAGTTTTACCGATACATGTGGCGTTGCCTTCCGCCCGGCCTTCAGATGTCCGCGCCGTCATGTGTGTTATGCCGATCTTGCCTTGCGTCGGATACTGCCTACACGGCTTGCGCATAGCGTTCAGGCATTCGCCGCATACCGTTTTCCCATGAGCCGGATACTTACCCGGCACCGTCGTCATACCCACCAGCGACACGCCGTATACAACTTCGCTCCACAGCCGATACGCACTTACCGCATTCCCCATGGTCGCATCATGTGTCCTCGTTTTCGCACGGATGCCTGTTCTTTCGTCCGGCATTGTCTCCGAGGGCCAGCCTACGTTTCGTATAGACGCTCCGCGTCATACTTCACGGCTGGCAAGGGGCGCTGCCCCTTTGAACCCCGGAAAGCCCAAAGGCAGGGAAAGCGGTGAAGCGCGTCAAGCCCGTCCGCAACGCCGCCGTCATCGTGCGCGTATTCCCGGAGGAGCGTGACATTCTCCGCTTCAATGCCGGGCTGCACGGCATGAGCATGTCGGACTACATCCGCCAGACCTGCCTTGGCGTCCGCCTGCGGAAAACGCCGGAAGAAAAACGACGACTGCGGGAGCTGTCCCGCATCGGCGCGAACATCAACCAGCTTGCGAGATGGGTCAACACCTATAAGCGGGCGGCGGAAGCCGTGGAGGTATTGACGGCGCTGGCGGGCATCGAACAGCGTATTATCGAGTTCGCATCGTGCGCCACAAGGGAAGATGAACCGGAGGCCGAGCCATGCTGATGAAGGTCTTTCCGCATGGTACAGGAGAAGGCGACAAGCCCAGCCGCTATCTTGTACGCCCGGATTATCCGGGGAGAGACACAGCCCCGCCCCAGGTGTTGCGCGGCGATCCAGTCATGACCCGCGCGCTTATCGACAGCATAGAGCGGCGATGGAAATTCACTTCCGGCGTTCTGTCATGGCACCCGGATGAGAAAATCAGCGAGGAGCAGGAAGAGGAAGTCATGAACGCCTTTGAGCGCGTGGCTTTCGCCGGGCTGGAAGCGGATCGGCGCAATATCCTCTGGGTACGGCATACCCATGCCGGGCATCACGAGCTGCATTTCCTCATTCCGCGACTGGAACTTTCCAGCGGCAATGATTTCAATGCCTGCCCTCCCGGCTGGCAAAAAGACTTTGACGTGTTCCGCGACCTGTTCAACTGGCGCGAAGGCTGGGCGCGGCCCGACGACCCGGCACGGGCACGGGATGAGCTTCCGAAAAAGGCCGACCTGTTCAAGGCGCGAATGGCGCGATGGAGCAAGGAAATCAGGGAAAGCGACCGCGACCGGGCCAAAGAGGTTATCCATGCTTTCCTCAAGGAAAAAGTGACGCGGGGACTTGTCCGGAACCGGGAAGATATTCTGAGCGCCCTGAAGGAACAGGGGCTGAGTATCAACCGCGAAGGCAGGGACTACATCAGCGTCATTGCCCCGAACAGCGGCATGAAGATACGCTTCCGGGGAGGCTTTTACGCCAGAGGCTGGACGCCCAAAGTCGCTCAGGAAGAAGAATCCGAAGAAAAGAAGATTGGAACGGCGAGGCGCATGGTCGCCCGTCTGCAACAGGATTTTGAACGCGTCATTGAAAAACGCGCCGCCTGCAACACCAAACGCTATCCGGGAAAATGGAAACAGCTCCCTGACGAGGAAGCTCTTCTTTTGCCCCGGATTCAGGAGGATACCCTTCATGACCGAAACGGAACGGATGCTGACGCAGAGCCTGAAACGGATGGAGGAGAACTGCAACACCCGGCTGACGGCCTTCGGCACGAGGATCGACGTACTGGAGGACAAACAGATGCTGATTCAGACGGAACTGCGCACCTTGAAGCGATTGTTCAACGATGTCAGCGAAGTGTACAGCAGCTTGCAGACCTTGTTGGCAACCTTGAAAAACGGCGCATAGAACGCGAACGGCAGAACCGACCGCGTATGCGGATGCGATAGGGAGCGACGCGCATGGGAAAGTTCAAACGCATTCCGGTGCAAGACATCAATGCCATGCGGAAAATCCTTGACGACCTGCCGGACAAAAATCTCGGTAAGACACGGGAGGAAGCAGCCGAACTGCTCAACGCCAATATCCTGAAAGCGTTTGAAAAGGGATACACGGTGAAGGAAGTGGCGGCAATCATGGCCCAGGGCAACGTGGTCATTCCCGCGCCCGTTATCCGGGCAAAGGTGCTTCCCGCGAAGGCGGCTCCGCGAAAACGTGAGCCGAAGCCCCGGCCCGAAACCGCGAAACCCGTCGCGGCTCCTCCCGTCACGTCCCACGCACAGGAAGAAATCCCGGACTTCTACACGCCGGACAAACCCGATTCGGAGCTTTGATCATGAACATTCAAAACAGCGTGTTCTATGTCGGCGGCAGCAAGGGCGGCGTCGGCAAGAGCCTCTTTTCCTTCGCCCTTGTGGACTACCTTCTCAACAGAAACGTGAACATCTTGCTTGTGGATACCGATACCGACAACCCGGACGTGTTCAAGGCGCATAAAGACCTTGCCCTGTCGAATCTGCTCTGCCGTCTGAACAGTCTAGGTTCAGGACTCATTAATTGTCAAAAAGTTTGTAAAAGAGTACTCATAGTGTGCCAAGAGGTGAGCTATGAGTACTCTCTTTTATCTTTCCCGTGCCCAGCTTGATCGGATCAAGCCATATT
>JAFADY010000045.1 GCA_023424395.1 Bacteroidota bacterium | reverse complement strand
ACTTTGCGCTATCGGCTTTTGTGTATAAAATAATGGCATAAGCGAGTTCGCCATCTCTTCCGGCACGTCCTGCCTCTTGGTAATACTCCTCCAGTGAATTGGGCAAGTCTGCGTGTACAACCAATCGGACATCCGGTTTATCAATTCCCATCCCGAAAGCGTTTGTAGCGACAATTACCCGGCACTCATTTTGCTTCCACGCATTTTGCTTGTAAACTTTTTCCTCGTAGGGAATTCCGGCGTGAAAAAAATCCGCCGAGATTTTTGCTTTTTGCAACGCTGTCGCAATTTCTTTTGTTTCCTGCCGGCTTCGCACATAAACGATAGCCGTTCCCCGAACGGATTTCAATATATGGGTAAGTTCCCCGATTTTATTTTCGGCAAAACGAACCACATAAGATAAATTTTCTCTGTGAAAACTTTTTCTAAAAACATTTTTTTCTTTGAAATGGAGTTTTTCCTGAATGTCGTCCACTACTTCCTGCGTGGCAGTGGCGGTAAGAGCGAGAACTGGAACATTGGGCAGGAGTTTGCGTATTTCGGCAATGTTGAGGTACGAAGGACGAAAATCGTAACCCCATTGAGAAATACAATGAGATTCATCCACCACAAGTAAAGAAACCTGCATGGCTTTAAGTTTGGCAAGAAAGATATCCGATGAAAGCCTTTCGGGCGACACGTACAGGAATTTATAATCGCCGAAAATGCAGTTTTCGAGCGAGGTAAGAATTTCGTCGCGCGACATTCCCGAATAAACTGCTGTAGCTTTAATACCCAAAGCCCGAAGATTATCTACCTGGTCTTTCATCAACGCGATGAGCGGTGTTACTACCAGGCAAATTCCATCCGTTCCCATGGCGGGAACCTGAAAGGTCAACGATTTGCCGCCGCCGGTGGGCATGAGTCCGAGCGTATCTTTACGCTCCCAAACCGATTGAATGATCTCTTCTTGAAGCGGACGAAACGAATCGTATCCCCAATATCGTTTCAGAATTTCATGGAATAAAGCCGACTCCATAAACTTAGTGATTGATCGAAAATATATCGTTTCTCAAACGAATTAACTTTTTATGTCTTTCACCATAAGCTGAGTGAAAACCGTGCCGCTGTGCCTATTTTCTTCAATATTATAACAAATATCAACAGGTTGCTTGTCTTTTATTTTTTTAAAATGCGCATCGGCGCTGAATGCAATCGCTTGGACGGGTTCAGTAACGGTTTTGTCGATTATTTCGAGCTTGATATGGTGAAAACCTTTTCCTACCAATTTGCTGCCTCCGGCATCGGTTACGGCTCTGGTTAAGAAAACAGGATTTTCGTTTTCGGGGCCGAACGGATTAAAGAGCGTCAAATCTCGCACGAATTTAGGTGTTATGTTTGCCAAAGATATTTCGGCATCAATGGTTAGTTTGGGCTCCATCATCACACTTTCTACTTCGTCGAAAGAGATAGAAAAGAAACGGCGTTTAAACTCATCGAAATTGCTTTCCTTGAGTGTTAATCCGGCAGCATAGGTATGGCCTCCAAAATTCTCAAGAATGTCTTTGCAGGCTTCAATCGCTCTGTAAACATCAAATCCGTGCACGGAACGCGCTGAGCCGGAGATCATTTCGCCCGATTTGGTCAAAACCACAGCGGGCCGGTAATAACGTTCCGTTAATCGGGATGCTACAATGCCAATGATGCCTTTGTGCCACGTATTGTTGTAAAGCACGATGCTTTTTTGCTCGGTTATATCTATTTCATTATCAATAAAATCAATGGCTTCTTCCGTTATTTTTTTATCCAACTCGCGACGGTCTTCGTTGTACTTATCGATGTTTTTCGATTTTTCTCTGGCTTGCGACATGTCTGCAGCAAGCATCAGGTCAACAGCTTCTTTGCCGTTCATCATCCTGCCTGATGCATTGATCCTTGGGCCTATTTTAAAGGCAATATCATTTACCGTAATTTGTTTGCGGCTTAAACCGCAAATATCGATAATTCCCCGTAAACCAAAGCTGGGATTGGCATTCAACTGTTTTAAGCCGTGGTGCATTAAAATCCTGTTCTCTCCGGTGAGAGGGACGATATCTGCTGCAATGCTCACAGCCACTAAATCGAGTAGGGGTTCAATTTCGGAAAAAGCCAGGCCGTTCCGAAGAGAGAAGGCCTGCACAAGTTTAAAACCAACTCCGCAACCCGATAGTTCTTCGTAGGGATAGGTTGAGTCGATGCGTTTTGCATCAACAACGGCCACGGCATCGGGAAGATGCTCGTCCGGCATGTGGTGGTCGCAGATGATAAAATCTATTCCGTGTTGTTTGGCATAAGCTACTTTAGAAACTGCTTTTATGCCGCAATCGAGAGAAATTATGAGCTTCACGCCCGTTTCAACAGCATAATTGATTCCTTGAACCGAAATGCCGTACCCTTCATCGTACCTGTCAGGAATGTAATAATCTATATTACTGGTTATTTTCCTTAAAAACTTGTAAACCAACGCAACTGCAGTTGTTCCATCAACATCGTAATCGCCGTAAATCAGAATACGTTCTTTATTTCCAATAGCTTTCTCAATTCTTCGTATGGCTTTCTCCATATCGGGTAGAAGAAAAGGGTCATGCAGATCGTCTAAATTGGGATTGAGGAATTTTTTCGCTTCTTCAAAGGTCAAAATGCCTCTTTTTAGCAATAATTCTACCAGTACGGGGTCAATGTTCAGTTCTTTCGTTAGTTCATTTTTTTTATTTTTTTGGTCGTTTGTTAGGGTTAGATAATTCCATTTGTAGGTCATTTATATCGTTTTTTTCTTTCTCTAAAGAACCGGATTTGTCCGGAGCCGAAATATTTCCAATGTAATTGTACATTGCTTTTTCAGCGTTTATGATAATGAGTATCTATACAATATTCGTAATATAAACGTAAAGATAGGAATAAATCTTTTAAAGAAATTCATTTTTTGCCGGAAATAAAAAAATAAACTCTTTTTTGACTTATTACGCAAATACTTTTTAGTTGTACTCGATAAATATACTTCGATGAAATGGAGTGTTTTGGGAGAATTAGATATTGACGTGCAAAGAAATAAATTCTTATTCTTAACTTTGTATCTGAAAACTAAGGAAAATGGAAATCGCAGCATTGGTATCGGGTGGAGTGGATAGTTCGGTTGTGGTTCATCGTTTGAAAGAGATGGGCTATGATCCGACGATTTTTTACATTAAGATAGGGATGGAAGATAAAGACGGCTACATCGACTGTCCGTCGGAAGAAGATATCGAAATAGTGTCGTTTATCGCTAAAAAATACGGTTGTCGTTTTGAGCAGGTTTCGCTTCACGAAGAATATTGGGATAGCGTGGTAAAATACACCATCGATTCTGTGAAACGCGGACTAACGCCCAATCCTGATATGATGTGCAACAAGCTGATAAAATTCGGTGTTTTTGAACAGAAATGGGGAAACCAATTCGATAAAATTGCTACGGGACACTACGCCACCACTACCGAAAAAGACGGGTTAACGTGGCTCTCCACCGCCAAAGATCACGTAAAAGACCAAACCTATTTTCTCGGGCAAATCAACTACGTTCAGGTTTCGAGACTGATGTTCCCGATTGGCGATCTTTTGAAATCTGAAGTACGTCAAATCGCCGTAGATCAAAAATTGCCTTCGGCACAACGAAAAGACAGTCAGGGTATTTGTTTTCTGGGAAAAGTAAATTACAACGATTTCATCGAGCGTTATCTTGGACGAAAAGAAGGTTTGATCGTAGAACTGGAAACCGGAAATATTATCGGCAAACATCACGGGTTTTGGTTTCACACCATCGGACAACGCAAAGGACTCGGATTGAGCGGCGGCCCGTGGTTTGTGATAAAAAAGGACATAAATCGGAATATCGTGTATGTTTCAAAAGGTTACGACACCAAACATCAATACGGAACTATAATTAATTTGCAAGGGTTCGACTTCATTACTAAAGACATCTGGGGCGATTTTGAAGATGAAAAAGAAATCAGCTTTAAGATCCGTCATACGCCGGAATTCGGTAAAGGCCGAATTTCAAAGATCGGGGATTTGTTTCGCATTGAATCCGAAGAAGCTGTACAGGGAATTGCTGCCGGTCAGTTTGGAGTCGTTTACGATAAAGAGAATCATATTTGTTTAGGCAGCGGAATGATCATTTAACATTTCGACTTACATCGGAAGATAACTTACCACTCAAAATTTGTCTATGTATTTCGATTTTTTAGATTTTCTGGGGAATATACGATTCGTTGATATCATCGAGTTTTTGGGGACATTTGCCTTTGCTATTAGCGGTGTGAGACTGGCATCGGCGAAGAAATTCGATCTGTTCGGCGCTTTTGCGATAGGTTTTGTAACAGCGATCGGTGGGGGAACAATCCGCGATCTATTCGTAGGCGTAACGCCTTTCTGGATGAGTAATCCCATCTATTTGTGGGCAACGTTGCTGGCGTTGCTTTTCGTAATGATTTTCGAACAAAAGCTGGTTCACTTAAATAATACTTTCTTTATCTTCGATAGTATCGGACTGGGATTATTCGTGGTTGTGGGAACGGAAAAAACACTCGCACTCGGCTTTGCTCCTTGGGTAGCGGTGATTATGGGAACGATAACCGGCTCCTTCGGAGGAATGCTTCGCGATATTCTCATTCAGGAAATTCCGCTCATTTTCAGAAAAGAAATTTACGCATTTGCTTGTGTTATCGGTGCTATATTTTTCACCATTGCTTCGGCTCTAAACGTAAACCTCACCATAAACGAAATATTAACCGCAACTATTGTAATTGTTATCAGGATTTTGGCTGTTAAATATCATTGGCATTTACCCGTTCTGAAAGGGGAAAATAAATCGTAACCCATCTGTTTTCTCACTCATTTCATTATCTTTGTGAAACAAAAAAATAAAAACATGAAGAAATTACTTCTCGTGCTGGTAATATTTTTGGGATTATCGGTCAGCAAAGTATCAGCGCAATTTGAAGGAACATTCGGTATGGGCGGGCACTTAAAATATGGAGCCGAAATTGCAAGTATGGGCGCCGGAGCGCATTTACACTATTACCGAACCAATAATATCCGTTTAGCTCCTTCGTTCACTTACTATTTGCCGAGGAAGGGAAAAAGTTTGTGGGAGATCGAAGCCGATGCACACTTTATTGTTCCTTTATCTTGGGATATTTCTCTGTATCCGATTGCCGGACTCAATTACGGAAACTGGGAGTACGATGCTCAAAAGGCCGATCTTGGGGCCGAAGACTGGACGAAACACAAAGTGGGAGGTAATTTAGGACTTGGCGTACAGTACGAAATCGGTTACCGTGTGAGAGCCAATTTTGAGTTCAAATATCAATTTATCAAAGACTTTTCCCAACTCACAGTCATGGCCGGAATTGGGTTCTGGCTTTAAATGATAGGTTTCTAGGTTGCAAGCCCATGGGCATATTTGCACATTATATTATTGAAAGTTGTTGAATGAAAGATTTTATAACAAGCGAAATAAAAAACGAAAATGCCGTCTTGGTGGGGTTGATCACTCCCGATCAGAACGAAGAAAAAGTGAACGAGTATTTGGATGAATTGGCTTTTTTGGCCGAAACGGCGGGATTGATCCCCGAAAAAAGATTCGTTCAACGGCTGGATATACCCAATTCCGTCACTTTTGTTGGGACGGGAAAATTGCAGGAAATTGCCGATTATGTGGCCGATGAGGATAATGAAGTGGGTGTGGTGATTTTCGATGATGAACTTTCGGCAAAACAGATCCGAAATATCGAAAAAGAGCTCAAACTCAGGATTCTCGATCGCACAAGCCTAATTCTTGATATTTTTGCCATGCGCGCCCAAACCGCACACGCAAAAGCACAAGTTGAATTGGCGCAATATCAATATTTACTTCCGCGATTAACCCGCATGTGGACTCACTTAGAGCGTCAGCGGGGCGGTGGCGGAGTGATTATGCGCGGGCCTGGAGAAACGCAGTTGGAAACCGACCGCCGAATTATTCTCGATAAAATCTCGCGATTGAAACAAGAGCTGAAAGACATTGACAAACAAAAAACCGTGCAGCGTAAAAATCGCGGAAAATTGGTGCGCGTAGCGCTTGTGGGCTACACTAACGTGGGAAAATCCACGCTGATGAATCTGTTGAGCAAATCGGAAGTGTTTGCCGAAAACAAACTTTTTGCCACGCTTGACACTACGGTGCGAAAAGTAACCATCGAAAACCTGCCGTTTCTGCTCACAGACACAGTTGGGTTTATCCGCAAACTGCCCACTAATCTCATAGAATCCTTCAAATCCACCCTCGACGAGGTGCGCGAAGCCGATATCCTCGTGCACGTGGTGGATATTTCACATCCCGCGTTTGAAGAACAAATCGAGATCGTGGAAAAAACGCTTTACGACATTGACAAAACCGAAAAACCTACCGTCATCGTTTTCAACAAAATAGATGCGTTTACGCATATTGAAAAAGACGAAGACGATCTTACACCGCGAAAACGCGAAAACGTTTCGCTCGAAGAGCTTAAACAATCGTGGATGAGCAAACTGAAAGAAAATGCCATTTTCATTTCGGCAAAACAGAAGGAAAATATCGATGAACTCAAAAGTTTAATTTACGAGAAAGTGAAAGAAATTCACACACAACGCTTTCCTTACAACGATTTTCTCTATCAGAAATATGAGGAAGAGTAAATTTTCTTTATTTTTGTTTCTTGAAATACCACAAAATGCCCCGAAAACAACAATATATCCACATTAAACGCCGCGACGGCTATCCTTATCTCAATGCATAATTCACAATGAATAATGCATAATTAGACCTTATTCCGTTAGATATCAACATTTCGATTTTAGATCAGTTAAATAGTCTGTCATCTGATACCTGACGTCTTAAATTCTCATAACTCATAACTCATAACTCATAACTAATTTATTATGGAACTCCCATTTGCTGAATCTTACCGCATAAAAATGGTGGAAAGCATTAAAAAAAGTACGCGTGAAGAACGCGAAAAATGGATAAAAAATGCCAATTACAACCTCTTTGCGCTGAAAAGCGAACAAGTTTTTATCGATCTGATTACCGATTCGGGCACGGGCGCAATGAGCGACCGACAATGGTCGGCCATGATGCTGGGCGATGAAAGTTACGCCGGCGCGCGTTCGTACTACAACCTGAAAGATGCTATAAAAGAAATTCTCGGATTCGATCATTTTCTGCCTGCTCACCAAGGGCGCGCGGCAGAAAATATATTGTTTTCTACCATCATCAGCGAAGGCGATGTGTTGCCCGGAAACTCGCATTTCGATACCACGAAAGGACACATTGAACACCGCCGTGCAACAGCTATCGACTGTACCATTGACGAAGCAGCCGAAACGCAACTCGAAATTCCCTTTAAAGGCAACGTGGATATTGCAAAGCTCGAAAAAACATTGAAAGATTTTCCGAAAGAAAAAATTCCGGCCGTTGTTCTTACCGTCACCAACAACACTGCCGGCGGACAGCCTGTTTCAATGAAAAACATCAGTGAGATATCGGCGCTGTGCAAAAAATTCAATGTCCCTTTGTTAATGGATTCTGCCCGGTTTGCCGAAAATGCCTATTTTATTAAAACCCGCGAGACTGGTCACGCCCACAAAACCGTGAAGGAAATTGTGAAAGAAATGTTTTCCTACGTTGATATCATGACCATGTCGTCGAAAAAAGATGCGATCGTGAATATGGGTGGTTTTGTGGCGTTCAAATCGGAAGCGCTGTGGAAAAAATGCCAGAAGTTCTGCATCATGAATGAAGGTTTCATCACATACGGCGGAATGAGTGGCCGCGATATGAACGCACTTGCCGTGGGATTGGACGAAGGAACCGAGTTCGATTATTTGGAAACACGCATTAAACAAGTGGAATATTTGGGTAAAAAACTAGATGAATACGGCATTCCTTATCAGCGTCCCGCGGGCGGACATGCCATTTTCGTGGATGCGAAAAAAGTGCTCACCCGCGTTCCGAAGGAACAGTTTATCGCGCAAACGTTGGCGATAGAATTGTATTTGGAAGCCGGAGTGCGCGGTGTGGAAGTCGGCGCTTTGCTCGCCGACCGCGATCCTGTAACACACGAAAATCGTTATCCCGATTTGGAATTGTTGCGCCTTGCAATCCCTCGCCGTACTTACACCAACAACCACGTGGATTTGGTTGCCGCCGCAATAAAAAACGTTTTCGATCGGAGGGAATCTATCACGAAAGGATACAAAATTACCTACGAAGAACCCATCATGCGGCACTTTACGGTGGAGTTGGAATCCGTTTTGTAAAAAAACCGATAAGCACAAAAAAAAATCCGGTAAGCAGGGAATTTAATCCGCTGCCTATCGGATTTTTTTTGAGCTTTTACGAGAATCTTATCTTTTTCGAGAAATACATGATCACTGCAAGGAAAGCGAACAGACCTAAACTACCTACAAGTAGCGCGAAACTTTCCATTTGAATAAGCACAAACACAAAAACATACAGAAAAGCAAGCAACGCGCCTACCAACAAACCTTGTTTACGGTTTTTGAGAATGCTCGATAAATGGATCATAATCAATAAGGTGGTCATAAGTGCAGCAACAACGTAGGCAAGATTGAATCCCCAAACTTCAGACATTGACAACAAAAGCGAATAAAACAACACCAACGCCAACCCAACAAGCAAGTATTGGAACGGGTTTACCTTCTTTTTCTGCAGCATTTCTATAAAAAACACGATCACGAAAGTGAGTAAAATAATGAGAATAGCGTATTTCACGCTCCGCAGGTTCTGCTGATATTGATCCACCGATTGAATGAATTTGACGCCAAATCGCGATGAGGCCATTTGATTCATTGTGTTTACATTATCGGCTCTGACAACTTGCCCGTAACTGCGGTTCAAATCGAGCACTTTCCAATCGGAAGTAAAGCCGTCTTTGGTAATGTCTCGGTTTCCGGGAAGAAACTCTCCGTCGAAACTCGGCGTAGCCCAGTTCGATTGCATTTTCAAAGTGGTTGTCCTGCCGATCGGCACAATGTACAATCCTTGTGAGCCATTCATTCTCAGTAAAATATCGAATGGGAATTTTCCCTGCATCGACAAATCGGTTCCTGCGGAATTTAGTTTTGCATTTAAACCAACCGAAAACAGATCATATGAATTACCGCTATAATCGTACGCCACCGCAGCTTTATCGGAAACCGTAGCCGAAGCAGGCATTCCCGTTCCCGATGCCAAATTTTCCACCGGCAGTCCCGATTCGAAAGACACGGATTCACCATTACTTTGCAGCGTAACTTTTTCGGTGATCCCTTTCAAGTCCGAAAGCCCCATAATCACCTGCACTTCGTTCCATTTGATGTTCTCTTGCGGGATATTCATTTTATTCAGCGCCCCCATATCAAATTCACCCGCTAGAGTAACTTCGGAATCATACACCGATGCATCGTAAATTCCACGCTTGCGCTTCTCAACGGAAACGTTTCCGGTTACGTTGAGCACCTCGGGCAACACCAACAGATTTCGTGTTATCTGAACTTCTTTTTTATCTTCCAACACCGTTTCGGTGTAAGGAACTACAAGACAAGGCCCGGTAACGGTTTGCTCGCCGCCCCATTTCGATGTAATATCGGTTACGGCGCTGTTTTTTGTGTTCTGCCGTTCATAAATCATCGACCGGATCATTCCCAGCGGAATAAGCAATAAAAGTGTTAGAATTCCCACAACAATCATTTTAAGTGCTACACCGTAACGCTCTGTAAAACTGCGGCTTTGCTGTGATGGAACTGATGGTTCAATTTGTTTATCTGTTGTTTCCATTATTTTATCAAAAAAAAGTTAGTTAAATTCACACAATTCTTCGTTAAGTGCGATAACGGCTTCCTCGTATTTTTCGCGTTTAATTACAAACTGCATGTTTACCTGCATGAGCGATTGTGCGAAACTTTCCACGTTAATTCCTCGCTCGTACAAAGCTTTTGCCGATTTGTACAAAAATCCGGGAAGGGCAATATTCGTACCCATGGCGCACACAATTGCCGCGGGCATAGCGTTGACCTGATAGAAAACATCCTTTAATATTTTAATGAGATCGTTGGATTTTTCATCGTCCCAAACAACCATTGTAATGGAGTTGGCGTTGGTGGATTTCAGGATATAACTTACGTTGTATTTTTGGAGATACTGCATGATGCGTGCATCAAAACCGACCTCGCCCACCATCATCGGGTCGTGAACCTCAATGGCGATAACTTTTCGCGAACCGGACACGATTTCCACGCGCGGTTCCGGTGAAACGTAATCACGAGAAATCACCGTCCCGGGATGTTCAGGCTCAAAAGTGTTTTTGATGCGGATGTTGATTCCCGCCAATTCCAACGGTTTCGCCGCTTTGGGATGGATGGCCTCCATACCGATATCGGCCAACTGATCCGCAATAATGTAATTGGTACGCCCCACGGGAATACTGTTCTCAACGCCAACGATTTTCGGGTCGGCACTCGACAGGTGGTACTCTTTGTGTATCACCGCTTCGTCAGCTTTTACTTCCACGGCTATTTTACTGAAAGTAACTTCGGAATATCCGCGGTCGAAAGCGCGCATAATACCTTCGGTTCCTTTGGTATAGCCGGTTGCGATACATAGAACGTTGGTAAAATCAATGCCGTCAAATTCCTTGTGAATTCGCTCATCAATGGTCAGCGGTTCGTTATCGTTGAAACCGCTAAGATCAATAAATCGGGCGTTTATTCCATTGTTATTTAATATATTGACGGAATTCCAACCTGAATGCGCTTCTCCAATCGAAGCTAAAATTTCTCGAGCCGCTAAATGAATATCCATCATATTCACATAGCCGGAGGCCAAAACTTTATTCAAACTGTAAAGAATAGTCTTGGCTTGGTCAATACGGAAACGGATAAAATCGCGGGCTTCTTTAAGATCCAAACCGATGTCGGCAAAACCATCGTTTATAAGTAATAATCTTTGACCGAACGAATCCAATGCGCTGCTGTAATCCTCGCCGTTCAAAAATTTATTGTATATGCCCGGCTCTCCGGTTTTTTTGTGTTCCAACAGCCAGTTGGTTACGTTATTATACGCTGAAACCACAAAAATGCGGTCGTACAATTCATCCCCTTTACGGTTGCCTTTTATGATGTTTTGCAGCACATCCTGAAATTGCGACATGGATGTTCCGCCGATTTTTTCTACTGTAAGCATTTTATAATTTACGAGTTACGATTTTTGATTTACGATTGCAAATGTAGGGATTTTTTTTGCAGATTAGAAAAAATGATGTAAATTGCCGAAAAATATTTTCGAGATGACTGATTATAAAGAAATTATTACTATTGAACCCGGCAAACGCGGCGGCAAACCTACCATTAGGGGAATGCGGATAACCGTTGGCGATATTCTCGGATGGCTTGCTTCGGGAATGACTATACCTGAAATCTTGTCGGATTTCGATGAACTAACCGAGACTGATATATATGCAGCATTAAGTTATGCTGCTGACAGAGAGAACAAAACGTATCAAATGGCGGTATGAAACTTTTGTTTGACCAAAATATTTCGCACAAAATTCTGAATTTTCTTTCAGATACGGTTTTGGGTTCAACAACACTTAAGTTTGAAAAGCTTATAAATGCCCGTGATTTCGAGGTTTGGGAATATGCCAAGAAGCATGGTTTTATAATAGTAACTCAGGATTCTGATTTTGATAATTTAAATTCTCTTTATGGATTTCCACCAAAAATAATTTGGATTCGTACAGGAAACCTAAAAACAAAAGAAATTGCAGATATTTTAATAAATCACTCGCAAGAACTCGAAAAATTTGCAGAAGATGCTAATTTAGGATGTTTTGAAATTTTAAAATTGAAGAGTAAGTAATAATCTTTAATCCGAAAAACCTCCCCCGAAACTCGAAGTAAGTTCTTTATACACCTGATAAATAGGCAATCCCATCACGTTAAAATACGAACCTTCGATACGCTCAACAGCAACATAGCCAATCCATTCTTGCACGCCGTAGGCGCCGGCTTTGTCCATGGGGTTGTATTTTTCCACGTAATACTCGATCTCTTCATCCAATAGCTTACCGAAGGTAACGAAAGCCGTATCGGAAAAACAGATTTGCTTTTCTTTGGAAGTCAAGCAAACGCCCGTTATCACCCGATGCGTGTTATCGGACAATTTTTTTAGCATCGCTTTCGCGTCGGATTTATCGATGGGTTTTCCGAGGATTTCATCGTTCAGAATAACCACCGTGTCGGCGGTGATGAGCAATGTTTCATTCGTTAAAATATCGGCGTAAGCCGATGCTTTTTTTTGAGCGAGGAACTCCGCAACCTTTTCGTTAGGCAATTCTTCGGGATAGGATTCGTCTATATCGCGAAGCGTTTTCACTTCGTAAGCTATGTCAATGCCGGAGAGTAGTTCTTTTCGGCGCGGCGAGTTGGAAGCGAGAATTATTTTGTATTTTAATGCTTGCATAGTTATTTTTGACAAAGTTACTAAACAAACTTTGTTTTTTGTAAATTTGCGATAAACTGATTATTGTATGACGATAGATATTTGCCTTTCTCCTGTCCTATACCCTTTTTATGCGAAAGATAACGACACGGTAATTGTGGTGGATGTATTCCGCGCATCGGCAACCATGTGTGCGGCGTTAGCCAATGGCGCGAGCGCAATTATTCCCGTTGCCGATATCGAAGAAGCCAAACGATATAAATTTGATGGTTTTTTGGTAGGCGCTGAACGGAAAACACAGAAATGCGATTTTGCCGATTTCGGCAATTCTCCGTTCGATTACGCGAGCGAAAAAGTTTCTGGACGGAAAGTTGTTTTCACAACCACCAATGGCACGCAAGCCCTTGAAGCCGCAAAAAATGCGAAGCATCTATTTATCGGAACTTTTTCGAATATGGATGTTTTGGTGGAGAAATGTTGTGAAATTAGTGAAAGAATAGTTGTTCTCTGTGCGGGATGGAATAATCGGGTAAACGTGGAGGATACGTTATTTGGAGGCGCTTTTGTAGAAAAGCTTTCGGAGAAAACAGATGTGGTTTTTGAATCGGACGCCGTAAGAATAGCCATTGAGTTATGGGAAACAGCTAAAAACGATCCATTAGAATACCTGAAAAACACCGAGCATTATCATCGGCTTGTTACTAATGGCGTGGAAAATGATGCGGAATATTGCCTTCGGCAAAACACGGTTTCGGTTGTACCGGTATATGATAAAATTACAAAGAAACTGAGGGCTTCACGTTAATGAAACCCTCAGTTTGATTTATTCATCCCAGTCAAACTCGTCGAAATCGAAAGCATCGGTAAACTGTTCCAAATCGCGACGCTCTTTTTTCGTTGGGCGCCCGGTTCCGCGCTGACGATCGACAAATCCGCTTATTTTATTTAATTCCAGCAATTCGTATTGTTCGGGAGGTGTGATATTCTCCATAAATTGCGGAACAAGTTTAGCGCCCATTCGTTTGTCGGCTAAATCGAGTATTTTAAACGAAAAAGTGATCGGTGGTTTTTTTACCTGAACTACCTCGCCTACACGAACATTCCGCGACGGTTTAACCGATACATTATCCATCATCACACGCCCTTTCTTGCAAGCATCTGTCGCTATACTGCGCGTTTTAAAAATCCGCACCGCGCACAACCATTTATCGATTCTAACTTCGTCCATTTTTTCTTTGCAGAACCAAGATAGATAGACAATAGACTTTTAGATGAACGGACAAAACTGAATGTCTTAAAGTCTAACAATCTGTCTCAGAAAGGTCTTGGTTCTTGGCTCTACTTATTATTATACTGATTCATCGTAATATTCACGCCTGCCAAACAGAAGCTGCGAATAATATCCACCGAGGTTTCGATCCTCTCGGGAAGTTGCTGTTTTTCCTCATCCGAGAAATCATCCAACACATAATCTACCTGCGCTCCGCGCGGAAAATCGCTTCCAATTCCAAAACGCAGACGTGCGTAATTTTGCCCGATTAAATCCTGAATGTGCTTTAATCCGTTGTGCCCGGCATCGCTGCCTTTGGATTTCAAACGAAGCGTGCCGAAAGGCAAAGCCAAATCATCGACCACAACAAGCAGATTTTCATTCTCGATCTTCTCTTTTTGCAGCCAATAACGCACAGCGTTTCCGCTCAAATTCATAAATGTGGAGGGTTTGAGCAGCACAAGTTGTTTGTTTCGCAACCGCATTTCAGCCACAAAACCGTAACGTTTGTCCTCAAAAACGACATTGGACGCCTTTGCAAGAGCGTCCAATATCATAAAACCTATGTTGTGGCGGGTGTTTTCGTACGCAGGGCCGATATTTCCCAAACCCACAATCAAATATTTCATAAAATTTATTTTTCAGGGCCCGCTTTTGCAGCAGCTCCTCTTGCGGCGCGTGTTAATTGAACGCGTGCAACAACGGCGTTTTTAGCATCAAGCATTTCGAGGCCTTCGAATTCCAATTCTCCAACCTGAATAGATTTTCCTAATTCCAATTTTTCTACGTTTATCACCAATTCTTCGGGTAGTTTATTGGCAAGCGCTTTCACTTTCAGTTTGCGTCTGTCCAGCGAAAGTTTACCCCCTGCGCGCACACCGGCGGCCAACCCAACCAAACGAACAGGAATTTCAATAACTACAGGAACTTTTTCGAATACATGCAAGAAATCGATATGAAGAATGGTATCTTTTACAGGATGAAATTGAATATCTTTCAAAATGGCCTGCAATTTCTTTTTACCAAAATCAAGATTTACCAAAAATACTTCCGGCGTGTAAATCAGGTTGCGAACATCGCCTGTTTTCACGACAAAATTCACGTTCTCCTCGCCATGTCCGCCGTAAATTACACACGGAATAAGTCCTTCGCTGCGGAAACTTCTCGCCGCCTTTTTTCCGAAATCTTCTCTGATCTCGCCTTTTAATTCGTACGTTTTCATTTTTTTAATTTTTTGTGTTACTCAAAATAAAGGATGCTTCCCTAAATTTCCCATCACACGGGAGCTTTCAAAAAGCGGCGCAAAGGTAGTGATTTTCTTTTTATTGTGCAACCATTATCTCACTCGTTTTTTCAGATCTTCTACCGAAATACTCATCAACCTCCCAATGGGTTTATCTCCCCGATAGGTGATAATGCGCATCAAGCGAGCGTCATTCGGAATTAATTGCGGTTTTGTATACTTCGGGTAGAAATTATCAGGCTCAGAATTGTCGAAACTGGTGTAAATATCAAGACCTTTAATTTCAGGGGTTAGTTCCACGAAATATTTGTCCCCTTCACGACTGACCTTCACTACGGGATCGTAAATTGCCGGAGAATACTTTGTTTGAGCGTAATCGAACCTTGCAAAATGATCTTCGGTTTTAGAAACAAAATTATCCCAGTCTTTTTTCGCCTTCGGCGACCAAACCGCTTCGGCCACAGCGAGGCCGCGCGGCCAGGTCATATATTCTGCCTGACGCATATTGTAAATTTGCTCCGTCCATAAATTGGCTTGTCCGCCAAGGATGAAATTTGCATCCGCACCTTCGGGGATCGGGTCGAATTTATAAGTTTGATCCAATCGCAACGAGGCGTACACATGCGGTTCGGTGGAAACATCGCCTTGCATATAATCGATATAAACAAAAGTGGTGGGCGACATTACAACGTAATGCCCCGATTTGGAAGCTTCGATCCCGTACTTAATTCCTCTCCAACTCATCAAGGCAGTTGTCGGCTCAATGCCGCCTTCAAGGATTTCGTCCCAGCCCATCATCTTTTTCCCTTTGGATAAAATGATTTTTTCGACACGTTTACCGAAATACGATTGAACTCCCGCCATATTTTTAATTCCTTCTCTTTGCATGAGTTGTTTCACGGCCGGGCTTTTTTCCCAAAAAGTGTAAGGCGCTTCGTCGCCTCCGGTATGGATATATTCGAAAGGGAAAAGCTGCGCAACTTCCGTTATTACTTTTTCCATGAATTCATAAACATTTTCATTGGCCGGACAAAGGGTGTTTTCGTATATGGCAGCAGGCCGTCCGCCTGTACTCCAATCAAGAAAAGGAGCGCCGGTTCTAACAAAATGGTCGCCGCTGTTGGGGAAACAGGAAAGTTCGGGATAAGCGGCCAGCGCGGCAGAGCTATGCCCCGGCACATCAATTTCGGGCATTACCTGAATGTTGCGTTCCTTGGCGTATTGCACGATTTCACGAATTTGATCTTGGGTATAAAATCCTCCGTAATTTTTAGGCGCATCTGGATCGGGCTTGGAGAAAGTACCGAATCTTCCGATTTGTTCGGGGCGCCACGCACCTACTTCGGTAAGTTTTGGAAGGCTTTTTATCTCGATACGCCACCCTTCGTCGTCCGTTAAATGCCAGTGAAACATATTGAATTTATAGCGCATCATGTTATCGATAAAGCTTTTCACTTCATCCACCGTGAAAAAATGCCGCGATACATCCAGCATCATTCCTCGCCAGCCCACTCGCGGGTAATCAACTATTTCAACTTGAGGAATTTGCCAAGGAACGTTTTCCTGTAACTTGTTGCTTTCTATATGAGGCGGAAACAGTTGCACAAGCGTTTGAGCGCCATACAATAACCCTGCGGGTTTGTTAGCGCTGATGATAACTTTATTAGCCGCCACGGATAGGGTATAACCTTCATCTCCAATTTCTTTGTTCGTTGCTTTATTAAGTACGAGTTGAATGGGAGCTGAGTTATCGTTGGGTTTAATTTCAACTTTTTTTCCGGTTGCCGTGGTGAGTTTTTCCACGAGAAAATCGTTTATAAACTTCATCTCCGGCGAAGCGCTGTTGGATATCACCGTGCGGTCGGGCAAAACAAAATGCCCTCCTTTTTTTACCAACGATACCGGTTCGGGAATAATGGAAATTCTGCGTTCTTGTTGTGTTTGTTGTGCACAAACGGAAAATGTGAATAAAACCATAGTGAGGAATAAAAAAATCTTTTTCATGCTTTATATTGTATTTTTTGATGATTGAGAAAGTGTGTTACAAATATACATTAATATTTTTTGAATGGCTAAGGAGTTGCAGAATAAATTATATCTTTGAATTTACTTCAGGAAAGTGAAATTTATAGGAAATGGAAATAAAAATAAGCGATAAGATACTAAAAGCTTGCCCCGATTTCAGGTTTACGGTTATAGAATGCAGCGTTACGAACACCTCTTACGACGAAAATTTGTGGAAAGAAATTGATGCTTTTTCTCAACAATTCAGGCGGTTGCATAATATGGAAGATATAAATAAACGAAAAACTATTTCGGCAACCCGGCAGGCTTATAAAAAATTGGGTAAAGAACCCAACCGATACAGGCCCTCGGCAGAAGCGCTTTGCAGACGCATTGTCAAAAATATTGACTTGTATCAAATAGACACTTTGGTTGATTTAATTAATTTGATCTCGTTGAAAACCGGATATTCCATAGGAGGGTTCGATGCCGATAAAATAGAAGGAGACTTAACGCTTGGCGTTGGCGAAGCCGGTGAAAAGTTCGAAGCCATCGGGCGTGGCTTGCTGAATATTGAAGGCTTGCCGGTTTATCGGGACGCCATTGGTGGGATAGGCACGCCCACCAGCGATGAAGAAAGAACCAAAATAACTGCAGAAACTTCCCGATTACTTATGATCATCAATGCATATTCGGGAAAAGAAGGTTTACCAGAAGTGGTGGATTATTCGGTTGAGTTACTAAAAAAATACGCATCTGCTTCGCAGATAGAAATTATAAAAGGATAAAATTTAAGCCTTTTTCAATAAAACGCGAAACGTAGTCCCCTTCCCAATTTCCGAACGTTTCACGAATATTTTTCCGTTGTGGTAGGTTTCCACTATTCGCTTCGCAAGCGATAATCCGAGTCCCCACCCGCGTTGTTTGGTGGTGTAGCCGGGCATGAAAATGCTTTTGAACTTGGACTTCGGAATACCTTTGCCGCTATCCGTAACATCCAGGCAATAATTTTTTCCTTTATCGCGAATACTGTAAGTAATGGTGCCTTGTCCGCTCATGGCATCCACGGCATTTTTAGTTAAATTCTCGATCACCCAACCGAAAAGTGATTCGTTTAGAGAAACAAAAGCCGGTTCTGCCGGAAAGTCGAAAGCCAGTTCCACTTTGTTGGATATTCTTTTGCCGAGGTAAGCCACAGCCTGTTTCACTACGTCTTGCAACGGCACGGGCTTAATATCGGAAACCGAACCGATCTTGGAAAATCTTTCGGCGATGATCTCCAACCGATGTACATCTTTGTCGATCTCTTCTACCAAAGTAGGATCAACATTCTTCAATTTCAAATACTCTTTCCACGCTACCAACGAAGAGATAGGCGTACCCAACTGATGCGCCGTTTCTTTGGAAAGGCCTACCCATACTTTGTTTTGTTGCGCTTTCTGCGAACTGCTTAACGCGAAAAAGGCCAACGCAATAAAAATAGATATCACGATCAATTGCGCATACGGGTAAACCTGCAACTGCTTTAAGGTGTAGGAATCATCGTAATACACCACCTGGTCGAGTTCTTCCAACGGTATAGGTTCGCGTTTTTTGGCGAATTCTTCCATTTTCTTGGCTAAAAAAGCCTCCGAATTTACTTCGGGAATCTCAATGTTGTTGGCAGTGAACGTTTTGGTAGTTTTATCGTATAAAATTACAGGAATGGTATTGTTGCTTTGTAATATCTGCAAAACGAGGCTCATATCGGTGTTTTCGTCGCCGGTGGCCAACAATTGGGTGGCGGTTGTCCAAATCTCTATTTTATTGCGTTCTTCGGCAGCGAGTTCCTTTACCAATTTATTGGATAAGAACACCGAAGTAATAGCGATAATAACGGCAACTATTACAAAAACGTATTTTATGGCCTGTCGCGACTCCAAAAACAGCTTCATTTCGTTTTTCTTTAGATAAAGATTTACAAAGAAACGAAAAAACCGTTGAATTATTGACGAATGAAAAAAGTTTTGCACGGAAATACCCAACAAATTGAAAACGGTTTACAGCCTTGCGCAAATAATATTCGTAACTTTGTCCGAAAAATCAGCACATATGTCTCAGCCTACTCAAACCGAACCCCAAAAGTGGAAAGTATTCCAAAGCGAATACCTGCACAAAGAGCCTTGGCTTACCGTGCGTAAAGAACGGCTTGAATTGCCTAACGGCAACATCGCCCCCGAATATTATGTGCTGGAATACCCCAATTGGGTGAATATCATTGCCATAACCAAAGAAAAACAGTTTATTATAGTAAAACAATATCGGCACGGCATTCAGGAAACGTGTCTGGAATTGTGCGCGGGAGTGTGTGAGAAAGAGGACGAATCGCCATTGGCTTCGGCCAAAAGGGAGTTGTTGGAAGAAACCGGGTACGGCAACGGCACGTGGACAGAGTTTATGCGCGTTGCCCCCAACGCAAGCGCCAACAACAATTATTCGTATTGTTTTATAGCGGAAAATGTAGAAAAAATATGCGGGCAAGCCTTGGAAGACTCCGAAGATATCACTGTGCATTTTTTGTCGTTTGCAGAAATGAAAACGGCGCTGGAAAACGGTGAATTTATTCAAGCTACCATGGCCGCGCCCTTGTGGAAATATATAGTGCAACACAACTTTACAACCCATTCAAAATGATCACCTACATTATAATAGCCTTAACCGTAGTTGTTTCTATAACGGCTTTCAGCAATCGTTCGCTTATTGAACGATTGATCTTCTACCCACCCGCAGTTAAACGGGGCGAATGGCATCGGCTGTTTACATACGGCGTGTTGCATGCCGATTACACACATCTGATCTTTAATATGTTTACACTATTTTTCTTTGGTGTGGACATTGAAAAAGCGTTTCAAGCAACTTTCGACATGCCAACCGGATCTATCTATTATATCTTGCTTTATGTTACGGCGTTACCTATTTCTATTTTCCCAACATACCTGAAAAATAAGAACAACCAAGCGTATCATGGTTTGGGCGCTTCGGGGTCGGTCTCGGCCATCATTTTCGCTTATATCCTCATTAACCCCATGAATTTTATGGGAGTTATGTTTATCCCCATTTGGCTTCCGGCATTTATTTTCGGGATCATTTTTGTCGCAGTTTCGCTTTGGCTCGATAAAAAGCAATCGGGTGGAATTAACCACTCGGCGCATATCGCAGGCGGAATTTACGGCATAATATTCATGGTTGCGGTTTTCGCGGTTATGGCCGATATCAATCTGGTAAGTGAATTTATGGATAAAATCCGCGTCAATTCGTTAAGCGATCTCATTCATATCGGATATTAACCCGTTTTTTCGATGAAATTTCGTATTTTTGTTCATCGAATCCGATGTAATAATGAGTCAACCATCACTTTTCTTAATCCCGATGACCTTGGGCGATACGCCCATTGAGCGTGTAATTCCCGCGTATAATTTCGAAATTGTTTCAGGGCTGAAGCACTATATTGTGGAAAACGTGCGCACGGCACGGCGGTTTCTCAAAAAGTGCCATCCCAAGATCAATATCGATTCTCTCACATTTTACGAACTCAACAAGCATACAGATAAAAACCAAATAGCAAGTTATCTGTTGCCGATTAAATCCGGCGAGAGCATGGGCGTGATCTCCGAAGCGGGCTGCCCCGCCGTTGCCGATCCCGGCGCCGATGTGGTAGCCATCGCGCAACGCGAAGGTTACAAAGTGGTTCCGTTGGTGGGCCCGTCGTCTATGCTGATGGCGATTATGGCATCGGGGTTTAACGGACAAAGTTTCGCGTTTCACGGCTATCTGCCCATAGACGCAAACGAACGGATTAAAACGCTCAAACAGTTGGAAACTCGCGCCTATAACGAAGACCAAACGCAACTTTTCATCGAAACGCCTTATCGTAATCAAAAACTCGCCCAAGACATTTTGCAGCATTGCAAACCGCAAACCCGTTTGTGTATTGCAATGAACATCACTTGTGACGATGAGTATATCGTTACGCGAAACGTAAAATCGTGGAAAGGCAAACTGCCCGATATGCACAAAAATCCGTGTGTTTTTTTGATATATATGGACTAAAGAAACAATAAACATAACGAAATGAAAACAAAATTGACCTTACTATTTTTATTTGCATTATTCTCTGTTGGATTGTCGGCACAAGAGAAGGAAGATACTACGTACCAAATATATTCAAATTATGAAAATCCTCCAACCTTCCTTAAGGGTAATAAAGATCTGTTAAAATACATTTATTCAGAACTGCGTTATCCTGAAGAAGCAATGGAGGATTCAATTCAAGGAGAAGTGATTTGTCGGTTTACCGTAGATGAAACCGGAGTAATAACAGATTTGCACGTATTAAGCGTTCAAAAATCCTTTGTTGGACAATGAAGCTATGCGAATTTTCAAAACTATGCCGAAATGGTGTCCCCCCACTAATAAGAAAAAAAGCGGTTAAAGGAACAGTATCGGTGCCCGGTGTATTCTCTATAGAAGAAGAATTACTTCGTGTATTTTTAGAAGATAAGGTAAATACGAAACCGGAATTTGTGGGTGGAGCATCCGCACTCATGAGTTTTCTTGGTAAAAATGTAAGATATCCGCCGGAGGCTATTGAGAAAGGAATAAAAGGACGTGTTGAATTTGAATTTATTGTTGAGCCAAATGGCTATATCAGTAATATATCCATCATAAAAAGAGAACATCCTTTACTTGATAATGAAGCATTAAGGGTAATTTCAATGATGCCCATGTGGATTCCCGGTAAAGTGGGTAATAGGAACGTACGAGTTTCTGTAAAAATGCCCATTAATTTTCGAACAGGAAATTGAAATAGAGGGAATTGCCGAAAACTTAATTCTTCAGAAAATTCAAGATACATGAGAACCGAAAACGAAATAAAGAACCTGTTGTTGGATTTTGCGCGTGAAGACGACAGAATCAGAGCGGTAATTCTGAACGGATCGAGGGCGAACTTAAATATAAAACCCGATAAGTATCAGGATTTTGACGTCGTTTTCATTGTAAATCATATAGAAAGTTTTATCTCAGACGCTCATTGGACTGATATTTTAGGCGAGATCGTTATCCGCCAGTTGCCGTATGAAATGACATACGGCGAAACCGTTGAACCCGATGTTGAGAGAAAGAACGGTTATACTTACCTAATGCAGTTTAAAGATGGCAACCGGATTGATCTGACACTTTTCCCACTCGAATTCTTAGAATCGAACTATAAAGCCGACAGTTTAACAATTGTATGGTTGGATAAAGATGGTTTATTTCGAGAAATTCCCGACTCCAACGATTCGGATTACCACATCAGAAAACCGAGCGAAAAAGAATTTCTCGATACCTGCAACGAGTTTTGGTGGGTAAGCACGTATATTGCGAAAGGTTTACTGCGCAAAGAAATTACCTACGCAAAAGAAACACTCGAAATTTATGTGAGGCCAATGTTCATGAAAATGATCGAGTGGAAAATTGGTTGCGACAACGATTTCTCCGTCTCATTCGGGAAAGGCGGGAAACAGATGAAACAATTTTTACCGAAAGATTTGTACGAAAGAATTTTACAAACCTATTCCGACGCCGATTTGGAATCAAATTGGAAATCGCTGTTCGTTATGACCGATTTGTTTACCTCATTCTCCAAAGAAGTCGCTGAAAAACTAAATTTCGATATAAACCTGCCGGAACAGAAAAATACCGTTGACTATTTACAAGAAAAATATAATGAGCGGGACAGCTCTCTGAAGCCTATTAAAAAAAACATTAAACAAGTCTTTCACACACTTAGTTACATTCAGTATCCTTTACTAATTATAGGATTGTTTTTAATAATAAAACCCCTTTTTCAAGGATTCGATTATCTCTCATCGAACCCGGAATATTTATTCAGAACATACAATTACGCTTTGATTTTCTTAGGATTAACGTTAAGCTTCGGCTCATTGCAGGACCCAAGTAAAACATCGTTGAAATATGAAAAGAAAATTTGGAAAAATCCAAAGAGAGCAAGAATAAACATTTTATTCACGCTATTTACGATGTTTATTTTCTTAATTGCCGGATTATTGGGATTTATCATGAACGAAAATGTAATCAGAGAGTTTTCTTACGGTTCCATCGTATTGGCTATCGGGTTGTTGGGTTATCTGAAATTACAGATGGAAATACTTGAAAATCATCAAAATAAAGCTCTACCAACACATGAACAAAATTTATACTTCGATACATATTCCGATATTTATAACGAAATACGCCCTGAATACAGTGAAGAAGTTTTTGCCGAAATAGCCGTTTTTCTAAAACCCGACTCGAAGTATAATCTATTGGAAATTGGCGCCGGACATGGACTTGCAACCGACAGCATCAGCAGAATATGGACTTCTAAATTAACATTAATAGAACCCGGAAAAAACCTGTATCGTTTGCTAAAACAGAAATACGGCGGACTAAAAGAGATTACAATCATCAACGATTTTTTCGAGAATGTGCAATTTGAAAAAAACTCTTTCGATGCCATTTTCGCCGCCACTTCATTTCATTGGCTGCCCGCTGAAACAAAGTTCACCAAATCGTACGACCTATTAAAAAACAACGGATTACTAATTGTATTTTGGAACAATTATTCCGTAGACGATTCCACTCAAAATGCTGAAATTCAAAAAATATATCAAAAATATACCGGTAACGATACCGAGAAAAGTATCCGTGAAATTCAGCAAACTAAAATAGAAAACCGAAAAAACGAAATAGTAAACAGCAGATTATTTCAATTGCTAACGCACAAAATAATTGAATCGCAAACACACTTTTCCGCTTCGGAATATATAAAACTGCTCAAAACATTTCCCGATCACACTTCGTTTCCCAATACATTTTTCGATGAAATATCCAATTATATTAACCATCAAAACAATGCACTTTCGGTGAGAATTGTTTTGAATCTTGATATCGCTCAAAAAATTTCACGATAGATATTACACAAGGCTCCGAAAAATATTCGTCTCTTTATCTTTTAAACCACTCAAAATATTTGGTTATTCGCCAAGTCTTTTATTACTTTGCACTTTCTTTTACAAAGATTTACAATAACCTGAAGAAAGCTATTTTGAATTGACATCGAAGCAATTAAATTAGACTCAACTATCACATTTTTAGTATGCCACACAACACTGTAGTAACAGAAATTAAACAAGTTACCATCCGTTTTTCGGGCGACTCAGGCGACGGAATGCAACTTTCGGGAACGTTGTTCTCCACCATGTCGGCCATTTTCGGTAACGAAATCGCCACTTTCCCCGATTATCCTGCCGAAATTCGCGCGCCGCAAGGTTCGCTGCAAGGTGTTTCGGGATTTCAGGTACGTATTGGGTCGAAGGACGTGCACAATTCAGGCGATAAAGCCGATGTGTTAGTCGCTATGAACCCCGCTGCGTTGAAAGTGAACGCGCAGTTTCTTAAAAAAGGCTCCATCGTGCTCTACGACACCGATTCGTTTCAGAAAAAAGACCTCGAAAAAGCGCTTTTCACCACCGAAGATCCGTTTACGGAACTCAAACTCGAAGCCGTTCAACCCATTCCCGTAGCCATTACCACAATGACGAAAAATTCGCTCGAAGACATGGGCTTGGAAAACAAAGATATTCTCCGCAGTAAAAACATGTTTACGTTGGGCGTGGTTTGCTGGTTGTTTAATCGTCCGCTCGAAATTGCCGACCAACTGCTGGCACAAAAATTCGCGAAAAAGCCTAAATTTGTGGAAGCAAACATAAAAGCGCTTACCGACGGTTATAACTACGGAAACAATATTCACTTAACCGCGTCCACTTATCGCATTGATTCCGTGGAAACATCGAAAGGTTTTTATACCGATGTAAACGGCAACACGGCTACGGCTTACGGTTTGATTGCCGCTGCCGAAAAAGCCGGGCTGGAACTTTTTCTCGGCTCCTACCCCATTACACCCGCTACCGACATTTTACAGGAACTTACGGCTCGTAAAGATTTCGGCGTAAAGGCCTTGCAAATGGAAGACGAAATTGCCGGAATCGCGACTTCCATCGGCGCAAGTTTTGCCGGATGTTTGGCGGCTACATCCACATCGGGTCCCGGACTAGCGCTTAAAAGCGAAGCATTGGGTTTGGCCGTAATGATGGAGCTTCCGCTCGTGGTTATCGATGTTCAGCGCGGCGGCCCTTCTACAGGATTGCCCACAAAAAGCGAGCAAACCGATTTGAATCAGGCGCTTTACGGGCGCAACGGCGAAAGTCCGGTTGTTGTGATTGCCGCGACATCGCCCACCGATTGTTTCGAAAGTGCTTTCACCGCATCGAAAATCGCTGTGGAACACATGACTCCCGTTGTGTTGCTTACCGACGGTTACATCGCCAACGGCTCATCGGCATGGGAAATTCCCAATATGACCGATTATCCCGAAATTAAGCCGCCATACGTACAGGAAAATTTCAAGGGCGACCCAAAATCGTGGAAACCATATTTGCGCGACGAGAAAACACTGGTTCGATACTGGGCTGTTCCCGGAACTTCCGATTTTATGCATCGTGTTGGCGGACTTGAAAAAGATTATTTCACGGGCGTTATTTCCACCAATCCGCATAATCACCAACTGATGGTGGATACGCGTCGCAAGAAAATAGAAAATATTGCCGATTTCATTCCCGAATTAGAAGTATTGGGCGATAAAAACGCCGACACTCTCATCGTTGGTTGGGGCGGCACTTACGGACATTTGCTGGAAGCGATGCTTCGTATTCAGGCGAAAGATAAAAAAGTCGCTTTCGCTCATTTTAAACACATTATGCCGTTGCCGAAAAACACGCACGATGTTTTGAGCAAATACAAAAAGATCATCGTGGCGGAACAAAATAACGGACAATTCGCATTCTACCTGCAAAGCAAATTCGAAGATTTGAGAAATGTGTATCGTTTCAACCGCGTGGAAGGTCAGCCTTTTATGGTGAGCGAATTGGTGGAGGAGTTTATTAAAATCATAGAAAACAAGTAGATATTCAATGGTTATTCAATAGATATTCGGCTACGCCGTAATTCAATAGTGATTTATTGCAGCGTTGAATTCTTATGTCTAAACGACCGAATTACAATTGAATATCCAAAAACATCAAGTTTATTATGGAAGCAACAAATATAAAGACTTATCAGGCAAAAGATTATAAAAGCGAAAATGCCGTTCGCTGGTGCCCGGGCTGCGGCGATTTTGCCATTCTCAGTTCTTTGCACAAAGCCATGTCGGAACTCAATATCGATCCGCATAAAACGGCGGTAATTTCGGGGATCGGATGCTCGTCGCGCCTGCCGTACTACATGAACACATACGGAATGCACACCATTCACGGCCGCGCAGCAGCAATCGCAACAGGCGTAAAAGTGGCCAATCCCGAACTGAGCGTTTGGGTGGGAACGGGTGATGGCGACTCGCTGGCGATTGGTGGAAATCACTTTATTCACGCTGTTCGCCGTAACATCGATATTAATATCCTTTTATTCAACAACAAAATTTACGGACTTACCAAAGGGCAATATTCTCCCACATCGGACAGAGGTTTCGTATCGAAATCGTCGCCTTACGGCACAGTAGAAGACCCTTTCCGTCCCGCCGAATTGTGTTTTGGTGCGAGAGGAACGTTTTTTGCCCGCGCGATTGATGTGGATATAAAGAATACCGTGGAAATGATGGTTGCTGCAGGGCGCCACAAAGGGACATCGGTGGTGGAAGTGCTGCAAAACTGCGTGATCTTCAACAACGGTATTCACGAGAAAATTACCGACCGCGCATGGAAAGCCGATAAAACCATTTTGCTGAAACATGGCGAAAAAATGATTTTCGGAGAAGAAAGCAATAAAGGCCTTGTGCTGGACGGCTGGAACCTGAAAGCCGTAACTATTGGAGAAGACGGTTACAACATGGACGATGTTCTGGTGCACGACGCTACCACAAAAGACAACGCGCTACACACCAAACTGGCATTGATGGGCATTGAAGAGGGCTTGCCTGTGGCAATCGGTGTGATTCGTTCGGTTGAGTCGCCGTCGTACGACGAAGAATATATGAATCAGATTGCCGAAGTGCAAAAACGCAAACCTAAAAAATCGTTTACGGATTTTTTGCTTGCTTCATCCAATATTTGGGAAGTGAAATAGAAACAATGCTCGCGCTGCGAGTGTATAAGATAAAAAACCGAAAGCTTTGGCTTTCGGTTTTTTATTGGATTTACTTAATCCATACTTTCTGTATGTGCCCTCCCACTTTAAGAATTACTAAATTCCATTTTTGATTTTGCAGCGGGATTATATTCAGTCCACTTTGCGCTTTTTTGTGTGCAACCTTGTTTCCCAACAAATTATAAACTTCAATTTCGGAGAAATTTTCATTTAATTGTACGTATAACGAACCGTCAGCAGAATATATTTTGATCGGAAGTTTTTCGGCATCGATGCTTGTCGGTTGTCCCACCGCGATTTCGTTGGAAGAAATAGACGAAGATGTAGCGTTTTTTGCTCTCACTGTGTAAAAATAGTTCGAAGGATCGTCAACCGTAACGGTATAGCTTATCCCGGTTATTCCGATAAAAGGAGAGCCGGGGAGGGGAGTAGTAACGCTTGGAGTTCCCTGTTCAATGATCAGGTTATCCAAGAAAAAGCGGCCTCTGCTTGCCTGGTTACCTTCAAATCTGATAACCGAAGAAGATGTGCCTCCGGATAAAGGGATGTTATAACTTTTGAAAGTATAGGAAGCATCGTTATTTAAATCGGTAACGGTGTGTACCAATACATCGTTGAGATAGATTTTTAAATTCTGAGAGTCGCCGCTCCAAGCCATCGCATCGAAGTACAGACTGAAATTTCCACCGTCTGCCGATAAATTGATAGTAGGGGTAACCAATGTGCCTAAATTTGAACTTGATCCGAATTTAGCGCTTCCCCCGGCTTGAAAAACGCTTGTGCCCGACCACCCGGTAGTCTCGGTATAATTATTGATGGTAGCGGCAATATTGCTGCTTGAAACTCCACTGTCGGGCGTTCCATCGACAAATCCATCGAAGTTTTCAGATAAAACAGTCTGTAAACCCACACCTTCAGTTTTGCTGTAGACTTCAAGTTCGTACTCAGTTGCGTTTTCTACCGCATTCCAATTGGCTGTAAAACTGTTAGTCGTAATATTGGTAGCTTCGGTTGCCACAGGAGCGTTTAAAGGCTCTTCGGGTTGATGATCGCCAGATAAATAGAAAGTTTCCGACATTTTATCACCCCAAACATATTCGGGCAGATTCGGAAAATCGATATAAGGGTTTCTGTTGTCTTGAAAAGTTTCAACGGCGTTATTCCTGTCAATTTCTTTCTGGCTTACCGGGTCCATCCGATGCCATTCCAGCAGCATATCTTTACTCCATGTGCTAAAAGCAGGATAACTGTTTCCGGCAAGCTGCGGAGAATTCCAACCGCTCACTTTGTCTTCATAAGCAGTTACCATATAAAAATACGACCGCGCAAAATCGCCTTTGTATTCATCGATCGGTTCAAAAACAGTGGCCGTGTAACTTCCAAAAGTATTTTGTCCCACTTTTGATCCATTCATCGATGTCCACGATGAAATACCCACTTCGCCGAAAGGGTAATTTCCGCGCCTGTTGTTCACATATCCATCCGTAGGATACACGTGAAACAAGTCGCTGTACATGGGACGACCGTCATTAAACCAACTGGCAGGCATGGAGTGTTCACGGTTATAACAATCTGCTTCGCTGTTGTAATTTCCACACTCATCGGTACCGAAGGTAAAAAGATAAGGTGGCGTGCCGCCGGGAACATCTGAATACATATCCCAAACTTTTCCGTCGGGGCGTTTATCGGTAGTTCTATAAGCATCTTTTAATCCGTCGTATGAAACCACATTGGGATTTTTGATGATGTTGAAAAATGCCGTTTTTAGCGCTGCGCCTCCCTGCACGCCGTTAGCGTTGTCGTAATAACCTCCGGCAGGTTGTGCCGTGGCTGAAACAGTAATAATGAAGACGAAAAATGTAGTAATGGTTTTTTTATAACTTTTCATTTCAATTAAATTCGGTAAAATGTTTTGGTTTATTATTATTGCAAAGATAGTTATTTTTAATACATCTTTTGGAATTTGTTGAAGCCTTTTTATTTCATGTGAAATATTCCTACAAAAAAAGAACGATGCAACTTGTGCATCGTTCTTTTTTTGTAGGAAGTTGTAAATGATGATTTATTTCACAAACACTTTTACCACGTTATTATCTAATTTCACAACGTACAATCCCTTTCCTGAAACCGGAATGGTATTCAATCCGTTTACTGCTGCTTTTTCGGCAACTTTTTGTCCGGCAACGTTGAAAATTGTGATAATTTCTACGGTTTCATCGGCATCAACAATTATTTGACCATTGGATGAGTAGATTTTGATGGATGAAATATCAGTGTCAATAGCTGTTCCGGTAGTTAATACTTTAACCTCGACCGATTCAGGCGATGTATCAGCTCCCCTCGTTGATGAAACAGTAAAGAAGTATTCTGTTCCCGGTTCTAAAGCAGAAATAGCTAAATTGGTTTCGGTAGTAGAGAAAGGAGAGCTTGTGATGGGGGTGCTTATTTCCACCAATTGGTCAGTTAAAGTATGAGCACCTAAATAACTTGCTACGTCTCTATCATAAACATCCCATTCCGTTGCTAAAGTAGGGAATCCAGATACAGGATTAGCAGTGATGCCTCCTGTAACGCTTGATTTTCTAACCAAAGTTTTATCTAATGTCGAATGAACTCCGTCTGTCCATGCTGGAACCGGTTGTTCACCTATTCTACCAATAATATCTACAAATGCATCTGTAGATATTTTTCTTAGTGCGATAGCATCATCACCATTGAAAAATGTTACGGTCGATGTAACATCAGGAGTGAAAATAGTGCCGGATGCATTTCCTATTACGTAAACTTTGCCATTTTTAAGTTCTCCACTTAAATCGAGCGTATTGCTGGCGGTATTTGCACCGTTGGCATATAGTTCAATTCTATAATCACTTAAGTCAACATCTGTGCCAGTTCCGTTATAAATTTCTAAGTATTTATTGTTTGAGGAACCCTCTACGTATTCCGAAAAGAATAAATCAGTTGCCGTAACACTTCCGGTTGTATTTTTAGTATATACATTTACTTCATAACTTTCCGCGCTTGTTACAGGAGACCAATTCGCCGTAAATCCATTATCGTTGATATCAGAAGCTCCTACAGTTTCAGGCGCTGTTAATGGAGGTAGGGTTGTTTCGCCACTTAAAGTTATTTCTACAGATGTGGCATCCACACTGGTTAAGGTCAATGTCGCTGTGTGAGTAGAAGCAGTGGCGGATGGTGAATAGGTAACGGTAATTGTACCCAAAGCATCACCGCCGGACTGAGAAATGGATGTTGGATTAATTGAAAACTGAGCGGCATCCGTACCGGATAATGTTGCCGAGATATCCGCTGTTAAGTTAGAACCACTTACTGCAATATCTTCTGTTTTAGGAGCATCAGTAGTTATTGCTGAAAAACCTAAAGAGATCGGATTGGCAGTTATAATAGGTGTGGATACAGCTGTTGGAGCTACTCCAAAACCTGTTAGTCCAGCGGGTAAAGTTGCTGGAGTGGTGGAAACGGTTTCAAATCTCGTGCTAGGATCAGTCCATGCAGATGAAGCTCCTGTAGTAATACCACTTAAAAGTTGAATATTTTGATTTGCGGTACTTACTCCATTTCCACTCCATGCAGAACCCGGATCAACCCCAGGATTTCCAAAAATATCAGTTGTTGTGGTTCCGTAAATTACAGCTAATGCATCATCACCATTAAAGGTAAATGCATATACTACAAACGTTACTCCTTCAGGAATGTAAGATGCCATATCAGAAGTTCCTATAACCATTACAGTACCAGGAGCTAAAGTCCCAGTATCAATTGTTAGAATAGTTGTTAACGCATTTCCGTTAGTTCCCTGTTGGATGACCAAATTGTTTGTTGAAAAATCCAATACGGAGCTTGTGTTATTCCAGATTTCAACCCCTTTAGGAGTTGTACCAGAGTTAGTTTCAACATACTGGCTTATAATTTGCGCATTCATAGAAAACACTGTTAATGTCATTAATGCGAAAGCCAGCATCGTTTTCAAAAGAGTAAAATTCTTCATAAGTTTAAAATTTTTGGTGAATAAAATATAAAATATAATGCTACAAATATAACCATTTACGGCATTCAATGTTTTAATAATCAGTTACGATTTTGTTGCATCAAGTTAAAAAACATTAAATGTTTGTTTTTGCCGAAATAATAAAGAGAACGGTACGCCAAGAACCGTTCTCTTTTGTCATTCATTCCTAATTATTTCACTTAACCAAAACTTTTACAGCATGGTTATCTAATTTCACAACATAAATTCCTTTTCCCGTTACGGCGATTGCATTCAGGCCGTTAACAGCGGCTCTTTCAGCCAGTTTTTGTCCGGCAATGTTGTAAACCGCAAGTTTCGTGATCGTGCCGTCGTTATCCACGTAAATATTGCCGTTTGCCGCGTAGATTTTTATAGCGGATGAAATGTCTCCGATGGAAGAAGTTATTTGGATAACTACATTGTCTACTTGGTAAGTTGTGGTGGTAGCACCCGCCTCGCCGTTATATTCAAACACAAGGAATTTAGTTCCTGAAAATGCAGATAAATCAAGTGTTTCAGTCGTAAACGACGCCCCATAGCCTCCCGTATTTACATTGTCATTAATTGTTTTGACTTCGGTTTTTGTGCCGTCTTTGCTCATAACATAAACTTTTAGTGTAGCGCCATTCGAATAACCGGAGTTCCAATCGAAAGTAACATTTGTTTTATCAATAGCATCAAAGTTAATGGCAGGAGAAATCAACAATGTTTGATAAACTCCCGTGCCATTATGTGCAGTCATTTGGGCATAATTATTTTCATTATATCGTTTTACCTCCCAATTCCTATCGCCTTGCTCGGAAATGCTAGTCCATCCATTGGGTAATGACGGATCTGTTACAGTACCATCTCCAAAGGGCTCATTTATAGAATTTATCGGATTTCTGTCATCTAAACCATAAGGATTAGAAGCGTCAGTTCCATTTCCGTTTAATACAACCGTTTCTGTAATACCTTCTCCTTTTACTTCTAAAGTAGCGGTTTTAGCTCCGTCCGAAGAGGGTGCAAAGGTTATATCAATAGTGCCACCGGCTGTGGTAAGTGAACCGGTTGCCGCGAACTCGGTATTATTGGCGCCAATGATGGAATAGGTTGGGGTTGCGGAGAAATTACCCGCATTTACGGTAACCTGTAGGGCTGCAGTAGTGGAGCCCACAGTAGCATTCCCAAAATCTAACTCTTGAGGAGTGACGCTTAGAACCGGTTCAGCAGCTCCACCGTTGTCTGTTAAAACCAGGTTGTCGATATTAATCCGTTTACCGTTAGAACTTGAGGTTTCAAATCCATTCGCTATAATTCTAATTCTTGCGGATGCTTTATTCAAATCCATAGAAAAGGTTTGGACCTGATCGGTAGCCGTTATTTCTCCAAGATTTGTCCATGATGTCCCATCTGCACTCCATTCAATTTTCCAAGGAATTTGAGCATCAGTACCATATTGTCGATATTGAAAAGTAATATTTCCAATGCCACCGGTTTTGTTGCTGAGCATTTCAATTTTAGAAACATCGGGATTACTGGTTTCTTTTGTTGTCCCGGCTAATCGAGCCGATTTAGCGCCAATTTTCCAGTCATTAGTGGCGTTGCCGGCATTTGAACCCGTGAAATTCCAGTCGTAACCATTTAAGGTTACGGTTTCTGAGGCGTAAGATGTTTTTGTTAGTGTTTCAAAATCTTCTGAGTAGGTTTGAGCATTTAGGGTAATGCCAAAAATCATCAAAAAAGAAAACAATAGAGTAATTTTTTTCATAAATTAAAGTTTTAGTGAATGATTAATGTTTATAGTATCTTGCAAAATTAAGAAATTCGGCAAGTAGTTTCAAATTATTAGGTTAAGTTATTGTTGCGTACTGTTAAATATCTTTAATGCTACGGTTTTTTAACATTAAATTATTTTGATAAAATTATAACATTATAAAAGGCATTTTTGTTTTACGCAATCACACATTATTAAGAACTGAAAAATTTTGTCTTGTTACGCCTGTATTATTTTATCTCTACCGTCTTGAAAAAAATTAAAAATTCTTTGTTAATTCTTTGAATTATTGTAACTTTGCAGTCCGATTATTAAAATTCATCACTTAAAAGTTTGATTTTTAGCTTTTTATTGCCTTTAGTCCCTTAGCCAGACAAAGTTGAAAGCAGAAATACGGACTTGATTTTATTAAACGATTTAAAACAATACAAAGTGAATACTTTAAGTTACAAAACCGTTTCGGTTAATAAAGAAACGGCTCAAAAAGAATGGGTTGTAGTGGATGCTGCCGGGCAAACTCTGGGGCGCATGAGCTCTAAAGTGGCAAAACTGCTAAGGGGCAAATACAAACCGAGTTTTACTCCGCATGTGGATTGCGGCGATAACGTAATTATCGTGAATGCCGACAAAGTGGAACTTACAGGAAACAAATGGACCGACAGGACTTATTATCGCCACTCGGGTTATCCCGGAGGGCAAAAAGAATTTAGCCCGGCAGACGTAATGAAGAAAGGTTCCGATCAGCTTTTTAGAAAAGTGGTGAAAGGAATGTTGCCGAAAAACAAACTGGGCGATGCCATTCTAAAAAACCTTTACGTGTATGCAGGCGAAGAACATCCGCACGACGCACAAAAACCCAAAAAATTAGATATTAATACACTTAAATAATAAAGATGGACGTGATAAATTCAATAGGAAGACGCAAAGCCGCAGTTGCACGCGTTTTTATGAGTGAAGGTTCCGGAAAAATCCTGATAAACAAACGTGAGCTCGAAAATTATTTTCCCTCCTCAATCTTGCAGTTTATTGTGAAACAACCCTTAAATAAATTAGACGTATTGGAAAAGTACGACATTAAAATTAATTTGCAAGGAGGAGGTTTCAAAGGACAATCGGAGGCAGCCAGATTGGCAATTGCCCGCGCTTTGGTAAAAGTTAATCCGGATGATAAATCCGCTTTAAGATCGGAAGGTTTCATGACACGCGATCCACGAGTGGTTGAACGTAAAAAACCGGGACGTCCCAAAGCGAGAAAAAGATTCCAATTCTCGAAACGTTAATTGTTGGATATCCGAAACCGGCTTGACTTTTTGTTCGGGCCGATTAAGACAAATGCCGATGCTAACGGCGTATAAAATGTTTAGTATCTAAATCATAAGGACGTTATCCAAAATAATTTACCTTGTGATTCGACTAAGAAAAAGAAAGTAAACAAATAAAAAATTTAAAAACAAAACATGGCAAAATTAGAATTTGACCAACTTCTTGAGACCGGAGCGCACTTCGGACACTTAAAAAGAAAATGGAATCCGGCAATGGCTCCTTATATTTTCATGGAGCGCAACGGAATCCACATCATCGATCTTTACAAAACGATCGCTAAAACCGAAGAAGCAGCTTCAGCATTAAAAAATATTGCAAAAGCGGGCAAGAAAATCCTTTTCGTCGCAACCAAAAAACAGGCCAAGCCTGTTATTGCAGAAAAAGCGCAAGGCGTTAACATGCCTTACGTTATTGAACGCTGGCCGGGCGGCATGCTTACCAATTTCCCTACTATCCGCAAAGCGGTGAAGAAAATGGGAAATATAGACAAAATGATGAAAGACGGAACTTTCGACACTTTATCGAAACGCGAGAAACTACAAGTTACCCGCCAACGCGCTAAACTCGAAAAAACGCTGGGTTCTATTCAAGACTTAACTCGTTTGCCTTCGGCGCTCTTCGTGGTAGATGTGATGAAAGAGCACATTGCCGTGAGAGAAGCCAATAAGTTGGGAATCCCTGTTTTCGGCATTGTTGATACCAACTCCGACCCGAGCGATATCGATTTCGTAATTCCTGCAAACGACGATGCTTCAAAAGCAGTTGATATGATTTTGGGATACATTTGCGAATGGATAAAAGAAGGTTTGGACGAACGCAAAGTAGAAAAAGCCGATGCCAATGCAGCCGAAGAACAAGACGAAGAAAATGTAGCGGCTCCACGTAGAGAAAGGAAATCGAAAGTTGCTAAAAAAGAACGCGTTAAGAAAGAGGACAAAGATGCCATCAACGCGGCGGTAGCCAGCAGATTTGCAAAAGACGAAGACGTTGAGGAGTTAGGAGAAGACAAGTAGACGAGTAGACAGGTGTGGACAAGTACATCTAAAAAATAAAATAATTAAAAAAAAAGATATAAAAATATGGCAGTTACAATGGCAGAAATCCAACATTTACGCAAAATGACAGGCGCGGGAATGATGGATTGCAAAAACGCGCTGAACGAAGCGAACGGCGATTTCGATAAAGCAATGGAGATCATTCGCAAAAAAGGGCAGGCAGTTGCCGCCAAACGCGAAGACCGCGAAGCATCCGAAGGATGCGTGCTTGCAAAAACACAAGGAGATTTTGCGGCAGTAGTTGCATTGCAATGCGAAACAGACTTCGTGGCCAAAAACGAGGAATTTATTGCGCTCACGCAAAAAATACTGGACGCGGCAATAGAGCATAAACCGGAAACATTGGACGATTTATTGAACTTGCAGCTTTCCGAAGGAACCGTTTCTCAATTGATCACCGATAAAATAGGCGCTACCGGCGAAAAAATGGAATTGGGATACTACGAGCACATCACGGCTCCGTCGGTAGTTTCGTATATCCACACCGGCAACAAATTGGCAACCATTGTGGGTTTCAATAAAGAGAACGTGCCCGGCAACGTGGCTAAAGACATAGCTATGCAAGTTGCGGCAATGAATCCCATATCGGTTACGCAGGACGAGATCCCCGCTAGCTTAAAAGAAAAAGAGCTGGAAATTGCACGCGAAAAAGCACGCGAAGCCGGAAAACCCGAAAACCTGCTCGACCGCATCGCCGAAGGCGCTTTGCAAAAATTCTACAAAGAAGCTACACTGCTTCAACAAGAATATGTGAAAGACAGCAAAATGACGATTGAGCAATTCTTAAAACAAAACGACAAAGACTTAACGGTTACCGGTTTCAAACGGGTTTCGTTAACAGCATAACGGTTTTCTACCGTTTATCACAAAAAAGCGCCTATTGCAGGGCGCTTTTTTTATTGGGTTATCGCCCAAGTCAGCACAAAATCCGGATGAACTTCATAGTGTATTCGGAAATACTGTCTCTTATCCGTTTTGCATTCCCGGGCTTGTATGATTCCTTTTTCCTGCGGAGTGAAAGGCACGATGTAGAGATGCTTTTTAAAATCGATCTCGCTTTCTTCCAATATTTTGAACATCGTTTCCTTGGCCGACCAGTGTAACAGCATGTGAACGGTTTGCCGCGATTTATCGATAACCTCTTTCTCCGAAATAAATTTTCCGGCAATTTTTCTCACTCTTTCCGAAACCGTTTCAATATCGATACCTACGGTATTTGTTTTGTGCAACAAAACAGCCACATAATCTTTGGTGTGCGAAATGCTTATATTGAGTGCTCCGTCTTCTATAAAAGGCCTGCCGTCGCGTTTGTTGGCTATTGTTTTTTCTTTGCCGATAAGGCTGAAAAGCAACACGCGCGTGGATAGCCATTCCAATATGCGCCTTCCCGATTTCAGTTTCGAGATATATTTTTGCGCGGCAACGCGTTGACTTTCGGGAAGCAAATCTATCAGCTCGGAACGCGATTCGGATATTTTCCAAATGCCCAAGAGCCCCTCGTTTTCGATATGTTCTTTCCTGATCAGCATTTATTCCACGATAAGCTTTCGAACAATTCCGATAAATCTTGTTCCAGAATTTCCAGTACCGGCAATATGGAATCTCTTTGTACTTCCTGACGGAAATAAAGCGAACCGCGCAGGAAATTTTGCTCGTTATCCGTTAAATAAAACTGAAACGGAGTGGCCACGTTGCCGATAATTCTGTAAAGAACGCCGTACTTCTGGTTAACGTTGTCTTCGTAAGTTAGCTGTTGTATTTCGGTTGCTTGGCCGGTATGCGAGAAAACAAGTTTTTGATTTTCAGCTATCAGCGAGTTGAGCCTGCTCTTGTTTATTTTCAGATAGGTACAGTAAATCTCTGCATTGTATAGGGGATAGACGATGTTAAACCATTCTTCGTTTTCGTCAGACGATTTCTTTTGCAGAACGGCATCACCGGAAACAGAAAAACTCAGGTTTCTATTTGAAAAAGCGTTGTAACTGCTTTTGCCGGGCTCTATTCTGTAAAACGCCCTTGGTTTTGGCGTGTAGTTTTCTTTACATCCGGCCAAAAAAAAAGCCAAGGTAACAAACAGCATACAGAGTTTCATTGGGCGGCAGTTATTTTTCCGATTTATCGGGTATAAAGAAACGTACTTTCATGATCCTTCTTTTGCTCATTTCCTCTGCTTGAAAAGCGTATTTTTTGTATTCTACCGTTTCTTTCCGTTTCGGAAAATCGCCTTTAAGTTCCAGCATCAATCCGGCAATCGTATCTGCTTCGTCCATGAATTTCACGAAATCTTTTTCGGGCGTATCGGTTATTTTTAAGAAATCTTCAAGCGTAGTTTTGCCTTCAAAAATATACGATCCGTCTTGCGCCATGGTAAAAAGCGGTTTGGCTTCTTCGTCGTATTCATCGCTAATGTCGCCTACAATTTCTTCCAGAATATCTTCCATGGTAACAATTCCCATTGTGCCGCCATACTCGTCAACTACAATAGCCATGTGATTTTTGTTGGCGCGGAATTCTTCCAAAAGGTCATCGATCCTTTTTGTGGCGGGCACAAAATAAGCCGGACGAATAAGGGATTGCCAACGGAAATTATCGCCTTTCTCCAAATGCGGAAGCAAATCTTTTACATACAAAATACCTTTTATATTATCGGGATTTTCTTCGAAAATGGGAATTCGCGAAAAGCCTGCATCTATAATAAAAGTAATTACTTTTCTGAAAGCCGTATCCAAATCCAAAGCCACCATATCGCTGCGCGACACGAGAATGTCGTCCACAATTTTATCTTTAAAACGGATGATGCCTTCCAGCATATCCTTCTCTTGCTCGTGTTTTATTTCATTCGATGTAATTTCCAATGCCTTGGAGAGGTCGTCCATCGATATCTCGTACTTTTTCTGAAGCACCGATCTGTTGAAAATATTACTTGTTTTTACCAACAACGATGAGAATGGATTCATCAGTTTATATACCCACTTTATCAAAAGCGAATTGTGTCGGGAAAACTTCAAAGCATTATGTGACGCGTAAAATTTGGGGATAATTTCAACAAAAAGAAGTGTAACTATCAGAATAATAAAAATTTCTAAGATAATTTGATTGCCTGTTCCCGAAAAATAAGGAAAGAGGTTCAGTAAATAAAATAGGAGGGTGATGATGATGATGTTGAGGAAATTGTAGGTGATTACAATGGTTCCCATCAATTTTTCGGGGTGGCGTAAAAGTTCGGATACCCGTCGCGATTTTTTATCGGTGGACGTATTTATTTCTTCCGTTTCGGATGCGGTGAGTGAGAAAAAAGAAATCTCCGAGCCGGAGACAATGGCGTTGATGATGATAAGAACAAGCGTGAATGCAAAGATAAAATAATGAACTGCAGACAACGATAAGGTTGTTACTTCGGATTGCAGAAACGATAAAGGGTCAGGATCCAACTGGTGTTATTTTAGTGAAACAAAAAGAGAATGTTTCAACCCCGAAAAAGGGCTTAAAACATTCTCTGCAAAATTACGATGATTTTTTAAAACGGCAAATCATCTACTTCAGAATTATCGGATAAATCTGTCGGCGTGTCGTAGGAATCGTTCTTATCGTTATGATTTCCTCCGTTTTCACCGCCCGATCCACCTCTCCGGCCTAACATTTCTACGTTATCGGCATAAATTTCGGTGATGTATCTTTTTACGCCGTTTTGGTCGTCGTACGAACGAGAACGTACTTTACCCTCGATATACAACTGTGAGCCTTTCTTTACAAATTTTTCTACAATTTGCGCCAAACCTTTCCAACAAACAATGTTGTGCCATTCCGTACGTTCGGGTATCTGTGTTCCGCTCGAAGTTGTGTAACCTCGTTCACTGGTTGCCAAAGGGAAATTTGCTTTTACGTTGTCGTTATCGAAATACTTAATTTCCGGATCTTTCCCTACATTGCCTACTAAAATAACTTTGTTTACCGACATAACTAAAAATTTTTTGGTTTAAATACAAAAATCTGACAAAACAAAATTAGTATATTTTTCAGAATATACAAGTTTTTTGTTCATAAAAGTGTTTCGATATATTTATGGATGAGTCTGGAAACGGGATAGGCAAAAAGATTGCTTGTTTCTATTTTAAGAAAGTTTTTTTCGGTATCGAAAATATCTGTTCCCGAGAGCTTAATGTTGTAAAAATTTACATAAATAATTCTGTGCGTAAGCACGTGTTTTAAAGAAAGCTTGTGGCTGAGAGAGATTTCTATTGAATTTTTGAATAATTCTTTAAAACGAGGGTTTTCAAAAAGCTGAGGCAATTCTTCCTGTGATTCGGTTTCTATAAGGGGAAATTCATATAGGTTTTTCCATATATCGTTTTCTGAGCGTTTTTTTATAAAAGTGTAATTGTTTTGCTCAACATGAAAATAATTGAAAAAGCGTTCCTTGACTTTCGTTTTTCCTCTTTTTTTTGGGAATTCCGTAACGTTTTTACTTTGATATGCCAAACAAATGGTTTGTAAAGGACAAACATCACATTTAGGTTGCAGAGGAGTACAAATGACTGCTCCAAAATCCATGATCGCCTGGTTATGGTTGCCCGGATTTTTTGTGTCGAGAATGCTTTGTGCGGTTTCCGAAAAAACTTTTTTTCCCGAGGAAGTATCCATCGGATCTTCAATGGCAAAAAGGCGAGAGAGCACCCGATAAACATTTCCGTCGATCACAGCGTACGGTTTGTTGAAAGCAATAGAGGCAACAGCGGCAGCGGTATAATCGCCAATTCCTTTTAAAGATAAGATTTGTTGGTGCTTTTCCGGAAAAACACCGTTGAAATCATTTACTATTTGTTTGGCTGCGGCGTGAAGATTTCTGGCACGCGAATAATATCCCAAGCCCTGCCACATTTTTAGGACTTCGTCCTCGTTTGCATGCGCAAGCGATTGAACATTGGGGAATTTTTGTACAAACCGCAAAAAATAATCGTATCCTTGGTTCACGCGCGTTTGCTGCAAAATTATCTCAGAAACCCATATCACGTACGGATCGGAGGTCTCGCGCCAAGGCAAATCGCGTTTATTTTGTGCATACCACGTTTGTAAAACAGTGCTAATGTATTTGTTATCTCTGATTTTTTTCACATTTTCGGTTTAATTTCGTACAAAACTACTTTAAAAAGCGTTTTTAACACAAAAAACATCGGAAATTTTTTAAATTAACTTCATAATTATTTTTTACGTTTAAAAAAAAGCTATATATTTGCATTCCAAAATTTTAGAATTAACCAATAATTACTAATTAAAAAAATAAATAAAATGACTAAAGCAGACATTGTAAACGAAATTGCAAAGAGCACGGGTGTTGATAAAGCATCTGTATTGGCAACAGTTGAATCTTTTATGGAAGTTGTAAAAGACTCATTATCAAAAAATGAAAACGTGTATTTAAGAGGTTTTGGAAGCTTTATTGTGAAGAAAAGAGCACAAAAAACCGCACGCAACATTTCTAAAAATACAACCATCATTATTCCGGAGCACAACATTCCTGCATTCAAGCCCGCAAAAACGTTTTTAGCTAAAGTTAAAGGAGATAAATAATTTTATATTGTAAATTTTTAAAAAAAGGAGAAAAATGCCAAGCGGAAAAAAAAGAAAAAGGCATAAAATGGCTGTTCACAAAAGAAAAAAAAGACTGAGAAAGAACAGACATAAAAAGAAAAAATAAGATTTTTTTGAGGTTTTATAACCAACCAATATATACAGGAACAAACTTAAGAAAATCAAAAATTAAGTTTGTTCTTTGTATATAAAACATTAAGTAAATTGTGCTCGCGAGAACACAAGGCCATCCTGCTCGGAGGAGTAAGGATGTAGTAATTAACATTTAAAATAAAAAATGTGGTAAGCGAACTTGTAGTCGATGTCCAGCCCAAAGAGATAACCATATCGGTACTCGAAGATAAAAAACTCGTAGAGTTGCAACAAGAGAGTCTGAGCGAATCTTACGCGGTTGGTAACATCTATGTGGGCAGGGTAAAAAAGCTTATGCCTGCCTTAAACGCTGCATTTATTGATGTAGGACACAAAAAGGACGCTTTTCTTCACTATTTGGATTTAGGGGTAGAGTTTAATTCTGTTGCAAGTTACAAAAAGACTATAGACGATAAGAAAAAAGTTTTGCAGATTCAGAAAATGAAGCTGCAGCCCGATATCGCAAAAGAAGGCACTATATCCGATGTTCTAAAGGTGGGACAGGAAATTTTGGTTCAAGTAGCCAAAGAACCCATTTCTACCAAAGGGCCTAGGCTTACTGCCGAAATTTCTTTCGCGGGAAGGTTCATGGTTTTAATACCGTTTATCGACCGTGTTTCGGTATCGCAAAAAATAAAGTCGCGCGAAGAACGCGCCCGTCTCCGACAGCTTATACAAAGCATTAAACCCAAAAACTACGGCGTTATCATTCGTACCAACGCCGAAGATAAAAGGGTTGCCGAACTCGACGCAGAATTGAAAGCCTTGGTGAAAAGATGGGAAGACACGGCAGAAAAATTGCCGAAGGTAAAAGCACCGACTCTTATTTTTGAAGAGACGGGACGTACGGTCGGCCTGCTTCGCGACATCTTTAATCCATCGTTTGAACAAATACACGTCAATGATTCAGACGTGGCAAAACAGCTTGCCGAATATGTAACCCTCATTGCGCCCGATAAGAAAAATGTTGTAAAAACCTACAACGGATCGGTGCCCATACTGGATAATTTCGGCATAACCAAACAGGTAAAATCGCTTTTCGGCAAAACCGTTACTTTTAAAAACGGCGCATACTTAATTATTGAACATACCGAAGCGTTGCACGTCATCGACGTAAACAGCGGCAACCGCAATAAGCAATCGCTCGGGCAAGAAGACAGCGCATTTGAGGTAAACGTGGCCGCCGCCGAAGAAATTACACGCCAGCTACGATTGCGTGATATGGGCGGAATTATCGTTATCGATTTTATCGACATGAATTCGGGCGACCACCGAAACAAGCTCTTTAACAAGATGCAGGAATTTATGGCTCAAGACAGGGCCAAACACAAAATTCTGCCATTGAGCAAGTTCGGTTTGATGCAAATTACGCGGCAGCGCGTGCGCCCCGAAATGGAAGTTGCCACCAGCGAGGTTTGCCCCACCTGCTTTGGCAAAGGAAAAATAAAATCGTCGATCCTGTTCACAGATACACTTGAAGGTAAGATCGACTATTTATCAAACAAACTAAAAGTGAAGAAATTCAGCCTGCACATACATCCTTATGTTGCAGCCTATGTTCAGCAAGGTTTGTTTTCGTTGAAATACAAATGGCGTAAAAAACACGGTGTTGCTATGAAAATAGTTCCCAACCAAAGTTTGGGCTTTTTGCAATATGCGTTTTTCGATAAAGAAAACAACGAAATCGACTTGAAAGAAGAAATTGAAATGAAATAACGCTCTCGCCTACGTGCGAAGCCGTAAAATTTTTAAAACCGACATTGCTTTTTGCAATGTCGGTTTTTTGCGTTTTAAACCGGGTCCACATCAAAATACACCACCACATATTTATATTGCGGATTGCTGCGTAAATGTGTTTCGGTGTCTTTTAGAAGTCGACGGACGTTTTGCGGCGACAGCGATGTTTCTAGTTTAAGCAGAATTTCGCGAATATGATATTGCTGAATTTTGCTAACGATGGGTTTGTTTGGGCCAAGAACTCGTTCTCGCAACGATTTTCGTAATGTTTCGGCAAAAACTCGCGATGCGTTATCGGCTTTTTGTTCGTTTCGGTCTTTAAAAACAATGCGAATCAGGCGCGAAAAAGGCGGATAATTAAACAATTTTCGTTCCGTGAGTTGCAGATTACAAAATCCCTCAAAATTGTTGTTGACGATAAATTGATAAATCGGCTGTTGCGGGTCGGCGCTCTGAATGATAACCGTGCCACGTTTGTTTTTTCGTCCGGCGCGACCTGCTGCTTGAGTCATCAATTGGAATCCGCGTTCGTGCGATCGAAAATCGGGGTGGTTAAGCATTCCGTCGGCAGAAATAATTCCCACGATGCTCACTTTGTCGAAATCCAAACCTTTGGACAGCATCTGCGTGCCGACTAATATATCGATTTTCTTGTTCTGAAAGTTACCGATAATTTTTTCGTAAGTTTGTTTTCCTCGAGTGGTATCTGTGTCCATTCGGGCAACGCGAAAATCGGGGAAAAGTTGCGCCACTTCTTCTTCCAGTTTTTCAGTTCCCTGTCCCAGCAGCTCCACGCTTTTTTCCTCGCACGCAGGACAATCGTGAACAACTTTATAAGTAGTGTTGCAATAATGGCACTTGAGAGCGTTCCCTAATTTGTGGTACGTGAGTGATACATCGCAGTGACGGCATTTGGGCGTCCATCCGCAATTTTTGCATTCCAGCAACGGCGCAAATCCGCGACGGTTTCGAAACAAGATCACTTGTTCGCCTCGCGAAAGCGCTTCTTGCATTCGTGCGATAAGTTCGGGAGCGAGAATGGATTTCATTTTCTTTTTTCGGCGCAATTCATGCGTGTTTTCAAGTAGAATTTCGGGCAATTCCATTTCTTCGAAACGCTTTGTAAGCCTTACCAGACCATATTTACCGTTTTGCGCGTTAAAATATGATTCCATCGACGGCGTTGCGGATCCGAGCAACGTTTTCGCGCCGAAAATGTGCGCAAGCATAACAGCTGTATCGCGCGCGTGATATCGCGGTGCGGGGTCTTGTTGTTTGTAACTTGTTTCGTGTTCCTCGTCCACAATCACCAAACCCAGTTGCAGGAACGGCAAAAAAAGCGATGAACGCACACCGATCACAACTTCGTAAGGATTATCCGACAGCATTTTTTGCCAGATTTCGGCGCGTTCGTTATCATTTATTTTAGAATGGTAAATACCCAATTTATTCCCAAAAACGGCTTGCAGCCTTTGAGTGAGTTGTGTAGTGAGTGCTATTTCGGGAACTAAATAGAGCGTTTGATTCCCTTTTTTTATTTGTTCCTCAATTAAGTGGATATAAATTTCCGTTTTTCCGCTCGATGTTACGCCATGCAGCAAACACGTGTTTTTTTCAGCGAAGGAAGCGTTAATCTTTTCCAAAGCTTTCTGTTGGTATTCGTTTAGCGGGTAGGGCGCGCGGGTTGTAGCAATATCCGATTCAATTCGGCTGACATTCATCGATATTTGTTCGACAACATTTTTTTCGATTAAGCCGTTCAGAACATTCGAAGAATATCCGGTTATCTCCAACAATTCTTTCCTACTAATGGAAGAAGTGTTTTTTTGTGAAAGAATATGGATTATTTCCCGATATAATTCGAGTTGTTTTTTTGATTTTCCGATAATTGTTTCAGTATATTTTTCGGCAAAAACGGGGTTAACAGAAATGTATTTTTCGGTTTTCTGTGTGAATTTATCCTGCAAATCACTCGGTTTTAATGTAGAGGGAAGCGCGGCTTTAAACACATCGCCTAACGGCGAGAGATAATAAAAAGAAATCCACTCCCACATGTCCAATTGATGTTGATTCACGATAGGGTGCGAATCGATGAGGGAATGGATTTCTTTTATTCCGATATTTGCAGGAATGTTTTGATGTATTTTTTTTACAATTCCCGTGTAATGTTTCCGGTTTCCGAAAGGTACAATAACCCTGTAACCTTTGTCGATTTTTTCTTGCATTTCTGCAGGAACGGCGTAGGTATAAGAGTCGGCTAACGGAAGCGGGAGAATTACATCAACAAACACGTTAAAATTTATTTAGATAATGACTTCGTCAATAATGCTTTGCGATAATTCGCTTCGCGCGTTAATTTCAACTACACGACTTTATCGTGAACGAAGTGAACGTATCGCCGAAGGCGTATCGCACGTAGTGCATCATCTTTTTTAGAAGTAAACCGATGCCGTTAAGCTCCAAGTTTCCGATTTTCCGTTGAGTGGATCGCGCCAATTAGGGGTATCAGCTGCATAATTATCGGTAAGTTGAACACGATAATTGGCTCCCACCTGAACCATTTTGGCAATTTCTACACCAAATCCCAAATTTATACCTGCTTGGAACGATTTCGCTTCAATATCATTACCGATATTTTCAAAATCAACTTTATCACCCGAGATCAGATAACCGGCATACGGCCCGGCAACGCCATAAATACCGATTAAATTGCCTAATCCTAATTTTGCTTTTAGGTTCACAGGGAGCACAAGATATCTGTTCGAAACATCTTTATCACCGTTTCCTTCGGTAAGTCTCGAAACAGTCATTCGGCTATCGTTGTAAAGCAACGACGCTTCCACTCCCAGATCCATGGCAGCCATAGGAAACATCGCCTCAATAGACGGCCCCACGCTGTAGGTTGTCATATTTTCAACCTTAACAGCATCAGTGCTAAATTCCGAATTATTTAATCCAACTTCCGCTTTCAAACCGAATTTCACTTGAGAAAAAGCCTGTACGCTAATCATTGATAGCGCTACAATAGCCACACTTAGAATAATTTTTTTTGATTTCATAATTCATCCAAATTAAGTAAAATAATAGATTCATTGAAGGCTTGAGTTACAAGCATTGTGTTAATTTAAGACGTTTGAAAGTCAAAAAAGATTATCGAATAATTGTTAAATAACGCTATAAAATCATATAAAGAAAGCGTCTTATCTTACGTTGCGAAGACAAAACGCTTTGCTATATTTGATTTGAATGATTAATCCCTGAATTTTGCTTTCAGGAACTCACGGTTGAGGCGTGCTATGTTGGAAATAGAGATGTTTTTAGGACATTCCACCTCACAAGCACCTGTATTTGTGCAGTTGCCGAAACCAAGTTCATCCATTTTCGCAACCATCGCTTTTGCGCGACGGGCAGCTTCAACGCGGCCTTGCGGTAGTAAAGCCAACTGACTCACTTTTGCTGATACGAAAAGCATGGCCGAGCCGTTTTTACATGTTGCAACACACGCGCCGCAACCAATACAAGCGGCAGCATCCATAGCGGCTTCAGCATCATCGCGGGGGATGGGTATGGCATTAGCATCGGGAACACCGCCGGTGTTTACCGATACGTAACCGCCTGCCTGAATGATTTGATCGAAGGCGTTGCGGTTTACCATTAAGTCTTTGATAATGGGGAATCCCGCCGAGCGCCACGGTTCAACGGTAATGGTTTCGCCTTCGTTGAACTTGCGCATGTGAAGCTGACAGGTTGTGATGTCTTCATCAGGCCCGTGCGGGTGACCGTTAATATAAAGGCTGCACATTCCGCAGATTCCTTCGCGGCAATCGTGGTCGAAAACCACAGGTTCTTTTCCTTCGTTAACGAGTTTTTCGTTTAAAATATCCATCATTTCGAGGAAAGAACTGCCCTGAGAAATATTATTCAGTTCATAAGTTTCAAAACGTCCTTTTTGCTTAGGCCCTTCCTGACGCCAAACTTTTACTTTTATGTTGATATCTTTGTCCATGATTGGTTGATTTTACGATTTATAATTACGTTGTTGGCGAACAATGAATTCATAATCAAGCGGTTCTTTGTACATCACAGGCGCTTTGTCTTCGCCCTGATATTCCCAGCACGATACGTAAGAGAATTGGTCATCGTGACGCAACGCTTCGCCTTCCGGCGTTTGGTGCTCAAGACGGAAGTGCCCGCCGCACGATTCTTCACGATCAAGTGCGTCATGCGCCATCAGTTCGCCAATTTCGATAAAGTCGGCCAGTCGCAAAGCTTTTTCCAACTCAACGTTCAACGTTTCTTTATTTCCGGGGATGCGTACGTTCGTCCAGAAATCTTTTTTCAGTTCTTTCAACTTTTGGATTGCATCTCTCAAACCTTCAGCATCGCGCCCCATTCCCACGAAATCCCACATAATGTGTCCGAGTTCTTTGTGAATGTGGTCTACCGAATGTTTTCCCTTGATGTTCATCAAACGCTCAACGCGATCGTTGATGGCTTTTTCGGCAGCGTCGAATTCGGGCGAATCGGTTTTGAATCGCGGAACCTGAATCTGATCTGATAAATAGCTTTGGATGGTGTAAGGAAGAACGAAATATCCGTCGGCCAATCCCTGCATCAAAGCCGATGCTCCAAGGCGGTTCGCTCCGTGATCGGAGAAGTTAGCTTCGCCAATGGCGAACAATCCGGGGATAGTGGTCATTAGTTCGTAATCTACCCAAATTCCGCCCATTGTGTAGTGAATGGCAGGATAGATCATCATCGGAGTTTCGTATGGATTATCGTCAACGATCTTTTCATACATTTGGAAGAGGTTTCCGTAACGAGCTTCCACAACATCTTTACCAAGGCGATTGATAGCATCGGCAAAGTCGAGATAAACAGCCAAACCGGTCGTTCCTACTCCGAAACCTGCATCGCAGCGTTCTTTAGCTGCACGAGAGGCAACGTCGCGAGGAACAAGGTTCCCGAAAGCGGGATAACGACGTTCCAGATAGTAATCGCGGTCTTCTTCTTTTATTTCGGTAGGTCTCAGATTGCCGGCACGAATGGCTTCGGCATCTTCCATTTTTTTGGGAACCCAAATGCGGCCGTCGTTCCGCAACGATTCCGACATCAATGTGAGTTTAGATTGGAATTCGCCGTGAACGGGGATACACGTGGGGTGAATTTGCGCCATACACGGGTTTCCGAAGTATGCCCCTTTCTTGTAACATTGCCAGGCTGCCGATCCGTTGGATGTCATTGCGTTGGTGGAAAGGAAAAAAGTGTTTCCGTATCCGCCGGTAGCAATTACAACGGCGTGAGCCGCAAAACGTTCCAGTTTTCCGGTTACGAGGTTACGGGCAATAATACCGCGGGCACGCCCGTCGATAATTACCAGATCAACCATTTCGTAGCGGGTGTATAATTTTACCTGTTTTTTATGAACGGCGCGGCTCAAAGCAGAATAAGCTCCGAGAAGCAATTGCTGACCTGTTTGTCCGCGGGCGTAGAACGTACGCGATACTTGCGCGCCGCCGAACGAACGGTTATCGAGCAAACCACCGTATTCGCGTGCGAAAGGAACACCTTGTGCTACACATTGGTCGATGATTTCGTTGGAAACTTCAGCCAAACGGTAAACGTTGGCTTCACGCGCACGATAGTCGCCACCTTTGATGGTGTCGTAAAACAAACGATATACGGAGTCCCCGTCGTTAGGGTAATTCTTGGCTGCATTTATACCTCCCTGAGCGGCGATTGAGTGCGCGCGACGGGGAGAATCCTGAATACAGAAGTTGAGTACGTTAAATCCTAATTCTCCCAGCGATGCGGCTGCCGATGCGCCGGCAAGTCCAGTTCCCACCACGATGACATCGAGGCGGCGTTTATTCGCGGGATTCACCAATTTTTGGTGAGATTTATAATTCGACCATTTTTGTTCTAGTGGTCCTTGCGGTATTTTAGCATCTATTTTATTCATAATCTGTCAGTTTCTTTTGTTATCCTAATAAGTTGGAGTATCCGAGGTGAACGGCAATTGCCACAACTATAAATCCCAAACAAATAATAGTGGAAACAATGTTTCCCAACACTTTTATACGTTTCATCCATACGGTATTGTTCCATCCCACAGTGTGGAGCGCGCTCCAGAAACCATGTGTTAAGTGGAACCATAATGCCACGAAAGCAATGATGTAAACGATAACTACCCACAACTGCGAGAAAGTTTCGGCTACCAGTTGAGCGCCATCGGTACGTGCGCCTTCCATGTGGAAAAGTTCTTTGAATTGCATTTGGTACCACATTTGATACATGTGCAGAAACAAGAACAACAAAATGACAAGTCCTAAAACGAACATGTTTTTCGACGACCATGTTGCCTGCGTTTTATTTGCCGACGCATATTTGTCGCTACCACGGGCTTTTTGGTTTTGCAGTGTGAGGATAATCGCATATAAAACGTGGATGATAAAGCCCAATCCAATAACTCCCGTTCCTACAATGGCCCACCAGTTAGCACCCAGAATTTCATTCGCAAGGAAATCGTACGTTTCGTAATTGAAAATGAGAACCAGGTTCATAGACATGTGGAATAAGAGGAATAAGATCAAAAACAAACCGGAAATACTTTGTACAAACTTCCGGCCGATTGAAGATTTAATTAGCCAACTCATAAAGTTCTTTTTTTTAATTATATGATTATTATTTTCTTATTGACTGTTAGTTAAATAACGCGGATCTTTTACTGTGATCGTTAGGTTCTGTGAACGGATTACAAAAATAATACTTTTAAACATCAAAAAAGAATTATTTGCAGAAATTTTTCTTTAATTGCGTTTGACAGAGATATGAATTGTCGGATTAACAAAAAAACACCGAACGATTTTTCCATCCGGTGATTTTATTAATTGCAGAACCGTTAAGATAATTTGCTTAACGCTTCTTTGATCCATCCGACGGCTTTTACCAGATTCTCATCGGAAGTAGCATACGATAACCGAATATATCCCGGAGCGCCGAAGGCGTCTCCGCCCACGCAAGCTACATGTCCCTCTTCCAGTAGATACATCGCAAGGTCGGCGGCTGTGTCGATGGTTTTTCCGTTGAATGACTTACCCAGATAACTCTTGCACTCGGTAAAAATATAGAATGCTCCCATCGGCTCGTTCACTTTTAATCCCTCAATTTCTCTAAGAAGGTTTACCATCAGTTTTTTTCTTCTTTCGAAGGCTTCACACATAGTTGTGATACAGGATTGGTCGCCCGTGTATGCGGCCAGGGCAGCCTTTTGCGAAATGGACGACGCGCCCGATGTGTATTGTCCTTGCAGCATTCCACATGCCGAGGCAAGCCATTTCGGCGCGGCAATCCAGCCGATGCGCCATCCGGTCATTGCATAACCTTTGGAAACTCCGTTTACAACGATAACGCGATCGCGAATTTCTTCGAATTGAGCCATGCTTTCGTGCCGGCCGGTGTAATTTATATGTTCGTATATTTCGTCAGAAATTACGTAAATGTTCGGGTGTTTGGCAAGCACATCGGCCAAGGCTTTCAATTCATCTTTTGTGTAAACGCTTCCGGTGGGATTGGAAGGTGAACACAATATTATAGCTTTGGTTTTGGGTTTAATGCTGTCTTCGAGTTGCTGTGGCGTAATTTTATAATCTTGCTCGATATCCGCATAAACGAAAACAGATTTTCCTTTGGCTAATTTCACCATTTCGGGATAACTAACCCAATAAGGCGCGGGAATAATCACTTCGTCATCTTTGTCGATCAGCGCCAGCACTGCATTACAAATGGATTGTTTGGCTCCGCTCGAAACGACGATTTGAGCAGGTTCGAATTCGAGGTTATTTTCGGTTTTTAGTTTTTCACAAATGGCTTTTCGTACATCCAAAAAACCGGGAACGGGGGAATAAAAAGAGAAGTTATTATCGATAGCCTGCTTGGCAGCTTCTTTTATATGATCGGGAGTATTAAAGTCGGGTTCGCCTACGCTCAAATTAATTACGTCGATTCCTTGAGCCTTCAGCTCATTGCTTTTTTGCGACATCGCAAACGTTTCGGAAGGAGAAAGCGATTGAAGTGTTGATGATAAAGGGTTCATGTCAAATTTACATCTTTTTTTATGAAATATGCGGCAAATATAGTCAAAAAACCGCATAAGTACCGGCATTTTTTTCAAAAAGAGATAGGGTGGGCATCAAAATAAATAAAAAGAGCATTGGCTTATGGGGCCAATGCTCTTACATTAAAAACCGTTGAGGTTATACTTCTTCTTTTTCCGAAAGATAGGAAGCAATGCCTTCTTGTGTAGCGGTGAGGCCTTTGTCGCCTTTATGCCAATCGGCAGGGCAAACCTCTCCATGTTCTTCCACGAATTGGAGAGCGTCGATAACCCTGAGAGCTTCGTCAACGCTGCGTCCCAGCGGCATGTCGTTAATTACCTGATGACGAACAATCCCTTCTTTGTCAATTAAGAATAATCCTCTATATGCTTCGGCGGTTCCCGTAAACAAAGGCCTCCCCGATGCATCGTTTTCAAACTGCCCTGCAAGCACATCATAGGCCATGGAAATTGTCAAAGAATGATCTGCCACGATGGGATAAGTTACCCCGTGAATTCCTCCGTCGTTTTTCGGAGTTTGTAACCATTTCCAGTGCGAAACCACCGAGTCGGTAGAACATGCAACCACCACGGTATCTCTTTCTTCAAATTCAGCTAATTTTTGTTGAAAAGCATGTAATTCTGTCGGGCAAACAAATGTGAAATCTGCCGGATAAAAGAAAAACACCACGTAATTCTTTCCCAAATATTCATCGAGAGAAAAATTTTCAACTATTTCATTTCCGTTTATAACGGCTTGAGTCCAAAAAACAGGAGCTCTTTTTCCTACTAATACTGCCATAATTATTTGTTTAACTTGTTATGAAAATTCTTTTCAAAGATAAAGATTTTAGAAGTAAAATAAAATTTATATAAGTTAATCGTTCATCAAAAATTTCTATAATCTATAAATGAATAACCAAGAAAACCTAAGTCAACATTTTTATAAAAATAATAATTTATCTTAAATTAATTCGTAAATTTGTGCGAGATAGCTCATTATACAATTAACGTGATCTTAAGCAACAAACAATTCTCATGAAAAAAATAATTTTTCTACTTATTGTGTGCACAACAGGAAATCTTTACCCATCCATTGCACAAGAAGAAATTGGAGGAACTCTTTCCATAGACGCGCAAGTACGCCCACGTTTCGAATGCCGCAACGGCTATGCGTATCCGCGTGAAAAAACCGATAAAGCATCGGCTTTTATTTCCAACAGGGCACGCCTTGGATTGAATTTCGACAACGGTTTTTTCTCCGCCCGTGTTGCCGGACAGGAAATATCGGTTTGGGGCTCCAAAAAACTGTCGGATAACGTGGGCAACTTCACCATGAACGAAGCTTGGGGGCAAATTAACCACAATGGTTTTTTCGCCAAATTAGGGCGTCAGGCGTTGCATTACGATGATGGCATCATGCTGTCCGCAGCCGAGTGGAGCCCGTCGGGAAAATGGCACGACGCATTAAAATTAGGTTACCAAAACGATCAGAATCAAATCCATTTCATTCTGGCTTATAACCAAGCATCTGAGAAAACCAATTCAGGCACGTTTTATAAAGGCGGATATCCGTACAAAAACATGCAAACGGCTTGGTATCATTTCGATAATCAAAACGGTTTAGGTGCGTCCGTTCTTTTTATGAACCTCGGGCTGGAAGCCGGAATTGCGGGAGTGGACGGCGCTCCCGACGTAGCTAAAACCGTTTATATGCAAACGGTGGGCACTTATCTGACCTATAAAAAAACGCCATTCGACTTATCGGGTTCTTTGTATTACCAAATGGGGAAAAATCAACAAGAGAAAGAAATAAGCGCTTATTTAACTCAATTGAAGGCCGGTTATAGTTTCAACCCGAAAGTTTCCTTGTCGTTGGGAATGGACTATTTATCGGGACAAGACCCAACAAATGAAAAAATCACACAGATCAATTTGATGAATGCAGGAATGCACAAATTTTTCGGTTATATGGATTATTTTTCGAATGACCGTTATTATGGTTTATTCGATAAATACGCCACCATCACGTGGAAACCGATGCAGAGACTTTCACTCGAACTGAGTTACCTGCATTTCTCATCCACGCAGCCCATAAGCGTAAACGGAACCAACGAACGGAACTTAGGCTCCGAAATAGATTTAGCCCTTACCTATCCGTTGCGTAAATACATTACAATTCAAGCCGGATATTCATTTATGTTGCCTACGGAAGCTATGACTGTTTATAAAGGCGGCGATCACACGGCCTGGCAGGATTGGGGATTTATAATGGTGAACATAAATCCGACACTTTTTAAGATGAAATTCTGATAAAAATCAGCAAAAAAGCCCCGAAATTTCCGGGGCTTTTTTATGCGATATTCTACCGTATTATTTCTTCTCTTTTGCGGCTTTTATTTCCTGAAACGGGCCGTAAGTGTGTTGATCCTGACTGAAATTGTCGGCATAAGGCGGATACGGACAATCAACCGGTTTTTTGCTCAAATCGGGATAATCTTTTTCTAAACCGGCCATTTGCGGACGTTCGTGCGAATTCATATAGGCAGCCACATCGTAAGCCTGATCGTTGGTAAGTAACGGATTGTTCCAATGAATGCCCAACGGCATATTGGATTGGACAAAAGGCGCTGCCGTTAACAAACGCGCTGTTCCTGCCCCGTTATTGAAGCTCTTGTTGCCCCACAGTGCAGGTACGGCCATTGTGCCGTTCGTAGTGCCCATAGCCGTATAACCTTGCCCTTCAATTCCGTGACACGATTGGCAATATTGGGTGAAAACCGTTTGTCCCGCATTCACATCAGCGCGGCGGTTAGGCCCTTCAAATTTGGGTACCGTAATGCCTTTCTGATCTTTTGGTGCATCGGTCGACAAGAAATCCATATAAGCAATCATCGCTTGCATTTCTTTTCCGTCTTCGGGCATTGGTTTTCCGTTCATGCTTCTTTCAAAACATCCGTTAATGCGTTCGGCAAGCGAAACTTCGCGATTTTCACGTCCGCGGTATTGCGGATAATTTTTAGTAACGCCGATGTATGGCAATCCGTACTTTTTTGTACCTTCATTTTGATGGCAACTGGTGCAAGAGAGCGAATTACCCACATAGGCTTTCGTGTCGGGATGCGAGTTTGTTTGAGTGAGTAGTGCATATCCGTAAAGGATTTGTTCGGCATTGGGCTGGTTTTTGATAAGCGCCGTGTCGGGATGTTTCCATGCTCCGTGGTCGGGGTCGTCCTGATATTGTGTCTCGAAGATTTTTTTATCCGATAACGAAGCGAAAAACTTCATGATGCTCTTTATTTCATCATTGGTGAGTTTTTTATCGAGTTGCAAATAAGCCATCTGATCGATCACTTCTCCCAAATTGTCGATGGCGCCGTCGTGGAAATACGGGCTGCTATGCAACACGTTTCGTAACATGGGAACTTTAAAGTGATACTTATCGGCTTCGTTTCCGGTAACTTTCACACGCCCTACGTCCGTAGTATTGGCATACGGATGATAAACTCCCATTTTTTGGTACATCAATCCGCCTAAGTTCGGCCCGTTGTGGCATTGCACGCAACTTGCATCAATAAATGTTTTTAGTCCCGCTTTTTCTTTTTTGGTCAAAGCATTCACGCTGCCAGCAATGTATTCGTCGATGCGCCCTTTCGTAATGAGCGTGCGTTCAAAAGCCGCAATGGCAGCCGTGAGATTCTCCATCGTTACCGGGTTTTCCTGTCCTGGAAACGCGGCTTTGAAAGCGGTTTTGTACTTGTCAATCCCAGCGATTTTGTTTACCAAAGTAGCTGAATCGGGCATAGCCATTTCAATGGGGTTCAACGGCGGCCCTCCGGCCTGATCCTTTAGAGTCGCAGCGCGTCCATCCCAGAACTGGGCAATTTGATAACCGGCATTCATCGTGGTCGGATCATTTTTGTCGCCGCTTTTACCCAATGCTCCCAAACCGGTTTTCCGGTTATCGGCTCCTACACGTCCGCTGTCGATCGGGTGGCAATCGTTACAGCTTTGTGTGTCGTTGATAGACATCGCTTTTTCGAAGTAGAGCATCTCTCCCAAATCAATTATGACTTGGGTGTCGTAATCACTTCCGGGCATTTTATCGGGTAAAACGCCGAAAATATTTCTCGCTTGCGCCCATAAATGACCTTCGGGTGAATATGGGTCGATTTCCACGGTGTCAGATCTTGAGTTGCCGACATCATTTTGAGCTGTTCTTTTCGTGGTACCGTCACATGCTTGCATATAAACAAACAAGAATCCGGCAACCACCAAAAACGAAATAATTGAAACTGTTTTTTTGTCTTGCATAGCTCGTTCGATATTAAGTTTTCAGTTCTTTAATTCTACAGAGTAACGATCTATTACTTGGGTTAGTAGTAGGTCGATTAGCGTTCACGCCTCAAATTGAGGCTAATTACATTGTGCCATTCAATAGCAAAGTTATAATAAAAGAACATCTCAGCACTTGAAATGTTCTTAGTATTTTGTATCGGGTAATCTGTTTTTAACGTAGTTTAACTATCTGAGAAACATTTATAAGTGTTTTGATATAAGCTCTTTATATGAAAAAGATTCATATGAATATATTCTCATGTTTTAAAATAAGGTTTTTTCTGTTAAAATTTAGTGTAGAATATTTTTTCTGCTATTCCTGTATGAAACCATTCCCAGAACTGCAACGGCAGCGAATGCCACCGCAATGTACAAAAAAACCGCCGAAATACCATCGGTTTGTCCGTACGAATGCATACCGCTTAACAGATAATTCACACCGAGGAAGGTCATCAGCACCGAGGCGAAGGCGAAAACCGATAAAAGGTTAAACAGCCATTCGCTGTTCCACTTTTTCACCAGATGCAGGTGCGTTACAATGGTGTAAACCACTATGGTGATGAGCGCCCACGTTTCTTTGGGGTCCCAGCCCCAGTAACGCCCCCACGATTCGTTGGCCCAAATGGCGCCGAGGAACGTGCCGATGGTCATCAGCGCAAGCCCTACCATTAGCGACATTGCGTTGATGATGCTCAACTCGCGGATGCGCAGCGTGGTTCGTTTGTCGCTTCCCGAAAAGATCATCAAAAACATATTTACAATTCCCAAGAAAAAGCTGATACCGAAGAAGCCGTAAGCCGCCACGATAACCGCCACGTGAAACATCAGCCACGGCGATTTGAGCACGGGCACGAGTTGTCCTATTTGCGGGTCCATCCAGTTGAGGCTCGAAACAAACAAAATGACACCACCAAAAAGCGCTCCAAGGGCGAATGTCATCGTACTTTTTCTTCCGAAAATCATTCCCGCGAGCACCGTTGCCCACGCCACATATACCATTGTCTCATACGAATTGCTCCAAGGCGCGTAACCCGAAATATACCATCGTAAACCAATTCCGCAGGTATGCAGAGCAAATGTCGCCCCAATAGCGCCAATAAGCATCCACGATATGGTTCGCGCCCACTTGCGTTCTCTTATCAACTGCATAAAAGCGATAACCAACAGCAATCCGCCGAAAATAAAGTACAACAGTTTGTTGAGATTGAAAATGCCCAGGCGGTTATACTTAAGTTCCGCTTCAATCTTCTTCGGCTTGATCAAACGGGCGGCATCATTTTTCCGTTGATACTCCTGCATCGTCTGCAAGAGATTGTCGGGCTTGCTCCAGTTTCCGCTTTTGAGCGAATGGTTCACTTCCACCAAATACGAGCCGAACGATTGACGGATAAACAGCGAATCTTCTTTGGGAAAAGCCCTCAAATTGTCGATCGGCGTGTACCACGTGTGCGTGGGATCGGCGGGATTGGGGAAAATATTGAGCATACCGTAGTTGAGCAACTGAAACATAATGTTGATTTGCTCATCGAGTTTCATCAGGTCTTTATCGAAGTTGTTGCGCTCGGCGGGCGCTTTATGGTACGCCTCTTCGATGCGCGAAAGCAGTTTGTAGTTTCCGTTTTGATCGAAAGCCTGCTGATAGGCGAAATAAGGATGCGACAAGCCGTACATCTGCGACACGCTTTCGCTTGGCGACTCGATAAACGGAACCTGCATCCACATTTGCGGCATAGCGAGCAAGCCGAGCAAAAACTGATCGGAATTGAGGCTGCCCAACGTTTGTTCTTTGTGCAGTTTGCGTAGTATCTCGCCCGAAAGCGTGTTCATGGGCATTACCCTTCCGCGCGACTGAACGGGCAAGGCGCCGAATTTTGCCGCGTGCGCGGGTGGAACGGCGTTGCGCTGCACAGCATCCATCATCGCGCTGCCCGACGCGGGTTGCGCCGAAGCGGATATCGATATAAGCAGAAACACAACAAGCGGTGCAGTGGAGGCAATCGATTTTCGTACTTCGCGCAACTGCACACCCAACTGACGGAATCGAGAGTTTTTCGAGATAAAAACTAGTATCAGCCCGACAATCAGTAAAAAATAGCCCGCGTATGTGATGGTTCTCCCGGCAACATCTTTATTAACCGACAGGATGGTTCCCTGCTCATCCTGATCGTACGACGCCTGAAAAAACCGATAGCCTTTCACGTCCAGCACATTGTTCATAAATACCTTCGCTTCGCGCGTTTCGCCATCGACGTGCACAATGAGATCGCTTTCGTAAGACGAGGGGCTCGCCGAACCGGGATAGCGATGCAAGCGGAAATCGGTTAGTTCCAACGTGAAAGGCAGTTTTTCGTACCTCATTCCTTTGGAAGTACTTATGGCCATTTCATCACTTGTTGCACTTTCTCGAATGTGCACCATCCCTTCTTTTCCGAAAAGATAAGTAACCATAGCCCCGAGAAGAATTATGACGAATGCAATATGAACCACCACCAGCGCCCATCGGCGGCGTTTGATGTAGTTATATTTAAAGAGAATTAAGATGAAATTGACCACCAACAAGAATTGCAGGAAGAAAAACAACGGCGAGTAATAAACCAGCAGTTTGGCCACTTCGGTATTGAACCGTTTTTCGATAAATGTAGCCGCCGCCAGCCCAACGGCGTAAACGAGCAACAGAATTATAGTGGCTGTGTAAGACGATAAAAGCTGTTTTATTTTTTCCATGTTACGATTTTCAAATGCAGGTACAAAAATAGCATAAAAAAGGGAGAAAAAACAATTGAGGGTGTCACTTAAAGTGACGCCTTCTTTATCCGGCAGTAGCGGGAAACGATGCCTCCGGCTTCGTCAAAAAAACCTTTCTTAGCGCAAGTCTTTGATTTGTGGTGATAACAAAAGCATTTTAAAACTGTCCGTGTTTTGGACACAAGTTGCAAACTTGCGCCAATCCGGGGCGTTGGCGAGGGGAGTTCCGACTCGCTTCACCCATTAAAAAAGCGCAACCGTTTCGGGCTGCACCTTTTATTCAATTACATCAGACTTTCAAAATCAAAAATCGTCAATCACAAATCGTAAATAGAGTTACGCTTCGTTCCATTGCTTGCGCAACAATTCCAGTGCGGTGGGTACAGCGATTTCCCGTTTGCCTTGCAGTCCGCATTCGAAGCTCACGTATTTGTCGTAACCGAGCATTTTCAATCCGCGAAAACCATCCACATAATTATCGGCTTCGCCGTCTTCGCCCGGCATGCTGCGGCGTTTGCGGCTGGCGATGTGCACGTGTTGCAGGTATTTTCCGGCAGAAACAAAAGCGGCCATATCGCAGGTTTCTTCCCACGTCATGTGCCAGAAATCGCCCAAGCAGGTAACGCCCGGATTATCGATGTCGCGGCAAATGGAAGCCGCATCGGCTACCTGACGCAGATAAAACGCTTCTTTGCGGTTCAATGGCTCCAGAATAACAGTGGTACCGTATTTTTGCGCGGTATTTCCCATTTCGTTGAACTGCTCGCACAAAAAGTCGCGTGTTTCCTGCGTATGAGGCATTACCGGAACCTGCGAGTTGAACGCGGGAACAATGATCACGCCCGTAGAACCGAGTTCGCCACCCATAATGATAAGCTCCTCCATCGTGTCGCGGCATTGTTTGCGAATGGCGGGATCGGTGGAAAGGATAAACCCTTCAAAACCGGCGCAAACGGCGCTCACTTTTATGTTTCTTCCTTTGAGCGTGTCTTTGAACTCCTGCATACGGCCTTTCATTCCTGCACCGTGAGGCTCGAACCCCACTACGCCGTGCTTTTCCATAAAATCGAACTTCTCGTTGAGGTTGCCTCCGGGAGCGGTACTTTCCTGAAACGATATCTTGAGTTCCGCTTTGTTGGAATGCACGGGGGCGGCGGCAGACGATGCGGAATCGCGAGGCGAACACATCACCGAATTTCCCATGCCGGCTGCTGCAACGCCTGCAAGCGTTGCGCGTAAGAATTTTCTTCTGTTGTAAGTCATATTAGCTATTGGCGGTTGGCTGTTAGCTGTTGGCTTTTTGTTGAACTAATTGGAGAAACAGTGTTTTAAAATTAAACGTCATTGTTCAATTTTTTCCCTGCTTTGCCAATTGCCAACAGCCAATAGCTAACGGCGGTTTATTATTTTTGTGCTGAGCCCGGAACGGGAACAGTAAATTTGCTCATATCCATTTTACCGATATTGAGGTAGGCAGGGGTATAATCGAGGGCAGCAGCCGTCATGGCATCCCATGTAACTTCCTGTCCGGTGTACGCCGATTCGCGTCCCATAATGGCAGCCATATTGGAGATGGCTGTTTCCGATGCTTGTTCAATAGGCTTGTTGCCACGAATACTGTTTATAAGGTTTACTTGTTCCAAGGCGTAAGCGTTGGTTTGTTTGAAGTTTGTTTTTTCGGCTTCTCCATCAAATTGCCATACCACTTTGCCTGCAAGGTCCTTGATGACATATCCTCCATTGCTCGACCATGAACCTTTGGTTCCCTGAATGAACTCGCTTACGTTAGTAGCACAGCCATCAATTTGGCGACACATACTGTGCAAATGGATGCCGTTCTCCATGGTGAAATCCACGCTGAAATTATCGTATTGATCTCCGGTAACACGACGCTGCCGAGATCCGAAACCTACGGCGCTTACCGGTTTTAAGCCGGTGAACCATGTGAACACATCGATATTGTGAACGTGTTGTTCTACAATGTGGTCGCCCGAAAGCCACTTCCAGTTTACCCAGTCGCGCACCATATATTCGAAATCGTTCCATCCTTGCTGACGATTACGATACCACAACATGGGTTGGTTCCAATAAACAACTCCTCCGGTGATTTCGCCGATGGCGCCGTTCATAATTTGTTGATACGATTCTACATAGCCTCTTTGGTGGTGACGTTGTGTGCCGGTTACCACGCGCAGGTTTTTTGCCTGCGCCTGTTTAGCGGCAGCCACTACTGTACGATATCCTACTGCATCCACACAAATCGGTTTTTCCAAGAAACAATGTTTTCCTTTTTCAACGGCATATTTAAAATGTTCGGGACGAAAGAAAGGAGGAGTCGCGTCTATAATAAGGTCTACGCCGCTATCGATAACTTGTTTGTAGGCATCCAATCCTACAAACCTTTTGTCTGTTGGAATATCGATATTTTTCTCTGATTTTAATCTCTCGGCCAGCGCATCTACTTTATCTTGAAATACGTCGCCCAGCACTACGATAGTTACGCCGTTGGCTGCACCTAAAAAATTAAATGCATCACCCGACCCTTGTCCACCACAGCCTATGATTCCGGCTTTCAGTTCCCGGCCATCGGTTGCCATATCGGGTAGTTCGGGAATATAGTACGTTCCCGGTTCTCTTAAAGGCGTTGCCCCTTTTTCCTTTCCACCGCTGCAAGAAGTAAGGAAACCGGTTGTTCCTGTGCCGATCATACCCACAGCTCCTGCAACTGCAGAAGTCTTTAAGAAAGTTCTTCTGTTAAGTTTATTATTTTCTTTCATGAGAATAACAATTAATTAGTTTTGTTTTATGATGTTATTTGATTGTTATTGAATCGTTTGGTTCGCATACCACGCGGAAACCGATGCCTTTTATATCGGAGTACCACCAGATACTTTTGGGTTGCTGCGGATCGGTTTTCAGCCAATCGTCGTGGCGTGTATGATCGCGGGCAGCAGAACGCACGTCAGCTGCATCGGAATTATAATTCCCGCCTCTCACAACCCATTCTTCGCCTTCGGCAACCACAGGGTTGGTTGCTCCGGCAGCTCTCTTGGAATAGGCTTGCGGATCGTATTTATCGGCGGTGTACTCCATCACGTTGCCAAGCATATTTTTTAATCCGAAAGGATTAGGCCGCACGGCGGAAGGCGGTTGCGAACGCCCGTCGCTGTTGTTCGTGTAAATTACGAAAGCGCTGATGCTGTCGGTTTTCGGTTTGAAAACGTTTCTCATGAAACCTTCGTTGGAGAAATCCTTGGGACTTCCCGCAAAGAAGTACGGAGTTTGCGTTCCGCCTCTCGCGGCATATTCCCACTCGGCTTCAGTAGGAAGGCGATATTTCTTTCCGGTTTTGAGCGACAACCACTGACAGAACGTTTCGGCAGCATAGTGCGTCATCGTTATTGCCGGACGGTCTGCTCCACCCCATCCCTGATCGGGATAACCGAACGGAGATGTCGGACCCGAAATTCCATCCACACCCAGTGCAGTGAGGTTATTCTGATATACCGTTTCGGGAGGAGTGCGCCCTTCACTCATTGTTTGGCCGTAAAATGCCCAGTACTGATCCCACGTGGTTTCCACTTCGGCCATAAAGAACGGGCTCACGGTAACTTCGTGTTGCGGGTTTTCGTCTTCGTTTCTGAACTTTTCTTTGCTCGGGCTTCCCATGTTGAATTTTCCGCCTTTCACGGCAATCATATTCAATGTTACGGCAGTTCCGGGAATTTGTTCGGTATAGTTTTCGAAAGTGGTTACCGTGGTAGGTTCTTTAAAGAACAAAGCGGTATCTACCGGAGTGGATTCGGCGCCCATACCGGGAACGCCTACCATGCGCTCGTGAGAATAGTTGGGATTGTAATGCCCTGCATCAAGGTGGCAACTGATGCACTGCAGATCCAACTCTTCTTCGTTTTCTTCATAATAGAGATGCGCTATAACACCATCGTCGGTAATTCCTTGCGGAAACAAATTTTGGTGGCATTTTATGCACGATTCGTTCGGGATATATTTTACTGCATGTTCGAGTTCCGATTTTTTCTCCCAGTTAATATCGGCTGTATCTTTTGTAAGAAAACCCCAAACATCGCGAATGCCCAAAGCGGCCTTTGCCGTGTAATGTTCAAAAGTGTTATCGGTTGGCGGCAAGTGGCAATCTACACAATTTACCATAACACCGCTCCCGTTATTCACGTGAACGGACAATTTCCAAGTTTCCTCGGCATGCGGGTGCACGTGGCATATCATACACGATTTGTTGGTGGAAAAATACACCGATGTTTGATACAATCCCGCAATAAACAGGATCCCGATAAAAATACCAACCCAAAGAAAAAAACTTTTTCTTTGGTGAAATTTCTTTCTTGGATTTCTTTCTCGATTTTTGTTAGAAGGGTGTCGGAACATTGTAGTATTCGATATCAGAGGATAGCCTTTATCTATCGCTTTTTAAAGAAGCGATAAAATTACAACTTTTTTTGTAAATAAATAGAATTGAGAAAATAGAATAAATGCGTGCAACCAAAATTCTTTCCCAAAATAATGCTGCTAAAGCTATGCGTTTACAACAAAAATAATTATTTTTGCATGCAATAAAAATTAAAACACATACGCTACTATGTCTTTTATTGCAGATAAAATTTCAATGGAAGGGTTGACTTTCGACGATTTGTTGTTGGTCCCCGCTTTATCGGAAGTTCTCCCCCGAAACGTAGACCTCAAAACAAAATTCTCGCGTAACATCGTTTTGAATATACCCATGGTTTCCGCCGCTATGGATACGGTTACCGAAACAACCATGGCTATCGCCATCGCACGCGAAGGCGGCATCGGTGTTATTCACAAGAATATGAGTATTGAGCAACAAGCCAAGCAAGTGCGTGCGGTGAAACGTGCCGAGAACGGCATGATTTTAAATCCCATCAGCATCCATCCCGAAAAAACGGTTGCCGATGCGTTGCATATGATGGGTGAATTTAAAATTGGCGGTATTCCGGTAGTTGATTACGAAAACCGATTGGTGGGTATTGTTACCAATCGCGATCTTCGTTTCGAACGCAACATGGAGAAAAGGATCGAGGAAGTGATGACGAAGAACAACTTGGTTACTACTCGTCAGACAACTGATTTGGAGGCGGCGGCGGAAATATTACAACAGCACAAAATTGAAAAACTTCCGGTGATTGACTCTAATGATAAATTAGTCGGATTAATTACCTACAAGGATATTACCAAAGCAAAAGACAAACCCAATGCTTGTAAGGACGAACAAGGCCGCTTGCGTGTTGCCGCAGCAGTTGGCGTTACTTTCGATTCTGTCGACCGTGCCGGCGCACTAATCGAAGCTGGTGTAGATGCCATTGTGATTGATACCGCGCATGGACATTCAAAAGGCGTGGCGGAGATGCTTAAGCTCGTAAAAAAAACTTTTCCCGATATAGATGTTGTAGTTGGGAATATTGCTACGGCTGACGCCGCTAGGTTTTTGGTTGACGCGGGAGCCGATGCCGTGAAAGTGGGAATCGGACCGGGTTCGATTTGCACCACGCGCGTTATAGCGGGCGTAGGCGTGCCGCAACTCTCAGCTATTTATGATGTGGCAAAAGCGTTGAAAGACGCCGATGTACCGATTATCGCCGACGGCGGCTTGAAATACTCAGGCGATATAGTGAAAGCTTTGGCAGCAGGCGGTTATTCGGTGATGATGGGTTCATTATTGGCGGGAACCGAAGAATCGCCCGGTGAAACCATTATTTTTAACGGACGAAAATTTAAAAGCTATCGGGGAATGGGTTCGCTCTCGGCTATGCAACAAGGTTCCAAAGATCGTTATTTTCAAGATGTGGAAGACGATATTAAAAAGCTTGTGCCGGAAGGAATTGAAGCCCGCGTTCCTTTCAAAGGCACTTTGCAGGAAGTTATCTACCAAATGGTCGGCGGTTTACGCGCCGGAATGGGGTATTGCGGCGCGGAAAATATTGAAAAACTTCACGAAGCAAAATTTACCCGCATAACGGCTGCCGGATATGCCGAAAGTCATCCCCACGGCGTGATGATCACGCGCGAAGCGCCGAATTACAGTCGCGAAAACGACTAATTTATACCAAACTACAATTTTTTTCGCCGTTTTCCGTTCTATGAATCGTGAATCTTTTTTTAATTGATATGACAAATAAATTCAAATTTTTCATACTTTTTGCTTTGTGCTTTCAAGTTACTACGGCACAAAAAAACGACCCTGTTGTCATGACCATCAACGGGCATCCGATAACTAAATCGGAATTCGAATATACATACCGAAAAAACAATTCGGAAAACGCCATCGATAGAAAATCGCTCGATGAATACGCACAAATGTTCATCGACTATAAATTAAAAGTAGAAGAAGCCAAAGCCAAAGGTTACGACACTACAAAAACTTTTGTAACCGAATATAATTCTTATCGCGATCAATTGGCGCAACCCTATTTGGAGAACAATGAGGTAAAGGAAAGAATTTCGCGTGAAATGTATGAGCGAAAAAAACAAGAAACCGAGGTGAGCCACATTTTGCTCAGATTGCCGCAACAGTACTTGCCCAAAGATACGCTGCCGGTTTGGAACAAAATCATGGACATCCGCAATAAAATAGTAAACGAAGGAGCCGATTTTAATCAAATGGCATTCGAATATTCCGAAGATCCTTCGGCTAAACAAGCCGAACGAGGAGGTTATATGAATTGGGCTACCGCCATGATGTTTGTCGATGGTTTTGAGGACACCATGTATAAAACACCCGTAAACGGCGTTAGCATGCCGGTTCGCACTCCTTTCGGTTACCACCTGATAAAAGTGCATGACCGCCGTCCATCGCTAGGCGAAGTGAGGGTGTCGCATATTATGTTCGGCATCCAGCCACAAATGACTCCGGCGCAGCAAGACAGTATGAAATACCTATCGGATGAAGTTTATCAAAAACTTATAGCCGGAGCGGATTTCAAAGAAATGGCCACCCAATATTCAACCGACACTTACTCGAAAGGCAAAGGCGGTGAACTTCCTTGGTTCGGCACTGCGCAGTATCCGAAAACATTCGAGGATGCGTCGTTTGCTTTGCAAAATAAGGAGGATATTTCAAAACCGGTTCGTACCCCGTTCGGATATCATATCATAAAATTGGAGGAGAAAAGGCCTTTGGCTTCGTGGGAAGATACCAAAGGAACCATAGATGCCATGTTTGGCAGAGGTTTAAGAGCGAAGGAAATAAGAAACGGAGAGATAGAAAGATTGGCGAAGGGTTGGAATTTCAGCCAAAACATGCCGGTGTACAATCGACTTATTTCTCTTGTGGATACCACTTTTTCTAATAATCCCAGAATTGAGAACGATTATAAAAACCCATCGGACGTTTTGTTCACCCTGGCAGATTCTAAATACACAGTAGGCGATTTCTTTAAATTTTTAGCCACCGACAGAATGCCCGAAAATCCGTTATCGACAGATGATTTAAAAGAAAAATACGCCAAATTTCTTCTTCAAACTCTTCAAAAACAAGAAAAGAATTCTTTAGCGGAAAAGTTTCCCGAATTTAAAAACCTTTCACAAGAATATTACGATGGGATTTTACTTTTTGAATTGATGGATAAAGAAGTTTGGGGAAAATCGCAAACCGATACGCTGGGACTCGAAAAATATTTTGCGCAAAATAGAACTAAATACGGCTGGAATGAGCCGAAATACAAAGGGGCTGTAATATTGACCGGTAATGAACAAAGTCGTGATTTGGTAAAATCGATGTTGAATTTGCCCACCGATAGCTTGTACAAAAAATTGAACGAGCTGCAACGGACAGATGAAAATTTCAAGGTGAAGATCAATCGCGGCGCTTGGGCAAAAGGCGAAGACCAGTTTGTTGATTATATCGGTTATAACGTCGATGTGATGCCTGCCACCAGCGATGATTTTCCCTATTATTCTGTTGTAGGAAAATTACAGGCGCAACCCGAATTGATCGATGTTCGAGGCGAAGTGTTGAACGATTATCAGCAGCATCTTGAGAAAGAATTGATGGCAAAACTTCGTAAAAAGTATCCGTTCAAAATAAATAAAAAAGAACTTCAGAAGGTGAAGCTATGACTTCACAGGTGATTTTTACACTACTTCCCAAGCGTCGCGGTTTTCATTTAATAACCGATGAGGTTGTAAAACGTTTACCCGAGTTGCCGCAAACGGGAATTTTGCACTTGTTTATAAAACATACATCGGCGGCATTGTCATTGAACGAGAATGCCGATGCTGATGTGCAAACGGATTTAGCCGCTATTTTCGATCGCTTGGTACGCGAGCGCGAAAGTTATTATGAGCACACGATGGAGGGCGATGACGATATGCCTGCCCATGCCAAATCTACAATTGTCGGTGCAAGCGTTACCATTCCCATCACAAACGGACGTTTAAATTTGGGTATCTGGCAAGGAATTTACTTGTGTGAATTTCGCAACAGGGCCAAAGGCAGGAATATTGTGGCAACGATCATTGGTTGAGTAAATTTTCCTGAAATTAAAATGTTACGTTTATCATGACCGGAAAATGGTCTGACGGAAAATGTCCGTACTGTGAATCGTTTAATACTGCGTATTTATTTACCGCAATATCATTTGTAACCCACACGTAGTCAATTCTAACTTTCATTGGAGAATCCAACTTGAAAGAGTTGAATGTTCCGGTTGTACCGTAAGGCGGTTCTTTTGTTACGAGATAAGAATCCAATAATTTCCCGTCTTGTGCAAGCGTTTGAATCGGCTCGCTGTCGGAAGTTGCGTTGAAGTCGCCGGTTACGAAAACGGGATAATTAGAAGTGATTTTTTTGATTCGTTCCAACAGCATAAGCGATGAGTTTTTACGCGCAACCTGTCCCTCGTGATCGTAATGAACGTTGAAAAAGTAAAATTCTTTTTTCGAATCTCTATCTCTTAATTTTGCCCATGAGCAAATGCGGTTGCAGCAGGTTGCATCCCAGCCTTTGCTTGGAACTTCGGGTGTTTCGGAAAACCAAAAATCACCATTCTCAAGTATCTCGAAACGGTCTTTTTTGTAAATTATAGCCGAGTGTTCGCCGGCATCCTTACCGTCATCGCGCCCTGCGCCGACGTAGGCGTAATTTCTTAGCTCAAGAATATCGTCAAGTTGATGTTTAAAACCTTCCTGCGTGCCGAAAATATCGAAATCGTGGAACCGAACCAAACCTTTTACCATTTCTTTGCGATGAGGCCAAGCGTCGTCGACATCGTTTTGCGTGTCCATCCGCAAATTGAACGATGCAACGTTAATGTTCGTTTGTTTTTTTGCTGTGGATGTTTGTTTCGTGGCCGAACACCCGAAAAATATCAGGATGCTTGCCATAACTATTATTATTGCTGTTTTCTTCATATTGTTTTTATTTTTGAATGTTTACTCTTTTGTTTCCAATACATTGAACTTGAATTTTGGGTTATCCTTTACCAATACATAATCGATGCATTTGGTGGGATTAACAACGGGAATAGTGGGCTGAAATGGATTGTTTAAAATTGTCCATTTTTGTGTTAGTTTTTGCATTTTTTCCGATTCCAGTACTGCATTTAAGTTTCCTGCGAGAAAGACCGGCTTATTCGTTTGTTTTTCGAGTAATTCGTTTATTATTTTCACAGAATTAACCCTGTCTTTTTGTGTGAGCGACCAATGTGTGGAGCAAATCACATAATCCGGCATTTCCACCACCAAAAGGCTTCGCCTCTCTTCCCGTCCGGGAAGCGGAATAGCTTTGCTGTGAATCGGTTTGCATTTAGTGAGAATACCGATTCCGTAACCGCCACCCTGGTAATCGATGGATTTGTTGTAAGTGGCGTGCATTCCTGTGCGTCGAGCTAATTCGTCGAGAACAACTATGCCATTGCTTCGTTCCGTAGCGCTGTCAAGTTCTTGCAACGCCACGCAATCGGCATCGATTCGCTTAATCACGTTTGCCACACGGTCGTAATCTGTTACATCATCCATTCCCCGTGCGTTGCGAACGTTGTAAGAGAGGATTTTGAGGGTGGACGGTTTTTCAACCCTTTTCGATAATCCACAACCGCTGAATAAAACGAGAACTGTCAATATGGACAGATATAAATAATTTTTCTTCATATATGAGTCAAAGGTATTGTTTTTTCGGATTTCGAAAAATATTTTGCTACTGTTCGTTAAAAGAACGTTAATACACACATCTCTTATTTCATCAACGTTCATTTTCAATTGCCATTTCTCAATTTATTGCTACCTTTGCAACCTGATTTTTTATAAGGTATAAATTCATTGGTAATGAGCAGGAAGTTTCCGGAATATAATCAATTAAATCTCTCGGATGTAAATAAAGAAATGTTGCAGAAATGGGATGAAAAAGACGTTTTCAAAAAGAGTTTGGAAACGCGCGAAGGGTATCCCGAGTTCGTGTTTTACGAAGGCCCGCCCTCTGCAAACGGTATGCCGGGCATTCACCACGTTATTGCTCGCTCAATAAAAGACATTTTCTGCCGCTACAAAACCATGAAGGGTTTTTTGGTCAACCGCAAAGCCGGATGGGATACGCACGGGCTTCCCGTGGAATTGGGTGTAGAAAAAACACTGGGTATCACAAAAGAAGATATCGGTAAAAAAATATCGGTAGACGAATATAACGCTGCGTGTCGTACCGAAGTAATGAAATACACCAAAGAGTGGGAAGATCTCACGCAAAAAATGGGTTATTGGGTGGATATGAGCGATCCGTATATCACGTACGACAACCGCTACATCGAAACCCTCTGGCATTTACTCAAAGACCTTTACAACAAAGGATATTTATACAAGGGCTACACCATTCAGCCCTATTCGCCTGCGGCGGGAACCGGATTAAGTACACATGAACTCAATCAGCCCGGTTGTTATCGCGATGTAAAAGACACTACTTGCACGGCACAATTTTTGGTAAAAAACCCGCTTCCGGAATGGACTGAATTTGGAGAACCGTTTATCCTGGCATGGACAACCACGCCGTGGACACTGCCTTCGAACGTGCTGCTTGCGATGGGCCCAAATATTGAATATGTTGCTGTACAAACATACAATCCGTACACGGGAAAACCGATGACGGCCATTTTGGCAAAAAATCTTTTGAATGCTTATTTTCCCGAAAAAAATGGCGGATTAAAACTCGAAGATTATAAAGAAGGCGACAAAAACGTTCCGTTTCGTGTTTTGGAAAAAACGTGGAAAGGTTCGGAACTTGACGGAATAGAATATGAACAGCTTATCCCGTGGATAAAGGCCTCCGACAATGCTTTCAGGGTAGTTACGGGCGATTTCGTAACTACGGAAGACGGGACGGGGATTGTGCATATTGCTCCCACCTTCGGTGCTGATGACGCGAAAATCGGAAAAGAGCACAACGTTCCCGGGCTCACGCTTACCGATAAAGACGGAAATCTCCGCCCCATGGTGGATTTAACGGGGAAATATTTCAAAATAGAAGACCTCGATCCCGATTTTGTAAAAAACAACGTGAATGAGGATTTATATAAAGAATACGCCGGACGTTTTGTGAAAAACGAATACGATGAGACGCTTACGGAAGACGATGCAACATTGGATATCGACCTTTCCGTTATGCTCAAGCAGCAAAATCGTGCGTTCCGTATCGAAAAACAAGTACACAACTATCCGCATTGCTGGCGCACCGATAAACCGGTGTTGTATTATCCGCTCGACAGTTGGTTCGTGCGCACCACGGCGTGCCGCGACAAGATGATCGAACTGAACAACACCATCAACTGGAAACCGCAATCTACCGGCACAGGGCGTTTTGGCAAATGGCTCGAAAACCTGCAGGACTGGAACCTGAGCCGCAGCCGTTATTGGGGAACACCGCTCCCCATTTGGCGCACCGAGGACGGAAAAGAAGAAAAATGTATCGGTTCCGTGAAAGAACTTTTCGCTGAAATGCAAAAAGCTTTGGACGCAGGCGTTATGGACGAACTTCCGTGGAAAGACGTTGATTTAAAAGATTATAAAGACTTAGCATACGATAATATCGACCTGCATCGTCCTTACGTGGACAACATCGTATTGGTTTCCGACAGCGGAAAACCCATGCGCCGCGAACTGGATTTAATCGATGTTTGGTTCGACAGCGGCGCCATGCCGTTCGCGCAGGTCTTCTATCCACATATTTCGGAAGAAGATTTTCATAAAATATATCCTGCCGATTTCATCGCCGAAGGCGTTGACCAAACGCGCGGATGGTTTTACACGCTGCACGCAATCAGTGCGATGGTGAAAGGAAGCGTGGCTTTTAAAAATGTGGTCTCCAACGGGTTGGTGCTCGATAAAAACGGCAATAAAATGTCTAAACGATTGGGCAATGCCGTTGATCCGTTCGCAACGATCGAAAAATACGGTTCCGACCCGCTTCGCTGGTACATGATTACCAACGCCGCGCCGTGGGAAAATTTGAAATTCGATATTGACGGAGTGGAAGAAGCGCGTCGCAAATTTTTCGGAACGCTTTACAACACCTATTCGTTTTTTGTGCTGTACGCCAATGTGGATGATTTCCGCAACCAATATCCGCAAATTCCGGTAGAAAAACGTCCCGAAATCGACCGTTGGATCATTTCGCTGCTCAATTCTCTTGTGAAAGAAGTGGACGAAGATTACAATACTTATGAGCCAACCAAAGCCGGGCGCGCCATTTCGGATTTCGTGAACGATAATCTCAGCAACTGGTACGTGCGTCTCAACCGTAAACGTTTCTGGGGCGGCGAAATGACCGATGATAAGCTTTCGGCTTACCAAACGCTTTACGAATGTCTGGTGACGGTCGCAAAACTGATGGCGCCCATCGCTCCGTTCTACTCAGACAGGCTGTATCTCGACCTTGTTACTGCAACCGGAAGCGAAGCGTTTGAATCGGTTCACTTAGCCGATTTCCCGAAATGGAGCGACTCGCTTATCGATAAACCGCTCGAAGAGCAAATGTATCTGGCGCAAACCGCTTCGTCCATTGTATTGGCATTGCGTCGCAAAGTGAATATCAAGGTACGTCAGCCGCTCTCCAAAATCATGATTCCCGTGGCTGATGAGGAACAAAAACGAAATATTGAAGCGGTAGAATCGCTTATTTTGAGCGAAGTAAACGTGAAAGAACTCAACTTTGTGGACTCAGCTAACGAAATGCTTGTGAAGCGTGTGAAGCTCGATTTCAAAAAGCTCGGTCCGCGTTACGGAAAGATCATGAAACAACTCGCGCAACGAATTCAGGTAATGGAGAAGATTGAAATCAACGAGTTGGAGAAAAACGGGTCGTTCGCACTGCAAATTGACGGACAAGAAGCCGTTGTTACTACCGATGATGTGGAGATCATATCGGAAGATATTCCCGGATGGCTGGTGGCGAACGAAGGTCGTCTGACAATCGCGCTCGATATTACCATTACCGACGAACTTCGCAAAGAAGGCATCGCCCGCGAACTGGTAAACCGCATTCAGAATTTGCGCAAATCGAAAGATTTTGAAATAACGGATCACATCAACATTAAACTTTCATCGAATCCGCAATTTGACGCTGCGATTACTGAATTCTCGGATTATATCCAATCACAAGTTTTGGCTGACAATATCGAAATTCTGAACGAACGTTTTGAAGATGAAATTGAAATTGATGAAGTTAGCTTGACAGCTGACATCCGTAAACAATAATCGGCCTTTATATGTTTAACATGGATAATGAATACGAAAATTAGTTATCTTTGCGAAATAAGCAAATGAAAAGTTCTTCCGACATATTATACTATTTAAGCAAAAACAAAACAAGGCTTTTTCGTGAATATAATCTCACGCAAATAGGTTTGTTTGGCTCTTTAGGGCGTGGAGAAGAAACTAACAAAAGCGATATAGACCTTTTAGTTGAGTTTAAACCTAATACAAAAGATTTGTATGGTTTGAAATCTAAGTTGAAAACAGAAATAAAATTGGTTTTTGATTACGAGGTGGATATTTGTCGGATAAAATATTTGAAGCCTTTTATGAAAAATAGGGTGTTGGGTGATGTCAAATACGTATGAAATTTCACATAAGGATTTCTCTTTATTGTTGAATATAATAGATGCAATTGAAAAAATTAAATTGTTTTCGTGAAGTGAATTGGTTTAAAATAATAGGATTTGGAAATATAATTGCTCATAATTACTTCGGAATTGATGTAGAAGAAGTATGGCAAATAATCGGCGATACCTTTATCGGGCTTGAATCAAAATTAAAAATTATCATAAACAAATAATATAACTAACTATGAGTGAAAAGACGAGATACTCTGACGAGGAATTAGAAGAATTCCGAGCTATAATTAACGAAAAATTGGAGATAGCCAAACAAGAGTACGAAAATTATCGTGCGGCTGTCACCAACGCTGATGGAAACGATACCGTGGACACTTCTCCAACTTATAAAGTGCTGGAAGAAGGCGCTTCTACTTTATCGAAAGAGGAAGCCGGACGGCTCGCGCAACGCCAAATGAAGTTTATTCAGAATTTGCAAGCTGCGCTTGTGCGTATCGAAAACAAGACTTACGGAGTTTGTAGAGAAACAGGTAAGTTAATTCCAAAAGAGCGGCTGCGCGCCGTTCCACATGCAACTTTAAGTATAGAAGCAAAGGAAAAGAAACGCAAATAAAAGAATTTACGCGCAGATGTTCATTTCAAATGCAAAATTCAAAATTTTATCGGGTTTTATAACTCCGGTAGGGGTTTGTTATGGAAAAAACATCAGAAAAAATACTTTATGAAAAGTAGTACAAAAAAAGGCCTTGTTGCGTTCTCTGTAGTTTTTTTGGTTTTACTCGTCGACCAAATAACCAAAATATGGGTGAAAACTCACATGGCATTGAGAGACAGTTTCAACATGTTCGGCTTGGAATGGTTTCAGATCTATTTTGTTGAAAATAACGGAATGGCGTTTGGGATAGAAGCCGAAGGCGGAAAATTGTTTCTCACTTTGTTTCGTATTGTTGCAGCCGTTTTCATTACTATTTTTCTGATCAATTTAATTAAGAATAATTACAAAATAAGTTTTATAGCTTGCATAGCGCTTGTTTTGGCGGGCGCTTCGGGAAACATAATCGATAGCATCGTTTACGGAGAGATTTTTGAAGCAAGCTACGAAGGTTATGTGGCTTCTATGGTACCTTGGGGTGAGGGCTACGCTTCTTTATTTCATGGGAAAGTGGTTGATATGCTTTATTTTCCGCTTGTGGACACCACGCTTCCCGGCTGGGTGCCTATTTGGGGTGGAAAAGATGTGTTGTTCTTTCGTTTTATTTTCAACATTGCCGATTCGGCCATAACCGTAGGCGTTATTTTGTTATTGGTTTTTTTCCGTAAAACGCTTTCGTATTCTTTATTGTCTGAAAAGGAAAGACAAAAACTGGACGAGGAAAGAAAAGAAAAAATTGAGAAAGAAATTGTTCGTGAATCGTAAAATAGTTTTACATTTCATCTTTTTAGTAATTCTGGGCTTCTTGTTCTCATTTTGTAATAGGCCGAAAGAAGTCTTGAACCGGAAACACATGGAAAAACTCATGTACGATGTTTACATAGCCGAAGCCATGATAGAGAACGATTACCAAACATTCTCAACTCCCCAACAAAAAGAAGCCCTGATAAAACAAGTTTTCGATAAACACGATGTAACCCAAGCCGAATGGGATACATCCCTCGCCTGGTATTCAGACAGGATAGAAGTTTATTTAAAAATGAACGACTCCGTTAAGGCACGCCTCCAAAGGCAACAGAAAGTTTTCGAGCAACAACTTAATCAACAGTATTCACAACAACAAAACAGGTCGCAGCGTTTCAATACTCTTTCCTATATTCCATCTACTTATTCATTTTCCGAAGTAAGTCCCAGAAACGGATTCCGTTTTCGGCTCGACTCTATGCAAATCGTTAATAAAATAACAAGTCCGCAATTTGAGTTTTCTTTCGATGTAATTGGCATTCCTTCGGGTTACAAACCCGCTATCAAGTCGTTTCTCACACTTGAATATACCGATACTACAATTTATTTGGTAAACAACATTACGGAAAATAGAACTTATACGGATATAGCCAGAAAATTTTTGGAAAATGACACCTTGAGTAGTGTTGCAGGATTTATCAAATTACAGGAAAGAAAGCTACTCGACAGAAATATTCAGCTATACAATGTTTTTTTAGGTAATCCTGCCGATAAGCGAGAAAACTTCAATCAAGAACCCGGAAATGATAGAATTTTGCAGCGACAAGAAATGATATTGGAAGAAAATTCTACCCCTCAGTAATCTTGTTATATAGATTCTTCCTAAATAACAAATTTATTGCTATTTTTGTGGGAAATTATCACCTAAAGTCATAAAATATTTTTAATCAATATATTAAATAAAATCACAAATGAAAAAAAAGAGAGTTTATACCTTTGGTAATGGTGTAGCCGAAGGTCGTGCGGATATGAAAAATCTGCTTGGAGGTAAAGGAGCAAACCTTGCTGAGATGAATTTGATCGGTGTGCCCGTTCCTCCCGGATTTACGATTACCACGGAAGTTTGTACCGAATATAATCAGCTCGGAAAAGACCATGTTGTCGAATTGCTTCGTCCCGAAGTAGAACAGGCCATTGCGAATATAGAATCTTTAATGGGCGCCAAATTCGGCGACAGAGAAAATCCGTGCTTGGTTTCCGTACGTTCCGGAGCTCGCGTTTCGATGCCTGGTATGATGGATACCGTTTTGAACCTTGGTTTAAATGATGATGCCGTTGAAGGCATCGCCAAAAAATCGGGCAACGAACGTTTCGCGTGGGACTCTTATCGTCGTTTCGTGCAAATGTACGGCGATGTGGTTCTTGGTATGAAACCCGAAAGCAAAGACGACATTGATCCGTTCGAAGAGATAATGGAAGAAATGAAACACGCCAAAGGCGTTGAACTCGACAATGATTTAACGGTTGACGACCTCAAAGAACTTGTAACACGTTTTAAAGCAGCGGTTAAAAAACAAACCGGAAACGATTTCCCCGAAAGTGCTTGGGATCAGCTCTGGGGTGCTGTTTGTGCCGTATTCGACAGCTGGATGAACGATCGCGCCATTCTCTACAGAAAAATGAATAATTTCCCCGAAGAGTGGGGTACAGCCGTTAACGTTCAGGCAATGGTTTACGGAAATATGGGTAAAACATCGGGAACCGGTGTTGCTTTCACACGCGATGCCGCCACCGGAGAAGATATTTTCAACGGTGAGTACCTGATCGACGCACAGGGTGAAGACGTGGTTGCGGGTGTTAGAACTCCCCAGGAAATCACTACGGAAGGTTCACGCCGCTGGGCAAAACTGCAAGGCGTATCGGAAGAAGAGCGCGCCGCCAAATTTCCATCTCTCGAAGAAGTAATGCCCGATTGTGCCGCTGAACTCATCGAAACACAACAAAAACTCGAAGATTACTTCAAAGATATGCAAGACCTTGAATTTACCATTCAAGACGGTAAATTGTGGATTCTTCAAACACGCAGTGGAAAACGCACCGGAGCTGCTATGGTTAAAATTGCCGTGGATATGCTGCGTCAGGGTTATATTGACGAAAAAACAGCCTTGAAACGTTGTGATCCTGAAAAATTAGACGAATTGTTGCACCCCGTTTTCGATAAAAAAGCATTGGCAGAAGCCAAACCTATTACAAACGGGCTTCCTGCATCGCCGGGGGCGGCAGCAGGCCAAATCGTTTTCCATGCCGATGATGCCGAAGAATGGGCTAAAGACGGTAAAAAAGTTATTCTTTGTCGCATAGAAACTTCGCCCGAAGACCTTCGCGGTATGGCTACAGCACAAGGAATTCTTACCGCTCGCGGTGGTATGACATCGCACGCTGCCGTTGTTGCCCGCGGTATGGGTAAATGCTGTGTGTCGGCTGCTAACGGAGTGGTTATTAACTACAAAGAAAGAAGCATGACCATCAACGGCAAAGAATTGAAAGAAGGCGATTGGATATCGTTGAACGGGACCACCGGTAACGTTTACGAAGGTAAACTTGCTACGCAAGACGCCGAATTGGGCCTGGACTTTGCAGAATTAATGAAAATTGCCGATAAATATACCCGCATGAACGTACGCACCAATGCCGACACACCCCGCGATGCCCAAGTAGCGCGCAATTTTGGAGCAACCGGTATCGGATTGTGTCGCACAGAACATATGTTCTTCGAAGAAGACAAAATTGTACCCATGCGTGAAATGATCCTTGCGAAAGACGAAGAAGGCCGTCGCAAAGCATTGGCAAAATTATTGCCGTTACAGAAAGAAGACTTCAAAGGAATTTTCAAAGCAATGACCGGATATCCGGTTACCGTTCGCTTGCTCGATCCTCCTTTGCACGAATTTGTTCCTCACGATGAGAAAGGACAAATGGAAATGGCTAAAGTAATGGAAATTTCCTACAAAGATATTCACGAACGCGTTGAAAGCCTGATGGAATCGAACCCAATGCTTGGGTTACGCGGTTGCCGCTTGGGAAATCTGTATCCCGAAATTACCGAAATGCAAACCCGCGCTATCATGGAAGCTGCATTGGAATTGAAAAAAGAAGGCATCAAAGCAATTCCCGAGATCATGGTTCCGCTGACGGGCATTGTTTACGAATTTCAAGCTCAGAAAGAGATCATCGAAAATACGATCAAAAAAGTTTTCAGCGAAAACAGCGATTCAGTAGAATATAAGATCGGGACAATGATCGAAATCCCGCGTGCAGCGCTCACCGCATACAAAATTGCTAAAGAAGCCGATTTCTTCTCTTTCGGAACGAACGATTTAACACAAATGACTTTCGGTTATAGCCGCGACGATGTGGCTAAATTCCTTCCTTTATATATCGACAAAGGAATTTTGAAACAAGATCCATTTGCCGTCCTCGACCAGAACGGAGTGGGGCAACTCGTGCGCATGGCCGTACAAAACGGGCGCGGTGTGAAACCAACGCTTAAATGTGGTATTTGCGGCGAGCACGGCGGCGAGCCCTCATCCGTAAAATTCTGTCACACCGTTGGTTTGAATTATGTTTCCTGTTCACCGTTCCGCGTGCCCATTGCACGTTTGGCCGCAGCGCAGGCAGCAGTAGAATAAATTTCACAATTACGATGTGATTTTTTATGTAGAGGCGCAACTTGTTGCGTCTCTACAAGTTTTGTAAATAATTTTATTATGCAGTGGATTTTTTTACTCATCGGCGGACTATTCGAAGCCGTTTTCGCATTTAGCCTGTCAAAAATGTCCGACAGTTCGGGAAAGATATTTGTTTTCTGGTTATTTTCATTCCTTATTTCGGTTTCCTTGAGCATGTTTATGCTTTACAAAGCCATAGAAAATGGAGTGAACGTGAGTGTCGGTTACGCCGTTTGGTCGGGTTTGGGAGCCACTTTTACCGTTTTAGCCGGAATTTTAATTCTGAAAGAACCGATTTCTTTTTTAAAGATATTTTTCCTCACCACTTTGATATTGTCAATCGTTGGCTTGAATTTGATAGGACATAAATAAACCTATTTTTTTTTGATTAATTTTGAACCGAATAAAAAATAAAAACATGGAAACAGAACAACGCCCGTCGTACTACCCTCCTGCTACGCAACCTCCTGCAGTTTATCCCCGGCAGTTGGATTTAACCGAAAATCAAAACAAAATAATGACCGTAAAAGAATGGCTGATTACCTATTTAATCTTGCTAATTCCAGTTGGTAACATAATTTTTCTCTTTATCTGGGCATTTGGAGACAGCAACGATAATCCAACAAGAAAGAATTGGGCCAAAGCCATGTTGATATGGATGGCGATTGTGTTGGTATTGTATATAATTTTTTTAATTTTCTTCATGCTCTTCTTTGCTACATCCGATATTTTTAACATGATGCGATAAAATTATTTCGCAAATTTTTTTCGTATTAATCACTGAAAATGAAACATTTTTAGTTGAAAATTGTTGATTATTTAGATAGTGATGCAAAAATGCATCGAATAATTAATCAAAAAATTAGAACTATGTCAGTAAATTTAATTGATGTCCTGAAAAATGCATTCACAGATAATGTGTATGACAGAATTACTCGTAACGTAGATGTGGATAGAGATTCCGCAAAATCGGGAGTGGATGCTATTATTCCAACCGTACTTGCATCTATTTTGGGCAAAAACACAGCTACGGCTTACAACGAGCCAACTTGGTGGAATTCCTTAACTGATTTTTTCAGAAGAGACGAAGATGAATTGTATGTGGATGTTATTGACGATCCCAGGTACAATGAAACCGGAACAAACGTTTACAATGGTTTATTCGGAACAAATAGAAGCGCCATTGTAGATGCAATTGCAAAGAAAATTGGATTGGGAGGCGATAAAGCATCGGGCCTTTTAAGTACTGTTGTTCCATTGGTAACAGGTTATTTAGCAAATTGGACAAGAAGAAAAGGATGGTCTTTCCGCGATTTGATTTCAAATTTAATCGACAACAAATCGTCCATCATGAATGCTTTACCCGCAGGCTTATCTCCGGGAATATTCGGTTTAACAGCCTTGGATGATCCGCGTCCTGCAGAAACAGTTTACACGGAAACCGAACCCGTACGCGAACCGGTAACCACTACTCCTCCGCCGGCCAGAAGCAATAATTTATTGTGGTGGGTTATCGGATTATTATTGGTTGGCCTTTTATTGTGGTGGCTTTTAGGCAACAGAAGTTGTGAAAGACAACCGGTTGTGAACGGCGTTGAAGACTCAGTAGTTGTACAGCCCGCCAACGTGGACAACACGATCAGAGGAGAATTGAATGAAGCCGGCGATTGGGTTTACGACTTAGGACAAGATGTGAACTTGAGATTAAGAGACGGCAAAGAGTTAGTAGTAGGCGAAAACTCTGTTGAAAACAGACTGGTTAGATTCATCGAAAGCGACCAACCGGTAGATAAAGATACTTGGTTCTCGTTCGACCGTTTGTATTTTGAAACCGGCAGTAATACTTTGAAAGCCGAATCTCAAAGACAATTGCAGAATATCGCGGATATAATGAAAGCTTATCCGAATGTGAACTTGAAAGTTGGTGGTTATACCGATAATACCGGCCCCGACGACGTAAATATGAGACTATCACAGCAAAGAGCGGAAACCGCTTTGAATGAATTAGTTGCTTTAGGCGTTGACAGAAACAGGATGGAAGCCGAAGGTTATGGATCGCAACATCCCGTAGCATCCAACGATACTGCCGAAGGACGTGCGCAAAACAGGCGCATTGATGTTCGCGTAACTAACAAATAACATAAGTTTATCCGATATTTCTCATAGAGCCGCTGCCTCGCGCAACGGCTCTATTTTTTATTTCCAATTCTTTATAACTACTTTTAATATACAACCTGTTGGCTGATAAATCAATTATCACTACTTTTACGCTCGTATTTTTAAAACAAATGATTAAAATGAAATTTTCACTCAAAATAATTTTTCTTTTGGCAGTTGTTATCGGTTCTATTCAACAACTTGAAGCTCAAAATAATATTATTGATGAAGTTGTTTGGGTTGTAGGCGATGAGGCCATCCTTAAATCGGAAGTAGAAGAATACCGCAAGGAAATTCTGATGCAGAACCAACGCATAGACGGCGATCCGTATTGCTTTATTCCGGAGCAAATGGCTGTGAATAAGTTATTCCTCGATCAGGCGAAGCTGGATAGTATTGAAGTGCAGGATGCAAATGTAAACCGCATGTTGGAATATTACATGAACGAATACATTTCATCGGTTGGGTCGGCCGAAAAACTGGAAGAATACTTCGGGAAAAGCGCCAGAAAAATCCGTGAGGATTTGCGTACGCAATTGCGTGAACAACAACTTATTCAAGGAGTTCAGCAAAAACACTTCGGCGATATATCCCTAACGCCATCCGAAATTCGGAAATATTATAATTCGCTGCCCCAAGACAGTTTGCCGTTCATTCCTACCACCATGGAAGTGCAAATTATAACTGTTGAACCCGAAATTCCGTTGGCTGAGACCGACGCGGTAAAAAACAGGCTTCGTGAATTTACAGAACAGATCAACAGCGGAAAATCGCAATTTTCTTCACTGGCAGTACTGTACTCCGAGGATCCCTCATCGGTAAGAGGAGGAGAACTCGGCTTTATGAACAGATCAGGCTTTGTGCCGGAATTCTCGAATGTAGCTTTTGCACTAACCGATCCTTCTAAAGTATCTAATGTAGTGGAAACCGAATATGGCTTTCATATCATTCAACTCATAGAACGCAGAGGAGATATGGCTAATTTCAGGCACATATTGTTGAAACCAAAAGTTCCGCAACAACAATTAGACACGGCGGTTGTCAGGCTCGATTCCATTCGAAACGGAATCAGCAGCAAAAAAATCACATTCGATGAAGCTGCAACATTCCTTTCTGCCGACAAAGACACCCGCAATAACAGGGGAATCATGGTGAATAACCGGCCCAATTCTAAAAATGCCGGAACACCGCGTTTCGAATTGAACGAATTGAACCAAGACATCGCAAAAGTCGCCGGTGAAATGAAAGTGGGAGAATTATCCGAACCTTTCATCATGCGCAACGACAAAGGAAAACAAGTTGCAGCCATCATCAGAATAACCAACAGAAACGAAGGACACAAGGCCAATATCAACAATGATTATCAGATAGTGAAACAGATGGCAGAAAATGCCCGACAGCAAGAGTTAATGGATGAATGGCTGACAAAAAAAATAGAAAGCACGTATGTGCGTATAGATCCAAACTGGAAAGGGTGCGACTTTAGATATTCGGGTTGGGTAAAGTAAACATTTACTCTAACAGATGAAAAATAAAATTTTTACCCACACAAAATACCTGAGCATGCTCTTTGTGAGCGTGCTTTGTGTACTTATTTTAACGGCAAACACGCAGCAGCCTCCGCCCGATCCTAACACTAAGATCATAAACCTTATTCAGGCTGATGAATTACAAGGGGTAAAAGAAACAGATGTACAAATTCTAAGGCGAAATGTAGTTCTTTACCACGAGGGCGCACATATGTATTGCGATAGCGCATACCGGTATCTGAGCCGGAATTCTTTCGAAGCCTTCGGCAACGTGCGTATGGAGCAGGGTGATACCATTTTCGTTTACGGCGATTATCTTTATTACGATGGGAACACCAAATTGGCGCGCCTGCGCGACAATATCCGCATGGAAGACCGCCATTCAACACTATTTACCGATAGTTTGAACTTCGACAGGGTTGCAAACTTAGGTTATTACTTTGAAGGCGGAATGTTGGTTGACGACCGCAACGAACTGACGTCGTTTTGGGGACAGTACGATCCCGAAACCAAAGAGGCGCTATTCAGCGACAGTGTAAAACTCATAAACGAACAGTACACCATTTACGCCGACACGTTGAAATACAATACGGAAAGTAAAATTGCCGATATCCTCGGCCCTTCTACCATCGTTTCGGATAGCGGATATATCAATACCACACACGGTTGGTACAATACGGCAACCGACGATGCGCGGTTGTACCGTCGTTCGGAAATTTACAGTAACGATCAAACCAAAGTACTTATCGGAGATACTATTTTCTATAACCGGCAGACCGGTGAAGGAGAAGTTTTCGGTGATATGTACATGGAAGATTTCGAGCGAAAAGCAATTTTAAGAGGCAATTACGGTTTTTATAACGAAAAAACCGAATATGGCATGGCTACCGATTCGGCTTACGTGATAGAATATTCGCAAAAAGACAGCCTTTATTTGCACGGCGATACGCTTAGGCTGCTTACGGATTCAATTTACAGAGACATTCGCGCTTATTATAATGTGCGTTTTTATCGGGATGACCTGCAGGGGCTTTGTGACTCGATGAGTTATGTACAAAAAGATTCTGTATTATATCTTATCGGTAATCCGGTAATTTGGAACAAAGGCAGTCAGATTTTGGGTAACATTATCGAGGTTTATATGAATGACAGCACGGTGGACAGGGCTATTGTCAAAGATTATGCTTTTGCTATACAAGACCGAAAATCTGAGGGACAATATAATCAGGTTAGCGGCAGGCAGTTAACGGCTAATTTCGATAATAACGAACTTAGATATGTGTTGGTAGAAGGAAATGCCGAATCGCTTTACTATTTGGTAGAAGAAGATAGCACAATGATTGGCTTAAACAAAACCCAGAGCGCCTATTTATCGATGGATATTTTGGACGATGAAATTCAAAAGCTGAAATTATGGTCGTCAACAACGGCCGTTACAACGCCTTTGTCTCAATTGAAACCCGAAGATTCGAAGTTAAAAGGATTTGTTTGGCTCGATTACCTGAGGCCGCGCAACCGATACGATATTTTTCGCTCAAACAGCCGTCAGGCTTCAGATACCGCAACACCTCCTCCGCGCAGGTTTACAAGAGAGGACAATATGAAATAGAAAAGGCTTTTGCCTTTTTCTATTTTCTTTCTTATATTTGTATCATAAAAAATTACAAAAATGGGAGTATTTTTTTTCTATAATAACAGAAAACCCCGGAAATTCAACCATGTTCCCATACTTTATAATCCTGAAGAAGAAGCAAGAAAAAAACGCATGCAGACTCGCATTCAGGAAATAAAAAAAGAGATGAACATGGCCGAAGAATCGGATGAATCACCCCGACAAACGGTGAATTTTCAAGAAGCCTTTTTATCGGAAACCAGACACCTGAAAAAAAGAAAGGATCGTGAAGCAAGAGGAGAAACGCCTTTCTTTACGAATAACATCGTTCTTTTTGTTCTTATTCTGGCTTTGATTGCCTTATTTTACTTTTTTTTCCTAAGATAGCTTCATGTCCGATATTATCCACCTTCTGCCCGATTCAATAGCAAATCAAATTGCTGCCGGAGAGGTTATTCAACGCCCGGCTTCGGTGGTAAAAGAGTTGGTGGAAAATGCCATTGATGCAGGTGCAACGCACGTGCAGATAATGATAAAAGATGCCGGAAGAACGCTTATCCAAGTCATAGACAACGGAAAAGGCATGAGCGCTACCGATGCGCGCATGGCGTTCGAACGACACGCAACTTCCAAGATAAAAACCGCAGACGATCTTTTTGCGCTTCGCACCATGGGATTTCGAGGCGAAGCGTTGGCTTCTATTGCCGCCATTGCTCACGTGGAGGTGAAAACCCAACGACCCGAAGACGAAGTAGGAACTTATATAGAAATTAAGGGTTCGCGACTTGAAAAGCAAGAAGTTATTTCCGGCGCTATAGGCACAAGTATTTCCGTAAAAAACATTTTTTTCAATGTGCCGGCACGGCGTAAATTTCTAAAATCGAATGATACCGAGCGGCGTAATATTTATACTGAAATAGAGCGCATCGCGTTGGTGAATCCCAACATCGAATTTACACTTACTGAAAACGATGTACAGTCGCTCAATCTTCAGGCCTCCAACATTCGCCAACGCATTGTGCAAATGGAAGGCAAGGGTCTCAACCAACAACTTATCGAAATAAACCAAGAAACAACGCTCGCAAAAATATCCGGATACATCAGTAGTCCCGAGTTTGCCAAAAAGGGTAGGGCAAGTCAATACTTTTTCGTCAATAACCGATACATGCGGCATCCCTATTTCCACAGAGCGGTTATGTCGGCTTATGAGCCGTTGATCTCAACCAACGAGAATCCTAATTATTTCATTTATTTCGAAGTGGAGCCCGATACCATCGATGTAAATATTCATCCCACAAAAACGGAAATCAAGTTCGAGAACGAACAGGCATTGTGGCAAATTCTGATGGTTGCCGTTAAAGAATCGTTGGGAAAATTTAACGCCATTCCGAGTATCGATTTCGATACGGCCGATGCGCCCGATATACCCATTTTCGATCCATCGAAAACGGCATCGATGCCGAAGATCAGCCTCAATCCCAATTACAATCCTTTCGATTCTTCACACAGTGAAAGTTACACCAAAGCCAAGCCGACTTTCGATTGGGAATTGCTTTATAAAGGATTTGATCAGGAAAAAAATGCCGGAAAAACTATAACAGAAGACAATAATCTGTTTTCTACTACCAATCAGATAGAAAACTCGCAACAGTTTTCACCCGAACATTATCAGTACAAACAAAAATATATTCTCACATCTGTAAAGTCGGGCTTAATGATTATCGACCAGCATCGGGCGCATGTGCGCATCCTTTTCGACCGGTTTTTGGAACGGATCAAAAATAAAAAAGGTGTTTCGCAACGTATTCTTTTCCCCGAAATGCTGCAACTTACACATGCAGAATCGATTGCTTTGTCCGAAATTTCCGAAGAACTCGGTGCGCTCGGTTTCGAATTGAACGATATGGGAAATAATTCTTACGCGGTGCAAGGGCTGCCTTCGGAAATCGTAAATACGCGCGCCGTTTCACTTATCAAGAATATGATAAGCAAAAGCGTGGAAACCGGAGCGGATGTAAAAGCCGAAATTCAGGAATCGTTGGCTCTTTCTATGGCAAATTTTGCCGCTATTCCTTCGGGGAAAGTTTTGACCGAAGAAGAAATGTTGCTTGTTGTGAGCGAATTGTTCGCGTGTAAAACACCTAACCATACACCCGACGGGAAAGCAGTTATCACGGTGATTCCGGATGATGAAATAGATAAAAAACTTAAATAAAAATAATATGATGAAGTATTCTTATTGTGGAAATAGCGGAATACAATTACCTAAAATTTCGCTTGGTTTGTGGCACAATTTCGGTTTTGTAGATGATTTTGAAGAAGCGCGCAACATGATTTTGCATGCTTTTGAGCAAGGCGTAACTCATTTTGATATAGCAAACAATTATGGGCCGCCTCCGGGATCGGCGGAAGCAAATTTCGGTAAAATTTTGAGGGAAAATCTTGCCTCGCATCGCGATGAAATGATCATCTCGTCCAAAGCCGGCTATTTGATGTGGGACGGGCCCTACGGAAACGGTTCTTCCAGAAAAAATCTGATGGCCAGTATCGATCAGAGTTTGAAAAGAACAGGATTGGAGTATTTCGATATTTTCTATTCGCATCGTTACGATTCAATAACACCCCTTGAAGAAACAATGCAAGCGTTAATCGATATCGTGAAGCAGGGAAAAGCGTTGTATATCGGCCTATCTAATTATCCCCCCGATAAAGCCCGGGAAGCAATGCTCTATCTGCAAGAGCAACATGTTCCGAGTCTTATTTATCAAGGAAAATACAGCATGTTTTTCAGAAAACCCGAAGAAGAGATCCTTTCTGTTGTAGATGAATTCGGTTCGGGATTTATTGCTTTTTCGCCTTTGGCGCAGGGAGTTCTTACAGATAAATACCTTTCCGGGATACCCGATCAGAGTCGCGCCGCGGATGCGTCGGGGTTTTTAAAGAAAGAGAAAATTACGCCTGACATAATCGAACGCGTAAAACAATTGAATGAAATTGCCGGCAGCAGAAATCAAACCATGGCCGAAATGGCTGTGGCGTGGGCTTTACGCGACAAAAGGGTTACATCGGTGATAGTGGGTACGCGCAATGTGGAACAGTTGAAAGATAACTTAAATACTTTGAACAACCTGTCTTTCTCAGAAGAAGAATTAACGACAATTGATACTATTTTGGACGGTGCGACGTTGTAGAAAAAGGATCAACGCATTCTTGAATGAATAAAATTAAGTATATATTCTTTTTCGTGGCTTTTTTCTCGGTTTTTTCATGTGTAAAGGAAGAACCCCTCTATACAATTCCTTTCGCGCCTGTATATTTTAGGATCGACATCAATGGCTTGGACTCTGACCTAACACATTTCACCTATAAAAAATATTTGTCGGGGCGTACCATTGGAGAGCAAGTGGGGTATTCGGGATTATTGGTTTTCAGAGATAGCGAAGGGGAAATTTTTGCTTTTGATTTGTGTTGCCCGCAAGAGGATTCGAGAGAAATTCGGGTTGAACCGGAAGATAACGGAGAGGCTGCCTGCCCTGTTTGCGGCAACCGATATGTTTTTTGGACGGGAACGGGTCACGAAGTGAGTGGCGGCGAAAGCCTGCAAAAATATCAGGTTTTGGGTACCACACAATCAGGTGTTTTTCACATTAGAAATTAAAAAAATGGGTGTTTTTCTTTGAAATACCGATAAACCTTTCTACATTTGCAGTCGCAAAATAAAAAAGGCTCAGGTTTGAGCCGTTTTTTATCCGATAAATCGCGAAAGTAGCTCAGTTGGTAGAGCATAACCTTGCCAAGGTTAGGGTCGCGGGTTCGAGTCCCGTCTTTCGCTCAAGGTCTGCTCGGATGGTGGAATGGTAGACACGCAAGACTTAAAATCTTGTGACCATTACGGTTGTGCGGGTTCAAGTCCCGCTCCGAGTACGATATTTAACTAAACTCATTGGAAGTTATCGATTCCAATGAGTTTTTTTATTTCTACTGCAACAAAACTATTAAGCAAATAATTGAAAAGATAAATTATTTTGCTATTTTTGCACCTATAAATTAGCCATTATTTAATCTGAATCTTACAAAGTGTCAGTATAAGAGAAAAGAATACTCAATTTTAAATCAACCATATGAACAAATTAATTTCGTATAGCGAAGCCGCGGAAAAAGTGAAAGACGGAATGACTGTTATGATCGGCGGTTTTCTGGGGCACGGCTCACCCGAAGGCATCATAGACGAACTCGTTAAATCGGGTGTGAAAGACCTTACGCTTATCGTGAACGATTCCGGATTCCCCGATAAAGGATGCGGCAAACTCGTTTCCAACCATCAGGTAAAAAAACTTATCGTTTCGCATATCGGCACCAATCCCGATTCAGGGCGAATGATGAACAGCGGCGAGATGGAAATCGAATTCAGTCCGCAAGGAACACTTGCCGAACGAATCCGTAGTGGCGGAGCGGGATTGGGCGGCGTACTTACCACCGTGGGATTGGGAACCGTTATTGAGGCAGGCAAACAAACCATTCAGATAGACGGCAAAGAATACCTTCTCGAAAAACCCATACGGGCAGATGTGGCGCTCATACGGGCAAGCATTGCCGACGAATGGGGAAATCTGATTTATAAAGGTACAATGCAAAATTTCAATCCGTTAATGGCGATGGCCGCCGACACAGTAATTGTGGAGGCCGATGAAGTTGTTCCTGCCGGCACATTAAGTCCCGAAACCATTCATACACCATATATTTTTGTGAATCACATAATAAATACCCCTCTAACTCCCCTAAAGGGGAGAGAAGATTAGTTGAACTAATTAAAATGAATTAAATATAATGCAAGACCCTGTAAACAAATCAACTCCGCAAAAGTCCCCTTCAGGGGATTTAGGGGTGAAATCACTTATCAGAGTGCGAATGAGCGCACACGACGCACACTACGGCGGAAATTTAGTTGACGGAGCCAAAATGCTTCAACTTTTTGGCGATGTAGCCACCGAATTATTAATCATAAATGATGGCGACGAAGGCCTTTTTGTAGCTTATGACAAAGTGGAATTTCTCGCGCCCGTTTACGCCGGCGACTTTATCGAAGCCACAGGCGAGATTGCGAATATTGGCAACTCATCGCGTAAAATGACGTTTGAGGCCCGAAAAGTAATCGCTCCGCGAGCCGATATTTCGGCATCGGCAGCCGATGTGTTGGCAGAGCCCATCGTGGTATGCCGCGCAAGCGGAACGTGTGTGGTGCCGAAGAAGTGTCAACGCGCCCCCTCTAACTCCCCCAAAGGGGGAGAATAGGTAAGGAAACTATTTAATGAACACAATAACACAAATAATTATTTAAAAAAAATAGCCCAAAAAAGTCCCCCTTTCTCTCGGAAAGGGGGATTTAGGGGGAAAGGCTTTCAAATGGAAAAACTTATCATAACAGCCGCCATTTGCGGTGCGGAAGTAACCAAGGAACACAATCCCGCAGTACCTTATACCGTTGAAGAAATCGTGCGCGAAGCCGTGTCGGCTTACGACGCCGGAGCTGCCATCGTGCACATTCACGTACGCGAAGACGACGGCACACCCACGCAAAGCAAAGAACGCTTTCGCGTATGTATGGACGCCATTAAAAAAGAGCGCCCCGATATAATCTTGCTCCCTTCCACCGGTGGAGCCGTAGGAATGAGCGCCGAAGAGCGCCTGCAACCCACCGAGTTATTCCCCGAAATGGCGACGCTCGATTGTGGAACCTGCAACTTTGGCGACGAAGTGTTTGAAAACACCATTCCGATGATGCGCGATTTCGGAAAACGAATGATGGAAAACAACATTAAACCCGAATACGAATGCTTTGAAATGGGACACTTGGAAACCGCGCTTCATTTAGCATCCAAAGGACAAGTTCCCGGCGCGCCAATGCAATTCAACTTCGTTCTTGGCGTTCCCGGATGCGCATCGGCATCGGTTGAAAACCTCGTGTGGTTGGTAAACCGCATTCCCGCAGGCTCCACGTGGACAGCCACCGGCATCGGACGAAGCGAATTTACGCTCGCCGCGCACGCCATTGCTATGGGTGGACACGTGCGTGTAGGATTCGAAGATAATCTGTATCTTTCGCGCGGTGTTTTGGCCAAATCCAATGGCGAACTTGTTGACAAAGTGGTGCAAATGGCCAAACTGTTGGGCCGCGAAATCGCAAATCCCGCGGGAGCAAGAGCAATTTTAGGATTGAAACCATTATAAATCAACATAAAAACAAACAATAAAAAACAGAATCAAAAAGTCTTGGCTCTTGATTCTTGGCTCTATAAATCTTTAAAAAAAATGAAAAAAGGAAACAAGTACGGTACACACCGCGTAATTGAGCCGAAAGGCGTATTGCCGCAACCGGCAAACAAAATCGACAACAATATGGATGAGATTTACGACAACGAAATCCTTATCGACGTGCAAACGCTCAATATCGACTCGGCATCGTTTACCGATATTTCCATACGTGCAGAAGGCAATCACGAGAAAATTAAAGAAATTATGTTCGATATCGTGGCAAAACAAGGCAAGCACCGCAATCCGTGGACGGGTTCGGGCGGAATGTTGTTGGGAACAGTAGAAAAAATCGGCGATGCGCTTATCGGAAAAACCGATTTGAACGTGGGCGATAAAATTGCAACGCTCGTTTCACTTTCACTCACCCCACTTCGAATCGACAACATCAAGGAAATCCGCGATGAAGTGGATCAGGTAGATATTGACGGAAAAGCCATTTTGTTTGAAAGTGGTATTTACGCAAAAATCCCAACAGACCTTCCCGAAAAACTCGCTTTGTCGGCATTGGATGTGGCGGGAGCACCCGCGCAAACCGCCAAATTGGTAAAACCGGGTGACACGGTGGTCATCATCGGCGCCGGTGGAAAATCGGGAATGCTTTGCTGCTACGAAGCAAAGAAACGCGCAGGCGTTACCGGAAAAGTTATCGGTATTACCCACTCACAAAAAAGTACCGACCGGCTTATCGCGCTCGATTTCTGCGACCACGTATTTTCCGCCGATGCCACACAACCGGTTTCGGTTCTCGAAAGAATCGAAGAACTTACCAACGGCCAACTTGCTGACATTACCATCAACAACGTAAACATCCCCGATACGGAAATGACATCCATTCTTATCACCAAGGATTCGGGTGTTGTTTACTTCTTCTCTATGGCAACCAGCTTCACAAAAGCAGCCCTTGGCGCCGAAGGCGTAGGTAGCGATGTAACAATGATTGTTGGTAACGGATACACCCGCGGGCACGCCGAAATTACACTGCAATTGCTGCGTGAAAGCGAAAAGCTTAGAAATATTTTTACTGAATTATACGCTTAACAAGTGACGATTTTTGATTGACGATTTACGATTGAAAACGTGCAGAACACCACTTTAATCGTAATTTGTACATCCGAAATCATAAATCTTAATTACAAACTTGGAGATGATGAAAGATTTGTTGATAAAACGCACCAAACGCATAGGTATAGAAGTGATTTTACTGATAGATCTACTGCCGTCGAAACCTTCGGCGTGGGAACTTGCGAAACAAATTGTACGAAAGTTCTACATCCGTTGGAGCGAATTACCGCGCGGCTTGCCGTGCGAAATAGACTGCCGATTTCATAAACAAACTCAAAATAGTGGAAGAAGAAGCCGACGAAACCGTTTATTGGCTCGAGGTGTTGGAAGAAAGCAGCTTGCTTGAAAAAACACGAATTGGAAATATCAAACGTGAAACCGAAGAAATTCTATCTATTGTGGTAGCAAGCATCAAAACCGCAAGGAAAAATCTAAATATAACAAAATAATTAGTGGTTTTTTGATTTAAGATTGAAAACGAACACTTCCGACAAATCAATCGTAAATCAGAAATCGTAAATCGTAAATATTATGAATACAACCCGCCAATTCTTTTCCCACGTTCCCGATGAGCAATGGAACGATTGGAAATGGCAAGTGAAAAATCGCATCGAAACGTTGGATGACCTAAAAAAATACATCCAACTCACGCCCGATGAAGAAGAAGGTGTGCGCGAATCGCTAAAAACGCTGCGAATGGCTATCACACCGTATTACTTGAGTTTGATAAACACGGAAGACCCGCATTGCCCCATCCGCAAGCAGGCCATCCCGACCATTAACGAGTTGCACGTTTCGCGCGGCGACCTCGATGATCCGTTACACGAAGACGGCGATTCGCCCGTGCCCGGCCTAACACACCGTTATCCCGACCGCGTGCTGTTCCTCATCACCGATATGTGCGCGATGTATTGTCGGCATTGTACGCGTCGCCGCTTTGCCGGGCAAAAAGACGCCGGAGCGCCCACCGAACGTATCGATAACGCCATTGATTACATTGCCCGCACACCGGAAATCCGCGACGTATTGCTTTCGGGTGGCGATGCTTTGCTGATGAGCGACGACCGTATTGAGTACATTCTGAAACGCTTGCGCGAAATTCCGCACGTAGAGATTATCCGTTTCGGAACACGAACACCAGTAGTAATGCCGCAGCGTATTACCGACGAATTTTGCGAGATGATTAAAAAATATCATCCCGTTTGGCTCAACACGCATTTCAACCACTTCAACGAAATCACGCCCGAAGCCGCTGAAGCCTGCAACAAACTTTCTGCCGCAGGCGTTCCGCTTGGAAATCAAACGGTGTTGCTGCGCGGCATTAACGATTGCACGTATGTAATGCGTGAACTCGTTCACGGTTTGGGTCGCATTCGCGTTCGGCCGTATTACATCTATATCTGCGACCAATCGAAGGGCATCGGGCATTTCCGCACACCTGTGTCTAAAGGCATCGAAATTATCGAAAACCTGCGCGGGCATACGTCCGGTTATCTCGTTCCCACGTTTGTGGTGGATGCGCCCGGCGGCGGCGGAAAAGTTCCCGTAATGCCTACGTATATGATTTCACAATCGACCAATCGCGTTATTGTGCGTAACTACGAAGGTGTTATTAGTGCATACACCGAACCCGAAGATTACAAAGAAGATTGCCACTGTCCCGAATGCGCTAAACAGAAGAAGGAAGGTGTGGCTGCGTTGCTTTCGGGACGGAAATTGTCGTTGGAACCAAAAGATTTGGATCGGTTTAAGCGGAATAATGGACATTAGATTTACGATTTGGGATTTACGAATTACGAATAATGGGAAAATAACCAATGACAAAAAATCTAAAATCTAAAATCTAAAATCTAAAATCGTAAATTCATTTGCCTTTTATTCACGACATATTATCCCACCGCAGTGTTTCCATCGTTGGATTGGAAAAGAACACCGGCAAAACCGAAACGCTGGATTATGTACTCAACCGGTTGCGGGCGATGGGTACGCAGATAGCGTTGACATCCATCGGCGTGGATGGCGAGCAAACGGACAGCGTTATGCGCACACCGAAACCCGAGATAACGGTTTTCGAAGGGATGATATTTGTTACTTCCGAAAAGCATTACCTCGAACGTAGAATTGTATCGGAGATTTTGAATATAAGCGAAGCACACACGGCGTTGGGGAGGTTAATAACGGCACGGGCACGGTCGGAAGGAAAAGTCATTTTATCAGGACCTTCGGAAACTGTTGGAATAAGAAAACTTATCGGTGAAATGGGACAATTTGGCGTTCAAACAACGATAGTGGACGGAGCACTGTCGCGCCTCAGTCTTGCATCGCCCGCTGTTACCGATGCGATGATTTTGGCAACGGGAGCGGCGCTATCGGCAAATATTCCGCAGTTGGTACGACAAACACGATTTGTGCAACAACTCATCCAACTCCCCACCGTGGAGAGCGCGCTTGCCGAAAAGCTGCAACGGCTCAAAAGCGGGATGTGGGCAGTAGATACCGAAGGCAATGTACACGATTTGGAAATTCCGTCGGTGTTTCTGCTCGATAAGCGGGAGAAAGATATTTTTCGGTTCGGCACGCGGATATACGTATCTGGTGCTGTGAGCGACAAGCTGCTCACTTTCCTGCGGATACAGAACCGAAACGTGGAACTCGTTGTGAGCGATTTTACCAAGATATTCGTGTCGCAAAGAGAGTTCAACTCGTTTTTGAAAAGCGGCAATTCGATAAAAAGCGTGATACGAAGCAGGTTGATTGCCGTAACGGTAAATCCTTTGTCCCCAAGCGGTTTTCTGCTCGATTCGGATACATTGCGGGAAGAGATGAAAAAAGCGTTGGGCGTGGAGGTGTATGATGTGAGGAGGATAACTACAGACAGCTAGCTTTTTTCGAAGATAGAAGTAGATTATAAAATCATAAATGCAAATCAAACAAGCCATACAACATATCAGCGGATTCAAATATATGATTGATTCCTTGAATGTGCTTTCTTCCATCGGACGGAAGCAATTGCTCGCTATGCCGTTTCTGACCAACAAAAACCATATAGAAACAGCTTTGGCGGAAACTGAAACGGCTTGCAGCATCATAAACGCGCAAAACAACGAAAAACCGTTGTCTCTGCTGTTTATCAAACTGATGCAATTGCGCGATATATCGGGAACCTTTCAGATTCTGTCCACCAAAAACGTGTTGAACGACATTGAACTGTTCGAGATAAAACATTTTGCCCTACTGGCAGAATCCATTCGCGAGTACGTAACGGAGTTGAAAATAGCTTTTATCGACATACCCTCGTTCACAACCGTTATAGATACGCTCGACCCTGAAAAAAAACGCATTCCTCATTTTTATATTTACGACCAATATTCGTCGGTTTTGGCATCGCTACGCACGCAACTGAGCCGAATGACGGCAAACAAATCCGACGAAAAAGATATAGAACCTGTTCGTTTTCAGGCACAACGAATTGAGGACGAAATTCGAAAAAACATCGCTCAACAACTTTTTCCACACGCGCAAGCCTTATCACAAGCGTTACAAGAAGTTGCCCGATTGGATATCGTTTTGGCAAAAGCCCTTCAGATAAAAGAATTAGGGTTGTGCAAACCCGGTATCGGCGAACAAGAAACGTCCTATAAGGGACTGTTTCATCCCGAAATAAAAAACGCGTTGCACGCACAGCGCAAAGATTTTCAACCTGTGGACATCGTCATCCCAATGCAACCCACCGTTATCACGGGAGCCAATATGGCAGGCAAGAGCGTGTTGCTCAAAAGCGTGGCGTTGGCGCAAACGATGACACAGTTCGGATTTTATGTGGCAGCACAATCGGCAACTATTGTTCCTGTAGAGCAAATTGTTACTAGCGCGGGCGACGGCGAAGACGAGTTACAAGGCCTGTCCTCATTCGCCGCCGAAATGCTCCGCCTAAACACCACCATCGACAACACGCGCCGAGGCATCCGACAATTGGTGCTAATCGATGAACTTGCCCGCACCACCAATCCTGCCGAAGGCAAAGCCATTGTGTGCGGAATGCTCGACTTCTTGATTCAGAACCATATACAGTCACTCATTACCACGCACTACGGCATCGATATCCCGTGCCGTAAACTGCGGGTAAAAGGTTTTACCGAAAACCGAAACAATGAAAAGATAACCATCTCCAATATCAACTCTTTTATCGATTATTCGCTGGAAGAAACAACCGAAAAGGAAGTGCCGCACGAAGCAGTAAAAATTGCGGAGATAATTGGAGTAGATAAAGATATTTTGGAACGAACAAAAAAGTATTTGACTAAATAATATATGCAAAAAAGCAAACTTGGAATAGATTTCAACAAAGTGCAACACGCGCGCGATGTTGCGGGTAAAATTGCTGCCGAGGTGCAGCGTTTTGCCGACAATTACACCACCGTGGCAGTGGAAAGAACGCTCTGCCGATTGGTGGGGATTGATAATGTGGACGATACGGGAGCACCGCTGCCCAACGTATTGGTGGACGATTTAAAAAACAAAAATGTGTTAGAACACGGCACACTTTTCTTTTTGGGTAACGCCATTCTCGAAACGGGGCAATCGCCACAACAGATAGCCGAACGTGTAGCATCGGAAAGCTTGGATATCACAACTTTTCCGTTTCGCACGAAAGACGAAGTAGCACAAGCCTTACAACCGTTTGTAAGCGCAAGCATCCAACAAATTACCGAAAGACGAAAAAAACGGGAACATTATCTCGACACCATCGGCGAAGGCAGCCGTCCCTATCTTTATGTGATTGTTGCCACGGGAAATATTTACGAAGATGTGGTACAAGCCGAAGCCGCTGCCCGACAGGGCGCCGACATCATCGCCGTTATCCGAACCACAGGACAAAGCTTACTCGATTACGTACCTTTCGGCGCCACCACCGAAGGCTTCGGCGGAACATACGCCACGCAGGAAAATTTCCGCATTATGCGCGGAGCGCTCGATAAGGTAGGCGAAGAAGTAGGACGATACATCCGTCTGTGCAATTACTGTTCGGGATTGTGTATGCCCGAAATCGCCGCGATGGGCGCGTTGGAAGGACTTGACGTAATGCTCAATGATGCGCTTTACGGTATTCTTTTCCGCGACATCAATATGCAACGCACAATGGTGGACCAATTTATGTCGCGCGTAATCAACGGGTTCGCGGGTGTAATCATCAACACAGGTGAAGACAATTACCTCACCACCGCCGATGCCGTGGAAGAAGCGCACACTGTTCTCGCATCCGATTTGATCAACGAACAATTGGCTTTGCTTGCCGGACTTCCCGAAGAACAAATGGGATTGGGGCACGCTTTTGAAATGGATCCCGACCTCGAAAACGGTTTCCTTTTCGAATTGGCACAGGCACAAATGACACGCGAAATTTTCCCCAAAGCGCCACTCAAATATATGCCACCTACTAAATTTATGACGGGAAATATTTTCCGCGGACACTTACAAGACGCGCTTTTCAATATGATCGGCGTATGGACGTCGCAGGGAATTCAACTCTTGGGAATGCCCACCGAAGCCATTCACACGCCGTTTATGAGCGACCGTTACCTTTCCATCGAAAACGCCAAATATATTTTCAACAATATGCGAAACATTGGCGATGAGGTGGAGTTTAAAGACGGTGGAATTATTCAGACACGCGCTAAAGAAGTGCTCGACAAAACCATCGCGTTACTTGAAGAGCTTCAGGAAGAAGGCCTTTTCACCGCAATAGAAAAAGGAATATTCGGAAACGTAAAACGTGCCAAAACCGGAGGCAAAGGGCTTGCGGGCGTATCAATGAAAGGAGCGCATTATTACAATCCGTTTATCGACCTGATGATGAACTCGCAACACGAAACCCGTAACCCGTAACCCGAAGAATTATGAGCGAAGGATTATACAATACACGTTCCAACGATTTCGACCAAACGTTAGACCTCACAAAAATAAAACCATACGGCGACACTATGAACGACGGCAAAACCCAATTGAGTTTCACTTTGCCCGTTCCCGCCGGAGACGAAGCCACCGAAGCCGCAAAACAATTACTACGCAAAATGGGTTTCGACAACCCACAGGTGGTGTTTCACAAAGAACTGAAAGAAGGATTTACGTTTTTCAACTGCTACGGAAGTTACACCGGAAACATTGATTATACACAAATTCACGTCCCCAAAGTATCGTCCACCAAGTGGGATATTACGGAAACGGATGAGTTTATCAAAGAACATATCGGGCGTAAAATCGTGGTAGTGGGCGCAAGCACCGGAAGCGATGCGCACACCGTCGGCATCGACGCCATTATGAATATGAAGGGATTTGCCGGCCGTTTCGGATTAGAGCGTTACAATATGTTCGAGGCCATCAATATGGGTAGCCAAGTGCTGAACGAAGAACTGATAGCCAAAGGCATAGAGGTAAATGCCGATGCGCTTTTGGTGTCGCAAACCGTTACGCAAAAAGACGTGCACATTAAAAATATGGTGGAGTTGGTGGAAATGTTGGAGGCCGAAGGCTTGCGCAGCAAAGTGATCCTTTGCGCCGGAGGCCCGCGTATTTCGCACGAATTGGCAAAAGAACTCGGTTACGATGCCGGATTTGGTATGAACACGTATGCCGATGATGTGGCATCGTTTATCGCACAGGAAATGGAAAGAAGAAAAAAGTAAATAATTTACGATTTTAGATTTACAAATTACGATTTAATCGGACAGACTCAGCTCCATCAATCGTAAATCGTAAATCTGAAATCCAAAATCAAATTTTATGGACAAAAATCAAATCAGAGAAGTGATCGCCAAGCGCGTTGCGCTCGAACTGAAAGACGGCGATGTGGTAAACCTTGGAATCGGACTACCCACAATGGTTCCTAATTACCTGAAACCCGATGTACACGTGGTGCTGCAGTCGGAAAACGGAATGATCGGAATGGGGAAATCGCCCGCTCCGGGAGAAGAAGATCCCTATTTTGCCAATGCCGGAGGTGCACCCGTTTTACCGAATATCGGCGCGGCGTGCTTCGACAGCGCTACATCGTTTGCCATTATCCGCGGCGGACACGTGGATGTGAGCGTGTTGGGCGCGTTGCAGGTGGACGAAGAAGGAAATCTCGCCAATTGGAACATTCCCGGAAAAATGGTTCCCGGAATGGGTGGCGCGATGGATTTGCTCACGGGAACACGTAAAGTAATCCTCGCGATGGAACACACGGCCAAAGGAAACCCCAAAATTATGAAGCAATGCACGCTCCCGCTAACCGCCAAAGGACAAGTGGATATGATCGTAACCGAAATGTGCGTCATTGAAGTTACCGATAACGGTTTGCTCGTTACCGAAATCCATCCCGAATTTACTGCAGATGATGTACAGGCGGCAACGGAAGCCAACTTGCATTTCAGTGAGAATTTGAAATTGATGCAGGATTTGTAAACTTCACAGCTTTGTCAAAGTTTAGAACTTTGACAAAGGTATCCCAAATCTAAAAAAGCGTCAGACGGCAAATCCGTCAGACGCAACGTTGAACAATTCAACAAAAAAGTCTAAATTGTCTAAACATCTAATAATCTATGAGTCTAAAAGTCTTGGTTCTCACATCTTGGCTCTTGGCTCTCAAAAAAAAATGAAAAAAGTATTTATCGTATCAGCAAAACGCACGCCCATAGGCAAATTTATGGGTAGTTTATCCACCATTAAACCGGGACAATTGGGCGCGATTGTCATCAAATCCATTTTGGAAGAAACCGGTATGGACGGTTCAAAAATCGACTCCGTGATTGCCGGAAACGTGCTTTCGGCCGGACAAGGACAAGGTGTTGCGCGTCAATGCGCCATCGGCGCCGGCATACCTGCCGAAGTGCCTGCCTATGCCATCAATATGGTGTGCGGCAGCGGAATGAAAGCTGTGATGAATGGTGTTGCCGAAATCCGTAGCGGTGCGGCATCGGTTATCATTGCCGGAGGGGTGGAAAATATGTCCGACGCCGGATATGTCTTGCCTTCATCGGTGCGCAACGGCATTAAAATGGGTAATTTTAACGCTGTCGATCATATGGTAAACGATGGACTGACCGATGTCTTCAACAATTATCATATGGGCATCACCGCGGAAAATGTGGCCGAAAAATTCGGTATTTCGCGCGAAGCGCAAGATGCATTTGCATACAGCTCGCAGCAAAAAGCCATTGCAGCGGTTGACGGTGATAAGTTTAAAAACGAGATCGTTCCCGTGGAAATCGTTACGCGCAAAGAAACCATCGTGTTCGATAAAGACGAATATCCCAATCGTGCAAGTACGCCCGAAAAACTTGCCAATCTTCGGCCCGCGTTCAAAAAAGATGGAACAGTTACTGCCGGAAACGCATCGGGAATCAACGACGGCGCGTCATTCGTAATGCTTGCCGATGAAGAAGCCGTTGCTAAATACAGATTGAAACCGTTGGCAGAAATCGTAGCTGTTGGCGAAGGCGGCGTTGCTCCCGAAGTGATGGGTTTAGGCCCTGTTCCTGCTATCCGAAAAGCCTTGCAACGTGCCGAAATGAAACTTTCGGATATGGAAATCGTTGAATTGAACGAAGCATTTGCTGCTCAATCACTCGGCGTGGTTGAAAGTTTGATGGATGAGCACGGCGTTTCGCGCGAATGGATCGACGAACATACCAATATTCACGGTGGCGCCATCGCATTAGGACACCCCATCGGTGCATCGGGCAACCGCATCCTTGTTTCCCTCGTTCACGAACTGCAGATGTACGACAAAACTTACGGTTTGGCATCGCTTTGCATTGGTGGAGGAATGGGAACCGCTGTTATACTGAAAAAGTTATAAATCTGAGTTTTCAGTTTTGAGTAATAAAAAAATGGAAGAAAAAAAAATAATCATACAAAAAGAGAATCGCATCGCTACGGTTACCATCAACGAACCCGATAAACTCAACGCGCTGAATACGCAAATTTTAAGCGAATTAAACTCGGCTTTTGATATGTTGGCTGCCGATACCGATGTTCGTGTAATTATCATAACCGGAGCTGAACGCTCTTTTGTTGCCGGAGCCAACATTCAGGAAATGGCAGATATGAATTACGAAGAAGCGAAAGTTTTCGGATCAAAAGGCGCATCGGTTTTTCGCAAAATAGAAACGTGTCCGCAACCCGTTATTGCTGCTGTAAACGGTTTCGCTTTGGGCGGAGGCTGTGAATTGGCGTTGGCTTGCGATATCCGCATCGCATCGGAAAAAGCAAAGTTCGGACAACCCGAAGTGGGCTTGGGCATCACTCCCGGATTTTCGGGAACACAGCGATTGGCACGGCTTATCGGTTTTGCCAAAGCAAAAGAACTGATTTTTACCGGAAAAGTGATCACGGCAGCCGATGCATTGGAAATCGGATTGGTAAATCAGGTTGTTGCGCCTGAATCATTGATGGATGAGGTTAAAACAATGGCTGAAACCATCGCCAAACAGGCACCAATTGCCGTTCAGAAATCAAAAGAAGCCATCAATAACGGATGGGATTTGCCTATGGAAGAAGGAATCGATTTGGAAGTTGAGCTCTTTGCTCAATGCTTTGAAACTGAAGATCAGAAAAATGGAATGACGGCGTTTTTGAAGAAAGAAAAAACAGAATTTAAAGGGAAATAAAACAATCTAGCTTATTGTCCTCTGATTTTTTTATTTTGAAAGGACGTACAGTAAATGATTTCAGTGAGCGTCGAAAATATAAGGCTTGAAAAGCCGGATTTTCATAACCGTATGCAAGCGCAGCATAGCTTACGGTGTAAAAGGACTCATCGTATTTCGACCCGAAGTGGTCGGACTTTAATAAAGTGCTGCCTTTCAGACAGAAGTTAAGTTCGGGTTGTTACCGTAAGCTGCTCCGCCTATCGGCGGCTTGCATACGGTTATGAAAATTTCGCCTTTCAGGCGACACATTATTTTTATCAAAGAATAGTAACATAAAACATATTATATGAAAATAGCAATTATAGGAACCGGCACGATGGGCAACGGCATTGCCCAGGCATTCGCGCAAGGTGGATACGATGTAGTGATGAAAGACTTGTCCGACGAACTGCTGCAACGGGCAGTAAAAAATATCGATAAAAGTTTGTCGAAATTGGTAGAAAAAGAAAAGATCAGTGAAAACGATAAACAACAAACGCTCGGACGCATCGCCACCTCATTATCGTACGACGATATCAAAGATTGCGGATTGGTGGTGGAAGCCATTGCAGAAAATATGGAGTTGAAAAAACGTGTTTTCCGCGAATTGGATGAGGCTTGCAACCCCGATTGTATTTTGGCAACCAACTCCTCGTCGCTTTCCATAACCGAAATAGCAGCAGCGACCAAGCGTCCCGAAAAAGTTATCGGTATGCACTTCTTCAATCCCGTTCCGGTGTTGAAATTGGTGGAAGTTATTCGCGGACAATTAACCGCCCACAGCGTTTATGAATGTGTATCGGGAATTGCCGAAAAAATCGGGAAAGTTCCCGTGGAAGTTACCGAAGCTCCCGGCTTTTTGGTAAACCGACTGCTCATCCCAATGATAAACGAAGGAATCGGCGCCCTTGCCGACGGTGTAGCCTCAAAAGAAGCCATCGACGAAGCGATGAAACTCGGCGCCGGACATCCCATCGGCCCATTGGCATTGGCTGATTTAGTTGGCTTAGACGTTTGCCTTGCCATTATGGAAGTATTGCACCACGAGTTTGGCGATGATAAATACCGTCCGCATCCGTTGCTCCGCAAAATGGTTCGTGCCAATTTGTTAGGAAGAAAAACCGGTATTGGGTTTTACGATTACCGGAAGTAAAATTGGCTTCGGTTGTAATTATTTTTTTGAAAAAAAGTCTATTACAAAAACAAATATTCTTACTTTATAGTTTATATAGCATAGACTACAAAAAACAATTATATGAATTTCGATTACAGTAAATTTCGTGTGAAGGACGGCGCAAAAGTAAATTTGAAAGATTTTGCCACGTCCGAAGACGGCGGATTCGATAAAAAAACGGCCAAAGAAGAAATTAAGAGTAACATCAAAGACCTGAAAGAATTTCAGGAAATGTTTTATGCCGACGACCGTTACTCGCTGCTCATTATTTTGCAGGCACGCGATGCGGCGGGAAAAGATGGCGTTATCCGCCACGTGATGTCGGGTATTAATCCGCAGGGATGCCGCGTGCACAGTTTTAAAACGCCCACCAAAAATGAGTTGGAACACGATTATATGTGGCGCCATTATCGCGCGATGCCCGAGCGGGGAATGATCGAAATTTTCAACCGTTCGCATTACGAGAACGTGTTGGCTACAAAAGTAAACCCGCAATGGATACTCAACGAACGCATTCCGGGATACGGTTCGGTGGAAAAAATAGACGACGCGTTTTGGGAAAACCGTTATACGGCTATCAACGCCATCGAAAAGCATTGGTGCGACAACGGCACGCGCATTTTGAAGTTTTTCCTCAATGTTTCAAAAGAAGAACAGAAAGAGCGTTTTCTCTCGCGGCTGGATGAACCCGATAAAAATTGGAAATTCAGTTCGGCCGACTTGCACGCGCGTTCGCAGTGGGACGAGTACGAAAAGGCGTTTGAAGAAATGCTGGAAAAAACATCCAAACCGCACGCTCCCTGGTACGTAATCCCCGCCGATAAAAAGTTTTTCGCCCGGGTGGCCGTGGGCGATATAATTCTGGAATTATTTAAATCGCTCGATTTGCATTATCCTCCCGCCGAGTCGCCGGAAATGCTCGAAGAAGCCCGCAAGAAGTTGATGAGTGAATAGGATTTGTAGAGGCGCGATTTTATCGCGTCTTTTTTATTCCGTTCTTTTACTCCTTAACCGCGCATCCACCCTCGTCATTAACCAAAACAAGCTGAAAACCGAAGCTACCAACACCACCATCCAAATAAAATCGGACGAAAGCAGAAAATCTTTGCCTTTCAGCACATAAGCGCCGCAGATAAGCGCCGCCAATACAGCATACATTACACCGAAAATTCCGATAAAATCTTTCAACACATTCCCTTCGCGTTTCTTTGCAGGAAGAGTTTTTCGCGTAAGCGCACTTTCGGTTTCAATTTGGTGCATAATGCGGTATTTCAGGTTTTCGGGGGCCTGCTGTTTTGCCGATTGCATCATTTTGCGGATCAATTCGTCGTCCGATTTGTGTATGTTGTTATTGTTTGTCATAATTTTTAAATCATTATTGCGTTTTCGTAGTAACCCGAAACTCGTACCCGTAACTCGCAACGAGTTTGTCTTTAAACAATTTTCGTGCCCGAAAGAGTTTCACTTTCACGTTCGGCTCATTCAATCCTGTAATTTTCGCAATATCTTTTACTGCGTTATCCTCCATATAATAGAGCGTAAGCAACAGTGCATCGCCTTTCGGCATACGATTTAACACGTTGTGTACTATTTCTGTTCGTTCGGCATCGGCAATTTGCTTTTCGGTATCAAAATCCGATGTTTCTTGCACATTTGCCAACTCAATTTCTGTATCACTTACCCACATTTTCGCTTTTGAGTGCGACACTGCCGTGTTGTAAACAATACGATACAACCACGACGAAAATTTACTTTCGCTCCTGAACGAGTGCAAGTTTCGATACGCTTTCACGAAACTTTCCTGCACAACATCTTCCGCATCCTGCACGTTGCCGCAAATCCGGTGAGCGATGGTAATCGCCATATCCTGATACGTTTCGACAAAGTAGCTGAAAGCGGAAGTATTGCCCGAAAGCACTTGTTGCACACACAATTTTTCGTTCATTCGCCGAGGTTTATTCCTGTAACAAATCGGCTTCGTTTTCAGCAGGCATCTTCATATTTCTTGTAACAAAGAAGTAAATAAGATAACCCACTCCAAGAAAGAACACAATAGAGGATGCAATCATCCAAAACTCGTTACCTTCGCCAATTACAAGATATTCGCCACATAAAAATCCAACAATAATTCCTATACCTAAAGATGCTAATACTATCCCGTTCCGCAAAGATACAAAACGATTAGGCGTACGTTTTCTTTTGGGTTCATTAGGAGGGATAATTCCTTGATTTATCAAACCCATTCTCTCGTTGTGTCTTGCGTGCATCCATCTTAATCCCAACACTACAGCGGTAATAAACGGTGCGCCGAAAATACAAATTATGGCGATGATAGCGACCATAGAGTCATTAAAGCTTTCCATATTTATAATTATTTTAAGTGAATAATTTGTTTACATCCATAAGACATCGGTAAACAAATTTCGGTTACAAAAATACGCAACTTTTTTTGATATATTTTTGTTATCACTGAAAATCAATTCATTAAAAACTTATGCACAAAGCAGAATATTTTAAGATTTTATTTTCGATAATATCAATACGTTTTATTTTCTTTGTAATTGTCAATTACAAAAAGTCTCTCCCTTGTGGGGAGAGATTTAGAGAGGGGCTATGAACGAAAAAACGCTCGAAAAACTAAAAATTCTCGCCGATGCCGCCAAATACGATGTATCGTGTGCATCGAGCGGAACCTCGCGCGGTAGCGTGAAGGGCGGAATTGGTACGGCTGCGGGTTGGGGAATTTGCCACAGTTTCACGGCCGACGGGCGATGCATTTCGTTATTTAAAATCCTGCTTACCAATCACTGCATTTACGACTGTGCGTATTGCAGCAACCGCCGCAGCAACGATGTGAAGCGCACCGCTTTTACCGCCGACGAATTGGCAGAACTGACCATTGAATTTTATCGCCGCAATTACATCGAAGGGCTCTTTTTGAGTTCGGGCGTGATGCGCAACCCCGATTACACGATGGAGCAAATGCTTCGCGTGGTAAAATTGTTGCGCGAAGTGCACCGGTTTAACGGTTACATTCATATGAAAACCATTCCGGGCGCAAGCCGCGAGTTGGTGGCACAAGCGGGAATGTATGCCGACCGTATGAGCGTGAATCTCGAAATTCCATCGGAACAAAACCTGAAATTGCTCGCTCCTGAAAAAGACTACGAAAGCGTTTTTGCGCCAATGCGAACCATTCACCAAGGGATGTTAGAAAGCGCCGAAGACCGTAAAAAGTTCAAAAAAGCGCCGAAATTTGTTCCTGCCGGACAAAGCACACAAGTAATTATCGGCGCTACGCCCGATACCGACAAGCAGATACTGACATTGGCATCAGCATTGTATAAGCGACCATCATTCAAGCGCGTGTATTATTCGGGATATATTCCGATAAATAAAGATGACAGCCGTTTACCGATAATCGCCAAACCACCGTTGGTGCGCGAAAACCGATTGTACCAAGCCGATTGGTTAATGCGGTTCTATGATTTCAAAGCCAATGAAATTGTGAACGACGCGCACCCCGACCTCGATTTGGATGTCGATCCTAAAATGGGTTGGGCTTTGCGAAATCCTTCATTTTTCCCCATTGATGTAAACGTTGCGCCGTATGAAATGATCCTCCGCGTTCCGGGAATCGGCGTGAAATCGGCAAAACTCATTATCGCTTCGCGACGATATGGACGATTAAATTCCCATCAGTTGAAAAAAATAGGCGTGGTGATGAAGCGGGCGCAGTATTTCATCGTGTGCCGCGAGTTGCCGATGCAAACCGTGAATGAATTGACGCCGCAATACGTGCGCCGTCAGATTTCGCAGAAACAGAAAAAACATGCGGCGGATTTGTTGCAGTATTCAATTGATTGGGGAGAGTGACTGGGACTTGGAGAGGAAGAGACTTGGAGAGAGGGTAGAAAATGTGAAATAATTGTGTAACTTGCAGAAAAATTACTATGGTTCATAAAAATACAATCAAATTATTTGAGGAAAAGAAAATCCGTACCGTTTGGGATGATGAAACGGAAGAATGGTATTTTTCAGTGGTAGACGTGGTGGAAGTTTTAACGGATAGCCCCAATCCGCGAAATTATTGGAAAGTGCTAAAGCACAGGATGGTAGCTGAGGGGAATGAAACGGTTACAAATTGTAACCGTTTGAAAATGCAGGCAAAGGACGGGAAAATGAGGTTTACAGATGTAATGGACACCCAACAAATGTTCCGACTTATTCAATCCATCCCATCGCCAAAAGCAGAGCCGTTTAAATTGTGGATGGCACGAGTAGCGAAAGAGCGATTAGACCAATTGCAAGATCCCGAATTATCCATCGAGCAAGCGATGACCGACTACAAACGTCTTGGGTATTCAGACAATTGGATAAATCAACGGCTGAAAAGTATTGAAATTCGCAAAGAACTTACCGATGAATGGAAAAAGCACGGATTGCGCGAAGGGGTTCAATTTGCAACGCTTACCGATATTATTTATCAGACGTGGGCGGGAAAAACGGCGAAAGAGTACAAACAATTCAAAGGGTTGAAGAAAGAGAACCTAAGGGATAATATGACTAACAAAGAGCTTGTCCTGAATATGTTGGCGGAATTATCCACAAAAGAAATATCGGAAGTAAATAATCCGGAAGATTTCAACGACCATATAGATATTGCCCGCCAAGGCGGAAACATCGCGAAACACGCTCGAATAGAATTGGAGCAGAAAACGGGTAAAAAAGTTATTAGCCCGTTGAATGCCAAGAGTGTTTTGCAGATTGAAAAAAAGGAAAAGGATAAATGATCCTTTTCATCTACGATAAGACCTTTGACGGACTTCTCTCGTGCGTGTTTCTCTCGTACGAGCAAAAGAAGTTTCCCGACCGTATTCTCTCCGAATTCGACCAAAAACCTTTGTTTATCGACGAACAATACTACGTAATTACCGAAAAGGAAAAGTCGCTTCGCGTTTGGAAAGCGTTGGAGAAGAAACTATCGAAATTCGCGCGAAATATGATGTTGAGTGTTTGGCTTTCGGAACTGCCCGAAACGGAACTGCTGCTTTTTCGCTACATCCGTAAAAACATTGACCATCCGCAAGGCATTGAAATGAATTTTGGCGACGACGATGTGCTCCGCATCAAAGACATTGCCCAAAAAGTGGGCACCGATGCCCGAAAACTCATTCAATTTGTGCGGTTTCAGGAAACTCTCGACGGAATTTACTTCGCGCCCGTTACGCTGCGTTACAACGTACTTTCACTGATTATCCCTCATTTTAAGTCGCGATACGCTGACCAACCATGGATCATTTACGACACGAATCGGAACATCGGCATTTATTACGATACGCATTCTGTTCAGGAGGTTTCTTTCTCTGCAAAAGACTTATCAGAATTGAGAAACGGCATTCTTTCCGATGAAAAATTATCGGATGAAGAGGCGCTATTTCAGAAAATGTGGCGCGAGTACTTCAAAAGCATTACCATAAAAGAGCGCATCAATCTGAAACTTCAACGGCAACATATGCCGCAACGGTATTGGAAATACCTGACGGAAATGCAATAAAAAAAACCGTCTGACCGATTACCGGCCTCACGGTTTTTAAACTCCTCTTGTAAAAGATTTAGAGGTTTTTACTTGGTTCTCAGCAAGTCACGAATTTCCGTTAACAACACTTCTTCTTTGGTTGGTGCTGCCGGAGCTTCGGGTTCCACTTCTTTTTTGCGTTTCATCTTATTCATCGCTTTAATCACCATAAAGATGGCAACGCCCACGATTAGGAAGTCCACCACCGATTGAATGAACGCGCCATAGTTCCACGTGATGGCTTCGGTAACCACTTCTTCGCCGGCCATCACGCCTTCGCGAAGCACTACTTTTAGTTCATCGAATTTGGTGTTTCCAAACAACAATGCGATAGGCGGCATTAAAATATCGTTAACAAACGATGTTACGATTTTACCGAAAGCCGCACCAATAACAATACCCACGGCCATATCCACTACGTTGCCGCGCATTAAAAATTCTTTGAGTTCTGTTCTGAATGACATAATGATACTAATTAAAATGTTAATTGTACATTGATGCAAAGTAAATGAAAAAATGTGAATATTTTAACATTATAGAGAAAATTTACGCGTCATCAACAAAATATTTCCGCGATCATACAACGGGCCGAGCCGCCACCGTTGGTTTCGATGGTTTGCAGTTCGGGCGAAAGAATTTTGTTGTAGGTGGAAATCACGGTTTCCTGTTGCGGGGTGAGCGCCCTGCGTGCCGATGCCGACATAATCATCAACGGATTGCCGTTGCGGCTTTTCAGTTCGATCATATTTCCCGCGAACTGATTTACTTGTTCGAGCGAAATATCTACGATGACTTTGCCTGTAGCGTTTAAACGGGAAATCACTTTTTCGCGTTCTTTCTCATTTTTTATCGATTCCAAGCACACGATGGCTACCTGCGTTCCCACTTCCATCATCACATTGGTGTGATAAATGAGGTTGCCGTTTTTGTCAAACGAATCGAAAACCACCGCGTCGAAATTCATTCGTGAACAGAAGTCGCGGAGCACTTTTTCCGATGTCCGCTGTGAACGGCACGCGTAAGCGATGCGTTTATCGCGGTCGAAGATCATACTTCCCGTTCCTTCCAAAAACTCGTTTTTGGTTTCCCAACCGGTTAAATCCACCACTTTGGTGTGGTTCATTCGATTGTGAAGCAGTTTCATAATTTCGGGTTTGCGTTCCTGTTGACGGTTTTCGGCAAACATTGGGTACAACACCAATTCGCCCGAAATATGCGATGAAAACCAATTATTCGGAAATATGGAGTCGGGCGTCCACGGTTCGTCAGTGTCTTGTACAACAATGACATCCACATCGTTTGCACGAAGCAAGCTCACAAAAGCGTCGAATTCTTTCAGCGCCTTTTCGGCCACTTCTTCCTGCGCGGTTTTCTGCTGAAAATAATTGTTTTTCGCCGTTTCCTCGTTGAATCCGAATTTTGCCGGACGAACCATTACTATTTTTGAAGTTGTTTGCATAAGTAGCTAAGGGCTTAGAGCAAAGGGCTAAGGGATACGAACTCGCAACCCGAAACTCGTAACTCGTTTTATTCCAATGTTTTAATCGATTCCCTAATAATTTCAATCGCTTCGCGAAGCTGTTCTTCGGTAATTACCAAAGGCGGGGCAAAGCGGATAATGTGTCCGTGGGTGGGCTTTGCCAACAAACCGTTTTCCGCCATTTTCAGGCACACGTCCCACGCTTCTTTTCCGTTGTGCGGCTCAATTACAATAGCATTCAGTAATCCTTTTCCACGAACAAGTTTTATAAACGGGCTTTTAATTTTCTTCATTTCTTCGCGGAAGATTTTGCCTAAATACTCGGCTTTTTCTGCCAACTTTTCGTCTTCCACCACCTGCAAAGCCGCCATAGCTACTTTATTGGCAAGTGGGAATCCGCCAAAAGTGGAGCCGTGTTGTCCGGGTTTTATGGTCATCATTATTTCGTCATCGGCAAGTACGGTCGAAACCGGCATTACGCCGCCCGAAACGGCTTTGCCGAGAATCACAATATCGGGGCGAACGCCTTCGTGGTCGCAGCACAACAGTTTTCCCGTGCGGGCGATACCTGTTTGCACTTCATCGGCAACAAAAAGGATGTTGTGTTTCTTGCACAGATCGTAACAGGCTTTCAAATAACCTTCATCGGGAACAAAAACGCCCGCTTCGCCCTGAATGGGTTCCACTAACAATCCGGCAATTTTATCGCCTTTTTCTTCGAAAATTTTCTGAACAGCGTCTATATCATTGTATGGGATCACTTCAATTCCCGGCGTGTAAGGACCGTAATCGGCACGCGCGTCAGGGTCGGTAGAAATAGAAACAATAGAGATGGTTCTTCCGTGAAAGTTTCCTTCGCAGGCAACGATAATGGCTTCGTTTTGGGGAATTCCTTTTTTTAGATAACCCCATTTACGGCTTAGTTTCAGTGCGGTTTCAACCGCTTCGGCGCCGGTATTCATCGGCAATAATTTATCGTATCCGAAATAATTGTGCATAAATTCTTCATACACGCCAAGCGAATCGTTGTAAAACGCGCGCGATGTTAGGCAAAGTGTTTCGGCTTGGTCGGTAAGCGCTTTTACGATTTTTGGATGGCAATGTCCTTGATTTACGGCAGAATAAGCGGAAAGAAAATCGAAATATTTCTTTCCGTCCACATCCCACACGAAAGTGCCTTTGCCTTTGGAGAGCACAACGGGGAGCGGATGATAATTGTGCGCACCATATTTCTCTTCCTGATCGATAAATTGTTGCGATTTTTCTGAAACGTTCATAAAATAGTTGTTAAAGTTAATGTGTGGTTTTTGGGTACAAATTAATCAAAACAAAAATAGAATTTTCAAGTGAAATAAGCAAATCGAAGTGCGAACAATCTTATAAATCTTTTTTATAAGTTTTTTTCAGAATAATTTTTCTAAAAACACTTCTCGATTGCGTATATTTGTGCAAAATATTAAAAAAGAGAACAAGAGAATGAAAAGCGCCCACTTCCTTTGGATAGATGACGAAATTGATTTACTAAAGCCTTATATTCTTTTTTTGGAAGAAAAAGGATACGAGGTAGATTCTGTTAATAGTGGGCGTGACGCGATTGAAAAATGCCGTGAATTTTATTACGATATGATTTTCTTAGACGAGCATATGCCCGGCTTATCGGGTTTGGAAACGCTCTCGGAAATAAATAATATTTTGCCCAATGTGCCGGTGGTAATGATAACCAAAAGCGAAGACGAAGGCATCATGAATAAAGCCATCGGCAAAAGGATTGCCGATTACCTGATAAAACCGGTAAATCCGAATCAGATACTGCTTACTATAAAAAAGAATCTGGACAAAAAAGAGATCATCAGCGAAGAAAATACGGTAAATTACCGCGAAGAATTCAATCGCCTGAGCGCCGAAATAAATTCTTGCAGCTCGATAGAAGACTGGCAAGAAGTGTATAAGAAACTGGTTTATTGGGAAGTGGAACTGGCTCAAACGCAAAACCCGATGCAGGAAATGCTCGCGATGCAAAAAACGGAAGCGACCAACGAATTCGGGAAATTTATAAAAAGAAATTATGAGAATTGGCTGCAAGAACCCAATTCTCGGCCTCTTATCAGCCCCGATTTGTTCAAAACGCAGGTTTTTCCTGCTTTGGATAAAGGTGAAAAGTTGTTTTTCATTCTCATCGATAATTTCCGGTTCGATCAGTGGCAAGTGATAAAAGACCTTGTATCCGAATACTTTACATACACTGAGGATACCTACCTGAGCATTTTGCCTACGGCAACGCAATATGCGCGAAATTCCATTTTTTCAGGTTTGCTGCCTTTGCAAATAGCCGAAATGTTCCCCGATCTCTGGGTGGACGAGGACGAAGAAGAGGGCAAAAACCTGATGGAAGAACCGCTTATCCAATCGCAGTTTGACCGATACCGGCGAAAAAATAAATTTTCGTATAATAAGATTAACTCCAACGCCGAAGGCGAAAAAATAACCGCTTCCTTCTCGGAATTTGAAAGGAATGAGTTGAATGTATTGGTTTTTAACTTTATAGATATGTTGTCGCATGCGCGAACGGAGTCGCGTATGATCCGCGAATTGGCATCTACGGAGTCTGCTTATCGTTCTTTAACGCGATCGTGGTTTGTTCATTCGCCGCTGTTGGCGTTGCTAAGAAAGATATCGGAAAAAGGCTATAAAGTTTTGCTTACAACGGATCATGGGACAATTCGCGTGAAAAATGCTTTAAAAGTGGTTGGCGACAAGAATACAAACACTAATTTACGCTACAAATTAGGTAAAAATTTGGCTTACGACTCCAAGAAAGTATATGAAATAGCCCATCCCGATAAAATAGGGCTACCCTCTCCAAACGTGAGTACGAGATACATTTTTGCGCTCAACGATGATTTTTTTGCTTATCCGAATAATTATAATTATTACGTTTCATATTACGAAAATACGTTTCAACACGGCGGAATTTCGATGGAAGAAATGATCGTTCCGTTAATCACGCTCATCCCAAAATAGAAAATGAAAATCCAGATAAAAAACTTATCCGATTTAAAACCTGCCGCCAGATTATTTCTCAATGAAATGGGCGATAGGCGCGTTTTTGCTTTTTATGGCACCATGGGAGCGGGAAAAACAACTTTCATAAAAGCTGTATGTGAAGAAATGGGTGTGTTGGAAACCATTACCAGCCCCACTTTTGCTATTATCAATGAATATAAGGATGGGGACGGGAATCCTATTTATCATTTCGATTTTTATCGCATCAATAAACTGGAAGAGGCTTTCGATTTCGGGTATGAAGATTATTTTTATAGCGATGGTCTTTGTTTCATCGAATGGCCGGAGTTGGTTGAGCCTCTGTTACCCGAAGATGTTGTATCGGTTAAAATTCAGGAAACGGCAAATGGCGAACGGTCTGTCGAGTTCCGATAATTGAATTTAAACTAAATCGGGTTTTTGCAATCTTACTTTCATTAGAAAAAAAAGGAATTACACGCAAATGAAAAAAACAATAATATCTTTACTTATTTCACTCTCTTTTTTGTCGTTACCCGCGCAAGTAAATACGGATAGAGTGATGACAATAGGCAAGAATGCCTTGTATTTTGAGGATTATGTATTGGCAATTCAATATTTCAATCAGGTTATCACCGCGAAGCCCTACTTGGCCGATCCTTATTATTTTAGAGCAATGGCGAAATTTATGCTCGACGATTTCAAGGGCGCCGAAGAGGATGCGAATCTATGTTTGGAAAAAAATCCTTATTATACAGCCGCTTATCAATTGCGTGGTGCTGCACGCCAAAATCAAGAGAAGTACGAATTGGCAGCGACCGATTACCAGCGAAGTTTGGAGTTTTTTCCCGAAGACAGGCTCACGCTGGTTAACATGGGAATTGTAAATGTTGAATTGAAACAATACGACATTGCCGATAAGTTTTTCGAAGTGCTTTTGCGCCGTTTTCCGGACTATGTCCCGGCTTATTTAACACGCGCTCAAATGCATTTGGAGCAGAGTGACACAACAAAAGCTCTGGCTAATTACGATAAAGCCATCGAAATAGACCCTTACACAGCCCAATCTTTCTCCGCCCGCGGATTATTACATTTTCAACAAAAAGATTACAACAAAGCGCTTGCCGATCTGGATGAAGCGATCCGTCTCGATCCTTATTTCGAAGGAAATTACATCAATCGCGGATTGGTGAAATATAATTTGAACGATTTGCGCGGCGCTATGGCCGATTATGATCGGGTAATAGAGATGGATGACGACAACCTGATCGCGCGCTTCAACAGAGGATTGTTGCGTGCGCAAGTGGCCGATAACAATCGCGCTATCAAAGATTTTGACGAAGTTATTAAACAAGAGCCGGAAAATACGATGGCTTATCTGAACCGGGCGATGCTGAAAGCCGAAACAGGAGATAATAGCGGAGCTATTTCCGATCTGAATTTTGTTTTAAAAGAGAATCCCGATTTTTTCACCGGTTACTACATGCGCGCCGAGATGAAACGTCAGTTGAACGACTTACGCGGAGCGGAACGCGATTATTTGACCGCCAGAAACGAGGAAGCAAAAGCAAGAAGGCGCGCCACGGCTGATGCTGCTGACGGGAGGACGCTGGCTAAAAATGCGGAATCGAAAGACACGCGCGAGGAAGCCGATAAAGACATAGAAAAATTCAATTTGCTGGTTGTTGCCAACAAAGAGGATATGGAGAAATCGAAAAATAAATATCAGCGCGAATCTCGCGGGAGGGTGCAGGACTTGAATAAGCAAATTGCTTTGGAACCGAAATTTGTAATGACCTATTACGACAGAGGACACGAAGTGCATCGTCCTGTATATTATACTGAATCTTTAGAAGATGCCAATCGTAATTTGAATTTGAATTGGATGTTGAAGATCGTCAATAACGAAGCTTCACTGAACGAGTTGCAGGTTCAGACACATTTCCGTTCTATCGACAATTTCTCAAAATTGATTTCGCAAAAACCGAACGATGAGAAGTTGTATTTTGGAAGAGGAATGGATTTTCTGTTGGTTCAGGATTATGAAAATGCGTTGAAAGATTTCAATAAAGCCATTGAGCTTAATCCTAATTTAATGGGCGCTTATTTTGCCCGCGCTATAATACATACCAAACAATTAGAAATAGATCCGGTAGCGTCTGCTGAAACTGTGGTTGCGGAAAATGCTGCTGATTCACCGCAGAATGATCTACCTCAATTGCCCAAATCCCTAACTCCCGATATTTCAACCAAATCTTTCAGATACGATGAAATTATAAGAGATTACGAACGTATTCTGCAAATAGACCCGAGCTTTATTTACGCGTATTACAACCGTGCTGAAATTTTTAGTTTGGAAAAAGATTATCGCGCCGCTATAGCCGATTACACGAAAGCTATTGAACTGGAATCACAGTTTGCCGAAGCGTATTTCAATCGTGGGATTTCCCGATTATCCATCGGTGAAACCGATGCCGGACTTGACGATCTGCGCAAAGCCGGTGAGTTGGGAATTGTGGAATCGTACAGTATTATTAAGAGGATGCAATAAAAAAAGCGCCAACCGGCGCTTTTTTGTTTTATGCTCTAAAGCAATTACTTTTTCTTCTTTTCTTCCTCGACTGGCTTTGCCTCAACCACATTTAGTTTTACTTTTTCGAAAGCGGTTTGCAGTTTTTTTGTATCGGTGCGGTCAGCACGATATTTTATCTGCACGGTGCTTTTGTCCTCGCCATATTTAATGGCTGTTACTCCTTTTTCGAAGGCAATGTTGTTGTCTATTTTCTTTTTGCAGTTCTGACAAATTTCCTCGTCAAGGCGAAATTCCACCACTTCTTCTTTCTTTACTTTCTTTTGTACTTTTTGAGCAAAACCAACGCCTGTAGCTAAGGCAATGATCGTAAATAATGCAATTAATTTTTTCATTTTTCTTTTATTTAAAAATTTAAGTTTTATAATTTGAATCCCCCTTAGGGGATTTAGGGGTTTTAGAATCTCGGAATATTCCAACGCATTCCCGCGAAAATTTTGCGCCCGTGAACCGGTCCCCAAACCATCGTAGCGTCGAAATTATCGCTGCGTGGGTTGGCCGCGTCGATAATCGGGTTTTGCTGACGAAAATCGAACAAGTTTTCAGCACCCAAATAAACCGACCAATTGCGGAAAAACTTGGTTATTTGCGCGTTCACAACCGTAAACGGTTCGTATCGTTCTTCCCACAACGGATTTACGGCATCGGGAGTAGGCATACGTCCGCCGCCGTTAAATTGTGCCGTAGCATCGAATTGCCATTTGCGCAGAGGCGTTTGATACGATGCTGTTACTAAACCTTTGTAATCGTTCATTAACGGTTTACTCAGGAAACGAACTTCGCCCGTAGTCGGGTTCCGATAATCGGACATCGAACGCGTGTAACGATAAGCGGCCGTAAGCGTAAATCCTTCGAAAAATGGATAGCTCATTTCCACCTGCGCGCTGTTGGAGTATGATTTTCCACCATCAAGATTGTAAAAACTGATCGCGTGCGGATCGCTGTCCACATCCACCACAACCTGTTTGATGAATCGGGTGTAATACCATTCACCCGTCAGCGTCATTTCCCTGTCGCCGATCGGCACATAAAACGTGGCGTTAATTCCCGTATTCCACGCTTCTTCCTGATCGAGATTATCGGCGATATTAATTTCGCGCGAGCTTGCCAACAAATAATTGTTTTCGGCAAGCACGTTCGCAGCACGGAAGCCTTTTCCGATAGAAGCTCTTAAGTGAACCCATTCCTGCGGCTGAAATTTGATGTGCATACGCGGTGTTACAAAAAAGCCGAATTGGTTGCTGTAATCGGCTCGAATACCACCGAGCGCGATAAGTTTATCATTCAAGTTATACGTGTACTGAGCGTAGGCGCCGGTTACCGTTTCATTTCTGTTATAGTCCGTGTTGCGGAGCGTTTCGTCAAATCCATCGTAATTCAGGCTCAAACCGGTGCTAATGCTGTGAGCGCGTGTGAATTCCTTTTCGAAAATATAACTCAAATAAAGATTTTTCTGATTCACGTCGTAGTTCGTAGCATCGTACATCGATTTCTGATCGTGGATCGATCCTGATGCGATAATTGCTGTGCTCGTCAGCAAGTTATCATCTGTGACAACAGAATATGCCTGTTTTGTAAAAAACTCTCCACGACTGGTTTTCAGCGAAATCTTATACGGATCGGCAATATTGTGATGTGATTCATCCTGACCTCCCGTACGACTTTCGTTAACGTAACGAGCACCGTATTGAGCAACATAATTTCCCGCTGAATGATTCCACCGGTTCATCAAATTAAATTGTTCCGTTTTCGGGTAATCCAAAAAACCATCGTTGTTCACATCGTGGGCATGGGTATCGTTGGAATAATGCCCGAAAATGGCCGTTTGTACATTTGCATTGATGTGGAAGCTTGCATCCGCGTTGGCTTCCATGCGCAAAGCGTCGCTCGCAAACAAATTCATCGAAAATTTGTCCATTGTTTGCGGTTTTTTGTATTCCACATTAATTTGTCCGGCAAGCGCTTCGTAACCGTTTTTCACGGAAGAAGTCCCCTTCGAAATATAAATCCCTTCCATCCAAGGACCGGGAATATAATCCATCCCGTAAGAAGCAGATGCGCCTCTAAAGTTTGGATAATTTTCGGTAAGCATTTGCACGTAAGTGCCCGACAAGCCGAGCAATTTAATTTGCTTGGCACCGGTGGCCGCATCGCTGTAAGCCACATCTACCGAAGGGTTGGTTACAAAGCTTTCGCCCAAGTTACAGCACGCGTCGCGACGTATTTCGCCCATTGTTACTTTTTGTGTCTGCAACACCGCACCACGTTGTGTAACGGTTCCGGGAGATCGTTTGCTTATAACCACTTCATCGAGAATTTGTGTATCTTCCTTCAAAACGATCTTTAACTCAGTTTCGTGATTATCGATATGAAGGCTTTGGGAAACATATCCTGTGTACGTTACGATCAAATGCTCGTGCGCGTTCGAACGGTCTATTTCAAAATAGCCGTTCAAATCGGTTGTTACTCCTTTATGAGATTTTTCCCAATAAATATTTGCCCCGATTACAGGCTGATTTTTCTCGTCGTAAACATGTCCGCGAATTTTCTCGGCTGCTAAAATGGGAACTGTTAATATTGAGATGTATATAAGTAAGAGTGTTTTTTTCATTCATTTATAATTTAGTGAATACAAAAATTTCATGCACACGTAAATGGGTGCACAAGATTGCTTTCTTCAGTTTGTGAAGAAAAATATCCGCTAAATTATAAGGGTGGTAAGCAAAGAAAAATAATCGTCTTTGCTCAAATTGGGTGGTTTCTGCGTTCGCCTGTTGAGGCAGGGCGATATGTGAAGGTTTTCTGTCTGGGCTGCTGTATCGATGACGGAAAGGAAAATCGAATTATCCAAATCAATAGCAAATAGTTGTAATTGGAATTGATTTACTGAGGTCGTTTGCCAATCGAAATGAATTCTGTCGACACCACATTCACCATGCGTTTCAACTACAAATTGGTCGCAAGAATGGTCATCGTAATGCGTAACAAGTCCGTTTAAATGATGGTGATGGTGAATTTCGCAACATTTGTGTTCAGAAACAGCTGCGGTACCTTCATCGCGACAGTCATCGCAGCAATAGAAAAAAGCATTCACTCCCGATCCGCCATACACAATAAGAGCGGAAAGGAAAATACTCAGAAGTATCACAATGCTTTTTTTCATACGAATGCAAAGATATATCAACACGTTGTTAATAAAGATATCTATGTTGTTAAAATATTAAAACTGCTTTATTGGCATATAAATTATTTTCTTCGATTCACGAATTTTATTTTTCTCAATAAATAGGTCTTCTATTAACCACAAAATCATTACATTTGCATTCTCAAAATTGAAAACAACAAAAATATGATAAAAATTACATTCCCCGATACATCAGTAAGGGAATATGAAAGTGGGGTAACGGGGTTGGAAATTGCGGAAAGCATTAGTTCGAGGTTGGCGCAGGATGTGCTTGCTGCGAGCGTGAACGGAGAAACGTGGGATTTAACGCGCCCCATCAATGAAAATTCAACGATCAATTTGCTCAAATGGGATGACGAAGAAGGTAAACACGCTTATTGGCATTCATCGGCACACCTTATGGCCGAGGCACTTCAGGAGCTGTATCCCGGCATAAAATTCGGTATTGGACCGGCCATTGAGAATGGTTTTTACTACGATGTAGATCCGGGTGAAGGCGTTTCCATTAAAGAAACTGATTTTCCGGCCATCGAAAAAAAAATGATGGAACTTATTGCCGCTAAAGAGGATATTGAGCGAAAAAGCATTTCGAAATCAGATGCCGTTGAGATATTCGCAAATCGCGATGAGCACTACAAAGTAGAACTCATTAACGAGTTGGAAGACGGAACCATTACGACATACACACAGGGTAAGTTTACCGATCTCTGTCGCGGCCCGCACTTGCCCAATACGTCGTATATTAAGGCTGTGAAAGTACTTTCGGCTGCGGGAGCTTATTGGCGAGGTGATGAAAAACGACCGCAATTAACTCGTTTATACGGAATTACATTCCCGAAAAAGAAAATGCTCGACGACTATCTGTTGATGCTCGAAGAAGCCAAAAAACGCGACCACCGAAAAATCGGTAAAGAATTGGAACTGTTTGCTTTTTCGCAAACCGTTGGAGCCGGGCTCCCATTGTGGTTGCCGAAAGGCACGCAACTACGTTTGCGATTGGAGGATTTTCTGAAACAAATTCAGCGCGAATTCGATTACGATCAGGTTATTACTCCGCATATCGGAGCAAAACAATTGTACGTAACATCGGGACATTATGCTAAATACGGAAAAGACTCGTTTCAGCCGATCCATACGCCCGAAGAAGGGGAGGAGTTTTTGCTGAAACCGATGAACTGTCCGCACCATTGCGAAATTTATAAAGCGTTCCCGCGCTCATACAAAGATTTACCGTTGCGTTTGGCGGAATTCGGAACGGTTTATCGTTACGAACAAAGTGGTGAATTGCATGGACTTACACGCGTTCGCGGCTTCACGCAAGACGACGCGCATATTTTCTGCACACCCGATCAGGTGAAAAATGAGTTTTTGAAAGTAATGGATATTATTTTCATCATTTTCAACGCGTTGGATTTCGAGAATTTCGAAGCGCAAATTTCGTTACGCGACCCCGAAAACAAAGAGAAATACATCGGAACCGACGATAATTGGGAAAAAGCCGAACGCGCTATCCTGGAAGCCTGTCAGGAAAAAGGGCTGAAAGCTCGCGTGGAATTAGGAGAAGCGGCATTTTATGGGCCAAAACTCGATTTTATGGTAAAAGATGCTCTTGGCCGTCGTTGGCAATTGGGCACCATTCAGGTAGATTACAATCTGCCCGACAGATTCGAATTGGAATACACCGGAGCCGACAATCAAAAACACCGCCCTGTGATGATTCACCGCGCACCATTTGGCTCTATGGAGCGCTTTGTGGCTGTGCTTATTGAGCACACAGCCGGTAAATTCCCGTTGTGGCTTGCACCTACTCAGGCAGTAATTTTGCCGGTAAGCGAAAAGTTCAATGATTACGCTTACGAAGTAGTTAAAACGTTCAAAAAATACGACATCCGCGCCGAAGTGGACGACCGCAACGAGAAAGTGGGACGTAAAATTCGCGATAACGAGTTGAAACGTATCCCCTATTTGCTTATCGTCGGCGAGAAAGAAGCAGATAATAAGGAAGTTTCGGTAAGAAAACAAGGTGGAAATGATCAAGGTACGGTAAATTTAATTACTTTTGCGGAAGAAATTTCGAATGAAGTCAAAGAAATGATGACTCCGAAAATTCAAAATACTAATAATTAACAACTTAAAATTAAATTAATCATAACAAAACAGAAAACTATAACTGTATCTGAATGAAGTATAACCCCAAAGATTCCAAAGACCAACATCGGATCAATGAGAGAATCCGTGTGCCTGAAGTCCGCTTAGTGGGCGACAATGTAGAACAGGGAGTGTATCCCACCCGCGAGGCGTTGAGAATTGCCGAGAATTTGGAGTTGGATTTAGTGGAAATATCTCCCACCGCCACTCCGCCCGTTTGCCGTATCATCGATTATCAGAAATTTTTGTACCAACAAAAGAAAAAACAAAAAGAGCAAAAAGCGAAAACGGTAAGAGTAACCGTGAAGGAAATCCGTTTCGGCCCGCAAACCGATGATCACGATTATAACTTTAAACTAAAACATGCCATGAATTTTCTGGGTGAAGGCTCAAAAGTAAAAGCGTATGTATTTTTCAGGGGCCGATCGATTTTGTTTAAAGAGCAAGGTGAGGTACTTTTGTTGCGCTTCGCCAACGATTTGGAAGAGTATGCAAAAGTTGAACAACTGCCCATAATGGAAGGAAAGCGTATGTCCATTATGCTTGCACCTAAAAAAGTTGCTTCTGCCGCTAAAAAAGAGAACAAAGACGTAAAAGAAAACTAATCAGCGGCTTTAATACAATAATGGGTTGACATTCAGTTGAGTGCCAACCCATATTTTTCGATAATCTAAATTAATTTCCCTCATCTTTTGTCGATTAAAATAAATTCACTACCTTTGCACGCTTTTTCGTCTGAAAAAGCAACATTTATTTATTAATAATATAGAGGACAGCAAAATGCCAAAAATTAAGACTAATTCCGGTGCCAAAAAGAGGTTCGCCCTTACCGGAACAGGAAAAATCAAAAGGAAACATGCGTACAAAAGTCACATT
>JAFADY010000052.1 GCA_023424395.1 Bacteroidota bacterium | reverse complement strand
CTTTTTTTATTTTACTCGGTCTTTCTCTTATAGAAGTGCCAAAATGAAATTTACCTCCGGTTTCTTTGGTTTTTCTTGATTTGCATCTCCTTCTAAGATTACTTATGTCAAATCTAATGAGATCTGAAGAAAACAGGTTGTATATGGTTTTAAAGGAAATCATGCTATGGTATGCAGTAGAAGCGATTTGTTCCGGAGACCGCTACCATTCAATTTCTCTATGATTTTATTTTCTGTTGCTTCTGTAACTTTGCTTTTTCTTCCTTTTTGTAAAGCTTTCATCTCTCTGTCTTTGTTTGCTTGTATAGCTGAATCACTGTTGTTGCATCTTTTCAACTCTCCGGAAATAGTCGAGTGATGAAAACCCGGAATTTTCGCTATTCTTCTAGAATTGTTTTCATACCTCTCTTATTTCTATCATTTAGGGGAAGATGTTTATAGCTCAAACCGGTCTCCGTGTGTTTTTATCGTGATTAACATTTTACACGAAGTTCGTATGAGTTTTTTGTTTGTATTCGGTGTCGCATTTGATTTTACAACCTATCAATGAAATGAATTGTTGTTCTGTAGCACTGGTTATTACCACCCCTATTATAATTCAAAGATAATTTCATTACTATAAGAATTGACATAAAAAAAATCAAAACATATACTTAATACAAACATGCATTCATCAAGAATTTGCATTTTTATCCATATGTTGTTGAATGAGTTGTAGTTCGGGCTTTTATTAGCAAACGTTAACAAACGCCGGAAGTGGTTATTACCACTTAAGAAAAAGAAAGGAGCATATATGGGAGAATTTACCAGGGCGATATTAGCGTCGGCCATAGTCTTATTCGCTTTTATCGCCCTAACACTTATCATCATTCAAATCGTAAACACAAAACGTTTGAGCAAGCAGAAAAAGCACTTTGAAGAACTTCATAAAAACCTATCTTTAGGTCAGGAAGTCCTATTGGCATCCGGGCTATATGGAAAAATAAAGAAGGTAAGTGATGAATATGTATTGTTGGAATTAACCAAGGACGTTGAAATTAAAGCAAGTCGATTTAGCATCCAAAGTATTGTGAAGGAGTAAGAAATGCCTAATATTTTATTAACTCGAATTGATAGTCGTTTAATTCATGGACAGGTAGCCACACAGTGGACAAGCTTTATAGGTGCCAACCTACTCCTAGTTGCTAATGATAAGGTGGCCGGAGACAAAATGCGCCAAGGTCTGATGGACATGGCTGCTCCTAATGGAGTTGCAACCCGTTATTTCACAATCCAAAAAACTATTGATATTATTCATAAAGCTGCCGACAGGCAAAAAATATTTATTATTTGTGAAAACCCACAGGATGTTCTTCGACTTGTAGAAGGAGGCGTACCTATTGATAAATTGAATGTCGGAAACATGCACATGGCCGAGGGAAAGCATATTGCTGTGGGTGTTGTAGCCGTTGATGACAATGATATTGAGACATTCAAGACTTTACGTGATCGGGGCGTAGAGATATTCGTGCAAAAAGTGCCATCCGAAGGCAAACTAGATAGCTCCAAACTATTTGAATAGACTTGGAGCGGACTATAGGAATAGGAGGAATCATGAACTATAATTTTATTCAAATTTTATTAGTGTTTGTGGTGACTTTCATAGCCGCGATTGACCAATTCAGTTTCCTTGAGTCTCTGTACCAGCCAATCGTAACCGGCCCTGTAATAGGTGCTATTTTAGGCGATGTCAACACAGGCCTTGTAGTTGGTGCCACTTATCAGCTACTAACAATCGGAAACATGCCGGTAGGCGGTGCCCAACCTCCCAATGCTGTTATTGGCGGTATCATGGCTATCGTTTTGGCAATTACTTCAAAACTTGAAACATCTGCTGCTGCAGCTGCTGCCATCCCCTTTGCCCTACTTGGACAATATGGAGTTACTTTGCTATTTACAATCATGTCCCCATTAATGGCTAAGGCTGACCAATATGCAGAAAATGCTAATCCAAAGGGAATTGTACGATTAAACTACTTGGCAATGGCTGGTCTTGGTACAATTTTCGGCATCATTGTTTTGATCTTCTTCTTTGCCGGAGCAGCTTTCGGCAAACAGCTTGCAGAGTCCATACCTCAATGGCTGATGAATGGTTTAGCTGCTGCCGGTGGAATGATGAGGTATGTCGGATTTGCAATCCTTCTTAAGGTTATGATGTCCCGTGAGCTTTGGGGCTTCTACTTTGCCGGTTTCAGTCTTTCAATCATTGTCTCATCAAACTCGGACCTCGGTGGTTCTGCCCTTCTGATTCTTGCCCTTATTGGCTTTGCAATCGCTTATTGGGATTATCAGATTCAAACTCGCTTAAAAACAGCTGAAGTCGTAGGAGGTGAAGAAGATGGCATATAATATTCCGGACACCTATAAAGATCAAAATCCGGCACCGCAACTGGACAAGAAAACTCTAAATAAAATGGTTTGGAGGTCCCTGTTCCTCCAAGCTTCATTTAACTATGAGCGCATGCAAGCCGCAGGATGGCTTTATGCAATCCTGCCCGGCCTTGAAAAAATTCATACAAACAAGGATGACCTTGCAGCTTCCATGTCACATAACTTGGAATTCTTCAATACGCATCCTTTCTTAGTAACTTTTGTTATGGGTATTGTCCTATCTCTTGAGCAAAATAAATCAGATATTCCAACCATCCGTGCTGTCCGTGTTGCAGCCATGGGGCCTTTGGGAGGAATTGGTGATGCTCTGTTCTGGTTCACACTGGTACCGATTGTTGCCGGTATAACCTCAAATATGGCCCTTCAAAAGAATATAGCTGCACCATTTATATTCTTGTTGGTATTCAACGTTGCCCAGTTTCTGATCCGTTATTGGCTCATGCACTGGTCATATAAGATGGGTACACAGGCAATCAGTATTCTCACAGCAAATGCAAAAGAATTTACAAGAGCAGCTTCAATCCTTGGTGTTTTCGTTGTTGGCGCCCTTACATGTATCTATGGTGCTACAACAATTAAAACAGAGATTAATAATGGCAAAACTAATGTTGCTGTTCCGGTAACAACTGTTGTTTATAATGAAGAACTCAAAGATTATGCTGATTATCTCTACGTGAAAGATGATAAGGGCAATGTAACTGATAAATTGCAGGATGGTGCCAGTGTTGTAGCACTTGACAATGATCGCAGCGAAATCACCTTTAATCGTAACGAAGAACAGCCTGTGAAAATCAATCTTCAAAAGATCCTAGATGGTGTTCTTCCTAAGTTAATCCCCCTGACATTAACACTCGGCCTTTATTATTTCTTCACAAAGAAGCACTGGACTCCAATAATGGGAATTTGTCTCTTACTTGTAATTGGTGTACTAGGCGGATGGATAGGCATCTTTTAGGGTTGAAACATGAAAAATGCTGTAATAATTTGTGGACATGGTCACCAAGCAAGCGGTCTTGAATCAGGCATTAAACTTATTGCCGGCCCAATGGAAAATTTACGAGTTGTGGATTTTGAGGAGGGCGATAATTTTGAAATCCTAGATGGCCGTTTACAGGAAGCCTATGAATCTTTAAAAGAAGCTAAGAATATCCTATTTCTGACAGACCTTATGGGGGGAACCCCTTTTAAC
>JAFADY010000020.1 GCA_023424395.1 Bacteroidota bacterium | reverse complement strand
CAGGTGGTTATGTGGTTATAATGTTTGGGATGGCACCTCTTCCCATTCCGATCCGCCAGCCGGCGGATAAGCCCAATGGCGCCGATGGTACTGCATACAACGTGGGAGAGTAGAGCCTGTCCGCCTACCGGCGGATAACCGCCAATCTTTACAGAAGCCTCGAACAGAAATGTTCGGGGCTTTTTTTATTTTCAAATGTTAAAATGGGATTTCCATGCAACGTTTTTCTGTTTTTTACGTCTTACTATATGTGAGAAGTTCGTTAAAAATGCGTGGTATTATTCATCAATAACGCGTTAAATTTATCAAATTGGCGGGAGTAACCGTTTATTTATTTTATATTTGTTTTATTAACTCGAGATTTCAATTTAAAATAAACATTATTATGAAAAAGATTTTATTATTCGTTTTCGTTTTAGCAACAATCCTTGCCTTTACATCATGCGGTGGTGATGATGATCCGAACAGGCCAACAAGTGTAACAGCCACAAAAGAATTTGTAATTGATTTCATGATTGGGGCCAATCAACCTACATCTGCTTCAATTACAATGAATTTGAGCGATTTTTCAGAATTGAAAGATTATGTTAAATATGTAAATAAGGGTACCATAAATGTTGCAACATCAACCATAACTATTACAGGAATTACAGCCGGTGGTTATGAATTGAAAGATGCAAAACTTGTAACACAAGACGTTAAAACTAATGGAACGTTGGATTTCAAAACGTTAACGGCAGATAAAACCTTTACTACTCCTGACGATATTAATTATTTACAGGCTACCATCAACAAGATGGTTGCATCGGATAGGGCTACGGCAATATTCTCTATATCATCAGCGAATAAGGATATTAGCAGAACAGTTAAAGTGAAAATTAAAATGAACGTAGTTTTTAGCTTAGATTAATTAAATGCCGACTTTGCAGTCGGCATTTTCATTCTTTTTTTACTCAAGGTAAGTGTAACCATACAATCCTGAGCGATAGTTCGACAAAAACTCCTTTCCTTCTTCCACCGAAATTTTACCCAATTTTACCGAACTCATCACCCAAGTTTCAACGGTACGCACCAGTTTTTTAGCGTTGTATTGTGCATAATCGAGCACTTCGGCAACGGTTTCACCGTCAATAACCTGATCGATATTATACCCGTTTTCGGCTGTACTCACATGCACCACGTTGGTATCGCCGAAAAGGTTATGCAAGTCGCCCAAGATTTCCTGATAGGCGCCTACCAAAAACACTCCGATATAATATGGTTCATTTTTTTTCAGCGAATGAACGGATAAGTAAGAAGTATGAAAACCATCCTGTGCGGCGAAATTAGCGATTTTTCCGTCGGAATCACACGTAATATCTTGCAACGTAGCGGTTCTTTCGGGTTTTTCCTCCAATCGATGAATCGGAATAATGGGAAAAACCTGATCAATCGCCCACGAGTCGGGCAACGATTGGAACAGCGAAAAATTACAGAAATACTTATCGGGCAGCAACGCCGATAACTGACGCAACTCCTCCGGAGCGTGCTTCGCACGATTGGTGAGCCGGTTTATTTCGCGGGCAATGGAAAAATATAATTCCTCCACGTGAGCGCGGGTTTTTAAATCGAGCATACCAAGGCTGAACAAATCCAGCGCTTCTTCGCGTATTTGCTGCGCATCGTGCCATGCTTCCAGCATGCGCGCCTGCGTGAGGTTATCCCAAATATTGTATAATTCCTTCACCAGTTCGTGGTCATCCTCCTGCACTTCTTTATCGTCTTCCCACGATGGCAGCGTGGCTGTTTCCAGCACCTCGAAAACCAGTACGGAGTGGTGCGCTGTAAGGGCGCGTCCCGATTCGGTGATGATATTGGGATGGGGGATTTCGTTTTTATTTGCGGCATCTACGAAAGAAAAAACCGAGTCGTTCACGTATTCCTGAATGGAATAATTGATGCTGTTTTCGGTGTACGATGAACGGGTTCCGTCGTAATCCACACCTAGTCCGCCGCCTATATCCACAAATTCAACTTTGAATCCTGCTTCATGCAATTGCACATAAAACTGCGCCGCTTCTCGGAGAGCGGTTTTAATGCGACGTATTTTGGTAATTTGACTACCGATATGAAAATGAATGAGGCGGAAAGCTTCAGTCATTTTATGTTTTTTGAGCACTTCCAACGCTTCGAGCAATTCGCTTGAATTCAAACCGAATTTGCTGCCGTCGCCGCCCGATTCTTCCCATTTTCCGCTTCCCGAACTTGCCAATTTAATACGAATGCCGATGTTCGGTTTTACTTTTAAGCGTTTAGCAATTTCTATGGTCAGATCCAATTCGTTCAGTTTTTCCACCACGATAAAAACTTTCTTACCCATTTTCGTGGCAAGCAAAGCCAATTCAATGTAGCTCTCGTCTTTGTATCCGTTGCAAATAATAAGCGAATCGGGATCGGTATTAATGGCCAAAACCGCGTGAAGTTCAGGTTTAGAACCGGCTTCCAGTCCAATATTGTATCGTTTGCCGTACGTTACGATTTCCTCCACAACCTGACGCATCTGATTTACCTTAATGGGGTAAATGATATAGTTCTGCGCTTCGTACTCATATTCTTTTGAAGCGATTTTAAAGCTGTTGGAGATTTTTTCGATACGGTTGTCCAGAATTTCCGGAAAACGTATCAGTACGGGCGAAGAAACATCGCGCAGATACAACTCTCTCATCAAGTCGTTTAAATCTACGCTGTTACCGTCTTTTTTTCGGGGAGAAACCTGCACGTTCCCTTTCTCGTTGATTGAAAAATATCCGTTACCCCAACCGTTGATGTTGTACAATTCTTCCGAATCTTCAATTCGCCATTTTCTCATTCCTGTAAATCCGTTTTAAAAGTAATTTTGTGTGTGCAAATTAGCCACAAAAATACGCAATAATTTTGTGTTTCTGAAGTCACTTTTATTCATAAATAATAGTTGAAAAAATATATTATCCTCTAATATTCCTCGTATAACTTTTTTTAACAAGATTGATGCAACATTTCGGTGTTAAAATTCATCTTATAAATAGTCGGTCATTATCCAATCTTTTAAATTTTTATTTTATGAACTTTAAAACAAACCCTTTTACCTACTTATTGCTTGCAAGTATTTTAATGGGCACTTCGTGCGATAAAAACACCGAAGGTATCGATACTGAAAATTTGCCCAATCCTATCAACATCGAATTACGCTCTACCGAGCAGCAAATGGTAAAATCCGATCAGGAATTTGCCTTTGAGTTTTTCGGAAAAGTGTTCGAAGAAGAAGCTGTTGGAGAAGATAAAAGTTTTATGGTATCACCCTTTAGTTTAAGCATGGCTTTGGCTATGACGTGGAACGGCGCTGCCGGAGAAACCAGATCGGCAATGCAAAACACATTGAAAATGCAGGACCATGAAGATGATGAGTTGAACGGATACTACAAGAAAATGAAAGAAGCGTTGCTGAAAACCGATCCTTCTACCAAATTGTCCATCGCAAACTCTATTTTCACGAATAAAAACGTAGCCATTAAACCGGATTTCATTAAAACCAATACAAATTATTACAATGCAACGGTTCAACCGGTAGATTTTTCAGAGCTTGCCACCAAAGATATTATCAACAAATGGGCATCGGACAACACCAACGGATTGATTAAAAAGGTTATCGAAAAAACAAATCCCTACGATTTGATGTATTTGCTCAACGCTATTTACTTTAAAGGAATTTGGACTACACAGTTTGAAACAAAAAACACCTCTAAGAAAGCTTTTACGGCCGAAAACGGTACCAAACAGACTGTAGATATGATGTCGCAGACCGCCAAATTCAATTATACGGCAGATGAAACCATGCAAGTGGTTCAGCTTCCGTATGGAAATCAAGCGTTCAGTATGTTGGTATTATTGCCTCAAAACGGTAAAAAACAGAACGATGTGGTTGCTGCGTTACAAAACAAAGAGTATTGGGGAAAAACGAGAAGCGCATTTCGCGAAAACGAAGTGGAATTATCTCTTCCGAAATTTAAAACCGAATACAGTAAAAAAATGAATGATGTATTAACAGATATGGGAATGGGCTTGGCTTTTTCTGATGCGGCAGACTTTTCGGGGATGTCTGATTTACCGGCTAAAATATCTTTTGTAAAACAAGACACATATATAAGCACCGATGAATCGGGTACCGAAGCCGCAGCGGTAACTACCGTTGGTATGGTAGTAACATCTTTTCCTTCCGAACCTCAAAAAGTAATTTTCAATGCGGATAAGCCGTTTCTATATGTAATTCAGGAAAATTCAACCGGCGCCATTTTATTTATGGGTGCGGTAAAGAACTTTTAAGAATAAATGCTATTTTAGCGTAAAAACACCCGACGATTCACAACTGTTGGGTGTTTTTTATAGTTAATTCCCTACGTTAATGATTATTAACCACAGGCTATACAATAATTTGGCATATATATCATAGCTTTGATGAATATATTGTGCCGCAAATAATAATAAAGGTTATTTTGACTGAAAGCCATAGTCAACTCAGCCCAAGGCAAGGACTTGGGTATAAGGCAATTCGATATCAGTTCCCTGAAAGGGCAATTTAATCTGAAGTTGAGCTCGTAGCGTAAATCATAAACACATTAAAATATGAATCGAGTAAAAAAGCTCTCTTACTTTCTATTGCAACACTTACTATGTTGCTCGTTTTCGGTTGCACCGACAAGAAACGAAATGCAGAAACCACCATAGCTGAAAATGCCGAAACCGAAACCATTGTTTCCGAAAGAACTCTTATAGCCGGACAAACATTTGATTTTAAGTTTTTTGCTCATATTTTCGACGAAGAAGCTGCGGGAGAAGACAACAATTTTATGGTTTCGCCGCTCAGCCTGAGTATGGCATTGGCAATGGCGAGCAACGGCCCCGAAGGCGAAACAAAGAAAGAAATTAAGGAATCATTGGGAATAGGCAATTATTCCGATGATGAGATGAACGCGTATTACCGTGATTTGCGCGACGCCATTCTGCAAGCCGATTCTACGATAAAACTATCCATCGCCAATTCTATTTGGACGAACAAAACCTTCGCCATTTATCCCGATTTTATCTCAGCCAACCGGAAAAATTACGCCGCCGCCGTGGAATCGGCTGATTTTGGCGATCCCGCTACCGTAAAACGCATCAATCAATGGGCATCCGAAAATACCAACGGATTGATCGACGATGTGTTGCAAAGAACAGATACTCTTGATCTGATGTATTTACTTAATGCTATTTATTTTAAAGCTGCATGGGAAAAACAGTTCGACAAGGGGCTGACGTCGCCCAAATCTTTTACATACGAAAACGGAACGCAGAAACAAGTGATTATGATGAAAAATACCGATGAATTCTTGTATGCCGCGGATGAAATCCTGCAAATTATCAGTCTTCCGTACGGGAACAAATCATTTAGTCTGAAAGTGTTGCTTCCCCAACTTGGGAAAAAGTTAAACAACGTGGTGGATAGCATCATACAACCCGGGTATTGGGAGAGATTGAATTCTGTTATGCAAAGCACGTCGGTGGAGGTAAGTTTGCCGAAATTTAAAACCAAATACAGTAAGGAATTGAACAATACGCTAAAAAACATGGGAATAAAAGTCGCTTTTACCGATTCGGCTGATTTTAGCCGGATGTCCGCCAAACACGCTTTTATTTAGTTGGTAAAACAAGACACCTATATCAATACCGATGAATCGGGAACAGAAGCCGCGGCGGTAACAACCGTTGTTGTTAGGGTGCAATCGGCGCCCTATGTTGAAGTGATTTTCAACGCGAACCGTCCTTTTTTATACGTGATAGAGGAAAATTCCACCGGCGCCATTTTGTTTATGGGCGTGGTGAAAAATATTGAATAGCAAAAAAATCTTATTTCAATGTAAATACCAAATCACTCAAAGATTTTTATTCTTTGGGTGATTTTTTATTTGTATTTCTAATCTTTAAAGTTTTCTAAAAAGATAATTTTAAATGTCTGAATTGAAGGCTTATTTTTCCCATTGGCAAACTTTTTCTTCTTCTTATTCTGTATATATTTGATAATTAAATATATAATTTTTATTTTGGAAAATAATAATTATTGTTGAAAACTTTTTCTTGTAATTATTTTGTATTCAACGAAAAGATTTCTTAAACTTGCAGTCCCAATAAGTCTAACTGTGAAAATTTCAATATTGGTCGTTTAAGAAATAAATTAATTATTCATTATATATAAAATTATCAACTCATGAAAAAAAAGACCTATGCTTTTGACGTAGCTTATAATAGCTCGTTGAAGTACTTTAAAGGCGATGAGCTTGCCGCGAAAGTTTGGGTAAGTAAATATGCTTTAAAGGACAGCGAGGGCAATATTTACGAAGAAACGCCCGAGGACATGCATTGGCGATTGGCGAATGAGATTGGCAGAATTGAAAAAAAATACGCGAATCCATTAAGTGAAAAAGAATTGTTCGATCTTTTCGATCAATTCAAATTTATTATTCCGCAGGGAAGCCCCATGACAGGTATAGGAAATAATTTTCAGGTAGCCTCTTTATCGAACTGTTTTGTTATTGGGATGGATGGTAATGCCGATTCTTACGGCGCAATTATTCGTATCGATGAAGAACAGGTGCAACTGATGAAACGACGCGGCGGAGTAGGGCACGACCTTTCTCACATTCGCCCGAAAGGCTCGCCCGTGAAAAATTCGGCGCTCACTTCCACCGGTTTGGTTCCGTTTATGGAACGTTATTCCAATTCCACGCGCGAAGTAGCGCAAGACGGGCGTCGTGGTGCGTTGATGCTGAGTGTCTCCATCAAACATCCCGATTCTGAAGATTTTATAGATGCAAAGCTGGAACAAGGAAAAGTAACGGGCGCCAATATCTCAGTAAAAATTGACGACGATTTTATGAAAGCCGTTGAGAACGACAACGTTTATGTACAAAAATATCCGATTGATTCCCAAAAACCTAAGTACACGAAAAACATCAATGCCACGGAATTGTGGGAAAAAATTGTTCACAATGCTTGGCGTTCCGCAGAGCCCGGTGTTTTATTTTGGGATACGATCATTCGTGAATCGGTTCCCGATTGCTACGCCGATTTGGGCTTTAAAACCGTTTCTACTAATCCTTGCGGCGAAATTCCGCTGTGTCCGTACGATAGTTGCCGTTTGCTGGCTGTTAATTTGTATTCGTATGTGGTGAACCCTTTTAAAAAAGATGCTTATTTTGATTTTGAACTTTTCGGAAAACACGTGAAATTGGCTCAGCGTATAATGGATGATATTATCGATCTAGAATCGGAAAAGATCGAAAAAATTTTGGAAAAGATCGAAAAAGATCCCGAATCGGAAGAAGTAAAATCTTCGGAAAGAACGCTTTGGCAGAAAATCCGGAAAAAAACTTTGCAAGGACGCAGAACCGGCGTGGGTATTACCGCCGAAGGCGATATGTTGGCAGCATTGGGTATAAGATACGGATCGGAAGAAGGAAACGATTTCTCGGAAAAAGTGCATAAAGTTGTGGCGCTTAGCGCCTATGCTTCCTCCGTTGAAATGGCAAAAGAGCGGGGTGCTTTTGAAATTTACGATGCCGAAAGAGAAAAAAGCAATCCGTTTATCAACCGTTTGAAAGATGCCGATGAACAACTGTATAAAGATATGGTGAAATACGGGCGCCGGAATATTGCCTGTTTAACCATTGCTCCCACCGGCACCACCAGTCTTATGTCGCAAACCACATCGGGCATAGAACCTGTTTTTATGCCGGTTTATAAGCGTCGGCGCAAGGTAAATCCGAGTGACAAAGACGTTAAAATAGATTTTGTGGACGAAAATGGCGATTCGTGGGAAGAATATGTGGTATTCCACCACAAATTCGTGGACTGGATGGAAGCCAACGGCCATTCCACTACCAAAATTTATACGAATGAAGAATTAGACGAACTGGTTGCCCAGTCGCCTTATTATAAGGCAACTTCCAACGATGTGGATTGGTTGATGAAGGTTCGTATGCAAGGAAGGGTTCAGAAATGGGTAGATCATTCCATCAGCGTAACCATCAATTTGCCGAGTGATGTGAGTGAAGAATTGGTAGGGAAATTGTATTTAGAAGCCTGGAAAAGTGGCTGTAAAGGCTGCACCGTATATCGCGATGGTTCTCGGGCCGGAGTTCTGCTTACTAACGAGGACAAAAAAGATAAAGTGAACGATGAAGATTGTTATGAGCTTCCGCAAATAGTTACTTCTCGTCCCACGGAGTTGGATGCCGATGTGATTAAATTCCAGAACAACAAGGAAAAATGGATCGCGTTTATCGGATTATTGGATGGCCGCCCTTACGAAATATTTACAGGATTGAATGATGAAGACGACGGAATGATGATCCCGAAAAATGTAACCAGTGGAAAGATAATAAAAGCTTACGACAACGAGGGAAACAAGCATTACGATTTCCAGTTCAGAAACCGAAGAGGTTATAAAATTACCATAGAAGGTTTGGACAGCAAATTTAACCCCGAATACTGGAACTACGCCAAATTAATATCGGGTGTGTTGCGTTACGGAATGCCGATAGACCAAGCCATCAAATTGGTATCGGGCTTGGAACTCGATAGCGAAACCATCAACACCTGGAAAAACGGGGTTGAGCGAGCGCTAAAAAAATATTTGCCCAACGAAACTGAGGCAAAAGGACAAAAATGTCCTGTTTGCAACCACGAAACACTAGTTTACCAGGAAGGTTGCTTAAAATGCAGAAATTGTGGAGCATCGAAATGTGGATAAACAAAAACTGATGTCATCTTGATGAAAAAGCGACGCCTTTTGGTGTCGCTTTTTTTGTACTTTTGTAATATGCAAGACACCTATACAACCATTCTTCAACCCGCCGAAGGCTATATTACGGAGAAAAAAAGCAAATTTCTCTCCTTTATTCTTCATGTTGAAAATACTGAAGAAATAAAAGAAATTATAGAGCAATACCGAAAAAAATATTACGACGCAAGACATGTTTGCTGGGCGTATATGCTGGGCGCCGCGCGCGACGATTTTCGTTCCAACGACGACGGCGAACCTTCCGGCACCGCCGGGCGTCCTATTTTGGGACAGATCAATTCCGCCGAACTTACCGATGTCTTAATTCTGGTAATCCGGTATTTCGGCGGCACGCTTTTGGGTACGGGTGGGCTTGTTAAAGCATACAAAGAAGCGGCTGCCGCCGCTATTGCTAACGCAACTATTGTGGAAAAAACAGTAGATGACATAATCCACATTCAATTCGATTATGTTTTGCTAAACGATGTAATGCGTGTGCTCAAACAAGTTGAAGAAGTAACGTGGAAGCAAGATTTTGGAGAAGTTTGCAGCATGATATTGCACGTACGAAAGTCCTTAAAAGAACAACTCACAACATTGCTGTCAGGCATTTATGGAGTAAAAATACTTTCCTCAGAAAATTGAGTTCGCACATTAATAAATAAGGAATTTCTCAAAAATTTGTGGTTACTGACACAAAATTACTACTTTTGCACCCGAAAACTTATTTAGATTATATTCAAGAGAAAACATACATGGCAAAGAATTTGGTAATAGTAGAGTCGCCGGCGAAGGCAAAGACAATTGAGAAGTTTCTAGGAAATGATTTTAAGGTAATGTCGAGTTATGGGCATATTCGGGATTTAAAAAAGAAAGATTTCAGCATCGATATAAAGAATAACTTCGAGCCTATCTACGAAATTCCAACCGATAAAAAGAAAGTGGTTTCTGAATTGAAAACCGCCACAAAAAACGCAGAAACGGTTTGGCTGGCATCCGATGAAGACCGCGAAGGAGAAGCCATTTCATGGCATTTATACGATGTGCTGGGTTTGAAAGATAAAGATACAAAACGCATTGTTTTTCACGAAATTACAAAACCTGCCATCCAAGACGCCATTCAAAAACCGCGAAAAATAGACAAAAATTTGGTCGACGCGCAACAAGCCCGACGTGTGTTGGACAGGATCGTGGGCTTTGAACTTTCACCCGTTTTGTGGCGAAAAATCAAACCTGCCTTATCGGCAGGAAGGGTGCAATCGGTGGCCGTAAGATTAATTGTGGAACGTGAACGCGAAATCCAACGTTTTACATCCGAAGCTTCATATCGCATAATTGCCGTTTTTGTGAAACAAGAAAACGGACAGCTTCACGAAGTAAAAGCCGAGTACAACAAACGGCTCAAAACAAAACAAGAAGGGCTTGCATTACTCGAAAAACTTAAAACATCGGTTTTTTCTATTGAAGATGTTACTACTAAACCCGGCAAAAAATCGCCCGCGCCTCCATTTACAACATCTACTTTACAACAGGAAGCCTCGCGGAAACTCGGTTTCTCCGTAGCTCAAACCATGATGGTTGCACAAAGGTTGTACGAATCGGGAAAAATAACTTATATGCGTACCGATTCCGTTAATTTATCTTCCTTGGCTATCAATACCGCAAAAGTAGAAATAACAAACAACTATGGAGATAAATACCTTAAAATCAGAAAATATACAACGAAATCAAAGGGAGCCCAAGAAGCACACGAAGCCATCCGCCCGACTTACATTAGTGAGCAGGAAGTATCGGGTTCTGCACAAGAAAAGCGTCTTTACGATTTGATTTGGAAACGTACCATTGCTTCGCAAATGGCCGATGCCGAGTTGGAAAAAACCGTGGCAACCATCGATATATCGAATGCTGAGGGCAAATTCGTAGCTACCGGCGAAGTCATTAAGTTCGATGGTTTTCTGCGTGTTTATATGGAAGGAACAGACGATGAAGATGCTGAAAACAACGGTGGAATTCTTCCTCCGCTCAAAAACGGAGAAAAACTCGACATGCAAGAAACCACCGCTACCGAACGTTTTTCTCAGCGTCCGCCTCGATATACGGAAGCCTCGCTGGTGCGAAAAATGGAAGAGTTGGGAATCGGCCGTCCTTCTACTTATGCGCCCACAATTTCTACCATTCAAAACAGGGAATATGTAGAAAAGAAAACCGTTGAAGGTGAGGAAAGAACATACAATATCCTTACGCTGAAAAACGGTAACTTGAAAAATGTGAATAAAAAAGAGATCGCCGGAACCGACAAAAACAAATTGGTACCAACCGACATCGGAATTGTGGTGAACGATTTTTTAGTAGAATATTTTAAAGATGTAGTGGATTACAATTTTACCGCGAATGTTGAAAAAGATTTCGATGCCATTGCCGAAGGCAAACAGCAGTGGAACAGCGCTATCAAAGATTTTTATAAATCGTTTCGTCCCGTTGTGGAAGAAACCATGGAAATGCGTACCGAGCACAAAGCCGGTGAACGTGTGTTAGGCAAAGATCCGAAAACGGGGCGCCAAGTTTCCGTTAAAATTGGGCGTTATGGGCCGTTGGTACAGATCGGTACTCCCGATAAAGAAGAAAAACCGCTTTTCGCGGCTTTGCAAAAATCGCAATCACTGGAAACCATCGGTTTGGAAGAAGCGCTGAAATTATTTGATTTGCCGAGGCCTTTGGGCGAATACGAAGGAAAAGAAATGATTGTAGGTGCAGGCCGTTTTGGCCCATACGTGCGCTATAATAACAAATTCGTATCGCTTCCCAAAGGAGCCGATCCGCTCGAAATTACCGCAGAAGAAGCCATTGATTTGATTCTTGCCAAAGAAAAGAAAGACAAAGAAAAAATCATCAAAACTTTTGCAGAAGAACCGGAATTGCAAGTTTTGAACGGACGCTACGGCCCTTATATTTCTTACAAAAAGCAAAATTATAAAATACCCAAATCTCAAAAACCGGAAGAATTGACGTTGGAAATGAGTAAGGAAATAATTGAGGCCGCCACTAAAACAGATGCTCCTAAAAAATCCGCAAAAAAAGCATCGAAAACAACCAAAGCCACGGACGCAAAGAAAGGGAAGAAATAAGATTTTAAATATATTGAGAGTAGGCACGAAATAAAAAATTGTGCCTATTTTTGTTTTTAATTACATTGAACATGATCGTGCTTATACGCCCAACCGTTTTTTCCGATATGCCTGCCGTAATGCAGGTATATGACATTGCACGGCGTTTTATGCAAAAAACCGGCAATCTCAATCAGTGGGTTGACGGGTATCCCGCGGAAGAACTTATAAAAGAAGATATTCAAAAAAAACAAAGTTTTGTCTGTCTAAATGAAGAAGAAGAAATTGTTGGAGTTTTTTGTTATATCGAAGGTGAGGATGATCCTACTTATCTGAAAATTTATAATGGAGATTGGTTGAACAACGAACCTTACGGTGTTATTCACCGCATTGCTTCATCGGGAAAAGAAAAAGGTGTGGCCGAAGCGTGTTTGGGTTGGGCTTTCACACGATTCAAAAATATCCGCATAGATACGCATCGCGATAATGTGGTGATGCAAAATATTCTGAAAAAATTCGATTTTAAATATTGTGGAGTAATCTACTTACGTAACGGAGCAGAAAGGCTCGCCTTTCAAAAAAGAACGTAATATTTGTTATTATTTTTTCAATAAATTTGAACAATTTAATTCAAAGTGTTGTTAATTGTTTAGTATTTGAAATAATACAGTCAAAAAAGTTATATAATCTTTTAAAGAGTTTAATTATGAAACAAGTAACAAAATTTACCAGAACAATTACTTTATTTGTGTTCGGTTTATTATCTTCAGTAATCGCTTTTGCTCAAGACGAAGCTCCTTCATTGGATATCAACGTTAACTCTGATCAAGGCGGTGCATTCTACACTCAAATTTGGTTTTGGGTAGTTGCAGGTTTAGTATTCATTTTATTGTTGGTTGCTCTACTCCGTGGAGGTGGCAATAAAGGAAACAGCTAATACTTAACGCGAGAAAACTAATAAAAAAACGGTTCAAATTAAATTTTGAACCGTTTTTTTATTATATGGTTTTGTCATTTATTTGCTGCCATCAGCCAAATGCACAGTCATTTGCGGGAACGGAATATTCAGGCCTTTTTCGATGAGGGTGTTGTAAATCTGCTCATTCAAATCATAGGTTACGCGCCAAAAATCATCGATTTTTGTCCAAAACCTGAAACTGAAATCAATGGAACTCGCATTCATTTTCGTCATTCGCGCGAAGGGAGCCGGGTTTTTCAACACATCGGGATGATCGTTGGCAAGTGTCAGCAACAACTCTTTCACCTCCTCCACGTTGCTACCGTAATCCACACTCACGGTGATATCGGATCGGCGAATGCCGTCGGGGCTGTTATAATTCACGATATTTCCCGTCGATAAAGGCCCGTTGGGAATATAAATGGTTTTGTTATCGAACGTTTTAAGCATCGTGTACAAAATCCCAATACTCACCACCGTCCCTTCCATATCCTGAACCTTAATAAAATCGCCGCCTCTGAAAGGTTTGTTAAACAATATCATCACGCCTCCGGCAAAGTTGGCGAGATTATCTTTTACCGCCAAACCGATGGCCAATCCTGCCGAAGCAATAAGCGCGGCAATGGATATTGTTTTGGTTCCCACTATATTAATAATATTGATAAAAAGCACAATATACAAAAGCGTAAGCAACGCACTATGCAGAAATCCTTTTAGCGTTCCGTCCACTTTTCTCTTAATCATCAACTTTCCGGCGAAACCGTTAATTTTTGAAATAATAAATCTCCCGATGATAAATAAGAGAATGGCAAGCCCCAATTTCCACACAAAATCGATACTCCATGTGGTAGCTTTATCAAGAGCATCTTCAACATTTCCGCTTTTTATAAGTTCAGCCATGGATGGTCCCTGAGTGATTTGTTGAACTTGAACAGAGTCGGTAGCAAAAATACTTGGAATTAATAACATAGATTTTTATTTTTAAAGACTTTGAGACCGCAAAAATACAAAAAAAGAGCCTATTTTTGCAACAATTTACCTCTATGGAGATCAAAATGAAAACTATTCTGAGTTTAATCTTATTATTATTGAGTTTCGTAGCCGTTTCGCAAACTACAGATTATCAGCAATGGGTGCAAAAATCTATGCAATATATCGATGGTAATAAACTCGATAGCGCGTCTTTTGCTTTAAAGAAAGCCATGTCTCTTGATCCGGCAAACGAAAATAATCCGGTCCTGTTATTGAATTTAGGTATTCTTCAACGTCAGTTGCGGTTGTACGACGATGCCTATATTTCTTTTACCGCTTCGTTGAGCGGAAGCGATAATTCGTCTTTGGTACTGCATAACCGGGCATCGCTGTTGGTGGATTTGGGACGGTACGATGAAGCGATGGAAGATTATAATGAAGTGCTGAAACAAGATCCGGACGATGTTGAAGCTTATTACCGACGGGGGTTGTTATTTCTTGAAAAAGGCGATCGCACCGCAGCCGAAGCCGATTTTCTAGCTGCCGAAAACTCAGACCCCGATCATTTGTTCACCAAACTGAGCAAAGCATTGCTTTATAAACTCGATGGCAATTGGGCGGAAGCAGAAAAATTATACTCCGATATTATCTCCACCGAAGAAAAAGAAAATTCCGTTTATTATTTGAATCGGGCGGAGTGTTACCTCAACACGGCGCAAGTATCCAAAGCCGCAACTGATATTCACGCCATTGAACGCGACGAGCGCAATAACCCTTATTTCTACATACTTCGCGGGCGGCTTCGTTTGGAACAATTCGATAAATTCGCTGCGAAAGCCGATTTCGAGAAAGCAAAAGAATTGGGTTACGATCCCGAAATCTCCGATGAATGGATTAAGAAAGCGCAATAGTTTCAATGAACAACATCATCACCAATTAATACAATCGGAATTTATTCCGATTTTTTTTGTATTTCTCAAACAAAAGAAGCTATTTTTGTGTTTGTAGATAACTATATTAAACGTAATAATTGATAAATCAATGAAAACAGCATGGTTATATTTATCGATAATCCTTTTACTCGTTTCTTGCGGGGCTGTACGGACGGTTAAAGTGAATGAATTAACAAAATCGGAAGAAAAACAAGGATGGACTTTATTATTTAACGGCAAGGATTTTACCGGCTGGCGCCAATACAATGGCAACAGCATCCCCGATAACTGGATAATTGAAGATGGGGCAATGAAGGTTTTTAAAGCGCCGAACGCGAAGCGTGGACAGGGAGTGGGAGGTGATATGATCTTCTTCCCGAAAAAATTCAAAGATTTTGAATTGTCTATCGACTGGAAAGCCGAAAAGGAAGCTAATTCGGGAATTTTTTACAACGTTCGCGAAGAAAAAGGCAGGGCTATTTATAGCTCAGCTCCTGAGATTCAAATTTTGGATAATGAAAATGCAAGCGATAACAAAATCGACAGCCACCTGGCTGGTTCATTGTATGATATGCTTCCGGCCGATCCCAAAACCGTCAATCCTCACGGAGAGTGGAATACAATAGTTATTCGTGTTGACAATGGAAGAGTTACCCACACCCAAAACGGAATAAAAGTAGTGGAATATCGTTTGTGGACGCGCGATTGGGATAGAATGGTGGAAAACAGCAAATTCAAAAATTTCCCTGGATTCAAAGAAGGCATCTCGAAAGAGGGCTACATCGGCTTGCAGGATCACGGATATTCTGTTTGGTTCAGAAATATTAAGATCAGGGAGTTGTAAACTACAAACAAAATAGCGAAAACCAAGATTAATAGGATTTTTATTGTTTCATTTATTGCTTTTTTTAAAACAAAAAAACGTACTTTTACGTTTGAATATTAGAATAGGAAAATAATTAGCCAAACCTAAAACAACATAAACATGAAATGGATTAACAGAAACGATAGTACACAAAATTACGAAGATCGACGCGGGCGAGGAACAAAAAGAGGTATGGCCTTCGGCGGATTAGGCGCTATCATTATTGCCATCATTGCTCTGCTCCTCGGCCAAAATCCTTTTCAGGCAATTGATATGGCAAGCAGTATTGCACCGGGCCAATCGTCGGAAGAAGTTGTTGACGAATCTAGATTGAATGAAAATGAAGATTTGAAAGTTTTCACGCTCGGTGTTTTCAACAGCGCAAACGATGTATGGGCAGAGATTTTCAGGCAACAAATGGGCGAAACTTATCGCCCGCCAACGTTGGTTACTTTTACCGATGCTACCAGTTCGGGTTGTGGGCACGCCTCTTCGGCGGTTGGGCCATTTTACTGTCCTGCCGATGAAAAAGTTTATATCGATTTGAACTTCTTTCATCAATTGATACGCGATTACGGCGCACGTGGAGAAATGGCAATAGCTTACGTAACAGCACATGAGGTAGGGCACCATGTTCAAAAGTTACTCGGAATTTTAGGCCAGATGGATCAGTACCGTGGTCGGATCAGCGAAACGGAAATGAATAGGTTGACTGTAAAATTAGAGCTTCAAGCCGATTTTTTTGCCGGATTATGGGCAAATCAGGCACAACGAATGAATACCATTCTCATTGAAGAAGGCGATTTAGAATCGGCCATCAGCGCAACTACTGCCGTTGGCGACGATACACTGCAGAAGCAACAAATGGGCTATACCGTTCCCGATTCCTTTACACACGGAACAGCAGCACAACGTACTTTTTGGTATAAAAAAGGTTTCCAAACCGGCGATGTTCGCCAAGGCGATACGTTTAACGATCCCAGTTTGAGATAAAAATCAAAACCTACTACAAAATTCAAACGCTCCATTCGGAGCGTTTTTTTGTAATTATAAGTTTTGTTTACTTTGCAAACTTTCGTGCATGGATTTTGCAGCTTTCCGTCCATCGCCCATGGCGAGAATAACGGTTGCTCCTCCCCGAACGATGTCGCCGCCTGCAAAAATAGTTTCGTCGGCTGTTTGCATTGTGTCTGCGTTTACAACGACGGTTCCCCACGAAGTAACCTCCAGTCCGGTGAAAGTTGAGGGAATAAGCGGATTGGGAGAAACGCCTACGCTAACAATAACTTCATCGGTATCAATCCAAATTGTGTCGCCTTCCAGGGCAACAGGCCGTCTCCTGCCCGAAGAATCCGGTTCACCCAATTTCATCCGCTGAAGGAGCATTCTTTGCACACGCCCGCGTTCATCTCCTTCATATCGGATCGGATTATGCAGCGTGTAAAATTCTATTCCTTCTTCTTTGGCGTGCTTAACTTCCTCTATACGCGCAGGCATTTCTTCTTCCGAACGGCGATAAACGATCATAGCTCTTTCAGCTCCAAGTCTGCGCGCCGTTCTTACGGCATCCATAGCCGTATTGCCTCCTCCTATAACAGCCACTTTTTTGCCTTTATATACCGGTGTATCGCTTTCTTCATCGGCGGCTTGCATTAAGTTTATCCTGGTTAGGTATTCGTTACACGACATCACTCCCACAAGATTCTCACCGGGAATATTCATGAAATTAGGTAATCCCGCACCGCTCCCGATAAATATTCCTTTATATCCTTCTTCTTTTAGGTCTTCTTGTGAAATTGTTTTTCCGATAATGCAATTTGTTATGAACTGAACGCCCATTTTTTTCAAGCCTTCTATTTCGATATCCACCACATCATTTGGCAATCTGAATTCAGGGATTCCGTAACGAAGTACACCTCCTAATTCGTGAAGGGCTTCGAAAACAGTAACATCGTAACCCAATTTTATCATATCTCCGGCAAATGCCAGTCCGGCCGGCCCCGAACCCACAACAGCTATTTTTATTCCATTGGCCGGAGCGGTTTCCGGTATTGAAATATGGCCGGTTTCGCGCTCGTAGTCGGCTGCGAATCTTTCCAAGTGCCCAATGGCCACCGACTCTTTTTTAAGTTTTTGCACGTAAAAACATTGGCTTTCGCACTGCCTTTCCTGCGGACAAACGCGTCCACAAACTGCCGGCAACGCACTTGTTTCTTTCAAGGTTTTTGCAGCTTCCAATATCTCGCACCGCTCAATGTTTTTTATGAATTCGGGAATATTTATTTCAACCGGACAGCCGGTTATGCAAGTTGGATTGACGCAATCCAGACAACGTTGTGCTTCAGCTTGGGCTTGTTCAAGAGTTAATCCGAGATTGACTTCATCGTAAGTGCGACTTCTGATTTCAGGATCCACTTCATTCATTTTAACCCTCGATAAATCAGTCCTGTCTTTATTTTTAATTTTTTTGCGTAATTCTTCGCGCCAGGGTTGTGAGCGTTGGGCTTGTAAATATTCTGGGGTAGGCATTCTCTGTAATAATTGTAAAATTTAATTATAAGCTCTCAATCTCATGAGCATTTCATCGAAATCCACTTGATGCGCATCAAATTCAGGGCCGTCCACACAAACAAATTTAGTTTTTCCGCCTACAGTAACGCGGCAAGCTCCGCACATGCCTGTTCCATCAACCATGATCGTATTTAAAGAGGCGACAGTTGGAATATTGTATTTTTTTGTGGATTCGGATACGAACTTCATCATTATTGCCGGGCCGATAGTAACACATAAATCTATTTTCTCGCGTTTAGCTGTTTTTTCCAAGGCTTCTGTAATAAGCCCTTTTTCTCCGTAGGAGCCATCATCGGTTGTGATAATCACTTCATCGGAATATTTTTTCACTTCATCTTCCAAAATTATCAAATCTTTCGTGCGTGCGGCCAAAATTGAAATAACTTTGTTGCCTGCTTCTTTCATCGCCTGAATAATGGGGAGCATGGGGGCAACGCCAACTCCACCTGCGGCGCATAAAACGGTTCCGAATTTTTCGATGTGCGTTGCTTTTCCAAGCGGCCCCACCAAATCGGTGATATAATCGCCTGCTTCAAGCTGACAAACTTTTTCCGATGATTTTCCCACTCGTTGAATTACAAGAGTAATAGTACCATTTGCAGGATCGGCAGAGGCTATTGTGTAGGGTACACGCTCGCCCTTCTTACCGACGCGTACAATGACAAAATGTCCGGCTTTACGGCTTTTCGCAATAAGTGGAGCTTCTATTTCGAACTTGACAACTCTTTCGGAAAAATTTTCTTTGGATATGATTTTATTCATTTTTACACAAAAATTTTTACAAAAGTAGAGATTAAAATTGAGAAAATAGTAAAAATTGGCTTATGAACGACACCATTGGGAGTTTAAAGTTTCGGAGCTGTACTTGATATTTTTCTAAATTTGTAAAAATCCATGTAGAAAAGTTTATCTCAATTGGGGTTTTACATCGGATTTATTTGTAATTTCGTTTTCCTTAATTGTTTTATGAAAGAAAGGAACAATTTTCTCCATGACCGACGAAGAAAAATTAACAGCGGAAGAAAAAATGATCGAAGAGGAGTTTCAGGGTCTTCTTCAAGATTATCTGAACTCTAACCATAGGCGCAAGGTAGATATTATTACCCGAGCCTTTAATATGGCAAACGAGGCGCATAAGGGTGCGCGCCGCCGTTCGGGCGAGCCTTACATTATGCATCCGCTTGCAGTAGCGCGCATTGTTTGCAAGGAAATCGGGTTAGGCTCAACTTCTATTTCGGCCTCTTTGTTACACGATGTGGTTGAAGATACCGACTATACGGTGGAAGACATTAAAATAATGTTCGGTGAGAAAATTGCCCATATTGTGGATGGGCTTACGAAAATATCGAGCGGAATGTTCGGTGAAGAAGTTTCCGCGCAAGCCGAGAATTTCAGAAAATTGCTGTTGACAATGTCGGAAGATATTCGCGTAATTCTGATTAAAATTGCCGACAGATTGCACAACATGCGTACGCTGGAGTCGATGGCGCCTGCCAAGCAATTCAAGATAACCGGCGAAACTATGTATATTTATGCGCCGTTGGCGCACCGATTGGGGCTTTTCGCCATTAAAACCGAACTGGAAGAACTCTGTTTCAAATACGAGCATCCGGATACTTTCACAGTATTAACGAATAAGATAAAGGAAACGGCATCGTTACGAAATAAAATTTACGAGAATTTCGCGGTTCCGGTAGTGAGAGCATTAGAAAGGATGGATATCGACTACGAGATGCGTGCTCGTGTTAAATCGGTTTATTCCATCTGGAAGAAAATGGAAGCCAAAGGCATCGATTTTAATGAAGTATATGACCTTTTTGCCGTTCGTATTGTTTTTGAAGTATATCCGGGAATGGACGAAAAGAAACAATGCTGGGATATTTACTCCGCCATTACCGATATTTACAAACTTCGACCCGACCGAATCCGCGACTGGGTAAGCCATCCCAAAGCCAACGGCTATCAAGCGCTTCACCTTACGGTGATGGGCCCCGACGGAAAATGGATTGAAATACAAATTCGCAGCCGCCGGATGGACGATATTGCGGAAAAAGGTTTTGCGGCTCATTGGAAATATAAAGAAAACCGAGTAGAAGAAGACAATGAACTCGATAAATGGTTGAAAACCATTCAGGAAGTTTTGTCTAATCCCAATCCCAACGCTATCGATTTTCTCGATACGGTGAAGATGAATTTATTTTCGTCGGAAATTTTTGTTTTCACGCCTAAAGGCGAAATTAAAACATTGCCGCTGGGCGCTACGGCGCTCGATTTCGCTTACAGCATACACACACGCATTGGCGACCATTGCCTGGGCGCCAAAGTCAACCATACGCTTGTGCCTTTAAGTCAAAAGTTGCGAAGCGGCGATCAAATTGAAATACTAACTTCGCAGTCCGTTTATCCCCAGCGCGAATGGCTGAATTATGTTACAACCGCTAAGGCCCGTACAAAAATAGAATCGTCTTTGCGGCGCCAGAAACGAAGGGTGGAGGAACAAGGCAAGAAAATGATCGAAGAGCTTTTCGATAATACCGAAGTGGAAAATCCGATGTATGTCAAGATATTGAATTACTACAACCTGGAAAAGAGAGAGGATTTGCATTACCGGATCGGAAACCAAGAAATAAAACTTCCTGACGACAAAGAAGTCTTCATCCGAGAAAAAAAAGCCGAACAGAAACAAGATAACCTGTTCGTCCGCTACGTTAAGCAAGCCATGAGTTCGTTGAAGAAAAATCCTGAGGAAACAAAATTGCCAGAAACCAACAACGGCCCGACAGTAAAACCCGAATCGCAGAAAATAGACAATAAATCTGTTTATCAATTGAAGGAAAACAATTTCAAGAAAAACTTTATTGTGGCAACTTGTTGCAATCCGTTGCCCGGAGACGATGTATTCGGATTTATTACCGACAAAAACGAAGTGGAGGTGCACAAGCGTTCGTGCCAGATTGGCATGAAACTAAAATCGAATTTCGGTGAAAGGATTGTGGCGGTAAAATGGGGCGATTACGAACAATATTCTTTCCTTTCATCCATTGTTTTTACAGGCATTGACCGGATCGGTATATTGAATACCATTTTGTCGAAATTGTCGGAAGACGTGGTCGTAAATATTCAAAATGTAAATGTTACTTCAAAAGACGGTATTTTCGAAGGCGCCATAGACGTGCATGTGCATAGCGTGGAAGATGTTAATTTGCTTTGTGGCAAAATAGCAAAAGTGGACGGTGTTAACACCGTCCACAGATCAGTTGTATAGAGATTATATCTATATCTTTTATTTGCGTCGTTTTTTGCTTCCTCCAAATAAACGTCCGGTAACTTTTTTTGCAACGAATGCCAACAGGGCCGGTTTCGCTACACGCCACGCTACGCCGCCTAATTGCGGAAGATTTGAAACGAACAGGTTTACCCAAGGATTTCTATTTCGTTTACTTACGAAGGGCGTTATGGAAGTTGAAGAGCCTGACGATAGGTTGTCAACCGTACCGGAAATCTTACTTTTGATACTCGATGTTACACCCTTGGTGAGCATAGAACCCCAATTATCGCCCAAATATTGTATCTGGTATGATAGTCTTTGTCCTGAAATTGCGCGCTCTTCGCGCAATCTTTTTTTCTCGAGGTGAAGTTCGTCTAGTGGTGTTAATTTGTATGCTTTCATTTTTTGTTTGAAAAATCTACATCATCGTCTTCTTTCCTAAGTAAGAAACTAATAACGGAGTTAGTAATAGCTTTTTTAACCGAAGTTTTAATCAACACTAAAATAACAACAATAAGCAATAGTCCGCCTGTTGTCGCGCCAAATCCTTTCCAAAAACTGTCGAAGACTTCAGACAGATAAAATCCGAGCGTAAAGAATGCCAATCCAAGGCATAAAAACACAAAAAATAGCAATATTATCAGAAATGAAATAGTAGCGCTTGCTTTGCTAATCTTCTCATAACCTTCCAGTTTACCTATTTCTATTGTGTTTACAACGAAATTTGCAACATCATTCTTCATTTCCTCGAATAACGAGGTAACAGTTTTTTCTTCCATCAATGGGTTGAATTTACGGGTTGATTTAGTGTTTTGCCAATTCTTTTTTTGCAATTTCAGAGATATCGTCAATATCTTCTCTTAAATCGTGTACTTCGCTTTTTCCTCTGTAAACTGCAGATTTTACGTTAGCGCGTACTTTGTCGGCAAAAGCATTTGCTTGTTCCAGCCATTCTTCTTTTTTATCGGTTCCCATAATGTAACCAACTGCTGCGCCAAGAGCTACGCCAATTCCTAATCCGAGTAATAATTTAGCTTCTGATTTCATAATTCTTTAGTTTTTTAGATTGTTAATAGTTTGTTTTATTTTAATGTTTTGGACTTGCATTAGCTGCTTGTCCCAATTCATTATCTATTTAATAAAACGTTTTATTTCTGAAATTGTTTATGCTTTTATAAAAAAGTGCCGATATAACTGCTTATAGATTTCGTTATCAGTTATCTAATAAAAAAAGTAAACTAAAAATGAAAATCAGAGAGGCTCACCGAAAAGAGTTGCTGATGTGAATCGTGTAATTTTGACCCTTACGAATTGGCCAATTCTATGATTTTTTTTATCGAAAATAACTACTTTATTTTGATCTGTTCTGCCGAAAAGTTGTTCGCGAGAACGTTTGGAAAAACCTTCTACCAACACTTCAACCTCTTTGCCTAAATCGCGTGCGTTACTTTCTTGCGAAAGTTTCAGTTGCAGGTCAATAATTTCTTGTAAACGACGGGTTTTTATTTCATCGGGAATGTTGTCTCCCAATTTTTTTGCGGCAAACGTGCCGGGACGTTCAGAATATTTGAACATAAAAGCCGAATCGAATGCGGCTTCGCGCATAAGCGAAAGCGTTTCTTGGTGGTCTTCCTCCGTTTCAGAATGAAACCCGCACATAATATCTGTCGATAGGCCACAATCGGGGATTATGCGCCTGATGGCCGCAATTCTGTCTAAGTACCATTCACGGTCGTATTTGCGATTCATGAGCTTAAGCATACGCGAGCTTCCCGATTGTACCGGCAAGTGAATGTAATTGCACAGGTTCCTGTATTTTGCAATAACTTCCAGCGTTTCGTCGGTCATATCCTTCGGATGCGAAGTAGTGAAACGGATGCGCATATTGGGCGCTTCTTCGGCAACCATTGCCAAGAGAGCCGGAAAATCTATTTTGCGTTCCCCATCGGAGTAAAGATAAGAATTTACATTTTGTCCTAAAAGCGTAGCTTCGCGAAAACCTTTGTCGCGCAAATCCCTTAATTCGTTGAGAATACTTTCGGGTTCCCGGCTTCGCTCCCTACCTCGCGTGTAAGGGACGATGCAGTATGTACAGAATTTATCGCAACCACGCATGATGGAGACAAATCCCGAAATATTGGCTCCGCCAATTTTAAGCGGGATAACATCTTTATAAGTTTCGGTTTTAGACAATTCAACATTCATTGCCTTTTCGCCACTTTCTGCAGCTCCTATTAGGTTCGGAAGGTCGAGATAAGCATCCGGCCCGATAACCACATCGGCATGATGATTGTCGATCAGGTCTTTTTTAACGCGTTCTGCCATACACCCCAATACGCCTATTATCAGGTTTTTTTTGCGCTTGCGTTTCATCGCGTTAAAATAATCCAACCGTTGTATCACTTTTTGTTCGGCATTCTCTCTGATGGAACAAGTATTCACAAATACGGCATCTGCCTCTTTTTCGTCTTCGGTTATGGTGTATCCGTCCATTTGCATGATGGCGGCAACTACTTCTGAGTCTGCTACATTCATTTGACAGCCGTATGTTTCAATAAATAGTTTTTTTTCTTTTTGTAAAGTTTGAAGTTCGGAATTCATCATTCTGTTTTTTTTCTGTGATTTTTGAAAGACAAGAAAAAAGTAAAAAAAATATGAAAATACTCTCAAGAAAAGTTGCAAGTATGAAAATCTTGTCTTAATTTTGTCTCCGACGAAAAAATAAAATTTTTTCATAGTTAAGGTTTTGGTTAAATAGTCGGGAGTAGCTGTGAAGTCACTCTCGATTTTTTTATATCCCTTTCCTTAATTGGTAAAAAATGATTACTTTTGTCGGACTGCAAAATTAATCAATTTATGGAATTTGGCGACATACTCTATATCATTGCCTTGATTTTTTTCTTTGTTTTCGGTATTTTTAATGATGCCCGGAAAAAAAAGAAACAAGTTTCGCAAAATACACCGCCTCTTAATCAGGAAGTATTTCCTGAAAGGATTCCCAAAAGGCAAGTGCCCAAAACCATCAAAAGCAGGGTTAAGGAAAACCTTCCGCCCCCTGCGCCAAAGCCCGTACACAGAGAATTCCAATCTTCTTTGGATTTGGTTTCAAACTACGAAGGGCAATCATCCATAAAAAGTTCCATATTTGTTGACGATTTACGTGAACATTACAAAGAACAGCGAGAAACGCAGGCTGTACATCCTATCTTAAAGGAGTTGAAAAGTGAGGGCGGGAGCGAAGAGATTCGTAAAGCAATTATTTACAGCGAAATCTTGCAGAGAAAATATTAACAAATAACTCAGAAATAAATACAAAATTTCCCTATTTAATTTATGGCTTTAAAATTTATAAGTGCGCAAGAAGCCGCATCGCTTGTTAAAAATGGCGACAATGTCGGTTTCAGTGGCTTTACACATGCAGGATGCCCCAAAGTTGTTCCTGCAGAAATTGCCAAGTTGGCTGAAGAAGAACATGCCAAAGGCAATCCTTTTGAGATTGGAGTTTTTACCGGAGCTTCTACCGGCGATGCTATTGATGGCGCTTTATCGCGTGCGAAAGCAATTAAATTCCGCACTCCGTACCAAACGAATAAATCGATGCGCGATGCGATCAATAACGCCGAGTTTCCCTTTTTCGATATGCATCTCTCGCAAGTGGCGCAGGAAATCCGTTACGGCTTTCTTGGAAAAGTGGATGTGGCCGTCGTCGAAGCATGTCAGGTTACGGAAAAAGGCGAGATCGTTCCCACAACCGGAATAGGTATTACACCTACGATCTGTCGTTTAGCCAAAATAGTGATCGTGGAACTCAATAAAAGCGTTCCCGAAAAATTGCGCGGCATTCACGATATTTATGAATTACAAGATCCGCCAAAACGGCGCGAAATTCCAATTTATGAGGTGCAAAATCGCATCGGGTTGGAATATGTAAAGGTCGATCCCGCAAAAATATATGTGGTTGAAACCGAACGCGATGGCGATGGCGGCGGTTTCGCCCCCGTGGATGAGTTAACCGCGAAGATAGGTGAAAATGTGGCGAACTTTCTGGCTGCTGAAATGAAAGCCGGGAGAATCCCACAAACTTTCCTGCCGATACAGTCGGGGGTGGGAAATATAGCGAACGCGGTGTTGGCGGCGATGGGAGAGAACCCCGAAATTCCTCGTTTCGAAGTATATACCGAAGTTATTCAGGACGCCGTTATCGATATGATGCAAAAAGGCAATATTTCTTTCGCGAGTGGTTGTTCGCTCACGGTAAGTAACGAAGTATTACATCAGTTCTACGATGATTTGAGTTTCTTCAAAAACAAACTCGTATTACGTCCCTCAGAAATTACCAATAATCCGGGACTCGCCCGCCGTTTGGGAATTATAGCATTGAATACAGCTATAGAAGTGGATATTTTCGGCAATGTAAACTCTACGCACGTAAACGGCACCAAAATGATGAACGGTATCGGCGGGTCGGGAGATTTCACACGCAACTCATACCTGTCTGTTTTCCTTACGCCTTCAACGGCGAAGGGTGGCGCTATCAGTTGCATTGTCCCTAAAGTTACACACGAAGACCACAGCGAGCACTCGGTGAAAATCATAGTATCGGAATACGGCGTAGCCGATCTTCGTGGAAAAGGGCCTCGCACACGGGCTGAAGAGATCATAGAAAAATGTGCCCATCCCGATTATCGTCCTTTGTTGCATGAATATATGAATAACGGCGTAAGAGGACATATCCCGATGGATTTGCATTCGTGTTTCGCTTTTCATAATGCTTTGCAGGAAACCGGAAGCATGAAGAACGCTGATTTTTCCAAATACAAGAAATAAAATTCTTATTAAAAAATAGCAAAAAAGGCCGGATAATAATTCGGTCTTTTTTATCTTTATGGTTTCAAATAGATTATAATGATAGACTTTTCAAAAATACCTTCGCCGTGTTACGTGATGGAGGAGGAATTGCTTCGCAAGAATCTGCAGTTAATCAAATCGGTAAAAGATCGGGCGGAAGTGGAAATTATTCTTGCATTTAAAGCTTTTGCCATGTGGAAATCTTTTCCGATTATCAGGGAATACATTGGAAATTCCACGGCGAGTTCGGTAGCCGAAGCGCAATTGGCTTTTGAAGAAATGGGAAGCCCGGCACATACTTACGCGCCGTCGTACACCGATGAAGATTTTCCTGTTTTTCTAAAATACAGCAGCCATATTACCTTCAATTCCTTGTCGCAATTCCAAAGATTTTATCCGCAAGTAGTTGCTTCCGGGAAAAATATTAAATGCGGTGTGCGCATTAATCCTGAATTTTCGGTAGTGGAAACCGATCTGTACAATCCAAGTGCGCCCGGTTCACGACTTGGCGTTATTGCCGACCAAATAGGCGAAACACTTCCCGAAGGCATAACCGGACTGCACTTGCATAACCTTTGCGAAAATAATTCGTACGACCTGGAAAAAACACTGGAAGTAGTTGAAAAGAAATTCGGACATCTTTTTTCACAAATTCAATGGCTGAATCTTGGCGGAGGCCATTTAATGACGCACAAAGATTATGATACGGAACACCTGATCTCTCTTTTACTCGCTTTCAAAGCCAAATATCCGCATTTGGAAATTATTATGGAGCCCGGAAGCGCTTTCGCGTGGCAAACGGGGATTCTGGTTTCCACAGTAGCCGATATTGTGGAAAATCACGGCGTGAAAACGGCAATGCTTAACGTTTCTTTCGCCTGCCACATGCCCGATTGCCTGGAAATGCCTTATAAACCCGCCATTCGCGGAGCATATCAGGAGCCCATCCAAGGGAAACCGACTTACCGAATGGGTGGAAACAGTTGTTTGAGCGGAGATTTTATGGGTGACTGGTCGTTCGACGAACCCCTGAAAGTGGGCGACACAATCATCTTTGAAGACATGATCCATTATACTATTGTAAAAACGACCATGTTTAACGGCGTTTCACACCCTTCCATCGGATTATGGACGAAAGACGGCAATTTTGAATTATATCGCGATTTTGGTTACGAAGACTACAAAAATCGGATGAGTTAAGTAATAAAATTAAAGTTTTTTTGGTTAGGATTAAACAAAATCTTTATTGTTTGTGTTTATAAAAGTAGAAAATACAATTTTCTGTTTAGAACTATACAAAATTTATATTATTAATCAACTAAAAACTTTTAATTATGGGATGGTTATGGTGGATTATTATCGGAGCAGTAGCCGGATGGCTTGCCGGTAATTTAATGAGAGGAGGCGGTTTCGGCCTTCTAGTAAACATTTTAGTAGGTATCGTGGGTGCCGTTATCGGAGGCTGGGTTTTTGGCCTGTTGGGCATCGGAACCGGAGGCGGAATCATTGGAAGCCTCATTACAGCATTGGTAGGAGCAGTGCTTCTGTTATGGATAATCTCGCTCTTTAGGAGGGCTTAGCTCACATATCAACTCACACCAAACCGATGTATCTGTTAAGATGCATCGGTTTTTTTTATATTTTTGTGGAAAGAATTGTCGAAATGAAAAAGAAACAAATCGGTATATTTTCCGGGACTTTTAATCCCATCCACACGGGGCATTTGATGCTCGCGAACTTTATGAGTGAGTTTACCTATTTGGATGAAGTCTGGCTCGTGGTTACGCCACACAATCCTTTAAAAGATGCCGATGATCTACTCGAGGATGATATTCGTTTACACATGACTGAATTGGCTTTGCTGGATTTTGATAAACTCAAGGTTTCCGATATTGAATTTTCCATGCCGCGTCCGTCTTATACCATTCATACATTAATGAAGTTAACCGAAGAAAATCCCGATAAAGAATTTACATTAATTATCGGCGGAGATAATTGGACTCGTTTTCCGCAATGGAAAGATTACAACAAATTGCTTCTTGACTTTAAAATTCTTATTTATCCCCGATTGGGTGAAGAAATCATTATTCCCGAAGAATTTTCCAAAACCGTGCAGGTTGTACACGCGCCTATAATAGAAGTTTCTTCCACGTTTATCCGTGAAAGTATTCGATATGGAAAAAATGTGCGAGGATTTGTGCCTGAAAAGGTGTATGATTTTATTGAAGAGAGAAAATTATATAGGTAAAATTTTAGCTCTCTCCATCATACCTTATCTTATCCAAAATAACCGGAAGAATATCAGTATCCACGCCGGCTTCTTGCAGTTCGTCTTCGTCTTCGGCGAGCATGGCTCGAAAAGTATCGAAACTTCCGGTCTTTTCCAATGATTTTTTGTAGAACTCAACCGCTTCTTTGGGGTTTTCGAGGCAAATCTCCACGTGTCCGGCATTGAGAAAATCGTGTACGTTGGGATTTTTTTCGAGTATCTGCCTGTAATAGTTTTGCGCCACATCGAACTTTCGCGATAAAAACGCGCACCAGGCGATGGAGCGCCAAGCGCGTGCATTATTGCTATCGGATAATTCTACTTTAAAGTAATAATTGAGCGCTTGTTCATACTCTTTCAACTCTAAATAACAATGCCCGATATTCAGTTGAATATTCATATCATCTGGTTTCAGTTGCTCCAATCGGCGGTAATATTGCAAGGCGCTTTCGGGTTCTTTCAGAATGCGATAACAATGCGCGATACGGCGTAAATTCCAAGTATTATTTTCATCGATAAGCTCCGCTTTTAAGTAAGCGTGCAATGCATTTCGGGTATTTCCCAGCATTTGGTGGCAATAGCCTATTTTTTGCTGTATTTCACTATCGTCGGGAATTATTCTCGATAACATTTTGTACGCTGAGAGCGCTTCGGCGAAATTATTTTTCTCGAAATAATACAACGCTATGCGTTTTAAATGAGTTGGATTTGAAACTATGGGCTCAAATAATTTTATTTGGTGATAATTTAACGGCAAAGCAAAAATATCGGTGAAATCGGCCTTTCTGGGAAATAATTTGAAGAAACGGTAAAGATCTTGTATATATTGCTTACAAGTGGTTTCTTCTTTTCCGTAAGGATTGAGCGTAAGTTCTTCTTCCTCCATCCGTCTTATTTCTTCGCCCTCGGCGCTGAGTTGCGAAATCATCATTTTCCGATATTCTTCGGGCATCATCATCATACTGAAACACATGGAATATTTATCGGAGTTGCACATCAGTTGTGTGTTGAGTAAAGTGGACAGCAAAACATCTCGCTCCGATTTTTCAGCGAACATTTGTTGAATTTGCGGATGGCCGGGATCGAAAGGCAAAAACCAGTTGCTCATTTCATTGAAAAACGGATAATTTTTTAAGTTCGAAAAAGTGGAATGAAACACATCGGCGCCGCCCAATTGCAGTTCCGAAAATTCTTGCAGTTTGTCGGTAAGCCCTGCTTCATCGAATATTTTTTGCCATTCGGGATTTTTATCTTCAATACCGCTTTCGCCCATCCACTCGTCCAGATTTATTTTTTTCCCGATCATCGGGCTTAGTTTCATCATTTCGGGGATGATCTCTTCCGTCAGTTTTTTGGTGATCCGTTCCGTTTCGTGCGCTTGAATATACTGAATAATAGCTGTAATTAAACGCCTGCTAAAGACTGGATCATCCGACAGCAAATTGGTTCGATGGATAATTTCCGGGAAAAATTTCCAGCGTTTTTCATATTTCTGAAAAATGGGAATAATGCCTGTTATGGCTCGCATAGCCAATTCAGGAATCTCCATTTTGCAAACGTCGAGTAAAAGTTCCATCTTTTTTACATCGAAACGTTGCAGCGCATTCAGGGTTAATGCAGAAATAAGCATTGATTTATCGTTGAGCGAAATGATGGAATTTTCCAAAAAACTCTTGTATTCCGAAATTTGATCGTCGTTGGCGCGCGGCGCCGTGAAAACCGCGTAAAACATGTCTTGTACGGTGTGTTGGTGCTCCGTAGCGTTTTGCTTTGCACGTGTTTGTTTCTCTTCTCCGTCGGGCAAAATATCAATGAAAGAGAGGGTGTCTTCCTGTTTGGAAATCGCGTCTATATAATCGCTCATGGAAACATGTTTGCGTACATTTGCCGTTCTCACTTTTTCGAAAAAAAGGGAAGAACTGCTTTGCAAAAGGAGGTTTTCCAAAGCATCGTCAACCAACCTGTAAGTATTACGAATGAATTGGGTGTGTAGTTTTTTTTGCTCGGGATCCTTATTGCCTTCAATCAGGTAATGGATCATGTATTTGTAATTGGTTTCCAGCTCGTTGAGTTTCTCTGTTAGTAACCAATTTTGCTGATCGCCCACTAAATCCTTAATGGCATCGAAGGCGCTTTTAAGCTCGTTGTTTTCTATATGTTGATATATTGCTTTTCTTTTTTGTTTTGCTTCGTTGGTGTTCATTTGTCAGGTTTTTGAATCATCTTTAATAATTAAAGTTGATGGAAGCGAATTTAACCAAGGAATGGCCGAACCTATTAATCTTTCCCATCCGGTGATGCCTATCATAATTAAGTCTTGCTTTTGGATAAACTCCGCATCGATTTTTTTGTTGTTATCCCACAAAGCTACCCTGTCGTCGGTCTTTTTTTTGATGTACTGAAATATTTTTTGCACTTTCTGATCGGAATCGATAATTCCTATGGCATCCCAAACTGTAGCTTTTACGTAGGGCAGTTTGGCCATCTGGAAAAGGTAAGGAAAAATCGAAACATCATCTTTGTGAAGCAAAGGTGTAAATATTTGCCCGGGACTACGGAAATTGCTTTCTACGAAAATGCCGGTCGATACCGGATTTCTCATCAATAAAGTTGATACTCCTCTCAAGCCGTATTTACCTGTTTTTTGCGGCAACTCTTCGGAGTTACTGTCTTTTATTTTCGCATATTTTTCCCAAAGAACGGGTGTGAGAATTTGATTTCCTATGCCCAACAAAATGAGGTTGCAATCCAATTCTTTTGCCATGGCAAGAATATCGTTGACAAAATCATCCGATTTCTTCACAAACGTGCGAATGCTCACTTTGTTTTTCTCGCATCGATCTACCAGTTCCGAAAAAAGTTGTGTTTTGTACAACACTTCATCCTCAATTTCAGCGGCTTGTTCCTCATCAATCAGATTGAGCGCTGTTACCGATGATCTTTCGGCCTTCGCTTTTACAATGTCAACGATGAGTTTGCCAAGGGCAACTCCGGTTTTAGGCTTCGAAAAACAAATCAACGCTTTGATAGGTTTTTTCAGTTCGTTTTCGCCATCAAGTCTTTTGAGTAAAATATCAGCAAAATCCATACCATTTTTGTGTTTTACAATATGAAAATCAGATTGTAGTTTTTAATTCAAATAACAGGCATCGAAACCTGTGAGAAAATATCTTCGAGATCTTCTTTTTCAATTTTTTCAAAGTCTTCCGGCCTTGGCGCGATAATTAATCCGGCCATATCAAGTGCGCCCGGGCTAATAAGCAGTTTCCGTTTTCCTTCTTCGAAATATTGTTTCGACCGATGTGCTTTACGCGGGAAAATATGTAAAACGTAATTTTTATTTTCCGTAAAAGCAATCAGGTTCATCATTGGTTCATCTTCTTCGGGTTGTTTGCTTTGTAAGTATTTGTAAACATCTTCAAAACGATCTTCCACTTCTTTTTTCGATTCGCTTTCTATCACCAGGCACGACCGCAATTCGTTTTCGCCGGCCATTAAAACGGGAATTTTCAATCCTGCCTGCAAATGAAAATGGTCGGGCGCGGAGGCGCCGCATTTGGGGCCGTTATAGAAAACAACATAATCCGGCAGCTTCTCGGCTAACGTAAGCATATCGCCTATTTTTTTTCTGATCCTTTGCGGAACGTGTGAGTGAAGCGAAATTGTAATGTGATTGTGGAGAATGGGATAAGGGTTGATGAGAATAATATATTTTTCGAGAAAACTGATTCCTTTTTGTATCGCGGGACGGTTCTCTTCACACAAAAAACAAGGCCGTTTTTCGATGGTTTTTTTATCAATTTTAGAAGATGCGGATATTATTCTTGTCGGATTATATTGAATTTTAACTTGGATATGCGTTCCCCAATTGAAATTTTTTGTTTTTACGTGATCAAGTTTGTTGATGGCTGCTTCTAATTGATCCCAATCTGTGCGTTGCGACTCCAAAAGTGTTTCTATTTCCTTCTGTAAATTCATTCAATTCCTGATTATGCGAAGCAAAGATAGGTATTATTACAAAATAGCGACAAATTTTCGTGATTTTGTTTCTTGTCCTACTGAGAAACAGTAAAAACGATATCGCCTGCTTGATTTTTCGATAGAAATAAATATATTTGCAAAAATAAATGTGATAGTACATTGCTCATAACTATAATAGTCTTAGTTTCATTTTTTTATCATGAATATACCAGTAAATATAAAGTATTTAACTTTTTTAATATTATTATCATGGAATTTTTCTGTTTTAGGACAGGAGTTTGATGTTGCACTTTTACATCAGAAAAATGAAATAGAAGTTACCCCTAAACAAATATTGAGAAAAAAATACTACTTTGAAGTTTTGATTAACAACAGAAATACATACGAATTTTCAAAAATATCTATTCCTTATTCAAAGAAAAACAAGATAATTAAAACCCCTGGAGAATGCAACAAATAAACAACTTCTTAATCACACTGCATAGTTACCTGGGCGGGCACCATTGGTTTGTTTTTCTTTTGTTGGGAACAGGCATATTTTTCACGATCTATCTGAAATTCCCGCAAATCCGGTATTTCAGACATGCGATAAAAATCGTTAAAGGAAAGTACGACAAAGCGACCGACAAGGGAGATACGTCTCATTTTCAGGCGCTGGCAACGGCTTTGTCCGGAACAGTGGGTACGGGAAATATCGCGGGCGTGGCATTCGCCATTTATCTGGGCGGCCCGGCGGCGTTGTTTTGGATGCTTTTCTCCGCTTTCATCGGTATGTGCACGAAATTTGTAGAAGTTACACTTTCGCACAAATATCGCGATTTCGACTCAAAGGGTCAAGTTTCCGGCGGGCCGATGTACTACATGAAAAAACGCCTCAATCTTCGTCTCAAAAACGGAAAAATCCTGAAAACGGGCAAATGGATGGGTGTATTTTTCGCCTGCGCCGCCATTCTTTCATCGTTCGGAACCGGCAGTTTGCCACAGATCAACAGCATTTCCAATTCCATTTTTGCCACATTCGGTATAAAACATATGGTAACAGGAGCTATTTTAGCCGTTTTGCTGGGACTCATTATCATTGGCGGCATCAAGCGAATTGCCAAAGTAACCGAAAAACTGGTGCCGTTTATGGCTGTCTTGTATCTGATAGGCGCGTTGGCAGTAATTATCTTCAACTATGAAAATATTATCCCTTCGTTTACGTCGGTTTTCGCGAATGTTTTTACCGGAACGGCTGCTGTAGGCGGTTTTTTGGGTGCCGGATTCGCTTATGCGTTCAATAACGGAGTGAATCGGGGATTGTTTTCCAACGAAGCGGGACAAGGTTCTGCCCCGATTGCGCACGCTTCGGCAAAAGCGCACGAACCCGTTTCCGAAGGAATGGTGGCCATTCTGGAACCGTTTATCGATACGCTGATCATTTGTTTTATTACCGGACTGGTACTGCTGTCTTCGGGCGTGTGGAACGAAAAGTTGCCCAATCAGTTTCAACTGACCGATATCGAAGTGCTTGCCAAAAAATACGACGATACCGATAAAGCGCAGGCCAATATCTTGCGCAAACATATGAATATCGCAGGTTTCAGGGAGCCGGTCTTCAGCGGAAAACTGCAAGTAGCGGACGGAGTTATTCAAAATCCGCTATCCATTATTCATGCCCGCTCCATTGCCGAAAAAATTATTGTTTCATCCAATAATCAGCCCTTCAGCGGAGAAATAGACGTAGTGAACGGAAAACTTGTCAACGCCGGCACGCTGGTATTCAACGGCAATTCCCTTCTTCACAGTGCCCCGCTTACCACGATGGCATTCACGAGAAGTTATTTCGGCGGCTGGGGAAAATACATCGTCGCCATCGGGTTATTGCTTTTTGCATTTTCCACCGCGCTTGCGTGGTCGTACTACGGCGGCCGGTCGGTTACGTTTTTGTTCGGTTCGAAATTCGTGATGCCTTACCGCATTTTTTACGTGATCGCATTCTTTTTGGCTTCTTTTATCGATACCACCATCATTTGGAATCTATCTCTTATCACCATAGTTTTGATGACTGTTCCTAATTTGCTGGGGATTTTGTTGCTGTACCGCGAAGTGAAATCTACGATAAAAGACTATTGGAAAGGATTTAAGGAAGAATATCCGGAGGAGAAAACGCCGGGGGATTATTAGCCCCTCTCTAAATCTCTCCCCAAAAGGGAGAGACTTGTAAGTTTCGACTTTCAATTACCACGTCCTTTAGGGCGTGGATAATACATAAACGATAAACAGGGCTTTAGTCCAAATTTATCTACAGTATCGGGAAAAAGTATATAAACTTCGGCTAAAAGCCGATCAAATTTGAACCTTTAGCCACGACTTTAAAGCCGTGGAAATTGATGGATAATTCGCACGAAAATCAAATTATTTAAATAATGAAACGCCTAACTTTTTTCATCCTACTTATTCTCACGCTGCACACCGCCTGCGCGCAAACCAAGCACATTACCCACATCGGGTTGATAAATCCTTCCACGGGAAGTTTGGGTAACGCGTTGAACCTGATCGAAAAAGGATATTTGCACGCCGACAGCATCGTGATCGTGGGATTGTTGCACAAAACGCAGGAAGCCACCCTGAATGCCACGCGCGAATACGTGCAGAACAACAGACTGACGAATGTGGAACTTGTTGTGGTGCAAGGCGATATTTCGCTCGACAGCCTCTTCGTGGAAAACGCGTGCACGCGGGAGTTTCGGGAGATTTTCGAGAAAACCGATGCGGTTATCCGTTTCGGCGGAGCCGATATCGTGCCGAAAATTTACGGCGAAGAAACGTTTCTCACCACCGAACTGGTGCACAAAGGGCACAATTGGGAAATATCGTTTTTGTACCATTTGCTGGGCGGTTTTCAGAATCCCGCTTACAAGCCGCTTCTCGAAGAGAAACCCGATTATCCCGTGCTGGGAATTTGTCTCGGCATGCAGGAACTGAATGTGGCTACAGGTGGCTCCATGTATCAGGATATTCCGTTTCAGATTTACGGGAAAACCACCTACGAAAGCATTCTGAAGGAAAATCCGGCGAATATTCACAAAAACTACTGGGATCGGGTGCATAACGAAAACGAGTATTCGTACATTCAGTTTCACCCGATTAAAATTACCAAACGAAGTTTTCTGGATTTCAACGAAATTTCGGAAAATCCGGTGGTGGCGAGCGTGCACCATCAGGCGGCGAAGAAAATCGGTAAGGGTTTTCGGGTGGCGGCTACGTCCATGGACGGGAAAGTGGTGGAAGCCTTGCAGCATACACGCTTTAAAAACGTGTACGGCATTCAGTTCCATACCGATTTCTCGGCGCTGTACAACGATAATGCCACATTCACGGCTTCTCCTTCCGAAAGAGTTACGTTAAGCAATGATACGCGGTTGTTTCATAAGCTTTTTTGGGAGGATTTTAGTAGGAGGTTGAAGAAATTTGTCGTTAAATAATTAATGTAACCTGTGTGAAGTTATGCTATCACAATTTATAATTTTAGTCATATAATATCAAGACAGAAGTAAAAATATTGTTATACCCCGACGACCATATCTTTAGAACACAAGGATATGAAATACAACAAAATATAAATTTTACTGGATTAGAAATTGATCTATTAGCAAAACACACTATTAGAAACGAAACATTGATAATCGAGTGCAAAGCAAAGGAAAAGCCGAAATCAACCGAATTAAAAAATTTTGCATTCAATGTATCAGATAAGGAAGTTAACTTTGGTTATTTTGTTTATACGGAAGAATTAGACCATCAGGCAGCAGGCTTAAAAGAAGAGTGGGAGAAAAAAGAAAAGTACAAGAATCTAACTTTTTTTGGACCTGATAAAATTATCAAAAGCTTGATTAATTCAGGAAAAATTAAAAATATTGATTTATATGAAATCGAAAGTAAGGAAACATTATATAAAAAAATATTAGTTTATACTTATTTCGGAATATTCTATATAATAATTCCATTTAAAGGCTCCAAAACCTCTATTTTTTATTTATTCGATGCTACAACTGGAACACAAATTAAAGATACTAAAAAAATTGCAAATGATTCTTTTTCTAAGACTCTAACGATAGACGGCTTTAAAATCAGAAATTAATGAAATTAATAAACTTCAGCATTTCTATAAAGACACATCCGATGAAGTTAAATCAATATATAATTTCAAGAAAATCCCCTGCGATTACCCCTTGGAACTCAACGAATGGGTCGGGAGAAAGCAAGAAATTGAGAATATATCTATTAAGAAATTTAACACTATTTTCATTACTGGCATCGGAGGACAGGGAAAATCCGCTTTAGCCTCTTATTACATCCAAAACGTAGTAGAAAACGATAATTATTGGGAGTTTTGGGATTGGAGAGATTTAAAAGAAGAAGGAAATAGGTTACACACAAAAATCATTTCTATAATTGAGCGTGTTACGAATGGTGATATAAAACCTTCAGAAATTAAAGATGAAAACATTGATAACCTATTAGAATTATTTTTCCAACATATCCAAGATAGAAAAATTGTTTTTGTTTTTGATAACATAGACAACTATATCGATTTAGAAGAATTTAACTGGAGGATTGAATAAGCTTTATAATTTTATAAATAAAAGGCCTCATAAATGTAAATTTATCTTTACATGTAGGCCTTTTGTAATGATTGCAGATTTAAACGTTTATCAAATAAGATTACAAGGGTTAACAGAGAATGAAACTATTGAATTATTTCATAAGTTTCAATTACCCATAAAAGATGAAGAATTAGCTAATTTGGCAATAGTAGTTTATAACCTTACTATCGGCCATACTCATTGGATAAAATTATTCATAGGTCAAGCTTTTAGCGGAAAGGAAAATTTAGTTAATTTTATTAATGCTGTAAAAGATAAAACGAATTTTAAAGAAGATAATTTAGCTGCAATATTTTCACAAAATATCCTTGATGTTATTTGGAATACCCTAAATGATGACCAAAAATTTATTTTGAGGAGCTTGAGTGAATTAGTTAAAGCCGAAACTGCAAATAATATTAGTCAAACTATTAATTCTGAAATAAATTTTAATCAATTCAATAGATCACTTCGAAGATTAAAAAGATTAAATTTAATAGTTACAAAAACATTAGCCAACGAAGAAGAGCAGTTAGAATTACACCCTTTGGTAAAAGAATATATATTACAGAAATATCCACTTCAAAATGAACGCTCAAAATTTATCACCCTATTTGTTAATTTTTACAACAACAGAATCTGTATATTAAGAAAAAGGTTAAACTGGAAAATGACGTTAAGTGAATTCGAGCAATGGACAAGTAAAGTTGAATTAGAAATTAACAATTCTGATTTCAAATCTGCACTAATTACTTTGCAAGAAGTAGAAGATCCTCTGCTAACTGCTGGCTATTTAACTGAATATATAAGGGTGGCAGAAAAATTATTTAATAGCATAAGTTGGGAAACGGCTATAGTTGAAGAATATGGTTATTTTCATGAACAGATTAAAAGTTACATTTCAACTTTAACCGAAACAGGTAATATAGTGGCAGCGAACGATAATATAGTTCATTATGCAGCCACCATTCAAGGTAAAGGAGCTCATTATTTAAATTATTGTGAAATAAACTGCTATCATTATTGGTTTATTGGATCATTTGAAAATGCAATTAAATGGGGAGAACGAATTATTGATTTAAAAAAGGATGAAGGTTTGAATGCAATTACTAATAGTCTAGCTTTGGCGTTGCGAGATAGTAGGGTCCCGGAAAATATTGATAAAGCTTTAAATTATTTTTTAGAAGGGAATGAATTGAAAACAATTTTAGAAGAATCCGTAAAATTTGATAGAAACGGTCCATTTTATGGGAATATTGGAAGATGTTTGTGGTTTAAAGGAGAAAACGAATCTGCTTTGAATTGTTACAAGAAATCACTAATTTTATTAAACAGAAATTATGTTTCTAATACGGTTATGAATAAAGGATACGCACATTTTTGGATTGGTGAAGTTCTATTAATATTGGGTAAAGAAAAAGAGGCTTTGTTTTTTTTAAATAAAGCTTTAAATATCTGGACTAAAATTTCTCCTCAAAAAGCTAATCTAGTAAAAGAAGAAATAGTAAAAATAAAAAATGAAAATAATCAAGATGAATATTCTGACGAAGAATTAGATTTTTTTTGTAACAAATGGATTGAAACATGAATAAATAAAATTACAAATAATGATTTAATGAACTTCAGGTTTAATATTATACTCCGAACATAAACGCCAATTATGAACACAAAAAGCTCACTTTATCCCTTCACGTCACTATCGTTACTTTTGCAGTCCCAGCATAGGTAAACGACTAGGAAAATCTTCGGCCAACTGAAATGGGAAAACAACGGGTTGCAGCAACACTGCGTTTGGAAGTTTAGATTTCCTTGTTTTTCCACCTGCCTCGTCGGAGATAGAAAAGAGAAAAAAGCATCAGTTGAATCCAATAAATATGTTCGGTTGTCCATGCCCAAGCTACGGAAAGCCTTAAATGAACGATAATTAACCACATGTAAAAGATGTAAGCTATTAACGTAAATATCTCGAACAGGAGCGCTTTTTGGGTATTGCCTGTCCCGGAAACCGAACTGAATAAAACGGTTCCCAACGCATAAAAGGGCAAGGACGAAAGAAGAACATACAGCGGAGGAACAGTGGCGCTTATCAGCGAAGGATCGTCGGTATAGATATGTACCATCGCGCCGGGAAAGAGCGCCCCTATAAGTATTATCACCATCATACACGCCACACTGAGGATGGAAACTCTTTTTACCAAACTTAAAACTTCCTCTTTTCTCCCTGCTCCTATGGTGTTACTCACCAAAGTATTTACTGCCGAACCAAGCGCGTGCGAAGGAATGGTAACGATCGTATATAAACTGCGCACGATATTTGTAACGGCAAGAGACCGTTCTCCGAGATAGTTTTCGATAAAAACAAAAAACATCATCCACGTAACGATGGATAACAAATATTGCATCATCATATACACGGAAATATTGAGAATTTTTTTGACTACCAACCATTGGAAATTTATTTTTTTGAATCCGTATTTTTCTAAATCGACTGTTCTTAGGGTATAAATAACAAAAAATACGGTGGATGAGAACTCTGCGATGACCGACGCTAAGGCAGCGCCGCCAATTCCCATTTCGGGGAGACCGAAATTTCCGAAAATCAATCCGTAATCGAGAACCAAATTCACCAATGCCATCACAACGGCATTGAGCGTTAACACTTTTGTTCGGGCAATTCCGATATAAAACGCCCGAAACATAACATTAATAAAAGAAAACACAAAGCCGTAAACGCGCCAATCTAAATATTCAGAAACTGCGCGGCTTACACTTTCGGATTCAAACAAAAAAGTAAGCCAATCGGAAAATCCCGATTTGAATAAAGGAATAAATAATACCGCCGGCAGAAAGAGAAACATCATTCCCTGAATAACTATCTCCCCGATTTGGCGGTAATTTTTTTCTCCGTTACGCCGTCCAATCAGGATTTGGCTTCCCATACTAAATCCAAATCCCAACGTATAAATAGCTATATAAATAATTCCCGCTAATGCCGATGCGCCCAGCTCCACTTCTCCCACTCTACCGAGAAAAGCCGTATCAACAACCTGAATGAGATTTTGCGTAAGCAAACTCAACAGAATCGGAAAACTAATTCTAACAATGTGTTTATTGGAATACACCGGATTTTTATCTGCGATAAAAAAACCGACAATTGCACTTTTTACAATCGACGGTTTTTTATACTTTTTTATAATGTTATTCTCACTTTATTTTGTTTGTGCCTTCTTGCATTTTCACAATAATCGGCTCAAACTGTTTGGCTTCATCCATTGGCAAATAGGCAAAACTCATAATGATGATAATGTCGCCCTTTTGAACCAAACGAGCAGCGGCGCCATTCAAACAAATTGTTCCCGAACCGCGCTCTCCTCTAATGATATAAGTCTCGAACCTTGCGCCGTTGTTGTTGTTTACAACCGATACTTTTTGGTTTACGAACATATTGGCTGCATCAATTAAATCTTCATCTATCGTAATACTTCCTTCGTAATTTAAATTTGCATCGGTAACAACAGCCCTGTGGATTTTCGATCTTAAAACTTCAACCAACATTTTTACTTGTATTTAATATTATCTATTAACCTTACCTCGCCACAAAAAACCGCAACACACCCAACAACATATTCACACTTATTCCAATCCGAAATACGTTGTAAAGTGCCGCCATTTACAATTTCGAAATATTCAACGCTTAAACTCGGGGTTTTGTTTAGGTTTTTCATCACGAAAGCGGTAACTTCAGCAGGAGTTTTATCGGGATACATTTTTTTGCTTTCACGCAAAGTTCGGTATATTTCTGCGGCATTTTCTCTTTCTTGCGTAGTCAATCGCTCGTTGCGGCTGCTCATCGCCAATCCGCTTTCTTCGCGAACGATAGGCACGCCGATAATTTCAACAGGAAGCTGTAGCTGCCTTACCATTTCACGCACGATAGCCAATTGCTGAAAATCTTTTTCGCCGAAATAAGATTTGTGCGGCTTAACGGCGTCGAAAAGCTTGCTTACGATCTGTGCCACTCCGGTAAAGTGGCCGGGACGGAACCGGCCTTCCATTACTTTATCCAATTTCCCGAAGTCGAAAACCCGCGTATCGGTTTCAGGGTACATTTCATTTACATCGGGCGTAAAAACAATATCCGTCCCGATGCTTTCAAGCAAATGAGTATCCGCTTCAAGTGTCCTCGGATAAAGCCTTAAGTCTTCTTGGTTATTGAATTGTGTGGGATTTACGAAAATGCTTACTACCGTAACATCGTTTTCATCAACACTTTGTTTTACCAATGTTGCATGTCCTTTATGTAGAGCACCCATCGTAGGCACAAATCCGATGGATTTTCCCTTCATTCTGAATGAATGAAGAACTTCTTGAAGTTCCTTGATTTTATTTACAACTATCATGTTTCGATATTGAGATGCAAAGCAACAAAATATTTTGTAGAATCGCGTGAAATCGTTAACAAATTATGCTAAAGATTTCAGAAAATAGCATAAATATCTAAAAATCAAATAGTAATAAAAAACCTTGCGGAAAATTTTGTGTTTATGCGGATTTTTTTTATTATCTTTGTAGCGAATTTAAGAAATCAACTTAATGAGTCAGAAAAAAATACTGTACATTACCCAGGAAATTTTTCCTTACCTTCCCGAAACTCCTATTTCGCATATTTCACGATATTTGCCGCAAGCTATTCAAGACAGCGGCCACGAGATCCGCACCTTTATGCCGAAATTCGGCAATATAAATGAGCGCAGAAATCAACTTCACGAAGTGATACGCTTATCGGGAATGAATCTGATCATTGACGATTCCGACCACTCGCTTATCATAAAAGTGGCGTCTATACAGTCGGCCCGCATGCAGGTGTATTTTATCGACAACGATGATTTTTTTCAAACCAGGGAAATTTTCGCCGATGAAAACGGTGTGGAATATGACGACAACGACGAAAGGAGTATTTTCTTCGTTCGCGGAGTAATGGAAACCATTAAAAAACTGCGATGGGTTCCCGATGTAATTCACTGCCATGGTTGGTTTACGGCGTTGGCGCCGCTTTACATCAAAAAAGGATACAAAGACGATCCCTGCCTGAAAAATGCTAAAGTTATTTATTCGGTTTATGATGAATCATTCGAAAAACCTTTTCGGGGAAATTTTCCCGAGAAATTACGTTTCGATACCATCGGTAATAAAGAGATCGAAAAGGTGAAAAAGCGCGGCCAAATGGATTTTGTGAATCTTACCAAGTTGGCGATTGACCATTCCGACGGAGTTATTCAGGGAAGTGAAAAAATCAACGATGAAATCGCCAAACACATAAAAGAACAAGAAATTCCGTTCCTCGATTACAATCCCGATTTTGAAAAAAGCGCCGCAGAAATCGGAGAATTTTGCGATAAAATCGATGTGTAAATCTCTTAAAAAGATTAACGTAATAAACATTTTCATCGGGCATATACCCAAATATCATTAAAAAAAGAAGAAAAGCCTGCAAACGGCTTTTTTTTAATGTATTTTTTTTAGATATTTGCGCTCGTAATTTTTTTTGAAACGAATGAAACTTCGAACCTTATACAGTTTACTATTATTTGCTATCGCATTGATATTCCATTCGTGCGACGATTCATTACAACAGATCGGATATACCATTCAGCCCGGAAGCGATAAATTGGGCGTAGCCACAGATACACTCGCTTTGCAAGCGCGCACCGTGCAGGTAGATTCTGTTTATACCAGAACAAAATATCCTGTATTGGGAGAATACACCGATCCTATTTTCGGAACCATTAAAGCAGATTACGCAACAGAATTTTATTATCCCGAAAATCTCGATTTTGAAAGCGGCGCACAAATAGATTCCGTAAGGCTCACCGTTTCTTATTCATCGATTATCGGAGATTCTCTGGCGCCGATGAACCTGGAAGTTTATAAAATTACGAAGGAGTTGGAGAGAAATCGTGATTACACGAGTATCGATCCGGCTACCTTTTCAGATATGTCCGCGCCGTTGGGACAACAAATTTTTACCGGCAAAAATCCCACCTCCCGCACGGAGACTTATTATGTGGGCACCACGCCTCAACAAATTGTTGTTTACGATATTCATGTGAAATTAACCGACACATCCATTGGGGAGGATTTTAAAACTTTCCTCAACAATTACAAAAACACCAACGGAGGAAAATTGCCCGATACGGATGTTTTCAGGGAATTCTTCCCGGGATTATATGTTACGACCGATTTTGGTTACAGTACACTGTTAAACGTTAGTCAAACGTCCCTTTCGGTACACTACAAATATTTGGATAAGAATGGATCTTCAAAAAATGAAGATACCATCAGGACAAAGGCTTTCCGCTTGAATGCAACGCCCGAAGTGCTTCAGATGAATCATATTCAGAACCGGAACGATCAACTATTGGCAAACGACCCCACAGCCACTTATATCAAAAGTCCGGCGGGAGTGAATACCGAAATTGTTTTTCCTTTTTCTCAAATACATACAAAACTTGAAGCACAAGCATTAAATCAGGCCAGATTAGTGGTTTATGCCATGCCGGAGGCGAATGCCGAGAGAACCGTAAAGCTTTCTCCTCCAAGTTATTTACTGTTGATAAATAAAGATTCACTTTTTGTAGATAACCTCGCTGAAAACGGATTTTTCGAAAAACGAAAACTTCCCGATTCCATGACAAGTTATCTGGCCCGATTCAACAGTTCCACTTATTCATACGATTTTGGTAATATCTCGGGGTTAATCAATCATTATAACAGATTAAAAGACGAGCCGTTCGATTTAACTTATTATCTGGTTCCTGTTGACGCAACATTTGCAACCGACCAATACGGACAAGCAACAGCGACTCCCATTTCGGTTTATAACCAAATGATGCCCTCGGCAGTGAAAATCGATAAAAGTCCTGAAAAGTTAAAATTGGAAATGATTTTCAGTTCTTATTGAGAAAAGAAATTGAAAGATAAAGACAACGGGCTGCATGTGATTTGAAGCCCGTTTTTTTATTTTTTCATTCAGAACAAGAAACCTTGTTCATCTACCCGTTTTCGCCCCAAATGCCGATAGGCAAGTTCGGTAGCCTCGCGGCCGCGTGGTGTGCGTTTAAGAAATCCCTCCTTAATGAGGAACGGTTCGTAAACCTCTTCAATGGTTCCGGCATCGTCGCCCACGGCAGTAGCGATGGTAGTGATCCCCACCGGGCCGCCTTTGAATTTATCGATGATCGTGAGCAGAATTTTATTGTCGATTTCATCCAAACCATAACGGTCTATATTTAGCGCTTCCAACGCGTACGCCGCTATTGCTTTGTCAATTTTTCCCGTACCTTTTACTTGCGCGAAATCGCGTACGCGGCGTAGCAGGGCGTTGGCAATACGCGGCGTTCCGCGGCTGCGCGAAGCGATTTCTTCAGCCGCATTTTGCGCACAAGTTACCTGCAAAATTTTAGCGGAACGCAACACAATACCCGTAAGGGTTTCGGCATCGTAATATTCCAAGTGCATGTTTATGCCGAAACGTGCACGCAAAGGGCTCGTAAGCAATCCGCTTCGGGTTGTTGCTCCCACAAGCGTAAAAGGATTCAGATCTATTTGAATGGAGCGGGCGCTGGGGCCTTTATCGATGAGGATATCGATGCGATAATCTTCCATAGCGCTGTACAAATATTCTTCCACCACGGGCGAGAGACGATGAATTTCGTCGATGAACAATACATCGTTCGTTTCAAGCGATGTAAGAATTCCCGCCAAATCGCCCGGTTTATCCAAAACCGGGCCCGATGTAACTTTAAAACCAACACCTAATTCGTTGGCAATGATATTGGAGAGTGTGGTTTTACCCAATCCCGGCGGGCCGTGCAACAGCACATGGTCGAGCGATTCGCCACGCATGCGCGCAGCACTCACGAAAATTTTCAGGTTTTCCACAATTTTATCCTGTCCGGCAAAACTGCCGAAGGCAAGCGGGCGCAGCGCGTTTTCGTATTCGCGTTCGGTGTCCTGAAAATTGCGGTTTTCGTGTATGTCGAAGGATTCCTGCATAGTTATCGATTGCAAAAGTAGCTATTTATCGCGAGTTTTGGAAATTGTAAAATACATAAAAAAAACACGTGTATAAAAAAGATTGTATATCTTTGTGTAAAACAGCATAACAAAGCAATGGGAGTTCTTAAATTTGCCACAAAAATATCAGACAAAGGAACCATTCAGATTCCTGCAAACTCCACTTTTTTCAACAAAGAAGTGGAAATAATCATTATGCCTAAAACTAAACCAAAAAAAGGAAAAAGCGCTAAAGCAACAGAGTTTGTTGAAAAATGGGCAGGATTTCTCAAAAGCACAAATACCGAAGATTCCAAATACAATTACCTTTCTGAAAAATACAAATGAAGAAAGTTCTTTTTGATACCAACATTATTCTTGACATTGCATTAAAGTGTGAACCTCATTTTGAAAACGCATTTCAATTATTCAGTTTAATTGACCGCTAAATAATTGAATATTACATAACTGCATCCACCGTTACCGATATTGGACGTTGTTGATGTTTTGGGTGTGGATAAAGAGATAATTATCAAATCTCTGTATTCCGATTTGAAAAGATTTTGAAGATGCCGTGCAAGTTTGGGCAGCCGAATCAAATGAAATTGAATTTATCATAACAAGAAATAAAAAAAATCGAAAATTCTTCGGTAAAGATTTATACTCCACAAATTCCTAAGCCAATTATTTTGATAACGCCGCTACATTCCTTTTCAATCCACTAAATTTCGCCCTTTTCACAGCCGATTTTCGAAAAACACTTCGAAACGTGTCTTCATCCATATCTTGCAGTTTTTGTAAATCGAGCGACAAAAACGTTTCCGAAGAAATAAATTCGGACGTATTATGCGGTGTTGCAAAACGATTCCATGGGCACACCTTTTGGCAAATATCGCAACCGTACACATTATTGCTCAATTTTGGAGCAATTTGGGGTGAGATATCGCCTTTGTTCTCAATAGTTTGATAAGAAATACATTTATTGGCATTTACCCAATGTGGCTTTTCGATCGCGCCCGTAGGGCAGGCATCCAAACATCGGCGGCAGTTTCCACAATTTTGCGTAACGTGAGAGTCATACGCTAATTCCATATCAATAATCAGTTCGCCGAGAAAGAAATACGAACCTTTGCCGGGAATAATCAAAAGCGTATTTTTTCCCACGAAACCCACTCCGGCACGGGCTGCCCAAAATCGTTCAAGCACGGGCGCCGAATCAACAAATGCACGCCCCGATACTTCGGGGTAACGAAGTTTTATGAAATCGAAAAGTTGGTTTAATTTTTCACGAACTACTTCATGATAATCTTCGCCGTAGGCGTAATAGGCGAATTGGGGAACATATTCGGGGAGCTTTTCTGGCGGAAAATAGTTCAAGGCAACGGAAATAATGGATTTAGCGCCTTCCACCAACAGTCGGGGATCGAGTCGTTTCTCAATATTCCGCTCCAAATAATCCATTCCCGCATGGCATTTTTCTGAAATCCATTGCATGTAGCCTTCTTCTTCGTCACTATCTTCGGCACGACAAATGCCGCAGGCATCGAATCCCAATGTGAGCGCGTGTTGTTTTATTTCTTCGGAAAAAGTCATTTTTTGTCAGACAAAAAGAGCCGAGAATCAAGAGCCAAGACGTTGGCAGAAAATTTATGAATCAAAGGTAAGAAAATTATGGGAAGCGGATAAATATCTCCACGAAAAAGTCTTATATCTTGGCTCTTGCTTCTTTTGTGTAAAAAAAACCGTATTTTTGCACCATTAAACCTGAAATATGGCAGATTCTGAGTTAAAAAGAAAAACTACCGTTTCACTTTTTTGGAGCTTTATCGATAAATTCGGTCAGCAAATACTCAATTTCCTGAGTATGCTTATCCTGATGAATATCGTAGCTACGGAAGATTACGGGTTAATTGGATCACTGGCAGTTTTTGTAGCGTTTTCGTCCATCCTTATCGATAGCGGTTTCGGGAGGGCATTGTTGAATCGGAAAAATCTCGTGGATAGCGATTATTCAACCGTTTTTTACTTCAATATTTCACTCAGCCTTATTCTCTATGCAATTCTATTTTTCGTAGCTCCATTACTGGGTGATATCTTCAATGCTCCTGCAATTGTAAACGTTTCACGAATTTTATTCTTATCACTCATTATTAACGCATTCGGATTAATTCACCACGTCATTCTCACAAAAAAAGCCGATTTTAAAGGAATTTCAAAAATCAATTTATCGGCTTTATTAATTGCAGATGTAATAGCTGTTATTTTGGCGCTGAAAGGTTACGGAGTTTGGGCATTGGTATCGCAAGTACTTTTGTATGCTTTTTTCCGCACCGTTTTTTTATGGTTGTATTCACATTGGCGGCCCCTCGGCAAATTCAGCAAACAGAGTTTAAAATCTTTTTTTGTTTTCAGCAATAAATTATTGGCCATGTCAATCATATCTACCACAGTAAACAACATTTATCCGAGTTTAATAGCCGTTTTTTATCCGATGACCCAGGTTGCTTATTTCGATCGGGCCAAAAAGTACCAAGATATCCCATTTCTCACACTTGCAAATACTTTTCGTTCGGTATCGATGCTTGTTTTGTCGGAAATAAACGAACAAACCGAAAGATTAAAATGGGTCGTAAGCAAACTTATAAAGTCCATCGCATTTTTATCTTTTCCCATCGGACTTTTAATGATCGTAATTGCTGAACCGATGTTTTTCTTGTTTTTTAGGGAGAAATGGCTTGCTGCGGTTCCTTATTTTCAAATTCTGACTTTTGCAGGAATGATTTCTCCTTTTGTTCATATATTCAACGAGTTATTTATATCGAAAGAAAACTCACGATATTTTTTGGGTATAGAAATCGTTAAAGGCATTATTTTACTATTGCTCATTATGTTGCTCTTCCCAAAAGGGATTACAGCGCTGGCATTCAGTTGGATCATTTATATGATCATCACCTTAATTATTTCGGTTATTTTGTCCGGAAGGTTAATTAAATACAATTTACTTGATTTTTTAAAAGATACATTTCCTTATTTATTGATAGCGCTTGTTTGTTCGGTATTTTCGTTTGTAATTACAAAAAAAATAGAACACAATTTATTATACATTGTAGCAAACGGCGTTTTTATAATATCTTCCTATGTTTTTGTGTGTAAATGGTTGAAACTGGAAATGTTCAAAGAAATTGAGAATTGGTTTTCTAAAAAGAAAGAAAAATGAGAGATTTTTTGTTATACATCCGTTTCACTGCACAATACGCAATGAAAAACAACACGTTATCGCATATAAAATACTTCAACCGATGGTACAGGGATAAAAAATCGGGCGATAGCACGTTGAGCCGTGCTTTACCCTGGATGACGTATGATGCAATAGATTTTCTCGATAAAATATGTACTCCCGAAACGTGTGTTTTTGAATGGGGATCGGGCGGATCCACGCTATTCTTCGCATCTCGATGCAAGCAAGTAGTTACTATTGAACATGATACCGAATGGAGCGAATTTTTGAAAGCAAAACTCGAAGAATTGCGTTTACACAATGTTGATTTCAGAGAAATACAGGCTGAAAGAATTGATGATTTTACTTCACGCGATGCCGAAAATTCCGATGATTTCATTTCTAAAGAAAAAAAATCGACAGGATTATCTTATGAGAATTATGTAAAAGCCATAGATGCGTTTCCTTCCGAATATTTCGACATTATTGTTGTGGACGGCCGAGCCCGAAACTCTTGCGTGAAACGCGCTATGCCGAACGTTAAAAAAAACGGCATTTTAATTGTGGATAACTCCGACAGACAATATTATATTTCAGAATTTACTGAATTAAACGACCCGCAAAAATGGGAAAAGACCGAATTCCAAGGGCCGGTCTTTTTTCAACATGCGTTTAGTAAAACTTCGTTTTTTAGACGCATCTGACGGCTTAAAGTCCGTTTGATGCATAAACTTTTATCCATCAGACCAGTAATCGGCTAGTTACGCAAACAAAAAATCCAATTGTTTCCGCTCCAGATTGGCTTTGGCCACTTGTATTGTAACCGGCTGTCCCAAACGATATTCGCGTCTTGTGCGTCTTCCAACCAAACGATAATTCTTCTCGTCCAATTCATAATAATCATCGTCTAACTCGCGAATAGAGATCATTCCCTCGACTTTGTTTTCATTAATTTCCACATAAATTCCCCATTCGGTAACGCCCGAAATCACGCCATCGTACACCTTTCCGAGTTTATCGGACATGAATTCCACCTGTTTGTATTTGATGGAATCGCGCTCGGCATTCGCAGCTACTTGTTCCATATCGGAAGAGTGTTTACAATCGGCTTCCATCGAAGATTGGTCCACGCTTTTGCCTCCATCCAAATATCGTTCAAGCAAGCGGTGCACCATCATATCCGGATAACGACGGATGGGCGACGTAAAATGCGTGTAATAATCGAACGCCAAACCATAATGCCCCACATTTTTCGTAGAATATATGGCTTTGGACATGGTGCGGATGGCAATGGTTTCCACCAAATTTTCTTCGGGACGGCCCTGCACTTTGTCCAACAGCGAGTTGATGCTTTTGGCGACATCCGTTTTGGCTCCCGATGTTTTGATCTTATGCCCGAAACGCAGGATAAACGTGTTGAGCGTGTCTAATTTTTCGGGATCAGGCACATCGTGAATGCGATAGACAAAAGTTTTGGCTTGTTTACCTTTCGGAACCTTACCGATTCTTTCGGCTACGGTGCGATTGGCAAGCAACATAAATTCTTCGATCAGGTGATTTGCCTCTTTCGATTCCTTAAAATAAACGCCCAAGGGTTTTCCTTTCTCATCGAGATTGAATTTCACTTCGTAGCGCTCAAAATTAATGGCTCCGTTTGCGAAACGACGCTCCCGAAGTTGCTTTGCCAAATTATTAAGCGTGAGTATTTCGGTTGAAAAATCACCTTTTCCTGTATCAATAATGGTTTGCGCTTCTTCGTATGCCAACCGCACATCGGAGTGAATAACCGTACGCACAATGCGGTGTTTTTTCACTTCGGCCTTATCGTTAATCTCGAAAATAGCGGAGAAACACAGTTTATCTTCGTGGGGACGAAGCGAACACAAATCGTTGCTCAATTTTTCGGGAAGCATCGGTATGGTTCTGTCCACTAAATAAATGGATGTCGCCCTACTTTCGGCTTCCTTATCGATAATATCGCCCGGTTTCACGTAATGCGTAACATCGGCAATGTGCACACCTACTTCCCACAAAGTTGGCGATAGTTTACGCAGCGAGATGGCGTCGTCAAAATCTTTTGCATCTTTCGGGTCGATGGTAAGTGTGAAAACGTTACGAAAATCTTCGCGTTTGGCTATTTCTTTTTCGGTAATTTCGCCCGAAATCAAATCTGCCGCCTTTTCAACGCGTTCGGGATATTTGTAGGGAAGGTCGTATTGCGCCAAAATAGCGTGCATTTCGGTGTTATTGTTTCCCGGTTTGCCCAATACATCCACCACTTTCCCGACCGGATTATTGGCTTTTGCAGGCCATTCAACAATTTCCACCACCACTTTATCGCCATTCTTTCCGCCATTGAGTTCTTCCATCGGAATAAAAATATCGTTGGCGAGAATCTTGCTGTCCAACACAAGAAATGCGAAATGTTTTTCCACATCGAGCGTTCCCACAAATCGTGTTTTCGCGCGTTCGATGATCTCGATAACAGCGCCCTCGGTATCGGCGCGTTTACGTTTGGCGAGCAATTGCACCTTCACTCGATCGCCATTCATGGCGCGTTTGCTGTTGCGTTCGGGAATGTATATGATGTTACCGTCGTCATCGGGGACGAAGAAATTTTTTCCATTGCTTCGACGTTCAAATCGTCCTTCGAGAATCAGTCCGCGATTATTCATGCGGTATCTTCCACGCGATGTTTCCAACAAAACATCCTCATCGCGGAGCCTGTCCAACACTTTCACAAGTACTCTTCTGCCCTCTTCTCCCCTGATATTCAGTGCGGCAGCAATTTGTTTGTAGTTGAATTGCTTGTCTTTGTTATCGGTAAGGAAATTGGTTACGGCTTCTGAAAGTTCTTTTTTCTTGGGTTTAGTTGTGGGTTCCGCAGTTATTTCTTTTTTGCTCATTTTTTTCTTGATTTTGATACTTAAACAACCGAAATAGTGTTTTGGTTAGTGCAAGGTAGCAAAAAAAATGAAAAATTGTCAGCAGAAAGAGAATTATTGCATCAGAAAAAGGAATAATTATTACCTTTAAACCAGATTACTTATCGAATATTTATATTTAATTACTTCTCTTTTATTAGTTTAATTGTTTTCTTAAATCCTTCGCTTGTTTGCAATTTTAATAAATACAAACCGGGATTGCCGTCTAAATAGTATTCCATTTTTTGTTGATTTTTAAATTCTCTCACATCTACACATTCGCCTATGGAATTGTACACTTTCAATGAAATTTTCCTATGAGTTTTGTTTAATTCAATCCTGACTTCACCATCCGTTGGATTGGGATAGATTTTCATGAAAAAATTTCCGTATCTTCAAGACCTGTTCCGGTTATTGTTTTCTCCTCTGAGGTTTTCGTGCAAGGATTTTTGGTAATTCTTACGGAATACAATCCATTTTCTGTAGCGGTATAAGTTTGTTGTGTCGCTCCCTGAATATCTTCCCCGTCTTTTATCCACTGATACGAAGCATTTTGTTCATCAGCTGTAAGGATGAATCCATTTACGGTTATTGTTGTAGTCAACTTTATAACTGTGAGGTTAAGTGTAACAATACTATCGCAACCATTTGCCGCCCCGCCAACAAGAGTATGCGTAGCCGTGTTGTTGTTTTCGGTGTAGGTGATACCGTCAATCCACGTATAGCTGTCGCAGGCGGCAATTACATCGGTACCTGTAATCCGGCTGATGGAAACCGGGTCGGAATACGGCGATTGGCAACCATTGGCAACAATTTGGGCAACATACAGCACATCCCATTGAGGCGTAAAGGTTTTTCCCGTTGAAAGAACGGTAGTGAATTCTCCGTTTTTGTACCAATTTACCGTGTTTTCCGAATTGACGCTTAATGTATTGCAACCCGCAACAATGACAGGTTTTTCCGGAATCGGATACACGGTAATAGCCATCGTGCCCGAATAACCTCTATCATCAGCCAATTTAACGCGGATGCTATAATTACCAGCAGTTTCAGGATTAAAACTTAAAGGCGATGTAGCAGGCGCAGATAAATCCGTCCATGTGGTTTCGCCTTCTTTTTGGGCCTGCCAAACTTCAATCGTGCCTGTACTTTCCGAAAATTCAATCTCAAATGTAGTGCCTAAACATCCTGTGGTGGTGGCGGCAGTTAATACCCCATTCTTGAATTGCTGAATGGCAATAACCTGTGAAACGGAATCAATCCGACACGAGTTATGGGCTTCTAATTTAACTTTAAAATCCCCCGATTGATTGAACTGAATTTTTGGGTGTTGTGAGTTGGCGTTGGTCCCATCCACAAACGTAATGTCCGTTGCCGGTGAAACGCTCCATGTCCACGATAATGCTCCTACGGAAGTATCGGTGAAGGAAATGGTATCCCGATTGTAATATATTACCGTATTGTCATAACTGAAACCGGCAGGTTGAATCGTCGGTTTAAGCTCCAACACTAATGAATCGGCGCTTTGCCCGCAGAAATTTGCCGTGTGCATTACCAAATAACCGGGTGTTACGTTGTGTGTGATTTCCAAATTGAGCACATTTTCATTTGGATGCAAAACCACTCCTGTGCCGCTGTAGCGCCAACGATATTCGGTAGCCGTGGGACGACGTTCTACCACGTATTGCTGGGTTGCGGTACATTGCAAAAGACCGTGTTGCCGCTAATCACGCCGCTCACATCCGGTATGGTTTTTACTAAAATATTGGCAATCTTGGTGTCAACTCCGTCCACTACAGCCACGTATTCCCATTCGCCAATTTGAGTGGGGACATCCGAGTAAGTTGCCGTTGTATTGGCTATGTTTACCCACGAAGTAGCGACAGGACGACGAACCCTTTTTTTCCATCCGCTGATGATTTTACCTGTAGCATCGGGAATAGTTAGTGTGCCCGTACTTTCGCCCAAACAAATGGTTTTATCCTGGGCGGTAAACATCTTTCCTTCAATGCTACCATCAATAAATACAGGCGAAGGAACTCCTTCGTTTACCATTGTATTGTGGAAACGTATATCACAGCGGTCGTACTCTTTGAATGCCGGAAGCGGTTCGGTTTTCAAATAAAAAGCAACACCTTTCTGCCTGAACGGAGTGGCACCGGCGAGGTAATATTTGATTCGTTGGTCGGTAACTTGGGTGATAATTTTCTGCCAACCTTCCGTAAATGTTCCGGCTTGTTCAATCCCTATAAGTTTTACATTGGGGTTTGAAAGGGATATTTCGCCTTCGATGGAAGAAATGGCAAGCCGTCCGGCGGGCACCGAATCCGTTAAACAACGAGTAAGCCCAATGTCAGTTACACTTTCAAGCGTATCCACCGGAAAATACATCCGCATACCGGCTACAATAATTCCGTTTACCGTTTTGGTAGCGCCTACGGCATCCGTTACAGTCAAATTAGTAATACCGCCTTCTTTGGCAATCAACCATCCGTTTTGCCGGATTTCCGCCACCCGAGTATCGCTCACACTCCAAGTATAAGGTGCGTTTCCGTTTGAAGCGGTGAATAGCAGTGAATCGCCCGCCACCAAACTCGCACTTGCAGGCGTAATGGTAAGCATTGGAAGGATTTTGGACTAAACGTGCCGGTTTTTACTACCGCTTTAATATTTTCATTAAATACAACATCCGAAAACGTAAGATTTGTCGAACGATTGGCTGTCGGTAATACCCGAAACCGCAGTTTTATCAACTCATCGGTTCCGTAGCCTATCGGTTGTGAAGCGGCAAAAGCCAAATTCATTTTACCGCTTGCCGTTTCAGTAGCCGATACCGAGCTGTTTTCAAGCAACGTACCGGTTTTTTCCGCACCTAAAAATTGCAACACATCGCCAAAGTAAGATAGTGAGAATTGCCCGGAAAGAACGTTCAACGAACTGAAATCGGTTGTTTTTACCGGTATTGTAATCTCCCATCCCTGCCATTGCTCCAAGCCCGAAGGAAATGATAGTTGTATGGCGGTAACTTCAAAAACCATATCGGTGGTGTTTTTTAACCCCACCGCATCCGTTGCGAATACTTTGGTTTGTCCGTGCTCCGTTGCCTTTCTTCCTATCATTATCTACTGTCAATTATTTTACTCATGCTCTTTTCTTTAACCATCAGTATGAGTTGTTTGCCTTTATGGATAATATTTGGGTATTTACCTCTTTAGCGGGATATCCTTTGTATTACTATTATATCAGACTGCTTACCGTTGACGTTAAAATCAATTTTAAAAGGATCTTTATAATTTTGTTACCCGCCTTTATCTTGTCTGCTTACTCTTTTATCATTTATTTTTTGATGACTCCGCAGGAGTTGAATATTTTTATTCAGGAAGCAATGTACCATAAAGGACTTTCGGTAGGTACCTATCCTTTATTAGTAGAAATGCAGGTTATAAGATTGCTTTTATTTAAGATTATATTTTTCGCAGAAGTGGTTTTGGCTGTTTATTTTGGCTATAAGTTAATTATAAGATACAATAGATATGTTAAAGAATTTTATTCTAACATAGGCGGTAAGGATTTAAGCCCTGTGAAATGGGTATTGCTGGCCTTTATTTTTGCTTCTATCATTTCAATTACTTCTAATCTCATTGGTAAAGATTTTTTTGTGGATAAGGGATTTTGCTGGCCTTCCCGTCTGTTACACACTCGATGTTTTTATTTTTTATAGGATATGTAGGGTATCATCAGAATTTTACAGTAGCCGATTTTAAGCGGGATGTGGATGATTATAAAAATAAAAAGTTTAAGGGTATAGAACAAGATAAGGTTTCTTCGACGCAGAAAATAACAAAGAATAAGCTCGACAGATTGATGTTAAAAAAAGAGTTGTTTAAAAATCCGGATTTAAGAATTACAGATATTGCCTTGATGCTTGGAACTAACCGTACTTATATATCGCGTTTAGTGAACGAGGAGACGCATACTAATTTTTGCGAATGGGTAAACGAATTTCGCATTAATTACGCAAAAAAATTGATGAAAAATCCTGAGTACAATAACTTATCGCTATTGCAGATTGGTGAAATGTCGGGTTTTTCCAGTGCTAGCGCTTTTTATCGTGTTTTCAAGGAAAAAGAAGGAAGCACGCCGGGCAATTTTAGAGAAGAGAAGTAATAATATTACGATTATTTTATTTCAGTATTTTCTTTTGGTAATATCTCCACCGTATCGCGCGCGATGGTCAATTCCTCGTCGGTTGGGATAATGACCACTTTTACTTTTGAGGAAGGTTTGCTGATAACAACTTCTTTGGCACGCACCGATCTGTTGAGTTCTTCGTCTAATTCTATTCCCATGAATTCCATGTCTTTGCAAACAGCGCTGCGGGTTGTCCACTGGTTTTCGCCTACGCCGCCTGTAAATACGAGAATATCCACACCTCCAAGTGCCGCGGCATAAGAGCCGATATATTTTTTTATGCGATAATCGTACGTTTTGAGCGCTAAGATCGCTCTTGGATTGCTCTCTTTAACGCCGGTTTCAATTTCACGCATATCCGACGAAATGCCTGAAATGCCCAACACACCCGAGAATTTGTTCAACAGCGTAGAGATGCCTTTTGTTCCCATGTGCTCTTTTTCCATCACATACGAAACCACTCCCGGATCGATGTCGCCGGAACGTGTGCCCATGATAAGGCCTTCCACGGGCGTCATGCCCATACTCGTATCCACAGATTTTCCGTTTTTAATGGCGGCAATCGAACCTCCGTTGCCGATGTGTGCCGTAATGATCTTTTGTTCATTGTATGGAACACCGAGGAATTCGCAAGCGCGTTTCGATACGTATCGATGGCTCGTGCCATGAAATCCGTAACGGCGAATGCCGTATTTTTCGTATAAAGCATAAGGCAAGCCATACATATAAGCATAGTCGGGCATGGTTTGGTGGAACGCTGTGTCGAATACCGCCACCTGTGGCGTTTCGGGCATAAATTCCTTTATGGCGTTAATCCCCTTCAGGTTGGGAGGATTGTGAAGAGGAGCTAATTCGATACACTCTTCAATCATGTTGATAACTTCATCTGTTATCAGCATACTTTTATTGAATCGTTCACCGCCGTGAACTACTCGATGTCCTACCGCGCCAATATCATCGAGAGATTGTAAGCAGCCGTATTTTTTACTCAGCATCACACCCAGAATATATTCGATGCCGGCTCTATGTTCCAATATTTCGCCTTCGAGCATCACTTTTTGTCCGTCGGGAAGTGTTAATTTAAGGAACGAACCTTTCATTCCTATTTTCTCAATTCCGCCTTGGGCAATCACTTCTCTGCTTTCCATCTCGAAAAGCTTGTATTTAATGGATGAACTCCCGCAATTTAAAACTAATATCTTCATTTTTATGATTTTCAATTAATAAAACAACGAAAAGTTTTCGGAGATAGGGTTGTCGTTTTCGTCATAAATGTAGAACCCTTTTCCTGTGCGCACTCCAAGTTGGTTCGATCTGTAAAGCTTCCATAACAACGGGTTTGGCTTATATTGCTTTTCCCCAAAATCGTTGAACATAGCTTCCATGAGAGTAACCAAGCGCTCAATGCCGATGATGTCGGCCATACGGAAAATGCCGTAGCGTTGTCCGTAAATAATCGTGTATGTGGCCTCTATGTTCTGCAAAGATGAAACTCTTTCCAGAAGAATTTCACATGCCTCGTTAAGCATGGTTGCCAGAATGCGCAGGGTTACATTTCCATTACTTTCGTTCACGCGATGTGGTTTGTAACCAATGAGTTTAGCGAACATGAGCATTTTTTCATAAACCTCTTCGGAAGTGTACATGCCGCTTACAATTTCAAGAATTCTGGCATCGGGGTGCGAAACCGGAAAGTAAAGGCTCACACACCTTTCCTTGTGTTTCAATTCGGAAGATAATTCACTGATAATGACAACAGAACCGTTGGTAGCGATTATAGCATCATCATCCAGGATCTCTTCCATTTTTTTGAAAATATTTTTTCGCAAAGGGGTACTTCTTCTGCCGGATTCGGAGTATCGAGTGGCTTCAATTACCAAATCGCAGCCTTTGAAATCTTCATAAGAAAGTGTTGGAGTTATCCGGTTTAGTATGATCTTTTTTTCCGCGAGCGTTAAACCCCAATTATTCACTTTTATGTCCATGTTCCTGTTTAGCTCTTCCATTACATATTCGATTCGTTCGGTGGATTCGTCCATAAATACGACTTCCATTCCGGATGAAGCTGCCAAGTTGATAATGTTTCTACCTTCTTTGCCGGCGCCAATAACGCCAATTTTGGTAAAAAGAGGCTTGTCTTTTACATCCGCTTTGATGTTAAGACTATAAGGCTCTATCCTTTCAACTATTATTTCGTTCATAAATTGATTATTTTTTATGTTTCAATCCAATGGCCTGATTGGCTGCGATGGCCACCATTTTGTAAATATCGTCAACAGAGCAGCCGCGCGAAAGATCGTTTACCGGCGCAGCCATTCCTTGCAGAATGGGGCCCACGGCCTCGGCATTTCCCAAACGTTGAACGAGTTTATATCCGATATTTCCCGATTCCAATGTGGGGAAAACCAACACATTAGCCTTTCCGGCAATCAGGCTTCTGGGCGCTTTGCTGGCTCCAACCGATGGAACCAGCGCCGCATCGGCCTGCAATTCGCCATCGATGAGTAAATCGGGGGCAATTTCTTTGGCAAGGCGGGTGGCTTCCGCCACTTTGTCTATCATTTCGTGCTGCGCGCTTCCTTTTGTCGAGAAACTTAACATGGCCACGCGCGGTTCCACGCCCACAATGCTTTTTGCCGTTTGCGCCGATGCAATGGCGATGGAAGCTAACTCCTGCGCAGTTGGGTTGGGCATTACGGCACAATCGGCAAAAAAAAGCGTGCCGTTTTCTCCATACTGCGGTGTTTTGGTAAACATGATAAACGCACCCGAAACCACGCTCACGCCCGGCGATGTTTTGATGATTTGCAGGGCAGGGCGAAGTACATCGCCTGTGGTGTTTTGCGCACCGGCGATTTCGCCGTCGGCGTCGCCGTTTTTGATCATCAGACAAGCCAGATAAAGCGGGTCTTCAGCTAAAACTGCTGCTTTTTCGGGCGTCATTCCTTTCGATTTGCGCAGTTCTACCAACAAATCGGTGTAAGTTTGTTTCTTGTCGTGGTTTTTGGGGTCGATAATCGTTGCTTTAACGATATGTTGCAACCCCATTTCTTGTGCCAACATGTTAATTTCCTGTGGATTTCCGAGAAGAATAATTTCGGCCACGCCGTCGCGAACAAGCTGGTCGGCTGCTTCGAGTGTGCGTTTTTCAGTCCCTTCGGGCAAGACTATACGTTGTTTATCGGCTTTTGCACGCGCAATAATTTCGTCAATTAAATTCATAGTTTTACGTCGTTTTTTATGTTTTCCAATACAGGAATTAAGGCAAATTTCAATTTGAAATTTATCTGGTACAAAAGTAATAAAAAAAGAGATAGAATGGTTACAAATGGTAAGGGGAAATGATTCCTTTCAGCTTTAATAAATTGAGGAACAAACGATATTTTTTATCCTATTGACAAAATAAAATATATGTTTGAAGAATAATCTCGATTTTTTGTAACCAAATTCCTAAACATATTGTCAAATTAGAAAAAACCTATGAAAAATCTTAAATTACCATTGTTGTTGTTTTCGTTTTGTGTTTTATTACCGCTTCATGCACAAATAAAAGGAATTGTGGTAGATAATTCAAAACAACCGATTGAGTTTGCAGATATTTCGCTTTTACAAAACGACTCTATTTTCGTGTACGGCGTTGCGTCTGATACAAACGGAGTCTTTACATTAGATATTCCAAAAGAAGCCGGCAATTATGAATTGTTGGTTTCATGCGTTGGTTTTGAAAAGAAGCAAATTCCCATCCATATAGAAGAAAACTCGTTAAATAATATGGGAGTTATTGTGTTGGATGCCGTTTCTCATCAACTATCTGAAGTAGTAATTACTGCCAATAGAATACAACGAAATCCGGGCGGCTATTCGATAAACCTGCAAGGAGAAGATATTGCCAAAGGGAAACAAGCGGATGAGTTACTTCGTAATTTACCGGGAATAACCTCTGAAGATGGCTCGTTGAAAGTGTTGGGGCAAAATATAGGCGTGATTTATTTAGATGGCGTGCGGATAAAAAATCAGGAAGAATTGAGAACTATTCCGGCAGAGCTGATGCAATCGGCGCAGATTGATTATATGGCCGGCAGTAAAGAGATGGCGAGTACAAAAGGTGCTGTAATTCACATTAAACTGAACAAACAACACGAAGAAGGATTTTTCGGCAGTGTGACGGGTGGCGCCACCGTAATGGCGAAATATGGCTTTACAGGCGAAAATGTTTCTTCTGTTTTTAATTATCGACACAATAAATTGAGCCTTTATAACTTCTTAGCGTATTATGATCGTAAAGCCACGGGCGATTTTGAAGAACATAGGAAATTTAAAAAGACTTTTACAGAAGTAAACTCAACAGAGGAATTCAGAAATTGGAACCGTAACTTTTATAACCGATTGAGTCTAACATATGATTTGTCCAAGAACAAAACATTCGGAACGTCTTTGTATGTTTCGTCAAACAAAGCAAATCCTGTAAATAACATTGTTTCAATCACTCTTTTAAATGATACTCCAGCACATCAACAATCCGCCGTGGAAACGCCGTATCGTTATAATACCAAATTACGTCTAAGTTTAGTTGGTTAACAGACGATAAAGGAAGCGAGTTTGCAGTTACAGCTGATTACCTTCGTAACAATGAAGAAGATAATATGAAAGCCACTTTTTTTTGTTAATAATTCGTCACCTGATATTTCAGAAAGTCATTCGAAACAAAATACTGATATGATAGAAGCAGAGACTTATTTTAAAAAAGTTTTTGCTGCTCGTAATTCGTTAAATATTGGTGCAAATTATCGATTTATTCGCACCAATTACGATTTGACAAATTTGTTGAACGTAAAAGAAAAATCGCAATCATCGGGTCAGATGCCGGCGGTTTATTCCGAGTTTTCCGGTAGTAAAAACAAATTTCAAATATCAAATAGGATTAAGATTTCAACAAAATCGCATTGAATATAAGATGTTAAATTTAAATAAGGGTAATGAAAATTCAGATTGGGGCATTTTTCCATCTGCCGGAAGCACCGAGTCTATTTGGGGATTGGGGATTGAAGGCAGGTTTACCATTGCCAAATGGTGGAATCTGAAAGCAGTGACACGTTATCTTTCATATTCAGCCAATACACCATCGTACAATGTGAAAAATCAATCAAAATATTATTATTCCGTTAGCAACAATTTTGTTTTCAGCGAAACTTTCGGAGCAACACTCGAAGGATATTACGAGCCGACTTTCCGTTTCGCAGATAGGATATATCATACAGTTTATGAGGCAAGAGCTGGTTTGTACAAGAAGTTTTTGAATAATAAATTGGAAGGTCGATTTAATGTGAAATTATTTCGACAAGGACGTGTGCTTGAAACCGATACCCCTGAATTTTGGTCAAGCTCAGCCAATAAAACCAATGAGCAATTCTTCCAATTATCGCTAACTTATTTTTTCAATGGTGGAAAGAAGGTGAACGTGAAGCGTACAACGGGTATACAGGATTATAACAAAATTGAGGATTTGAAATAGAATTTCAAAAGAGATTGTCTCAAAAGTATCACCGTAGTTTCATTTTGTCATGTTGAACGAAGTGAAACATCTATATTGTCAAGCTAAATAGATTCTTCATTTCGCTAAAGCTTCATTCAGAATGACAATTTGATAGCAGATTTTACTTTTGCGACAACCTCTTTTGAAAAAATCTGCTTAATGGATTTCTTTTGCCGTTTTTTCCATTTTCTCCCGAATCCCTTTCGTGCACAAATTCCCGATGCTTCCTGCGTGCGTGTGATTAACCGTCGTTTCGGCTTCAAACGTTCCTTTCTGCACTTCGTGCCCGATTTGTTTGTACGCTTCGCGAAACGGAACGCCTTGCAGAACCAGTTCGTTCACTTTTTCTACCGTGAAAAGGTACTTGTACTTTTTGTCGTTCAAAATATGTTCGTTTACCGAAATATGCGAAAGCATAAAATGCGTCATTTCGAACAGCGAGTGAAGTGTTTCCAACGCGGGGAAAAGCGATTCTTTCAGTAACTGAAAATCGCGGTGATAGCCGTGTGGCAGGTTGGTGGTCATCAGGGCGATCTCGTTGGGAAGGCTTTGTAAATGGTTGCTGTGCGCACGAATAAGTTCCCAAACATCGGGGTTTTTTTTGTGCGGCATAATGCTCGAACCGGTTGTAAGGTTATCGGGGTACGAAATAAAACCGTAATTTCCCGAAAGATACATACAATTATCGGCTGCCAGCTTGTTGAGTGTTGATGCAAACGACGCGATGCTGAAAGCAAGAATTCGTTCGGTTTTTCCGCGTCCCATTTGGGCGGCGACCACGTTGTAATTCATCGTTTCGAAATCGAGTTCGCGGGTAGTCATTTCACGATCGAGCGGAAACGAACTTCCGTATCCGGCGGCAGAGCCAAGCGGATTTTGGTTGGCAACGTTCCACGCGGCAACCAATGTGTGCATATCGTCCACCAACGTTTCGGCATACGCGCCGAACCACAGTCCGAAGGACGAAGGCATGGCGATTTGTCCGTGGGTGTAACCGGGCAACAGAACCGATTTGTGTTTCTCGCTTAATGATTGAAGCAGGTTGAAAAGTTGCAGTGCATCGGTTTTAATCTTTCGGATTTCGTCTTTGAGAAACAGTTTTAAATCTACCAATACCTGATCGTTTCGCGAACGGCCGGAATGAATTTTTTTCCCTATTTCGCCCAGCCGATCGGTAAGCATTGCTTCAATTTGCGAGTGGATATCTTCGGCGTCATCGTCGAGTTTGAAATTTCCTTTTTCCACTTCGATGAGAATATTCTTCAACTCGGCACGCAGTATTTTCTCTTCTGCCTTTTCAAGCAATCCTATTTTTACAAGCATTTTTATGTGTGCCATTGAGCCGATGATGTCATATTTTGCCAGCCGCAAATCAAATTCGCGATCTTTTCCTACCGTGAAATTTTCCACTAATTTATCGGCATCGAAGCCTTTGTTCCAGATTTTAGCCATTTGTTAATACGGTTGAATGAGTACTTCCGTTGGGATGTTCATTTTGCTGTGCAAGTTGCGAATCATACTCAGTGATAATTTTCGTTTTCTGTTCAACACTTCGCTTGCACGACTTTTTAAGCCGATTACATTTGCCAGATCGTTTTGATTATAATCCATTTGTTCCATACGGAATTTGATTGCTTCGATGGGGTCGGGCATATCAATTGGAAAATGTGTCTGTTCATACTCGTCAATTAAAATACCCAATATTTCCAACTCGTCGCCTTCGGGAGTGTTGGGTTTGGCATCAAAAATAGCTTCGAGCCGTTGCAATGCCTGTTCGTAATCTTTTTCGGTTTTTATCGGTTTAAGGGTCATTTTCTTCAAATTTTAGTTGCGTCAATTTTGTCGTATTCTTGATGTGTTCCGATAAATCTGATCCACATCATTTGATAATCGTAATTTACTTTTACGATAAGCCTGTAGTTGTTTCCTTTTATGTTGAAAACAACGTGGTTATCGGACAAAATACTTGCGCTTGGATAATCTTGTTTTAGTTCATTCGGATTGTTCCAGACGCTTTTGCTCACTTCCTGAAACCAAGATTTCAGTTGTTGCTCACAATCGGGATGAGTTTCCCAAAAATCTCGTAATATCTTTTTTGCGATGATTCTCATACCCGTATTTTTACAAAAGTAATAAAAGTTCCCGAAATGGGAAAATTATTTTATGTTATAACTAATAGAGCGTGCCATTTGTTCAATAAACGCTATATACTCGTTTGATCCTTTTTCCAATTCTTCCACCAACACAAACTCATCCGCCTGATGCGAACGAGCCGATTCGCCCAGTCCCATTTTGATTGCCGGACACGAAATGCGCATCCAGTCCGATGTGGTGGGCGAAACGTATGTTTCAATACCCAGCTCTTTTGCGGTTTTCATCAAAATATGATTGGGTGGCGTAGCCGAACTTTTGTTGGTGAGATTTCTTGCCGTGAGTTTGCTTTTTACTTTCGATTGCAAGATTTCCAATATCTCTGAGTTTGTATATTGATCGTTTGGTCGGATGTCTACCACGAATGTACATTTGTCGGGGACGACGTTGTGCTGCGTTCCGGCATTGATTTGAGTAACGGTAAGTTTTACTTCGCCCATAGTTGGCGATATTTTGTCAAATTTCACCGATTTCATCGTGGAAATATCATCCAACGCGATGTAAAGCGCATTCACCCCTTCGTTTCTTGCGGCGTGTCCGCTCACACCTGTGGCTTCGCCATCAATAACCAATAATCCGCGCTCGGCAATTGCAGCACGCATTCCGGTTGGCTCGCCGATAATGGCGAAATCAATGGTTTCAGAAATTTGCGGCCAGACTTTTTTCATTCCGTTCGGCCCTGAATTTTCTTCTTCGCACGATAGTACCAATATCAAATTGAACGGCAATTCTTTTTCGTAGAAATGCAGAAAAGTATGCAATAAACAAACTACGCTCGCGCCGGCATCGTTGCTTCCCAACCCGAAAACGTGTGTTTGAGAAAATGGCGAATGAAACGGATCGAAGGAGTAACTTGCTGCCGGTTTAACGGTATCGATATGCGAATTAAGCATCAGCGTTTTTTTTGTTCCATCGTGATGCGGTTGACGAACAATGATGTTGTTATCGATTCGCTCTGTTTTTATCCCTTTTTCTGAAAAATAGGAACATAAAAAATCACTCCGTTCTTTTTCTTCGCCGGAAAAAGAGGGCAGAGAAATCAGTTTTCGCAACAAATCAATATATTTTCCTTTCATTTGCATATCGGCACATTGATAAATTATTGAATTAAAATCGTTCCCCGCTTCTTTAATAAATTCTTCGCATGTAAAATAACCACTTCCGATACGCCGTTTTCGATAGCGCGGAAAGAATTTTCCAGTTTCGGAATCATTCCGTCGGCAATAATTCCCTGTTCCTTCAACGATTCAAATTCGTGCTTATTTATCGATGAAATGAGACTTTTTGGCTCATTTACGTCTTGTAAAACGCCTTCCTTTTCAAAGCAATAATAGAGCGTCGTATCGTATTTTTTGGATAAAGCGGTGGCTAGCGAATACGCTACTGTGTCGGCGTTAGTATTTAACAGCGAGCCGTTTCCATCGTGCGTAATAGCACAAAAAACTGGGGTAATACCACTCTCAATCAACTGAGAAATAAATTCGGCGTTGATGGCTTCGGGATCGGGGTCACCAACAAACCCAAAATCAATCGGTTCCGGATTCCTGCGAACAGACGAAATGCAATTGGCATCCGCACCCGAAAGTCCTAATGCGTTGCACCCGATTTTTTGCAATTTAGCCACAATGTTTTTATTGATCCATCCGGCATACACCATCGTAACCACTTTTAGTGTTTCCTCGTCTGTGATGCGGCGGCCATCTACTTTTTTTGTTTCAATTCCCAATTGTTCAGCCATTTTTGTAGCCAATACACCGCCGCCGTGAATAAGCAGTTTCCTGCCTTCTAACCGATGAAAATCAGCGAGAAAATCGGCTAACGCGGAAGGATTATCGACGACATTTCCGCCAATCTTTACAACGGAAAGTGATTTTTTATTATTTATAAATTGATTCATTTATTCGTCAGGATTTCTTTCAATACCGTCTGCGCCGAAACCACCCGGTTTGCCGCTTCGGGAATAACAAGCGATTGTGAACTTTCAATTACTTCATCCGTAACAATCATATTGCGGCGCACGGGCAGGCAGTGCATAAAATAAGCGTTATTGGTGAGTGACATTTTTTGCGTGTCCACCGTCCAAGACTTATCAGTGGATAATATTTTTCCGTAATTTGGGTCTTGAAAGGCTGCCCAGTTTTTCGCATAAATAAAATCGGCATTTTTGTACGCCTTTTCCTTATCGTATTCCACAATTGCATTGCCCACAAAGGCTTTGTCCAGTTCATATCCTTCGGGATGCGTGATCACAAATTCGTAATCAGCGGCGTTCATCCATTCGGCAAACGAATTGGGAACGGCTTGCGGCAACGCTTTGGGATGCGGCGCCCACGTGAGAACGACTTTTGGACGGGCGGTTTTTTTGTATTCTTCAATAGTGAAGAGGTCGGCAAAACTTTGCAGCGGATGCCGCGTGGCGGCTTCCATACTGAAAACCGGTTTACCTGAATATTTGATAAATTGATTGAGAATAACTTCGTTGTAATCATCTGCTTTGTTCTTGAATTGCGCGAAAGAGCGCACGCCAATAACATCGCAATACGCGCCCATTACGGGAATGGCTTCAAGAATGTGTTCCGGTTTGTCGCCGTCCATAATCACGCCACGTTCAGTTTCGAGTTTCCAGGCTCCCTGATTGATGTCGAGCACGATAACGTTCATCCCGAGGTTCATTCCTGCTTTTTGTGTGCTCAATCGGGTGCGAAGGCTCGAATTGAAAAAGATAAGCATCAGGGTTTTGTTTTTCCCTAACTCCTGATCGGCAAACGGGTTTTCTTTAACGTATTTGGCCTTTTGTAAGGCGGTTTTCAGGTTGCCGATGTCGTGAACGGATGTGAAATGTTTCATAAAACAGACTTTTAGAGCAAAGAACAAGGAACAAAGACGTTGAACCTTGAACTTTAAACGTTAAACTTTTAAATACTTCTTTACTTCTTTTAAAAAAATATCAATTTCTTCTCTTGATACAGAAAGCGGGGGAAGTAACCGCATGACATTGTTTTTTGCTCCACCGATAAAGATATGGCTTTCGAACAACAATTTGTTGCGAACATCTGAATATTGGGGTTGCAAATCGAGACCGAGCATCAATCCGCGGCCACGAATGTTCTTAATTCCATTTAGTTTTGATAATTCGCTTTGCAGATAATTACCCATTTCGACTGCGTTTTCTATGAGCGATTCGTCTTTCATTACATCCAGAACGGCGATGGCGGCGGCGCATGCCAAATGATTTCCGCCGAAAGTGGTCCCGAGCATTCCCTTTTTCGCTTCGAAATTTGGAGAAATCAAAATCCCGCCAATCGGAAATCCGTTGCCCATCCCTTTTGCCATTGTAATAATGTCGGGCGAAATGCCGGCATATTGGTGTGAAAAAAATTTGCCGGTACGGCCGTAGCCCGATTGAATTTCATCGAGAATGAGCACCACATCGTGTTTTTTACAAGCAATTTCCAATTGTTGCAAAAACTCATTTTCGGGAACGAAAATTCCTGCTACGCCTTGTATGCCCTCGATAATTACGGCAGCAACATCGCCTTTTTGCAGTTCTTTTTCAACCGCTTGGATGTCGTTCAGAGGAACAAACGTAACATTGTGTCCGGTGTTAAACGGTGCTTGAATTGCCGGATTATCGGTTATGGCAACCGCGCCCGATGTGCGTCCGTGAAACGACTCTTTAAATGCGATTATTCGCTTTTTCCCTGTGTGAAACGATGCTAATTTGAGAGCGTTTTCGTTTGCTTCGGCTCCACTGTTGCAAAGAAAAAGCGAATAATCGGGATAACCGCTTTGTTGGGTAAGTTTTTGAGCCAGTTTGGTTTGCAAACTGTTTTGCACAGAATTGGAATAAAACCCGATTTTTTCTACCTGCTCCTGCACCGCTTTCACATACTCCGGATGCGAGTGTCCGATGGAAATAACGGCGTGTCCGCCGTAAAAATCGAGATATTCCACTCCGTTTTTGTCCCAAACTTTGCAGCCCAGAGCTTTTACGGGTTCAATCGGCCATAAACTATAAACATCAAATAAATTCATTTTAAATTTTCAATTGTCCATTTTTAATTAAAATGCGCTTCCTTTCAATTTCAATCCCATTGTTTCATCCAGCCCAAACATTAGGTTCATATTTTGTACCGCCTGTCCCGATGCACCTTTCAGCAAATTATCGATAATGGATGTGATGTGGATATATCCGTTGTGAAACTCGATGTGTAACAAGGCTTTATTTGTGTTCACGACTTCTTTCAAACTAATGGGCGAATCGGAAACGAATACGAAAGGCGAATCCTTGTAATAGTTTTTGTAAGAATGGATAACATCGGTTTCCGGCATCGAATTATCCCATTTCGTGTACACGCTCGCGAAGATTCCGCGTGTAAAATCGCCGCGCATCGGCACGAAATTTACTTGTGGAATTTGGAAATTTCCCGCGCTTTTGAGCGTACTGCCAATTTCTTCCAGATGCTGATGCGTGAATGGTTTATATACCGATATGTTGTTATCGCGATAGCTGAAATGCGTGGTTTCCACCGGCTTTTTTCCCGCGCCGGTAGAGCCTGTGATGGCGTGAATATGAACATCGTATGCAAGTAGGTTTTTCGATGCTAACGGCAACAATGCCAGTATTATACTTGTGGCAAAACATCCCGGATTCGCTACGCTATCCGCTTCGCGAATTTTATCGCGATTGAGTTCGCACAAACCGAACACAAAGTTTCGCCCTGCGTACTCGGGTTGATTGCGAAAGTCGTTGCCTAAATCGATGATTTTACACGATTTCGGGATATCGTTTTCGTCCAAGAACGTTCGCGATAAACCGTGTCCGAGACAAAGAAAGATCACATCGGGATTCGCGATTTTATCGGTAAAACATAAATCGGTTTCGCCCAGCAAATCGCGGTGCATTTCGGCAACCGGCATCCCGACGGAAGTAGAACTGATAACCGATTCTATTTCCACCTGCGGATGGTTGAGTAAAATGCGCAGCAATTCACCCGCTGTGTAACCCGTGCCCCCGACAATGCTAACTTTTATCATTCTCGTGAATCTTATAATATATCTTCAACGGATTGGCAATCACTTTCGTAAATCCAATCACATCTTGCCCCGTGAACGATTTATTTACTTCGCCGTATTCGCCGAAAATCGGGTTCATCAAATCGTTATCGGTGCTGCACGCTAATACGGAAAAATGATACGGACGCAGTTCCACATCCACTTCTCCGGTTACGAATTGCTGCGTGTCGTCTAAAAACGTTTCGATATTTCGCATCACCGGTTCCAAATATTGTGCTTCGTGCATCAGTTGCCCGTACCAATTGGAAAGTTGCTCTTTCCAGTACATTTGTTGTTTGGTGAGCACGTGCTTTTCCAGTAAGTGGTGCGCTTTTACCAAAATTAATGGTGCTGGAGCTTCAAAAGCAACGCGGCCTTTTGTGCCGATAATGGTATCGCCAACATGGACATCGCGCCCGATTCCAAACTTGGAAGCGGTTTTGTGCAGCTTGTGAATCAAATCCACGGGCGACATCTTTTCGCCGTTCAACGAAATGGGTTCGCCTTTTTCGAAACCGATTTTTACGCGCTCCGCGCCGTAATCGATAACTTGCGATGGATATGCCTCTTCGGGAAGAATACCCGACGATTTCAGCGTTTCCACGCCGCCAACGCTCGTGCCCCACAATCCTTGATTGATGGAATATTTCGATTTCTCCCACGAAAAATCAAAACCGTGCTCTTTCAAATAATCAATTTCCTGTTGACGAGATAGTTGTAGCTCACGAATGGGAGCCAATATTTTCACTTCGGGAGCCAACACTTCAAACACCAAATCGAAACGAACCTGATCGTTCCCTGCTCCCGTGCTTCCGTGTGCCACATATTCCGCCCCTATTTTCTTCACGTGCTCCAACACGGCTAACGCCTGAAAAAATCGCTCTGAACTTACCGATAGCGGATAAGTGTTGTTTTTCAGGATGTTTCCGAAAATCAGGTATTTAATTCCTTTTTCGTAATAATCATTTACCGTGTCGATGGTTGTGTGCGAAGCTGCACCCAACACATTGGCGCGTTCTTCGATGCGTTTTATCTCTTCATCGGAAAAACCACCCGTATTCACGATAACGGTGTGCACTTCCAATCCTTTGTCGTTTTTTAAATACGGCACACAAAACGAGGTGTCGAGTCCGCCACTAAAGGCTAATACTACTTTTTGTTTCATACTATCTATATTTTTTTATTGTCATTCTGAACGAAGTAAAGAATCTGAATAGATATTTCGCTATCGCTCAATATGACAAACTATTTCTTAAACATTTTATTCGGCGCCTTTTTCTTCACCACCGGTTTTACCACTTTTTTAGCGAAAGAGCTTGTTTGAACAGCCGGTTTTACTTCAGGATCGAAAAGCAGACCGGTGCAAAGGCACATTTTATAATTGTTGCGTTGCAGGATATCGAAATTGCGGCAACCCTGACAACCTTTCCAGAATTCTTCATCGTCCGTCAGTTCCGAAAAAGTAACGGGTTTAAAGCCCAGTTCGGTATTCATTTTCATCACCGCCAATCCGGTAGTAATGCTGAAAATTTTGGCGTTAGGATACAATTTTCTCGATAAATCAAATATACGGCGTTTTATTTGTTTCGCCAGACCTTGATTCCGGTAATCCGGATGTACCACCAAACCCGAGTTTGCCACAAATCGGTTGTGGCTGAAAGTTTCAATGTAGGCAAAGCCTACAAGTTGATCACCATCCAAGGCGATAACCGCCTTTCCGGCGTTTATTTTTTCTATAATATACTCCGCGCTGCGTTTGGCAATGCCTGTACCACGTGCCTGCGCCGATTCGTATATCAAATCGCAAATCTGCTGTGCGTAATCTACATAGCTGCTGTCGGCTATATGAATTTCTACATTCATCCTAAAACAATGTGAAAATAAAAGTTATTACTGAATTGATGGGTGTTGCAAACGTGCAACAAAAGGAGAGCGTTTACAGACATAGTGTCGTCTGTAACATTAAAAGCATCGTCGGACTAAGCCTGTTGCTTTGTAGTATTCGATATGTGGTGTTATCTTTTGCATTGAGTTGACAAAAATAAGGATAAAAATCGTAAAATCCGATAAAATCACAATAAAAAAACGTTTCTGATGTGAAATTGAAATCTTTCAGGAGTCTAAAAGAGCTTATAGAAATGCAAAATGTTCATATTTTTTTGTCATTTAGCTGTTTTTTTACTATTTTTGACTCAATTCTTATAAGGATTTCTGTCTCTTTTATTCTTTTATCGAGATTCCTTTCTCTATTTTTTCAATTTGATAAACCCATCTATATGACTGAAAATAAGTATAAAAGCTATACGCTCAACAATTATAAAGAACTGCCGCAAATTGCCGAACTTCCTGCCGAAATTAAGGAAGCCATTGATGTGGTGGGGAACGTACTGCCGTTTAAATCGAATAATTATGTGGTGAATGAACTGATCGATTGGGGCAATATCCCCAGCGACCCGATGTTTACGCTCACGTTTCCCCGAAAGGAGATGATCACGAAGCCGCACTATACAAAAGTGAAAGAACTGTTGGACAATAACGTGGACAGTGAGGTGTTAAAATCCGAAATTTATAAAATCAGGATGAAGCTCAACCCCAATCCGGCGGGTCAGGAGCACAACGTGCCCACGCTCAACGGCAGCAAATTGCACGGAATGCAGCACAAATATCGCGAAACGGTGCTCTTCTTTCCGAGTCAGGGGCAAACGTGTCACGCTTATTGTACTTTTTGTTTCCGATGGACACAGTTTTCGGGGATGAGTGAGTTTAAATTCGCGATGAAAGAAGCCGATTTGCTCCACCGCTATTTGGAAAAACACACAAAGGTTACCGATGTGCTTTTCACCGGTGGCGACCCACTCACGGCGACTGCCAAGATTATGGGGGCTTACATCGAGCCGCTTTTGGAAAAAGGCTTTGAGCATATTCAAAACATACGCATCGGATCGAAATCCTTGGCATATTGGCCGTATCGGTTCCTCACCGATAAAGATTCGGACGACTTACTACGCTTGTTCGAAAAAGTGGCTAAAGCCGGAAAACATTTAGCCTTTCAGGCACATTTCAACCATCCGGTGGAACTTTCTACCGATGCGGTGCAGGAAGCTATCGGGCGCATTTTAAACACCGGCGTGCAAATCCGTACACAATCGCCCTTGCTTAAAAACATCAACGACGATGCCAAGGTGTGGACGAAAATGTGGAAAGAGCAAGTGCGTTTGGGATTAGTGCCTTACTATATGTTCGTGGCGCGCGATACGGGCGCCAAAGCGTTTTTCGAACTTCCGTTGGAAAGGGTGTCCGAAATTTACAGAAAATCTTACTCGCGTGTGAGCGGCATCGCCCGCACGGTTCGTGGGCCGAGTATGAGCGCTTATCCCGGAAAGGTTCACATTGTGGGTATCACCGAAGTGAAAGGTGAAAAAGTTTTCGTGCTTCGGTTTTTGCAATGCCGAAACCCCAAATTGGTGGGCATTCCGTTTTTCGCGAAATTCGATCCCAAAGCTACGTGGTTCGACCAACTCCAACCCGCCTTCGGAGAAAAGGAATTTTTCTTCGAAAAAGATAATTTGCTCGGAAAAACCGAAGATGATGATTTTTTGTGGGAATGATTTTTAGTTTTGAGTTCTAAGTTACGAGTTCTAATTTTTGAGTGATTGGTTTCAGTAATTTCTCTTCCTTGAAGAAGGAGGATTGAAATTCATTTTAGATTCCCAACAACCGGCACCTGAATTTCGGTGAGCCACTCGTTCACGTCTTCTTTGTTCCAAACGCCGTCGATGTAGCTGAAACGGGGCGCATCGGCAATCTGCAACCCATTTTCTTCCAAATAGGCGGATATCTTTGACCACGCCTGCGGAAGCCCCTCGTAAGCTCCGTGATGCCTGTAACACAACGCCTGATCAACTGCCGGAACTTTTTTGAACTGTACTAGTTCCGAATTGTCTTTCATCTCAGTAACCTGCTCGCAATACTCAATGTCGATATCGGTTTCGCGATACTCTTTGTTGTGCTCAACAGTGTAACAGTATCCGGGTTCCGCGCATTCGCAACCCAAGCGCGCCATTTCGGGGCCGATAATGTTAGGGGCGAGGTGAAATAAATCCTGATAGCTGTTGATCACCCGTCTGTGCGATGCTACAATAATTTCGGGCAGCGATTTGATTTGTAAATTTTCCATTGTTTGTAAAGTTTTTATTGAGGTTTTAGTTGTAATTACTCTTATATTAATTAGTCAAAGGATACTCCTTTGTGTTTTTGTTTTTAACTATTTAGTTGAAGCTTCGCCAAAGTTGTTTTGAGCGTTTGACTCTTTAGTCGAGGGTTTGCATTTTATGATTTCAAATTCCATTCTGCAATAATAAATTTCATATTTTCTTTTAATTTCATGGCTGATTCAAGCTATGCAATTTGAGACGGTCTAATTTTGTCTTTTTTGCCACGTTTCAGTTCGCAAAAAATAAATTCGTTAGCATCATTTACTGCGACAACATCAAAACACCCTGATTTTCGTCCACCTTTTATTCGATAAATTTTGTCAATAATATTTATGATTTTTTGGTTTACATTTTGTCTTTTAGTGGGTGTATTTAGAGTAGTCAAAAATCGATTTCCGTAAGTGTCAACCCAAACTCCATTAAAATTCTTTTTTTCTAAAATCCTCAAAATCATTAATTCTGCAAAAACAGGTTCACCGTTAAAGTCAAGTATTATTTTTCCGCCATAATTATCAAATTCAGGGAGTTTTTCATAAGTGAAAAATTCAAATATGTATTTGTCAACGAAAATTTCGTTTCCATTTTCCGTATGAAGAGTTTCAATTTGGATTTCTTTTTGTCCGAGATTCATAATTGTGTCTTGGTTTTACTGTTCTAAACATCTTCATTTTCGCAATTTCACCTTCATAAAACCACTCAAATCAATAAGCGTTTACTAGTGTTTTTGCATTTCTCCCACAAAAATAACCATTTTGAGGAATAATTAAAACGGTTGCTCAAAAACATTCACTTTTCAACAAAAAAAATAATCTTGTATTTAATTAACATAGAATTAGGGGAATTATTGCTTATTTTGCCGTTTCATTTGAGAGGTAAATAAATGGGCAAAATAATTGCATTGGCAAATCAGAAAGGTGGTGTGGGTAAAACCACAACCACCATTAATTTGGCAGCTTCGCTGGCTGCTTTCGAGAAAAAAGTGTTGGTGGTGGATGCCGATCCGCAGGCAAATGCCTCGTCGGGTTTGGGCATCGATATTAAGAAGGCCAAAAACACCATTTATGAAGGATTGATCGGTAAGTGCACGCCGCAGGAAGCCGTGCAGCAAACGCCGTTTGAGAACATCGATATTATTCCGTCGCACATCAACCTGGTGGGCGCTGAGCTGGAAATGGTGCAAATAAATAATCGCGAAAAACGCTTACGCGACTTATTGGAACCGATTAAGGCATCGTACGATTACATCCTGATCGATTGCTCGCCATCGCTCGGCATCATTACCGTGAACGCGCTCACGGCTTCGGATTCGGTAATCATACCTGTTCAGTGCGAATATTTTGCGCTGGAAGGGCTGAGCAAATTGTTGAACACGATAAAGATCATCAAATCCAAACTCAATACGCGGCTCGAAATAGAAGGTTTCGTTCTAACCATGTACGATTCGCGCTTGCGCCTCCACAATCAGATTTACGAAGAAGTAAAGCAACATTTCAAAGAATTGGTTTTCAGAACGGTTATTCAGCGAAACATCACGCTCAGCGAGTCGCAAAGCCATGCCAAGCCCGCGCTCATGTACGACGCCGGGTCGCGCGGCGCCATCAATCACATGCAGTTGGCGCAGGAGCTTATCGAAAAAAATGTGTAATTTTGTTTTTTAAAAGAATACAGACATCAGACAAAAGACTCTAAGGTATTACAATCGCAGTCGTCGCCCTCCGTTGTGGGGAGGGGCTCCTTCAGCGAAGCAGTTTGATATCTGAAATCTGCCATTTAAAAAAATATGACAAAAAAAAATGCCCTCGGAAGAGGATTAGATGCGTTAATTACCTATAGCGACGCTGAAACGCAAGGCTCTACCTCCATCAACGAGATAGAGTTATCGAAAATATACCCCAATCCCGACCAACCGCGTCGCGCTTTCGACGAAGAATCGTTGGAAGAATTGGCTGTTTCCATTAAAAAAATAGGGCTCATTCAACCCGTAACGTTGCGCAAGATCGATGATGATTCGTATCAGATCATTGCCGGTGAACGCCGTTATCGCGCATCGCAGATGGCGGGTCTGGAATCGATACCCGCATACATAAAAGCCGCCGACGACGATGAGTTGATGGAAATGGCTCTCGTGGAAAATATTCAGCGCGAAGACCTGAACTCCATCGAAATTGCCCTGGCATATCAGAATTTGATCGATTCGCTTTCGCTCACACAGGAGCAGTTGAGCGAGCGGGTTGGGAAGAAGCGCGCCACCATTACCAACTACCTGCGGCTGCTGAAACTTCCTGCCGAAGTGCAAATGGGCGTGAAAGACAAGAAAATTGATATGGGGCATGCGCGCGCCTTAGTAACGATGGCCGATCCTGTGGCGCAGTTATCGCTGTACAATCTCATTTTGGAAGAAGGATTATCGGTTCGAAAAGTGGAGAGCGTGGTGCGCGAATTCGGCGAAGGAAAAATAAACGAACAGCTCGCACCCGTTAAAAACACATCAAAAAAATGCGCATCAAAACCTTCGGTTATGGACGATTTCGATGCTCTTAAACAACACTTATCGAACTATTTCCAAACCGATGTGCAGTTCAACTGCAATAAGCAGGGCAAGGGAAAGATCACCATTCCGTTCTCCACGCCCGAAGAGTTGGAGCGCATTATTGTGATGTTCGATAAAATGAAGAAATAAACAAATAAACAAAATGGAGAGAACGCGGAATATCCTTTGGGCGCTTTTTTTGTTCTGCACGTTTGTGGTGCAGGCACAAATTGTTCCCCAACGACAGGATACTGCCCGCGTGATCGTTACGGATACGACAGTTGTTATTCAATCGGATTCCGTTACCATAACCACCGAAGAAGTGGTAACCACTTCGCGGCAAGCAACAATAGTTACGCAGGCGGCAGATACGTTGCTTATTCCCACTACCTCCGATGCTTTTTTCGCACCCCAAAGTATTTTTAAGCCGAGTCCGAAAAAAGCGGTTCTTTACTCGGCTATCTTTCCCGGATTGGGACAAGTTTATAATCGGAAGTATTGGAAACTGCCCATTGTTTACGGAGGTTTTATCGGGTTTTCTTACGCAATTACATGGAATCACGGGTATTATAAGCTTTATTTTGATGCATATCGTTCCATTATCGACGAAGATCCCAATACGAATGATTGGCACGATGCTGTTCCGTATGGCCGCGACCCCAATACGATTGATAAAACCTGGTTTACAGGCGTTTTAAAAGACAGAAAAGATTATTACAGATATTACAGGGATTTCAGCATCATCGGCGCCGTTGCGCTTTACGGGCTGGCCATTGTGGATGCTTATGTGGATGCCCAACTTTTCGATTTCGATATGAGCCCCGATCTGTCCATGCGCGTTACACCCACCATAATGAATAAGAACAACAATGCTTCTTTTTTAGCAGATTCTTACGGGGTGCAGTTTAGTTTTACTTTTTAATTTAAAACGCGAAGTGTGGGCTTCGCCAATTTTTTACGAAGAATGAAAATACAGATTTTGGTTTTTAGTTTACTTTTATCCGTCGCGACTCTTTTTGCGCAAGAACAATCCATAAATTCCATTACCGATAATTCCATAGTTGCTCCCGAAAGCATGAATCAGCAGTTGGCCGAACTATTGCACGATTGGCAAATGGACTTTTCTAAAAGAGAGAGCAATTGCAAATCGGGGCGGAACGTTACTTTTAACAATAACGTGTATACCGATAGGCTCTCGCAATTGCCTACCGAAATGGAACTTTCGTTTAATCAGGTAGTTCGTTCGTATATTGAAATGTACACCGACCGGCGTCGCGATCTGGTTAGTTATATGCTTGCCATAGGCGATTATTATTTTCCGATGTTCGAAGAAGCATTGGACAAGCAAGGCCTTCCGTTGGAATTAAAATACTTGCCGGTTATCGAATCCGCGCTGAATCCCATTGCCGTATCGCGCGCGGGCGCTACCGGCTTATGGCAGTTTATGCTTCGCACGGGGCAAGGATACGGATTGCAAGTGAATAGTTTGGTGGATGAACGGCGCGACCCGTACAAATCCACACAAGCTGCGGTACGTTACTTAAGAGATCTGTATAAAATTTACGGCGATTGGAATTTGGTTATAGCCGCTTACAATTGCGGTCCCGGCAACGTGAACAAAGCCATCGCCCGCAGCGGAGGCAAAAAAGATTATTGGGCAATATACTATCACTTACCGCGAGAAACGCGCGGATATGTACCGGCATTTATCGCGGCCAACTATGTGATGAATTATTACAATGAGCACAATATTTGTCCCATGATGCGGTCTGATAACATGATCGCCCTTGATACGGTGCATGTAAAGGATCAAATGCATTTTAACCAATTGGCTTCGGTACTGGATATTCCGATAAGCGAGTTGAGAAGATGGAATCCGCAGTTCAAAAACGATATTATTCCGGGCAGTTATCAGCCCTATTCATTGGTGCTTCCTACCAACAAAGTATTGGCCTTTATAGATAAGAAGCAGGAGATCATGGATTATAGGAAAAACGAATATTTAACCCATCGCACTAATACCGACCGGTTTATAAACGCTTCGTCTTCGGAGAATAAGGGCACCACCACACAGAATGTGTATTATCGCGTTAAGAAAGGCGATAATCTCTCGAAAATTGCACAAAGGAACGGCGTAACCACCGCCCAACTCAAATCGTGGAACCGATTAAAATCCAATAAAATTCCGGTAGGAAAAAGATTGATTGTGAAACGGCGCCATGTAATGGCTCCGCCCACAAGTTCATCTTCCGCAACGATGGCTTCCGCCTCGCCTCAAAATACGCAAGAATCGGTAAATGTTTATTATCGGGTGAGGCATGGGGATAATTTAACACAAATAGCTAAAAAGAACGGCGTTACGGTTTCTCAGATACAATCGTGGAACGGGCTTAAATCCACCAAAATTCAAACCGGAAAAAACCTGGTGGTAAATAAAAAGAAAGTCGCCGTGAAAAATGAGCCGAAACAAGAAGCCAAAAAAGCGCAGCCCGCAGAGAAAGGCACTTCGTCCGTAATATCCGATTATTTGAATACCCAAATGGAGGAAAGCGCCAACGATTAAATTTTACTACCTTACCAGCACTTTTCGGATGGTAGTTTCGTTGTCGGAATTTACTTTTACAATATAAACGCCATGCGGAAGCGCGGAAGAAGGAATGGATGTTCGGTTGATACTGTTTTCGGCAGTTCCTTGCATGATTTTTTGTCCGGATACATAAAACACCTCCCATGAGAGCAATTCTTTGTTTGACTCTATAAATATCCTGTCTACTGCAGGGTCGTAGTATGTTTTAAGTTCCAAAGGTTCTTCTTCGGGGGTTATTGGCGACAAGCCCTGCCCAATCACGTAAGGAGAAATAAGCAACGATGTGTTGATGGGATTTTCTATATTTTCGGATGACCGAATCCAGCCGGAAGCATTTTTCATCCAAGCAGTTGATTCTATCCCCGCACCCACCTTACGCGGCTCAACATTCAATACGCTAAAACCCGATGACATGCCGGTGGTCTCGACATATGCGATATAAAATTTCCCAGAAACTGTAACAGGAGCAGTAAACCTGGTATAATTCTCCACGTTGTGGCGCATATCGCGTCCGGTTTCGGGAAAACTTCCGTTATCGTGGTACCTGAAGGAGTAATTCAGCGGTTGGTCGTGTATAACCGTAGCGGGGCCGTCTTTATCCGAATAAACCTTTATTACAATGTTTTTATTCAAAATAAAATTGGTGCTTGTAGAAGCCATGAATACACCATCGAGCCGCACGGTTTCGGATGCCTGAAACTCCTCGGCAAATTCGGTATATCCGAATGTATTGTTGGTTGCGAACATCGGCACAGAGTTATGAAAAGTTTGGGTGACTACTTCAGTTGTCGAGTAGTTCTGACTACGTGTGTAAGGTTCGTTCGCGTAAGGATCAAAAGCGTCTATTTGCTGAAATTGCGTGTCATTCGGGTCTAAATATATCTGTAAGGAATTCGGATTTCCCAATGACCCTGTTACATTCCAAGCTTTGTGCAACGATGCGTAAACATCGGGGCCTTTGGCGCCTTCACACATGGATTCACCGCCTGTGAGCGTGCCGAGCACGCGTTGGTTTTTATCCAATAAAGGAGAACCCGATGAACCGCCTTCGGTGGCACCCGTGTCCCAAGCCCTCACAGCCCAGTGCGCGTTGGGTTCCATATTGTATTTGGGATTGGTGAAAGAACCTATCGCCAATGCGTCGTTTTCTATCGATGCTTTTTTGTTTCCTCCGTTTGGCTGATGGATGCCGTAGAACGCTCCCTGCGGAGAAGAACTAACGTTCCACCCCAAGTAAAGCGGCTGATATTCTTTTGGTGGTGTTTGTTTGAATTTCAGCAACGAAATATCGTACCTTTCGCTAATAAGCACAGAATCGACAGAAGCCATGGTGAGTTGCACCGGCCCTCTGATATCCTCATCGCAAACAGGCGATTGATAGCCGAAAAACGCGACTATCGTCCCGCCAATCACGTCGTATTTCCTATTGGATAGAAATAAAGAGCTGTAATCGTCGTTGAGGCAATGTGTGGCCGTCAGCAAATAAGGCGTCCCGTTGTTGGCGGCATTGTTCACCAATACGCCCGTACAGTAAGTATCGCCGTTAATAATAAGAGCCACAACGCCTTCTCCGGCTTGTTTTAATTCGGGATGGCACAGTATATCCGGGAAGCAGGTTTGTGTGGGATCACGCGGTTCCGTTGCCCTGAAGAGCCCCCGAAAATCGTGGTTCACCTCGCCTATCTCTATTTCGCCTTTAAATTCAGCATCGTACGGTTCTTGATATTCCACAATTATTTCGTCGCTGCCGATAGGCTGAACGGGTAACAAGTTGTCGTCTGTATTGTTTTGATGGGTATATGACCCCAAAACCTCTGTTTGGTCGGCATTGTAAACGAAAACTTGCGCATCCCGCGGCAACCGGAATTTAGTGAACAAAATATTCAGCGAATAAGCGTCTTTCGACCGAATGCCTACGCGCCAAACCCGCACGCCGCCGGCCTGAAAATTAATTCCCGAATTATCGGGGCGCAAATGCACATAGAATTTATGGGCAAACGTGAGGCTTTTGAATTTCAGGCCTCCCGATTCCGCGCTCGCGCGCGCTTCGGTGTTATCAAAAGCAGGCATCTCAACAAAAGGTATCTCTTGCGCCGATGCGTTGCGTGCATAAGAACTTGCGTTTAAAGGCAGCGGGCTACCGCCGTAACTCATTTGTGCAGATCCGGAATATGCAATCGGTAGAATGAGCGCCGATAATATGACCTTTAAGAAATTACGGCGGATATGGTGAGTGAGAAACAGCATCCCAAAAATATTAAGAATAAGTAAAATTTATTCGTGCATGCAAATTTAAGACGATTTTTGAAAATTAACGCTACTTTTGTGGCTATTTATTCGGAGAGGCATGAATTTGCAATTACAAAAACTGAAAGACTTTCTCGATAAAAAAGCAGAGCAATACAATTGTGTTGCTTTTATCGACAATGATCCAGTATCTATCCCGCACCGGTTCACCAAGAAACAAGACAGGGAGATCATGGGATTTTTTTCCGCTACTTTTGCCTGGGGGCAGCGGAAAACCATTATTAAAAAGACGCTTGAGCTGGCCGCGAGGTTCGATAATGCGCCTTGCGATTTTGTGTTGCATCACGCCGAATCCGATTTAAAGAATTTGCTCGGATTTAAACACCGCACTTTTACCGATACCGATCTGCTCTACTTTGTCAACTTTCTCCGCAGACATTACTCCGTGTACGATTCGTTGGAGGAGGCTTTCGTTCCCAACGGGAAATTTTCATCGGTAGAGAATTCGCTCATACATTTCGAGAACTATTTCTTCGACAGCGCCGATGCGCCGCCAAGAACCAGAAAGCATGTTGCGACTCCTGCCCGAAATTCCACTTGCAAACGGCTAAACATGTTTCTCAGATGGATGGTGCGCGATGATGATTGCGGCGTGGATTTCGGCCTGTGGAAACGAATCCCGCAAAACGGATTGGTTTGCCCCATCGATGTGCATGTTGACAGAACCACCCGCCAGTTGGGACTGATCTCCCGCAAGCAAACCGATTGGAAAACCGCCCTCGAACTCACCGAAAACCTTCGTTTACTCGATCCCGATGATCCGGTGAAATATGATTTTGCTTTGTTCGGGTTGTCGGTGGAGAAGGAGATTTATTGATTTCGGAATTGGGAATTGGGAATTGGGAATGAAGATATGTTTTACCTTCAAAACTCTGTTAGTTGATAAACATCGATGGTTTTTGTGTCCCAATAGGTTTTTATAATTTTGTTTATATCGGAGAATTGTTGAACCGGAAACATCCCGTTTTTCGTGTAGAATAAGCCATTGTCGGCATAGTAAATGGCGTGTATAACCATTTCGTATTGATTCTTGAATACCAGAATCGAGTTCACGTTTATGTCTCTCGCGTTCTTCAGTTTCTTGCGGTTTACTTGAAATTCTTGAACTTTAGAAAAAGAATTGTTCAAAATTTTCATTAAATCTTCACCAAAAATTACTGTTCTTTTGCCGAATAAATCAATTTTATTCATCTCATTAAATTTGAAATAGGAGTCCAGCGCGTGTGCAAAACAATTCGGCCCGTAAGAAAGTATTACTTTTTCTTCTTTTACTAGAATGGTATCACGCTCATCCGATTTAACGGATTGCCTGATATTGACGGTGTCATTTTTCCATTGAACGCTGAGCGTGAACCTGTTTTGCCGGATATCTAAAGTATCCAATATCCGATAAATGTTATTGGGCTTATCCTGTCCGTACACCAACGACACAAAACAGAAACAAACCACTGAGATGAATATCTTTAGTTTTTCACGCATGGATAGATTCAATTAAAAAATAGATAACTTCGTTTTCGTGGTAAACTCCTCCAAAAATAACATTCCTTTAAAAGAATTTCCTTTCTTGTTGAGGCGTGGGCTCCATACGGTGATGGCGTATTTTTCGGGAAGCACGGCCACGATGCCGCCGCCCACGCCGCTCTTGCCCGGAAGCCCCACTTTGAAGGTAAATTGTCCGGCTTCGTCGTAAAAACCGCAGGTTTGCATAAGCGCGTTCGTGCGCTTGGTGCGGCTGGGCGAGAGAACGCGTTCGCCGGAGTAGGGGACAACGCCGTTGTTGGCAAGGAACAAAAATGCTGCCGATAGTTCTTTGCAACTCATCTCGATGGAGCAAATGTGGAAATAAACGTCCATCACCACATCGATGTTGTTTTTGATGTTACCGAACGATTTCATCAGGTTCACAAGCGCATAGTTTCGGTAACCGGTCTTTTTCTCCGAATGGGCAACGATGAGATTGTAATCGATGCTGTCGCAACCCGATAAGCGACGAATAAACGAAAGAATATTCTCTTTGGGCGAAGCCAGTTCGCTCACCAGAATATCGCACACCACAATGGCGCCCGCGTTGATAAACGGATTTCGGGGAATACCTTGATCGTGTTCGAGTTGCACGAGCGAGTTGAACGGCGTTCCTGCCGGTTCCAGATCGGTTCGTTCCCATATATTGCTTTTCACACGCGAATAGGCGAGCACGAACGTAAAAACTTTGGCAATACTCTGTATGGAAAACCGCTTTTCCGAATCGCCGAAGGCGAAATGTTCTCCGGTAACGGTGGTTAATTGCACACCGAATTGATTCGGATTCACGTGTGCTAATTCGGGGATGTAATCGGCTACATGGCCGATGTCCTCAATGTGTTGAAGTTCGGCGTAAATTTCTTGAAAGGTTTTTTCGTAATCCATAAAACGAATCCAATATTATGTGGGTTCCTGTTCTATTTCCACCATGAGAAATTACTTGCGAGAGTTGGAGTTCTAATCTCTTTTCGTTTTTATTCGGCACTAAGTCGTAAAGAAAAAAAGCAAAGTCAGCTTCTGTTTTATCTACTTCGGGCAATAACGGTAGGGTATTGTAAAATGAAGTTTGTAAAGCTACAACTTGCTTTTTACCCCATTGTTTAAGTATTGAGCCTTTGGCAATGATTTGTGGAACAAGTCTTTTTCTATAGGAAGAAAGATAGTCAGGTTTCGGATATTTCAAGGCTCGCTTCCAACTAAAATCAAGCGTAGGATTTTGCATATATGCTGAAAAAGGGCTTGTAAGATTTCCCGATATATAAACCGACTGAACTTCAAGAGAACCAAAGTTTAAAACTTGTCCTCTATCGTCGTACGCAACTAAAACATAATCAATATTTCCTGCCGACTTGCCAAATTTGTCTTTTAACCTTACTTCTCCAATATGTGTCCAAGTAGTTTCATTATCAAATATAAAAGCTGCTGCATCGCTGACAATTTTCCAATCTTCTCTAAAGCGAATAGGACAAATAATTACCGGTTTATTTTTATGGTTTAAGCTACAAACCCCTAATGGAAAATCAACGCTGTTTTTTGTACAGTTTGAAACAATATTGTTAAAGGGACAAAGTTTATTCTCACGGTAACGAATGGCTCTGTCCGATTGATCTTCTATTAGAAATCCGAAAACTTCTGCTAACGGTTGGCTATTATTTGTATTTTCATTCATTTTTTCGCTATGAAACCTATGTGAGATAATTGCAAATATATACAATAATAATTATATTCAGGTGTCGCAATCATGAAAAAAGCTATTAACTTATGAAAGCATATTTGGAGAAAAAAACCGATTAGAACAGCGCCTATAGCTCTAACTGTATTTTTCGACCTGTCTTTAGCTACTCATAAACTTCATCACTATATAAAGTATTGCCTGTTATCCGTATCATTGAACTGATAAAATTCAGCCTTGCATCTGTAACACGATGTAAGCAAGTCGGGCTTTTTTCTTCCGTAATAATTATTAACCCGGCATTCATAGCGCAAGCCTCGCCTTTCAGGATATTGATCGCATGTTCTTCATTGCATGCGACCGATAAGCCTGAGTCGCCAAGTTTAATCTCGCCAATTCTGGTAGCTAAACTCACATCAACTGTAGTATCCCTTTTGATCACTACATCACATTCCACATAATCCGATTTGTCAATTTGATAGCCGGTACGTGTAATTTTATGACTGCAAGCAGAAAAGAATATTCCCGCAAACAACGTAATTGTTATAACGGTTAAATTTTTCATATTAGTTTCTCAGAGTAATATCGTTTAATTTTTCAATTAAACTTACAAAAATTTAAACTTTAAATAATAAACTCAAAACTCGCAACTCACAACTCCTACCCCGTAACACTTTTCACTGATACTGAATATAAATAGGCTGCGGGCTTAGTTTCAACAATTCTTCGGGAGTGAGCATATGATTGGGCGATTGTTTGGTATCGTTTTTATAAAAGAGTTTGAACCCTACGAACTGAACCGGCTCCCGATAAACAAAGCGGTCGAATGTGCTGTATTTCAGTTCGGGGCGGCCAAAGCCGTCCATATCGATCACGACTTGCACTTCGGGGCGAAGCACGATGTTCTTGTAATTGGTGATCATGCCTTGCGTGAATCGGTGAACGATAAGCATTTTCGGCGGAAGGTTGTTCTCTTTCACCAATTTTGCCAAGTATTCCGAAGCGTCGTTAATATCGGCGGCATCAAACGTTCCGATCTTTTTTCCGGGCACGGAGCCGTCTTTCATCGAAAATTCGGGGTCGATACCCAAATGCACATGCGGCATCAGTAAATATTTTTCAAAAGCGGGCACTTCTTTGGCAACGGTGCTGTGCCCCACTTGAAGATCGAGAAAAACTATCGCATCGTGCATTTTCGCGATCGCCAACGCAGAATCGATCTGATGGTCGGGCATCCTGAAACGGTATCCGCCGTCGCCTGTGGGGTGCGGCTGCGCTACGGCAGCAATGTAATGCACAGCGGGAATGGCCGGTGTTAACGAATCGGCGGCATTCCACGCTTCCACTTCCTTATTTAGTCGCCGCCACATTTCTTCGGGCGGATATTCACCCAGCGCGCCCATTTGTTTGGAGTAAAGGTTTCCATAATAAGCCACTACACGCTTGTAAGGCAATATCGCCCCTTCCAGCGGTATCGGCTGGTTTTGCACCGGCCACAATCCGGTAGTGTCTCCGTTGGCGTTTTTCGTCATCAACCTTAAATATTCCGTTTCATCCACCGGTTGGCGCGGTTTGTCGACTTCAGATTCGCCAGTGTTTTCAACTGAAAGTGAATCGGATCTGGGTGTATCTTTCGTTTCTGTTTTGCCGCCTACGCATCCGGCTAAACTCGAACCAATAATAAAAAGAAAAATAAATAAACGGAAAATAAACTTCATATTTTTTAGATTGATTTAGATTGATATAGACCAAACGGGTTAAGATTTCCTCAAACACATGTAATCTGTGCACAAAGATAAACTAAAACCCGAATGAAACCACCCGCGGGTTTACATTTTTTTCTTATCTTTATCCGCTTAAATTATTATATATTCAAAAAAACTGAGAAATGAAAAAATCTTTTTTGAGCCTTGCTCTTTTCTTGTTATCCTTTTTTGTGCTTGCCGATGAAGGCATGTGGATGCTGCACTTGCTGAAACAGCAGAAAATGCCCGAGATGCAAAAACTTGGATTGAAGTTGCAGGATTACGATATTTACAATCCCGCCGGAAGTTCGTTAAAAGATGCCGTGGTGCTTTTCGGCGGCGGCTGTACCGGCGAAGTGATCTCTTCGGAAGGATTGGTGCTTACAAACCACCACTGCGGATACGGACAAATACAGAATCACAGTACGTTAGAAAACAACTATCTCGATAACGGTTTTTGGGCGAAGACCCGCGCGCAGGAATTACCGAATCCGGGGCTTCGCGTAACTTTTATCGATAAGATAGAAGACGTTACCGATTATGTGAAGCAAAGCCTGCAACGAGATAAGGAATTGGATAAAGACGGCGTTTTATTTCTCTCGCCTTCATATTTGAACAAAATTGCACGCGATAAAGCAGCTGAATACCTAAAAAGTAATGTGGGAACGGATGTGGAGATAAAACCTTTTTTTGAAGGAAATAAATATTTTATGTTTTCGAAGAAAATTTATACCGATGTGCGTTTGGTAGGCGCGCCGCCCAGCTCCATCGGAAAGTTCGGCGCCGATACCGACAATTGGATGTGGCCTCGCCATACGGGCGATTTTGCCGTCTTCCGTATTTACGCAGACAAGAACGGAAATCCCGCTGATTATTCTCCCGATAATGTTTCGCTGAAACCTAAAAAATGGCTGCAAATTTCCACCAAAGGCGTCAAAGAAAACGATTTTGCCATGATTATCGGCTTTCCCGGCACCACACACAAATATTACACATCGTGGGAAGTAACCGAACGCAGGGATATAGATAATGCAGTCCGCATCAACATGCGTGAAGTACGTCAGAACGCTATGCTGGAGGAAATGTTGAAAGACCCCCAAGTGAAAATTCAGTACGCTAATAAATATTCGGGTTCTACAAACGCCTATAAAAGTGCTATCGGATCGAATTGGGCTATCGATAAACGAAATTTCATCACTTTAAAAAAACGACAACAAGAGGAAATTAGCGATTGGGCAAAAAACAACAACGCAACAAAATATCTTTCAGCTTTAGATACCATCGAAAGTATTATTTTAAAGAGAGGAGACTTGCGCTTTCGCGACAGGATGCTGAATGAGGGAATAACCCGAGGCGTTGAGTTTGCCGGTATCCCCACGCGAAATGTAGATTCGTTGATAGTTGCTTTGGGGCAAAACGATGAGCCTAAAATCGAGCAGTTCACGCTGCTTTTGTTGAATGATTACCGAAACCTGGCCGACAAAAATTACAACGTGGAAGTGGATAAAAAAGTGGCGAAAGCCATGATCAGGGAATACACGAGATTGGTACCACAAGAAAAACAACCTACGGTTTTTACCGATCTGCATGCGAAATTCGGTGGAGATGTAGATAAATATGTGGACGATATTTTTGAACGTTCTATTTTCGCGAGCGAAGAAAATATGCAGCAATTCGTTTCCGGCAACCACTCGGCTGACGTGCTTATCAACGATCCGATGATCAATTTCGCACGTTCCGTGCGCGAGGAAGCCTGGTGGCTTAGACAGCAACAAAACTCGTTTAACAATAACTTTGCGATTGCCCGGCACAATTACCTGAAAGGTATTTTGGCCAAAGAGGGCGAACTCGCTCTTTTCCCCGATGCCAATCTGACATTGCGTTTAACGTACGGACAAGTGAAAGGTTACGATCCAAGCGATGCCATAACCTACAAACATCAAACCACCATGGATGGAATTATAGAAAAGGAAAATCCCGATAATTGGGAATTCGTTGTTCCGGCAAAATTGAAAGAACTTTATCTCAAAAACAATTTCGGAAGATATGCTTTGCCTAACGGCAAAATGCCTGTGGCATTTACCGCCACCACGCACACCACCGGTGGAAATTCGGGCAGTCCCGTTTTAAACGGCAATGGAGAGCTCATCGGCATTAACTTCGACCGAAATTGGGAAGGCGTTGGCGGGGATATTCAATATTTACCCGATTATCAACGCAGTATTATTGTGGATATCCGCTATGTGCTGTTCATCATCGACAAATTTGCCGGCGCCACGCATTTGATTGAAGAAATGGAATTGAAGTAAATCGGGAATAACCAATGTCTGATAGAAAGAGAGGCTGAAAAGCCTCTTTTTTGTTTTTTAAAGTTTATTGGGAATATTTCGGAAAAATTGATACATTTGTCGCTTATTACATATTATGCAGAACAATCTTTAAAATTTACCGACCAATGAATTACTTCTATTTAGTTCCCATTGCCGCCGTTATTGCGCTCGGCTTTGCCTTTTACTTCTTCAAAAAATTGATGGCCGAAAGCGAAGGCACGGAAATAATGAAAACAATAGTCCAATATGTTCGCGAAGGTGCTATGTCGTATCTCAAACAGCAGTACAAGATCGTAATTGTCGTTTTTATTATTTTGGCGATCATTTTTGCCGTGATGGCTTATTTCGGGCTTCAAAACGAATGGGTTCCATTCGCCTTTTTAACCGGAGGTTTTTTCTCGGGGTTGGCGGGGTTTTTCGGCATGAAAACCGCTACCTATGCGTCGGCAAGAACGGCCAATGCCGCGAGAAATTCGCTGAATAAAGGCCTGCAGGTCGCTTTTAGGTCGGGCGCGGTGATGGGATTGGTGGTTGTGGGCCTTGCCTTGCTCGATATTTCGGTGTGGTACCTGATTCTCGATTATTTTGTAGAAGATTCCGATCCCGGACATAAATTGATCATGATAACCACCACCATGTTAACTTTCGGAATGGGAGCTTCCACACAAGCGCTCTTTGCCCGTGTGGGCGGCGGAATTTACACGAAAGCCGCCGATGTAGGCGCCGATTTGGTCGGAAAAGTAGAAGCCGGAATTCCTGAAGACGACCCTCGCAATCCGGCTACAATTGCCGATAATGTGGGCGATAACGTAGGCGATGTAGCCGGAATGGGCGCCGACCTGTACGAATCGTATTGCGGATCGATTTTATCGACCGCCGCTTTAGGCGCCTCCGCTTATATCTTAAACCCTGCTATGCAGCAAAAAGCGGTATTCGCACCCATGATAATCGCAGCGATAGGCGTTTTCCTTTCTATTTTCGGCATTTTCCTGGTCAGAACAAAAGAAAACGCAACCATGAAACAATTGATGGCTGCTCTCAATAGGGGTGTGAACGTGAGCGCCGCGCTTATCGCCGTGGCTACTTTCGCGATATTTTACCTGCTTGGTTTCGAAAATTGGGTAGGGCTGTCATTTTCCGTAATAGCGGGTTTGCTCGGCGGAATCGTTATCGGTCAGGGAACCGAATATTTTACCTCTCATTCATACAAACCCACCCAGAATATTGCCAATAGCGCCAAAACAGGCCCTGCAACGGTAATTATATCCGGAATGGGCGCCGGGATGATCTCAACGGTTATTCCCGTTGTTTCTATCGTAGTGGCGATCCTTATTTCTTACCTGAGTGCTATCCGTTTCGATATAAGCAATATGCTCGCTCCCGAACAATTGAGTATGGGGCTTTACGGCATTGCCATTGCCGCCGTGGGCATGTTGTCAACGTTGGGCATTACTCTCGCTACCGACGCTTACGGGCCCATAGCGGACAATGCCGGCGGAAACGCCGAAATGAGTGGCCTCGAACCCGAAGTTCGCAGACGTACCGATTCTCTCGACGCGTTGGGAAATACCACCGCGGCAACGGGAAAAGGTTTTGCCATCGGCTCTGCCGCTTTAACTGCTCTCGCTTTGCTTGCATCTTACATGGAAGAGATTCGTATCGGGATGATGAGGTTGGGCGATAATATCTTGCAATTCTCCAACGGCAATACGGTGGAAGTTGCCAAAGCAAGTTTTGTGGATTTTATGAACTATTTTAACGTTACGCTGATGAACCCGAAAGTGCTGGTGGGTATTTTTATCGGTTCGATGATGGCATTTTTGTTCTGTGGGCTTACCATGAATGCTGTGGGTCGCGCCGCGCAAAAAATGGTAGAAGAAGTGCGCAGGCAGTTCCGCGAAATACAAGGGATACTTACCGGTGAGGCTACACCCGATTATGCCCGTTGTGTGGCTATTTCGACCAAAGGCGCGCAGCAAGAAATGTTGTTTCCCTCGCTGCTTGCCATCCTTGTTCCGATATTAACGGGAATTTTGCTCGGCGTGGCCGGCGTAATGGGATTATTAGCCGGAGGCTTGGGCGCAGGTTTTGTTTTGGCGGTTTTTATGGCCAATTCGGGAGGCGCTTGGGATAACGCGAAAAAATATATCGAGGAAGGGCATTTGGGAGGAAAAGGTAGTGAAGCGCACAAAGCGACTGTTGTGGGCGATACCGTGGGCGATCCTTTTAAAGATACTTCGGGCCCATCGCTCAATATCCTGATTAAACTGATGAGTATGGTCTCCATCGTTATGGCCGGGCTTACGGTAGCTTGGAGTTTGTTGTAGGCTTTACCGGAGCTGTTTAAAGAAATCCCAAATCACAATTCCCGCCGTTACCGAAACATTGAGCGAATGTTTGGTGCCGTATTGCGGAATTTCGATGCAGCCGGCAGAAGCATCTATAACCGATTGCTGTACGCCGTGCACCTCGTGGCCGAGGATTACGGCGTATTTTTTGTTCCGGTCGAGTTGCAGGTTTTCCAGCGAAAGGCTGTTTTCCGTTTGTTCGATAGAGAAAACCGTATATCCTTCCGATTTCAGCGAGTTCACGGCTTCCAACGCATCGTTCATATATCGCCACGATACCGAATCTTCCGCGCCGAGCGCAGTTTTGTGGATTTCGGCATTGGGCGGCGTGGCGGTGATCCCGCAAAGAATAATTTCCTGTACACGAAACGCATCGCTCGTGCGAAAAACCGAACCGATATTATTTTGGCTGCGCACATTATCCAACACCACAACGAGTGGAATTTTCTTCGCTTCACGAAATTCTTCTATGCTGATGCGGTTAAGTTCTTCTACGTTGAGTTTACGTCTGTTCATGTCGGCTTTATTCTTGACAATTATTTGTCAAAGGTAAGATTTTTATGGCAGATTTTTGGTAAAATGATTTTCGGTTGATTTATTTGCTACGCAACACACTTCGCAGAAGTACTCGAGCCAAAATAGTGTTATGAATGAAATATTCTTGATTTTAGATTTATTTAAAGGAATTTTTTTTAAAAGTTTTGTTTGAATATGATCTACTTTTGTGCTTAACTTATAGGTTAAGAATGGAGAATTTCTATATGAATGCACTACGTATAAATTTAGAGTGTTTTTAAATCATAGTAATAAAGAACTTGTAGATAAATTTGTTGAAATAAATAGAAAACCTGCGTTAACAAATAAATTTATTCTTGTTATTGAAGCTGTTAAAACTAACAATTTTAATAGGAGTCAGTACAATTGGGAAAAGGATTTAGATATAGGCTCTATCTATGCAATAAAAATAGATACTCACCGATTATATACTTTACAAATTAATACTAAAGATTTTCGTGAATTGTATATATGTCGATATGGAAAGAAAGAATCTCAAGAAAATACAAAAAAATTGATCAACACTATTTCCTCAATAAAATCAATCCAAATAAAAAAATTACTCTGTGATGAATAATAGTATGACAAAAAGAAATTTTTCTATCCAATCTTATATAGATGAGAATAGAGAGAAAATAGATGAAGCTTTAGTGAGTTTACGACTCATGAAAGAAATAGATTGGTTTTTGGATTTGGAAAATATTTCCAATAAAAAATTAGCAGAAGATCTGGGATACTCAGAATCTTTTATTAGTCAATTAATGTCAGGTGTAAAAAAGGCAAATGTCTCATTTATTAATAAATTCGAAAAAAAATATAATGCTAAGATTAATTTCTCATTGCAAATACAAAATAAAAATCTTAATTCTCAATTAAATTTTTTACAAAATAAAGAGTTTAATTCCAAATTAAATTTCGTTTTTATTAATACCACAAAAATATCAAAAGTATACATTAGGTCTTCAAACAACAATTTTGAAATACCTAATACCAATGATTATTTTGAAATACCTGAATACGAAATTTTGGATAAATAAATATATGGAAAAAGTAAAAAAGATAAATTTGGAGATGAGATTCTCAAAAATAAATATTTTGAAATTTTCACTACACGAAGCTTCTGTGTCAAATATACAATCTCATCCAATAATAGAGTTCCAAGTTAAGAATTGTTGAAGAGAGCAGCCAAATAGTTATTCTAGCAAATATTAAATTGAACTTAATTGAGACTAATGAAATCTTTGCAGAATTGGAGGTGGAAAATTATTTTGAAATTAGGCCTTTTGAGTCGATAGTGAAAAAGGAAGACAATAAAATTGAAATACCTAACGATTTAATAGTAAATTTAACGTCAGTAGTTATTGGTACAATTCGAGGAATTCTTTATGAAAAACTAAAAGGAACACCTTTACAGAATGAAGTTTATCCTTTAGTAAATACTGAAGATATAATGAAAGTAAACCAAAATAATTCTAATCTGTAATTATTTTTAATCTGAAGATAATTAAGATAAAGAGTTAATAGTTATCATTATATGAAATTTTGAGATCGCAAATATTTTTTATCATCTTAGATATTAATTGAGCTATAAACTTCCCCACTCGCTATCAGAAAGTAGGGAATCAAAAAAAATCATTGGCAAATAAAGTTTTAAATATAGATGATTTTATCATTTCCGAGATAAGTCGTCCGCATAGCTACGACATTTCTTTAAATATCTTCCCGATATATTTAAAATACCCACGCGAGATATTTCATATACCCTTTTGAGTTCTTTAAATACCTTTAAAACATATTTTAAATATCTTCTGGATATATTTAAATACCCTCAGATCATATTTTATATACCTTTTTAAACTATTTAATTACCTCCGGGACATAATTAAATACCTTCCCGAGATATTTTATATATCTTCGGAAGATATTTCGAGCACTTTGGGAGGTATTTTCAACGACATTACTGTAAATCCAACCGACGTCAGAATTAATAAGATTATTAGAATACTGAAACAATTTATAAATTGCTGCTGTTTAATAAATAAAAGACAAACACAATGAAAAAAACAGTTTTTTTTATCGTTCTTGCAGTTGTTATTGCAAGTTGCTCGGCGCAGAAGAATGCCGTCAAAATTGAAATGAACGGCAATCAGGCGGCGCAGGAAGATTTTACCGAATACGAACTGATCGTATTTGATTCGGGATTTGAAAGCTGGTACATGCTTCATAATTCTCCCAGCAGGTATCGTTCTCAAGAATACTACGAGAATTGGAATTATCAATATGTAACTCAGTGGAACTATCTTTCTATGCATTCGCGGCGAAGGTCGTTTTTTGAACCCATAGTCGGATACGAACCCGGAGTGGATTACGGCTTTGAGTTGAACCATAAATTGTTTTACTATTTCCAATACGTTGAAAGGGTTTTATATATACCTATCTTGCCCAATCGTCCTGTGGGCGCGCTTTTTTGATGGGTTGGTATTTTGGAACAAAATTTGCATTTCGTAATTTTAAACAAAGATTATTTTAAAGAATCATGCAGAAATTTAAAGATATTATCCATTCCGATATACCCGTACTGGTGGATTTTTACGCAACATGGTGCGGGCCCTGTAAAGCCATGGCGCCATATATCGAGGGAATCGGCAAAGAAGTACAGGGAAAAGCGCGTGTGCTTAAAATAGATGTGGACAAAAATCAGGCTGTAGCTGCCAAGTATGACATTCGTGCGGTTCCTACGCTTATGATCTTCAAAAACGGCAAAGTTGTTTGGAAACACTCCGGCGGTATGGATAAAGCGGCTTTAAAAAATACCCTGTTGTCGTTTAGTTGAAACTATCGCGAGGTTTTCTATTTTCTTGTCATTTTAAATGCAGTGAGAAATCTTTTTAGATTCTTCTCTTCGTTGAGAATGACACTAAATTACTTTTCCGGTTTTATTATCGCCCTCACCGCAAACCAAATATGATGCAAAAAGGTGGAACTTGCGCCGTAATGTTTCGCCATAATTTGGTAACGCTCTTTCAAAGAGGCTTTCCGGTTGGTGGTGGTCATGCCTTCGTTCAGGTAATTGATAAGGGTGAGGCGGGTGTTGTGAATTTTTCTCGCTTTTTTTATCATTCGTATCGCCCAATCGAAATCGGATGAAAAAAGATACTGCAAATCATACGGTTCAAAAAGCGAGAGTTTCACGATAAATGCCTGATGGCAAACCATCATGCCTTGTTTGAAACTTTTCCACGAAAGCGTTTGAGGCGCTTCCAAACGGCGCATGTGCAAGAATCTGCCATCATTATCCACAATGGCGGTTTCGCCGTACAAAATATCGGGAGACTTGTTATCAGGAAAAGATCGGAAGATTTTTTCTACGGTTTGTGTATCGAAAAACGTGTCGCCCGCGTTTAAAAAACACAAATAATCGCCTTTGGCGAGATTTGCGGCTTTGTTCATGGCATCGTATAACCCTTTGTCGGGTTCGCTTACCCATTTTAGCTTTTCATTGTCGAATTTGCGAATTAACTCAACGGTTCCGTCTTCAGATTTTCCGTCCACAACAATATGTTCAATATCCGGATAAGATTGTTCGCGAACGCTTTTCAGCGTACGCTCCAGCGTTTTCTCGGCGTTGTAAGTAACGGTTATAACGGATAAAGTTTTCATTTTCGGGCGTAAATGGCTATGTAAGGCGACAAAAGTTTTCCTTTTATGGGAAACAATTTAGATGCGTAACTCAAGGCTTTTACAATTTTACGCGATTTTTTGTTCTCGGGTTTGGGCTCGAGCCATAACATGGGTTTCCCAAAATAATCGATCTCGACATTCCCGAGATCAAACTCTTTCATAATATTCTTAAGAAATGAAATTTCCATGGATTTTAAATTATGGCTAGCCAGGTTTTCGGGGTCGTATTTGGCTTGAATTTTTCCGTTCAATCCCAAAAAATTAGGAATAAGGATAAGTAATTGCCCCTTGGGAGAGAGCAGGTTAACGTGCCGTTCGATCACATCCTTCGTGTTTTGAAAATGTTCGATAAAGCCGAGTGAAAAAACGATATCGTAGTTCCTATCGGGCGTGTAATCAAAAAGATCGGCCTGAATGCATTGAATTGTGTTTTGCGGTAATCCGTTTTGTTCTTCCAGTTCCCGCACGATGCACTCGTCCATATGAAAATCGAGGATCGTAACATCGCGGATGCCGCGTTTGTAGAAATACGCGGCGAAAGTTCCCGGAAAACCGCCGATTTCAATGCAGCTGCTTCCTCGCGTGAGTTTGATCATATACTTTTCGAAAACCACTTCGCGTGGAACATTCTCGAATCGGTAATTTTTCCAATACTCTTCCCAATGCGCTTCGTTGGTGATATTGTTAGGCGTTTGCATAAATCTCGGTATATTTTTTGGCAATTTTTTCTTGTGTGTAGTCTAACAGTACTTTTTCTCGTGCGTTTGCCGAAAGCGTTTCGGAATCAGCTTCGAAAAGTGTCCATAGTAAGCCTTTCGCCAGATCTTCGGCATTTTTATATTCGGCCACATAACCCATTTTCAGGTGATCGATCATCTCGGGAATCCCTCCGATATTGAAGCCAACGCACGGCGTTCCGCACGCCAAGGCCTCCATGATGGTGTTGGGTAAATTGTCTTGTAGAGAGGGTGTAACGAACACATCGACAGCATTATACACGTCGGGCATATTTTCGGGTGCGATAAATCCCGCGCTTTGCGCGGGCAGCGAAAGCTGCTTTTGGATTTCTTCGCCGCGGTTGCCTGCGATGAGGAAAAGGACGTCATCGGTGTGTTTTGCCATTAGTTGGCTCGCTTCGATGAGGTGATCCATGCCTTTTCGCGGATCAGACGCTTTTACGGCGGCAAAAAGAAGAATCTTTTTATCGGCCGGCAAATTCAGTTTTTGACGAATGATTGTTTTGTCTTTGGGCTGATATATTTTTGTGTCAATTGGATTTGGAGTGGAAATAACCGCGTGACCATTCGTGAGCGGACTTTTTTCTGCCAGGTTTTTGAGCCATTGGCTACACGCGACGAACGTTATTTTTCCGTTGGCGTAAGCCTTTTGTTTTTGTTGAAAAACTTCCCGCGAAAGGTCGTTCGGCGAAGCCGAAATGAGATAAGGGCACGAGCCACACGTTTTTTCGTAGTTTTTGCAAATTCCAGCATAATGACATATACCCGTAAACGCCCACATATCGTGCATGGTCCATACCACTTTTTTGCCGGAGGCAAGTATTTTTCCTATTTCTTTAACGGATAGCATGCCTTGGTTGATCCAATGCAGATGAATGACGTCGGCTTGTTTATATTCAGGTAATTCTGTGATTGAAATTCCTGTGTTGGCGATGGAAACATCGAAGAGGTTTTCGCGTGAAAGACGGTTTTTGAGAAATATTTTCCCCCGTTCCCAATAAAAATTCCACTTGTTCTTATAGTCGCTTCCAGTAGCGATAACGTTTTCATTCCCCGAACGTTTGTCGCGAACAAGCATTTTCACATTCTCTCCTTCAGCACGCAAAGCCGTCATAAGGCGGTTTGCCGCGATAGCCGCCCCGCCGTTGATATCGGATGTACTGATAAGAAGTATCTTCATATTGATTTTTAATTCTTTACGGATGAAATTTTCTTATAAGCTTTTAAGTATCTGTCACTGACTGTGTCTTGGTTGACCTTGTTTTGAATTATTTCTAAAGAATGTTCTCCCATTTTTTTTCTCAGATCGGGATCATTGAAAAGTGCACGTATTTTTTCTGCCAAATCGTCAGCGTTATTTTCTTCAAAGTAAAATCCGTTTATCCCGTCAATTACTAAGTCTTGTTCAGTGCCGTCACAAACCGAACACAATACAGGAAGAGAAAATGTCATAGCATCGTTAATGGATAATCCACCCATTCCGGCTAACACGTAAACGCCGGAAGACAAGAAGTGTTTCGCAATGCTGCCGGTATCGTACACTTCTTTTGTGAAAACTATGTTTTCGCTAACCTTTAATTTCCGAGCTTGGTTAACCAAATTTTCCATTTCTGGCCCGTTTCCCACAATCAGTAATTCGGCTTGGGGAAAATGAGGCAGTACTTTCGCGAAAGCGTCAATAAGCAAATCTACCCGCTTCCATTTCACCAATCTGCCAATGTGCATTATCCTGTAAGTATTTCGCACCGGAGCGGCGTGTGTTGATAAAAGTTCGCTTTTGATTCGAAACAACGCTTCGGATTCGTTTGCGTTGTAAGTTACGAATACTTTTTCTTTTCCGATTCCGTATGTGGGCATTATTTCCTTTCCCAAAGACGAATACGCAAGCGCACCGTCGGCTCTTGAGTAACAATATTTTCTGATTTCCGCAATAATCCTTTGTCTTAAATAAAAAAACGATTCCTTATTTTTTAGGTTCATGTCCTCGTCGTATATGGCGTTCTCATTATAAAATGATCTCAACTTTCCGTAAGGTGGTACCTGAAACGGAATTTCGCGCATAACAAATTTTGTGTTATTATCTTTCAACGCTTTTCTCAACGACGGTTGAGTAAAATATTGCAGAAAAAAAGGCCATCCGCTTACAAAAATATTCGGTTTTTCTTCGCTGATGATGGCGGGGAATTTTTTGAAATACGGTTTCCCTAAAATTGATTTTGTTTCCTCTGTTGTGATAATTTTATAATCGGACTTTTCTTTTTCAATAATTTTTACTCCTTTCCCTATCATCGAGCTTTTTTGAGGTGGAACTACGGCTACGATTTCTACCCCCTTTTTTGTTAGTTTATTGAGCAATGAATTAGCATAAGGTGGAATAGCTCCGAAAACATACAGTATTTTCATTAGAAATCAATTTTACCGGATAACACATTCCGCTTGAAAACATCTAAATTTACCATTACACCTACTCCAATACCCTTTTGGCGGAGTGCATTCTCCATAGTTTCATACGCCAATTCGGGATAATTATTGTCGCCGCTCAAGTGGCAGAGCCAAATGTTCCGTAAATGGGGTGTGCAATTATTTGCGAGGAACTCGGCGAGTTGTCGGTTGCTCAAATGCCCTGTTCCATTGCTGATGCGTTGTTTGAGATAATATGGATAGCGTCCGTTTTGTAGCATTTCTTCATCGTAATTGCTCTCGATAACCAAATGATTGGCTTTGGAAATATAATACGCCAAATCATCGGTAATGGTGCCTATATCGGTTGCCAAAGTGAGTTTATGGTTGCCGAATTCTAAGAAATATCCTGCATTGTCGGCACTGTCGTGCGGTACATTGAATGCTGTGATGCGAAAATCTTCGATTTGAAAAGATTTTCCTTTCTCGATAATTCGTTTGTTTGTACCATTTATTGTGTTTTTTACAAGTGGGCAATTGCGGATGCCTTGATGTACTTTTTCGGTTGCATAAACGGGGATATTTAGTTTTTCGGCCAAATATCCGGCAGATTTTATGTGATCGAAATGGTCGTGTGTAATAAGAAGTGCGTAAATGGTGGAGAAATCTATTCCGTACTCAGCAAGTCGCTTTTTGATGATACGCGGACCTAATCCGGCATCGATAAGCATACCATAGTGGCTATTTCCCAAATAATAGCAATTGCCACAACTGCCACTGCTAAGGCTGAAAAACGAAAATTTATCGGATGAAAACAGGTTGTATTGCATACTAATTGCAAAGATAAGGACAATTTGTGATTTACGATTTACGATTTACGATTATTGTGCCGCAACTCTCTACCCTATGCCCTTTGCTCCACGCTCTATGCTATTCACAAAAATCTTCAAAATACTGTGTAATATGCTCGTGTAAATGTACACGATCGGGTCCCATCATATTGTGTTCGTGTCCGGGATAAATAAAGAACGCGGGATGTGTACCGGCAGTAATGGAGGCTTTTAAAAACTGTAAGCTGTGCTGCATAACCACCACCGGGTCTTCATCGCCGTGAATAATGAGCAGGCGCGATTTCAATTTATCGGCTTTGTTCAGCAGGCTCGCTTCGGCATAGCCGCCGGGATTTTCCTGAGGCGTATCCATATACCGCTCGCCGTACATCACTTCGTAATATTTCCAATCGATAACCGGGCCGCCTGCCACGCCAACTTTAAACACATCGGGGTAGCGAAGCAGCATATTTATCGTCATAAACCCGCCGTAGCTCCAACCGTGAATGCCCATTCTGTCGGCATCTACATAAGGAAGCGATTTCAGGAACTCCACGCCGCGCATTTGGTCTTTTGCTTCTTCCACACCCAATTGGCGGTGCGTAACATTCTCAAAACCAAATCCGCGATTCGATGTGCCGCGGTTGTCCATAACGAAAACCACGTATCCTTTTTGCGCCATATACATTTCCCAACCGCCCGAGCCGTATCGCCAACGATTCTGCACCATCTGCGAGTGAGGACCGCCGTACACATAAACCGCCACAGGATATTTTTTAGATGCATCGAAATTTGCGGGTTTTACCATTCGGTAATGCAAATCCGTTTTGTCGTCCGCCGCTTTTATAATTCCTGTTTCAACGGTAGGAATGGTAAAACCTGCAAACGGATGGCGCGCCGAAGCCAACGAGATGGTTTTGCCATTACGGGTATCGATAAGATCGACTTTACCCGGATTATCGTGCGCCGAATATCGGTCGATAAGATAACGCCCCGATGCGCTGATGGTTGCCGAGTGCATTCCCACAGCGGAAGTGTGGCGCGCCATTTTTCCATTCTTCAAATTAACCGAATAAATCTGCCTGTCCATTGGCGTGGGATTGGTGGAGGCGAAAAACAGGTTTTGCCCTTTTTCGTCGAACCCAATCACATCGGTAACTTCCCAATTTCCTTTGGTCAGTTGTTTGAGCAATTTCCCCGAAACGTCGTACAAATAAAGGTGGTTGTAACCATCGCGGTTGCTTTGCCAAACAAATTGCGACGGGTTGTTTTTCACAAACAGCGTGGGATGCTGCGGTTCCACGTATTTAGGGTGTGATTCCTCGAAAAGCGTTTTCTCCAATTCGCCCGAACCGGCGTTGTATTGGTTGAATTTCATTTTGTTTTGTTCGCGGTTTAGTTCGGCAACATACACCGATTTTTCATCGGGACTCCACGCCACGTTTGTGAGATACCGGTCTTTTGGGTCGCCCGTTTGTAAATAAACGGTTTCGCCCGTTTTCGTGTCGTAAATGCCGATGGTTACTTCGTGGCTTGTTTCCCCCGCCATCGGGTATTTTGTGCTTTTCTCCGTGGCGATGCGCGTGGAAATATCCACGATGGGATAATCGGTAACCATTGTTTCGTCCATTCGGTAAAACGCGAGTTTTTCGCCGTCAGGTGACCAAAATATGCCGCTGTTGATGCCGAATTCGTTTCTGTGAACCGATTGTCCGTAAACTATGCCTTTGTTTTCTTCGTTGGAGATGGAGGTTTCGTTTCCGTTTTTATCTGTGATGAAAAGGTTATTTGCTTTTGTGTATGCCAAAAACGAATTATCGGGCGAAAGCTGAGGGTTTTCGCTCCCTTCGGGATAGCTGAAAAATCCGATCTCCTGCTTTTTATCTGTATCGTACACGCCGATGCCGTTTCGGGTATAAAACTGCAAGGAGTTATTGTTTTTTTCGGTGAATGAAATACGGCTGACATCTTCTTTGATATCCCGATAACGAAACAAAAGCGCCTTTTCTGCGGGAGAGGAAAGATTATTGATCACGAAAACCGAATCTCCGTTAATCTGCACCAAATTATCGCCGTGCCACTGAAATTGCTCCGCAATTCGGGGAGAATATTGATAATATGATTTTCCGCCGGGAATTAATTCCTCTAACGTGAATTGTTTGTTATGCTGTGCAAAAAACGTTGTTGCAAATGCAAAGAAAAGAATTAAGACAAGATTTTTCTTCATAATATTTTAAAAGTTTGCTCCGATATGTTTTTTATTGTTTGGTTGTATTCTTCTATCATTTCCTTCACCACCTGCTCCGCAGGAACGATTTCATCGATAAAGGACGCTATTTGCCCGATCTCCAATTCGCCTTCCGTTAAATCGCCTTGAAAAATGCCGCGTTTAGAACGGCCGCGCCCTAAAAACGAGCGAAGCTCATCGGCAGATGCGCCTCGGTCTTCCAAATCCTGAACGTTTTGGTAAAATTCGTTCTTGATCATTCGGGTAGGACTAACTTTCTTGAGCGACAACATCGTATCGCCTTCGGCGAGGGAAATGCACTTTTGTTTGAACGCGTCACTTGCCGAACTTTCTTCGGTAAGCGCAAAACGGGTTCCTACCTGCACGCCTTCGGCACCGAGCGAGAAAGCAGCAGTCATTGCCGCGCCCGTGGCAATTCCACCGGCAGCGATAAGTGGCAAATCCATGGCTTTTCGAACTTGCGGAATGAGCGTGAAGGTAGTGCTTTCTTCGCGCCCGTTGTGGCCGCCGGCCTCGAAACCTTCGGCAACTACGGCATCCACGCCCGCTTCGGCGCATTTTACGGCAAACTTCGAGCTTGATACTACGTGCGCCACGATGATTCCTTCGGCTTTTAACTTCGCCGTCCACGTTTTGGGATTTCCTGCCGAAGTGAAAACAATCGGAACTTTCTCATCCATCACGATCTGCATGATCTCTTCAATTTGTGGATACATCAAAGGGATATTCACGCCAAAAGGCTTATCGGTTGCCAATTTGCATTTTTGAATATGCTCGCGCAGGGTTTCGGGATGCATTGAGCCTGCGCCAATCAAACCCAAGCCTCCGGCGTTGCCAACCGCCGATGCCAACCGCCATCCGCTGCACCAAACCATTCCGGCCTGAATAATGGGATACTTTATTCCGAAAAGCGATGTAATTCTGTTTTCAGACATACTTCAAATTGTTTTCCACAAAGATAATTGTTTCCGGCAAAAACTTATCAATAAAAATTTTGATAAGTTTTTCATTTAATTTTATTAGTTTTGCACCTATGTTTTGCAAAAGACACGGCTATTCTTTTATAATGAGTTTATTATGAATGTATTACTTTTGGGTTCAGGCGGTCGCGAGCACGCGTTGGCGTGGAAAATTCGCAATAGCAGGTATTTGAATAATTTGTTTATAGCTCCCGGAAATGCGGGAACTGCCTCGTTGGGAACGAACGTTCCTTTTGGGACAACGGATTTTCAGACAATGAAAACTTTTGTGCTTGATAATGATATCGACATGGTCGTTGTTGGCCCCGAAGACCCGCTTGTGCAAGGTGTGTATGATTTTTTTCACGACGATGAAGATATTTGCCATGTTTTCGTGATCGGCCCGTCGAAAAACGGCGCGCAACTGGAAGGCAGTAAGGATTTTGCAAAAGATTTTATGATGCGTCACGCCATCCCCACGGCCAATTATCTGAGCGTTACGTTGGATAATATTATGGACGGCAATCGGTTTTTAGATTCGATGCTGTCGCCTTATGTCCTCAAAGCCGATGGATTGGCTGCAGGAAAAGGCGTACTGATTGTGGACGACGTGAATTACGCCAAACAAATGCTGTGGGAGATGCTCAACGGAAAATTCGGCGATGCAAGCAAAAAAGTGGTAATCGAAGAGTTTTTGTCGGGTATTGAATGTTCGGTTTTCGTGCTCACAGATGGCAATTCCTATAAAATCCTGCCTGTGGCAAAAGATTATAAACGCATCGGCGAAGGCGATACCGGATTGAATACCGGCGGTATGGGGGCAGTTTCGCCTGTTCATTTTGCCGATGAAATGTTTATGGAAAAAGTACGCGAACAAATCGTTGAACCCACGATTCGTGGCTTACAGAAAGATAATATTGATTATAAAGGATTCATTTTCTTGGGCTTGATCAAAGTAGGCGATGATCCGAAAGTGATTGAATATAACGTGCGCATGGGCGATCCCGAAACCGAAGTTGTGATGCCGCGTGTGAAATCGGATTTATTGGATTTATTCATTGGTGTTTCCACCGAAACATTGGATACCAAAACATTGGAGATCGACAGCCGCTATGCTACCACCGTCATGATGGTTTCGGGCGGATATCCCGAAGGTTACGAGAAAGGCAAATCTATCTCGGGCATCGATTCGGTGAACGACAGCATTGTTTTTCATGCAGGAACTACAAAGAAAAGCAACGAAATGGTTACTTCGGGCGGACGTGTTCTCGCCGTTACTTCCTACGGAAAAACAATGGACGAGGCGTTGGAAACATCGTACAAAAACGTTCAAAAAATTCAATTCGACGGAAGTTATTACCGAAAAGATATCGGATTCGATTTAAACAATTGATAATTAGTAATTGGTAATTACTAATTAACCGAGTTTGTTATGCACAGAACCGTACGCACATTTAGAACAGTAATAGTAGAAGCGAGGTTTTCCTCGCTTATTGTTTCTTTGTGCGTTATTGCCATGCGTTACGGGTTGTTTTTGCGGCATGAGATTTCTGAGAATTTTTTCCCCGATACCGGATACGTGTGGAAATTCATTTCCCCTTGGTTCCAACATTCTTGGGTGTCGTTTGCAGCCTCAACCGCATCGGTTTTTATCATTGCATGGCTGCTGTCGAGCATCAACAACCGATTTTCGCTTATCCGATCACGGACAAGCCTGCCTTTTATTGTTCCGCTCATTCTTTTCAGCCTTCATCCGTACTTTTTGGCGATGTCGCCCGATTATATCACAATCATTTTGGTGCTGTACGGGTTTGTGCCCCTGCTTAGATCGTATCAGCAGGACAACACGCAGCTATTTTCGTTCAGTTCCTCTGTGCTAATCGGCATTGCTGCTTTGTTTCAGATATATGCGTTGTTGATACTTCCCTTGTGGTGGCGCGGAGAATATTCCATGCGGGGTGGTCATTTTAAATCGTTTTTGGCTTCCGTTTTTGGTGTTTTGCTTGTCTTTTGGTCGGTTTTCGCCGTCTATTTTTTCTTCGATAACGTGGAGGGTTTCATCGCGCCTTTCCTGAACTTCGCCGATTTTTCCATTCTTCAAATTCCGCAGTTCTCGCTACTCGAATGGGTGGGCGTTGCCATCGCTTTTGTGCTGACTTTACTTTTTATGATCTTCACCATCCGCACCTATATCCGCGATAAAGTAATTACGTTGGTAACCATTCAGTTCATGGTTTTTATACTTATTTTCCTGTTGATCTTTCAGGCAGTGTATTGGAGCAAAACGTTGTTCTTCTTTTCGTTGGGATTGGCACTGCTGTCGTACCTCGTTGCGTATTTCTACACCATAACGGCCAATAAACTTCACATTTACGGCGCTTACCTCATTCTCGGTTTGATGATGGTATTTTATTTTATCAATTATTTATCATTTTTGCCTCAGCTGTAACAACAATCTTTCTGATTCAGTTGTTATTCAATTGTAATTCAGTAGCAATTCGATTTGTTTTTTGTATCTTGAATTACGTTGAAGAATAAACCTAAAAAAGAGGACTTAACAATGAAAAAGATAATTTATTTTCTGATGTCTGTTGTGTTTTTGCTAACAGCATGCGGAACAGCACAAACTGCAGCCGAAAAAGAAGCCAAAGCTTTGGAAATACGAAACGCAGTTGAAGCGTTCGATTTCAAGTTTAGCGCCACGTATGCCTATCCCACGGGATTCCGGTCGATTTACCTTTCGCCTTATTACGATGTGAAAGTTTCGCCCGATACCGTAAACGCATACTTGCCTTACTACGGCCGTGCGTACACCGCGCCGATGGATCCGCGCGAAGGCGGAATTAAGTTCGAAAGCACCGATTTCGAATATCAAACACTGCCGGGCAAACGTGCCGGAAATTATTTGGTAACCATCCGCATTAACGATGCCAACCGTCCCATCATGCTCTATTTAGATATTTGGGAAAACGGCTCAGCGCGATTGGATGTGAGCGACCAAAACCGACAACCCATTTCGTTTCAGGGAGATGTGGAATTAAGGAACGAATAACCCGATATAAATCTTTTATATGCAAAAAGTAAAAGAAGAACCCGCCGGCAGCCGGTTCCAACAACGCGTTTGGATCGCTGTCGGCATTACTGCCTTTGTGGTGGTTATATTGCTCATAGTGCACAAAATATTCAACGCTTTTCTGCTGTTGTTGGCCGCTTCGCTTATTGCCGTTTTTTTTAGGGCGTTGGCATCCAAAATACAGCAATGGACGGGGTGGAAAAACGGATTATCGCTCACGCTTTCCATCGTGGGGACGTTTCTGACTATAGGTTTGTTTTTGTGGCTGATGGGCGCTAAAATCCAAAGTCAGATTGACGAAATGCAGGACAAAGTTCCCGCGATGATAGAAAACGCCAAAGATTACCTCAACCAAAGCGATGTTGGCAAACGGATTGTGGAGTCGGTGTCCAACGAGGAGAATCAGAAAAAAGTACTGCCCGTACTGCAAGGTTTCTTCTCTTCTACCTTCGGTGTTTTTGGCGATTTGTATGTGGTTGTTTTTCTTGCATTGTTTCTCACAGCTGGAGCATCGGAATACGTGCGCGGGATTGTAAAAATGGTTCCCCGAAAAGGACAGGGCAAAGCGCGCGAAGTGCTTGCGCATTTGGGCGATAACCTCAAAAAATGGATAAAGGGCGCGCTGTTTGCCGGATTGGTGGTTTTCACGCTCACCGCTATCGGGCTTATCAGCCTCGGCGTGGATATGTGGCTTGTTCTCGCCATTTTGGCCGGATTGTTAAATGTTATACCCAACTTTGGCCCCATTATCGCGATGATTCCCGCCGTACTGTTCGGGTTAATGGAAAGCCCCACCAAAGCGTTAATCATTGCCGCGCTGTTCATTTTGGTGCAAGCCTTGGAGAGCAACCTCATTACGCCCAACGTGCAAAAGAAACTACTTAACACGCCTCCCGCTTTGCTGCTTTTTTTTCAGGTGATCATGGGTGCATTAACCGGCGGATGGGGCATTGTGCTGGCGGTTCCGCTTTTGGTTATTTTAATGACGTTGGTAAAAGACCTCTATTACGATAAAAATAACGGTTATGATGAGAAGCTTGAATCGCCTTTGTTGGGCAAAGATTGATCAAAAACAGTAATTAATTTTGTGATGAGTAAAATAGAATTAAAAACTATTAAGGCAACTCCCAAAATTGGGAATGAGCATCTTACTTTTAGTTGAAAAGTCAAATTGAAGAATGTTATTTAGAGCAAACAGAACACTTAAAGAATCTTTTATGATCTCGCGCGTGAATCTTTCACATGGCAAACTACCCAATTATGATTTCTCCTGAAAAATAATTATATTTGTATTTCATGGAACAAGACTAAAGGATTTTATAGATATAGCATGTGTTCAACTAAAATGAGCCTAAACGAAATGCTGGAAGCGTATCAGCAAAAATATCCAAATTCAAACGCTGTAAGGGCTTTACGTGGACTTGCCTATCATGACGATATTATTCATGAACCGATAGATTTAATTAAGGGAAAATATACTTGGACGAAGGTACGTAAACGAATAGAAATGATGATAAAAAAAGACGTAGAAAAGTTCACTGCTTTTCCTTTTTGATCTTGCCTTTGCTCGCGCCGATTTCTCGTCATAACGAGCGAACAAGTTCGAGCGATAATCGGTGTGCGCCGAAGGCAAAGAATTTACTACGTAACATACGCTTCGCACCGTGTCCGACTACGGGCGGAGAAGCGCGCGGATAAAGTTTTATTCGCTTTCTTTTTGTAGTTTTTTTAGTTCTAAAATATTTTTATGAAACTCTGAAAAACGTCTTTGAGTTATCACAAATCTCCAAAAAAAAGCGCATAAATATATGATTATAAAATCAATATTTATTTCAGTCCTAAATTTATATGTAGAAATTAAAATAAAAAGAGAGAATATTAAGAAAGAAATACTGTATAAAAATTCCCGAAATTTATCGAATCTTAAATCTTCCATTTTGTATAAAAAATCTGAAATGGAAACATTATAGATGCTATTATTTTTTATTTTTTTCCTGTCCATGATTTCAATAATTATGAATGGGATCATTGTCACCGGAAAAATTACTGACTGCCAAATACGACCTTCTATATACCACGCTATGGTGAAAGATGTGCAAAATATTATACTTAAAATAAGCCCTTCTTTATTTTTGTTTAACCATATTTCAGTCGATTTTTTCATTTTTTCCATATTTATTTCCTTTATTTGTTCGTGATTAATAATTTCCGATTTCTGTAAATTCTCATCGAGAATTTTCCAACCTTTTTTCATTTGTTCTAAATCTGCCATATTCCCGATTATTTATTGATTAGACATTTCTTTCAGCTTTGTTTTGATGCGGTTTAGTTTAACCGCCACATTTCCGCGTGTTATCCCAATGATTTCGCCGATTTCGTCATACGTTTTTTCCTCTAAATAGAGCAGTACAATAGCTTTTTCGATTTTTGAGAGTCGATTGATGAGCCGATACATTTCACGCAATTCTTCACCATTGTTTTCTCGTTCGGCAATATTTTCTAAATTTTCACTCAATGGTATGATTGTGGGTTTTCGCATTTTCTGTCGGATATAACTAATGCACGTGTTAAGCCCAACACGATAAACCCACGTGGAATATTTGGCATCACCCTTAAACGCAGCGTACGAACGCCAAAGATTAATCAACACTTCTTGATACAAGTCATTCAACTCATCATTATCCGACGCATACATAAAGCAAACTTTATAAATTAGCCGACTATTTTGCTTGATCAGTTCTACAAATTCCTTCTCGGTTTCTTTAGATTCCATTATACTTTACTTTCTATACTATTTGTCGTACAAATGTAGGAATAGTTACAAAAGTTGCGAAAAAATTATTCCATTGCTTGCTGCTTCATAATCGGTGTGCGCCGAAATTACTTCGCAACATACGCTTCGAAAAAGTAAGCGAGTGATGTTATACAAGATTTGTTTTATTTTTACATAAAAACTATACTGTGAATCGAAAGAATTTTCCTATTTTTGAGAGAGAAAAACATAAGGAAAAATTATGCCAAGAGCAACCACAAAATCAGATTTACTTATCGCGGCAAATGAGCAATTCGGCAAGTTATGGAAACTTATCGATACAATGAGTAATGAACAACAAAACGCCGCATTCGGCAGCGAAATGGCTACGGCGGGAAAAGAAGCGCATTGGGGCAGGGACAAAAACCTGCGCGATGTGCTCGCGCATTTGTACGAATGGCACAGATTATTGCAGAATTGGATCAACAACAATCGCGGCGGCAATGCAAAACCCTTTTTACAGGAACCGTATAACTGGAAAACGTATCCGCAAATGAATGTCGGTTTTTGGGAGAAACACCAACATACTTCGTTACCCGATGCCAAGCAGATGGTGAAAGAAAGTCATCGGGAGGTAATGGCACTAATAGAAACATTCTCCAACGATGAATTATTCGCCAAAAAGATGTTCGACTGGACGGGTACTTCCACCCTTGGCGCATACTGCGTTTCGGCCACTTCAAGCCATTACGATTGGGCAATGAAAAAACTGAAAGTGCATATTAAAACAAGTAAATAGTTTGACTCGTGGTACAACAGCAAACAAAAAAAGCGGCACCCGCCGCTTTTTTTGTTATAATTTCTTCGCCAACTCTTTCGGTAGATAAAACGTATCGTTTTTATCCATATACACCACCACGGAACCGATATCAAACGGCTTGCCGTTGAGTTTGGCAACCGAAGAAAAAGCCTTTATCTCTAAAGTGTTCCGTCCTTTCTTAATGGTAAGTACGGGAAAATCAGGATTCGTTTTGTTAACGGTAAATTTCTGTCCGGCAAATACATCGCTGTGTTTCGCGAAAATTTCGTCTGATAACTGTTGCAACGATTGATCCAAGCCCGCAACTTTTTGCAAATACGCGTTCACATCTACATTGCGCACATTGCCTTTCAGAATATCACCCTGCGGGTGGTACGATGCCAACAGTGTTTCTTCGCCTGTGTGCCCGCCTGTTGTGAAGCCAAAACACATTTTCAGGTTAAGGATGTTGAGGATGTTGTGTGCGAGGTTATTGCTTGTACCCACTTTGGTGTAATCGCCTTCCTTGTAGTTTTTGGATGCGAGGAGCGACTGCACTTCGTCGTCGGTGAGATCCACACCGGTGTATTTTTTAAATTCACTTTTAATGTTTTCGGGTTTGGTATTAATCAACACAGATTCCAACCCGTTTGCCGAAAGTTTAATTTGCGACAGCGTTTCAAATAGTTCGCGAATCGTGAGTTGGTCATAGCGTCCGCAATTGCGCGTGCCGATGGTAAAGCCGCTGTTTCCGTGATCCGACATAATCACCACTGCCGTATTTTCATCTTTTTCGGCAAACTCCATTACTTTTCCCACCGCCTCGTCGAACGCAAGGTATTCCGAGATGATGCCGATGGGATCGTTTGCGTGTGCCGCCCAATCCACCTGACTGCCTTCTACCATCAAGAAAAATCCGTTCTCGTTTTTCGAAAGAATCTCCAATGCCTTACCGGTCATTTCGGCAATGGACGGCACTTTGTCGGGGTTGCGGTCAATATCGTACGGCAAAGCCCTGTCGCCGAACAGCGCCCACACTTTTCCATTACCGCTGTAGTTGAGCAACGCGTTTTTATCGTCCTGAATGAGTGTGGTTCCTTTGTTGCGGAAATGTTGTTTAATATCGTCGGTTAAAATGCCGTTTCCGCCGCCAAACATCACATCCATGTTCTGATACGCCATTTGCGGAGCAAGAAATTTATAAGCGCCTCGGGCATAATAATGCGACGAAAAATCGGCAGGCGTAGCGTGTGGGAATTCGCACGTAACCACCAATCCAACGGCTTTGTTCTGTTTTATTTTCATTGCCTCCAAAATGGTTGCCGCGGGTTGATAGGTGCGAGAAGCATCCACCGGATAGAGATCATTATCGGGGTCGGCTTCGGGATGAATGGCCACGTTGCCGGTTTTTTGCAAAACGCCCGTTGCGTAAGTGGAGCCGGTGGGCGCCGAGTCGCCGATGGGCGCATTGGATGAGTGCGTGGTGACCGTTCCCGTAAAATAAGGGTCGATATGCAGGCGGTTGCTCGTTTTGTTATATACGTTATACCATCGGGCGGCGGAATATACGCCGATAGAGGTTCCGTCGGGGATCATCACGATAACATTCTTAACGGGTTTCACTTCCTGCGCAAAAATGGCTGCAAAAACAAATAAAAGAGTAAAAAGAAAAGCTATTTTTTTCATAATTGTTAGCTGAATTTTTAATATAGTGGGCTTAGAACTGTCTGATTATAGCCCTTTGCTTGTTTAGAACGTGTAAAGATAACAAATAGTTGTTACTTTTTGATAAGAATTAAGCTTAATAATTTTGTAGCAGCATTCATAGGCGGAAAGTCGGCAAAAATGATTAAATTTGTTGATCTTATAAATACTTCTATGAATAAAAAGAAACCCCTTATCCTCATAACCAACGATGACGGATATCAGGCGAAAGGAATTATATCGTTAGCTGAAGCCCTGAAAGGATTGGGCGAAATTGTTGTTTTTGCACCCGATTGGCATCGTTCGGGTATGTCGAGTGCCATTACTACTTCGCAGGCTTTGCGCTTTCAGGAGTATAAAAAAGAAAAAAACGCCAATTATTACATTTGCAACGGAACGCCTGTGGATTGTGTGAAATTAGCGATGAACGAAATTCTCGACCGCAAGCCCGATCTCATCGTTTCGGGCATCAATCACGGCTCCAATGCGGGCATAAGCGTAATTTATTCGGGAACGATGGGCGCCGCTATTGAAGGATGTATTTTCGATGTGCCTTCGTTTGGCGTATCGCTGTGCGATCACCGGGCAGATGCCGATTTTAGCGCCGCGGCCAATATCGCCCGCGAACTTGCCGAAAAAGTGCTGAAAAAAGGACTACCCAAAGGCGTTTGCCTGAACGTGAACGTGCCTTCGGGCGAAGTAAAAGGCATAAAAGTAACTTCGCAAACGCAGGGAAAATGGGTGAACGAGTACTTTAAAGGTCAAGACGGATTAGGCAAGGATGTGTTTTGGATTACCGGAAATTTCGAGAATTGGGAAGAAGACAACGAAGATGCCGATGAATGGGCCTTGGCAAATGGTTACGCCGCCGTTGTTCCCGTGAAAACAGATATGACGGCGTACGATTTTATTGCGGAATTAAAAAAATGGGATTTGTAACGCCTACCCCTCCAAAGGATGGGAGCGTTCTCCCCTTCAGGGGAGTTAGAGGGGGCTTTATAAAATGAAATACTACCTCATTGCCGGTGAAGCCTCGGGCGATTTACACGCATCCAACCTGATGCGATCGCTTAGGCGGTTGGACAAAGACGCGGATTTTCGTTTCTTTGGCGGCGACCTTATGTCGGAGCAGGGCGGTGTTTTGGTAAAACATTACCGCGAAATGGCGTTTATGGGAATCATTCCCGTGCTGATGAATGCCAAAACCATTCTCCGCAACCTCACTTTTTGCAAAAAAGACATCGCCGCATACCATCCCGACGTGGTTGTTTTGGTAGATTATCCCGGTTTTAACCTGAAGGTCGCGAAATACGTAAAAACACAACTCCACATTCCCGTACATTATTATATTTCGCCCAAAGTGTGGGCGTGGAAAGAGTATCGGGTGAAATCGTTCAAGAAATATGTGGACAAAATGCTGTGCATTCTTCCGTTTGAAGTGGAGTTTTTCAAAAAGCACAATTACGATGTTCATTATGTGGGTAACCCCACGGTAGATGCCGTTGCCGCACGAGATTTCCAAAACGAGACATTCAATGAGTTTATCGCGGCCAATAACTTGGAAAACAAGCCCATTATCGCTTTGCTTGCCGGAAGCCGCAAGCAGGAAATATCGGGAAACTTGCCCGTTATGTTGCAGGCATCAAAAAGTTTTGAAGGGTATCAGTTAGTAATTGCCGGCGCGCCGGGAATAGATGCCGGTTTTTACGATGAATTTATTTCGGATGGTTCAGCAACAGTGGTTTTTAATCAAACCTATCGTCTTTTGGCGCAATCGGATACGGCGCTTGTAACTTCGGGGACGGCTACGCTGGAAACGGCCTTGCTGAATGTTCCGCAAGCGGTTTGTTACCGGATGCCGATGCCGAAATTGTCACACTGGGCATTCGAAAATATCTTGCACACGCCTTATATTTCTCTCGTGAACCTGATTTGCGGAAAGCAAGTAGTACGCGAACTTTTTGCCAAATACTTTACCCTCGATAACCTCCGCGATGAACTCAAACGCTTGCTTCACGTTAAAACCTATCGGCAAAATATGCTCAGCAATTATCGCGAAATGCGCGAAATTCTCGGCGCCCCCGGCGCGTCGGACAGAGCCGCGGAGATTATTTTCGAAAATATATCGTAAACCTTTTATCAGTTATCTATTATGAAAACAAAAATCGTTTTATTTTCTTTCATTATTCTAATTGGTGCAATAACATCCTGTGGCCTTATCAAAGAAGCAAGTAAATTCACCGATGGCAGAGTCAGGATCGGGATGACTAAAGACGAATTCATAGCAAACTACGGTAAACCCCTTCAATACAACTTTTTCAACAATGAAAAAGGCATTTTTTGTGAGGAACTTGTTTACAAAGAGTTGGTTTTTTACGCAAGCGAACAACGACAGATAAACAGTATTTTCTACTTTGAGGATGGGCGCCTTGTCAGTCAGGAACAGATGGAAGACTGGGATTATCGCGAGCAAAAAATGCGCGAAAAAGAGTTGGAGCAAATTTATGGAGGGAATAATTAATTCGATGTAAAATAGCTCACGAAAAACAAAAAATATTTTTGCCTTTTACTCTATTTTTTCTTTCCTTTGTAATGCACTAACGCTTTCAAAAAACACATGTAAAGTGAACTTGCAAATCTTGTCTCATCAGAAATTAACGTAAAACAAATAATAAGCACATGAAAATTGGAATCCTCACTTCCGGCGGCGACTGTCCGGGAATTAACGCGACCATCAGAGGCGTTGGAAAAACAGCCATCAATCATTACGGCATGGAGGTAATCGGAATCATGAACGGTTTTTCGGGACTGTTGTACAAAGACGTAATTCCTTTGACCGATCAATCTTTATCGGGTATCCTCAACATGGGCGGAACCATTTTGGGTACAGCCCGTGAAAAAACTTTTCGCAAAATGATCACTTCGCCCGACGAAAAAGACCGCGCAGAAATCAGAAAATGTTACCACGAACTCGGATTGGATTGCTTGGTTTGTATCGGCGGAAATGGAACGCAACGCACTACCTGGATGCTTTCGGATTTGGGATTGAACGCCATCGGCGTGCCAAAGACCATCGATAACGATGTGTATGGAACAGACATAACTTTCGGTTTTGACTCAGCCGTAACCATCGCAACCGAAGCCATCGACCGCTTGCATTCCACTGCAAGCTCTCACCGCCGGGTGATGGTAATCGAGCTGATGGGACATCACGCCGGATGGATCACACTACACGCCGGAATGGCCGGAGGAGCCGATATTATTTTGCTGTCCGAGTTGGGATACAACATGAAGGTAGTGATAGATAAGATAAAGAAACGCATGGAATTGGGAAAAGCCTACTCTATTGTTGCTGTTGCCGAAGGGATTGAAATTCAGGGGAGCAATGATCGTCCGGCTATTTATTTCGCCAAAGAGATCGAAAAACAAACCGGTTTCGAAACCCGCGAAACGGTATTGGGTTACATTCAGCGCGGAGGTTCGCCTTCGGCGTACGACCGGAATCTGGGAACATTATTGGGCGGACATGCAGCCGATCTGATTAAGCAAGGGAAATTCGGTTACATGGTGGCGAAAATAAATAACAAGATCAGCGAAACACCGTTGCGCGAAGTTGCCGGAAAACTACGTTTGGTTACACCCGAAACTCCTTTGGTGCAACAGGGAAAAAATATGGGTATATCGTTTGGTGTTTGGTAAATATCACCAAATTTCAAAAAGTGCTTTTAGGGCAAGGAGAAATAAAATGATTATGACCTTTGAGAAATCTCTTCCGCGGAAGAGATTTCATTTTTTTGAGTTGTTTTTTTGGAGTTTTCGAGCAATTTTTTCAACAGATCGTTATCGCTGCGTAATTTTTTAATGGCCTTTTTAGCCGCTTTCTGATGCGATTCTTTTTTGGAATATCCTTTTCCGCTGCCCAAATTCATACCGCCAACCATTACAACAGATTCAAATATCGGATTGCTTTGATCATCGTAAGACGAGTTTATAACCTCAAAAACCACGTCTATTTTGTATTTTTGTCCCCATTCAATGAGCCGAGATTTAAAATCTACTTCACTTTTCAGTACTTTATCGATATTCAGATGTTGTTTGATGAGTTTGTCAAAAACAAATTTTTTAGCTGCTCGGTATCCTTGGTCCAGATAGATCGCCCCGATAAGAGCTTCCAGCGCGTCTCCATAAATATTGGTGTTGTGCGCCAGGTTTCGCGTAGATGAAACAATTATTTTATCGATCCCTATTTCACCTGCAATTTTGTTCAATGTTTCTCTTTGTACGATACGGGAACGGGTACTGGTGAGGAACCCTTCTTTTTTGTTTTCAAATTTTTTGTAGAGAATATCGGCAACGATAGCGTCGAGAATGGCATCGCCTAAAAATTCAAGGCGTTCATTATTCGCCCATTTCCCTTTCTTAAACCGAATGGAAGAGGATCTATGGGTCATGGCTTCCCTGTATAGATCGACATTGTGGGGATAAAATCCCAACATTTTGTAAAATGAAAGATAGGGCTCTTTTCCTTTTCTGGGAATTGCCCTGATCTTTCGCAAGATTTTCTTAAACACTTATTTGTTGAATTTCTTGACTATTATACTGGAGTTGTGCCCTCCAAAGCCAAAAGTATTCGATAATGCGGCCCTGATTTCGCGTTTTTGGGCCTTGTTAAAAGTGAAATTCAGATTATAGTCAATCTCCGGGTCATCGTCTCCTTCTTCGTGGTTAATAGTAGGAGGAACGATTTGATTTTCGATGGCTAAGATACAAAGCATAGCTTCAACGGCTCCGGTTGCCCCGAGCAAATGCCCGGTCATCGATTTGGTTGAGCTTATATTCAGGTTATAAGCCTGATCTCCAAATACTTCGAGAATTGCTTTTACTTCGGATATATCTCCAACCGGGGTTGATGTTCCGTGAACATTGATATAATCTATGTCTTCAGGATTCATTTGAGCATCTTCCAAGGCATTACGCATTACCAATTTGGCTCCCAATCCTTCAGGATGAGAAGCTGTGAGATGATATGCATCTGCCGACATGCCGCCGCCTGCTACTTCGGCATAAATATGTGCTCCGCGAGCTAAGGCGTGATCTAGTTCTTCGAGGATTAAACAAGCGCCGCCTTCGCCCATCACAAATCCGTCGCGGCTGGCGCTAAACGGGCGTGAAGCTGTTTCGGGGCTGTCGTTACGGGTAGATAAAGCGTGCATGGCATTGAATCCGCCCACTGCCGACGGGCTGATGGTGGCTTCGGAACCTCCTGTAACAATAACGATTGCTTTGTTTAATCGGATGAGGTTGAAGGCGTCGACAAGCGCATTGGTTGATGATGCACATGCCGAAACGGTTGCATAGTTAGGACCTCTCAGTCCGTAAATCATAGAGATATGCCCTGCGGCTATATCGGCTATCATTTTCGGAATGAAATAAGGATTGAATCGAGGGCCTCTTTCTTGTGCTACGAAGTAGCTGCCAACTTCTTCTTCAAACGTTTTGATTCCGCCAATTCCGGCAGAGAAAATAACTCCTATCCGGTCTTTGTTTTCGGTTTCCATATCGAGGCCTGAGTTTTCTATCGCTTCTTGCGCCGCTTTAACGGCTAATTGCGAATAGCGATCGAATTTCCGGGCTTCTTTGCGTTCGAATATTTCGTTTGGGTCGAAGTCTTTTACCTCACAAGCGAATTGTGTTTTGAATAACGATGCATCAAAATGAGTAATAGGCCCGGCGCCGCTTTTCCCCGCAATGGCATTTTCCCACGTTGTTTTAACGTCGTTCCCAAGCGGAGTAATAGCTCCCAGGCCTGTTACTACTACTCTTTTTAATTCCATAAACTGAATTAAATGTTTATTTAGCGTGTTGTTCTACGTAAGCAACTGCATCGCCAACGGTAGAGATTTTTTCCGCCTGATCATCGGGAATTGAAAGATTGAATTCTTTTTCGAACTCCATGATTAATTCCACAGTGTCAAGAGAGTCAGCTCCTAAATCGTTGGTAAAGCTTGCGTTTTCTGTTACTTCAGATTCTTCAACACCCAATTTATCGACAATAATCGATTTTACTCTTTGTGCTACTTCAGACATAACTTTTGATATTAATTAATAAAATAAATAAAATATTATTTCTTAAATTTGTGGATGCAAAGTAACGTAATTTTTCTGTAACTCCACAACCTTTTGTGCATTAAATTGCAAAAAATTGCACAAATTACGTTTTTTTGTGCAAAAACCGACTTTTTATGACACGATTAGCCATTTTTGCATCGGGCAACGGCAGCAATGCCGAAAATATTGCATATTATTTCACAAATGATTCTGAAATAAATATTTCGCTCATCATTTCAAATAAACGCGACGCTTATGTTCACGAACGTGCACACAAACTCGGAATTCCATCATACACTTTTTCTAAGGTTGAGTTTGATGATGGGTCGCTGATTCTTAGTACGCTTCGCGAATATAATATCGACTTTATTGTGCTTGCCGGTTTTTTATTGAAAATTTCGCAACCTATTTTAGAAGCGTTTCCGTATCGGATAATTAATATTCATCCGGCATTGCTGCCGAAGTACGGTGGCAAAGGGATGTATGGTGAACGCGTTCACCAGGCGGTTGTGCAGGCAGGAGAAACAGAATCGGGAATTACCATTCATTATGTAAATGAGAATTACGATGAGGGTAATGTAGTTTTTCAGGCTAAATGCGATGTTTCACCCGATGACGATGCCGATGCTGTAGCAAAAAAGGTACATGAGTTGGAGTATATGCACTTTCCGAGAGTAATTGAAGAGGTAGTAAGGAAAACTATTTAACCTCAAACTCCCGCCTGCCTCTTTCGTAAATGTCGTTTCCCCAACAATCAATCGCCACCACAACCGGAAGTTCTTTTACCTCCAATTTCCGGATGGCTTCCGTGCCCAATTCTTCAAAAGCGATAATTTCGGCACTTTGTACGCATTTTGCCATTAGTGCGGCAGCTCCGCCGATGGCTGCAAAATAAACACCGGTATGTTCTCTCATCGCTTCAATAACTTCTTTGCTTCGTGTGCCTTTGCCAATCATCACTTTTAAGCCTTCGGCAATAAGCATGGGCGAATAAGCATCCATTCGTCCGCCGGTAGTTGGGCCGACCGAACCGATGGGTTTTCCCGGCTTTGCCGGTGCCGGTCCGGCGTAGTAAACGGCTTGTCCGCTGAAATTGAAGGGTTTAGATTCGCCTTTCAAAAGCATTTCCGCCAATCGCTTGTGTGCCGCATCACGTGCGGTATAGACTGTTCCTGAAATATAAACCATATCGCCCGCTTTTAAGCTTCGGATAGTTTCATCGGAAAAAGGTGCTTGTAAAATTCTTTTTACCCCTAACTCCCCTGAAGGGGAGTTTGGATTTACGATTTCGGATTTGAGATTTACGATTGGCATTATCAATGAATTATATGTATTTTTATTTTGTATATTTAGCTGTTTTAAAATTTAACACAGGCAGAACCATCTCGTCTCCCATTCTCCCATCCTCTTGTCTCCAAACCTCTCTATAAACTTCCTTCTGCGTGTCTCGTAGCGTGGCAGCCGATATTTACCGATACCGGAAGTCCTGCGATGTGCGTGGCATAGGTTAAGATATTCACACCAAGTGCAGTTGTGCTCCCTCCAAATCCTGCCGGCCCGATGCCTAATTTGTTGATTTCTGTGAGCAATTCTTTTTCCAAAGCGGCAAGTACCGGGTCGGGATTTTTAGTGTTCAAGGGGCGGAGCAAGGCTTTTTTGCTCAGATAGGCGGCTTTTTCCATTGTCCCGCCGATGCCTACACCCACGATGATGGGCGGACAAGGGTTTCCACCGGCGGCAGAAATTGTTTCCAGCACAAACCGCTTTACGCCTTCCACTCCTTCGCTCGGCGTAAGCATTTTAAGCGCGCTTTTATTCTCGCTTCCAAAACCTTTGGGCGAAACGGTGATGTGAAAAACATCCTCCGGAACGATTTCGTAATGGATTACGGCAGGTGTGTTGTCGCCAGTATTTATGCGGTCAATAGGACTTTTCACTACAGATTTTCGTAAATATCCTTTTTCGTAACCTTGCCGAACACCTTGGTTAATAGCACCTTCGATAAATCCGCCTTCGATTTGGATATTCTGCCCCATTTTCACAAAAACTACGGTAACGCCCGTATCCTGACACATCGGGCTGCGTTCTTCGCGTGCAATTTTTGCGTTTTCAATCAGCGTGCCGAGAATTTCTTTTCCTAACGCCGATTTCTCGGTTTGCAGGCAAGATCTGAACTTATTCTTTATATCGTCCGTGATAACGCAACAGGCCTCTATACAGAGTGTTTCAACTAAATGGGTGATGTCTTCCGCTTTTATTTTTTTCATTCCAAACATTTTCGGGTTAAGAAATAATGGGTATTTCGGTTTTCAAGATTGTCGGTATTATTGTCCACCACGCCAATCAGGCAATGAGTTTTTGTGGCGGGATCGTAAATCAGACGCTTCACGAGCGAGAAATTTTCAATTTCAGAGGTGTTTTTTACATGAAAACGTGACCCGTCGCAAGTCACAATCCTTTCTCCAATTATAATATGATCCTCGTCATAATAGGAAATAGGAAGATTTTCTGCCAATTTTTCATCAATCAAAACAGCCAGTTTTTCCAAATCGATTTCCGGTTTTTTGTAAAATTTAATCACAAAACCGTTTCTGACATCAGAAAAGAAATATTCATCTACTTTGATGTCAAAATATTCGTGAAGCACTTCTGTGGTAACTTCCTCGGCAGAATGTGCCATTTTTCGGTATTTGAGCGATTCATGAACGATATTATACACGCTTTCAGGTTGTGGACCGAAAAGACTTGGACGCGTTACAATTATTTCCTCTCCAATCCCAATAATAATATCAGCATTTTTTCCCAAAGCAGGATAAAGCAGATTGAAGTGTTCGATGACCACACGGCGGTTTCGCTCCAACAAGGAATTGACATAATCCACTATTTCGTACATCTGCGTAAATGCCATTTGAAAGCGTATGTCGAGGTGAAAAGTGGTGGCTTCATCCACTTCCATCATCGAATTTCGCACCTGCAACATTTTGCGCGGATTGACAATGTCGTCGTCGTTGGATAACTGCAAGCCGGGAAACATCCCTTTTATCAAGGAGGATTTTCCCGCTCCGGCATCGCCAACAATGCCAATCAGTTTGTCGCTGTAATTGAGATGCCGGTGCGAAATTTGTTCGCCGAGGAACATCAGCCGCTCTTTTCCGCGTGGCGCGAAATATTGCGACGAAACCATGTATTCTTGAATAATGTTACGCATAGAATAAAATGCTTTTAGCTATTGGCAGTTGGCTTTTAGCTGTTTTTGTAAATATTTTTAAATGGTTATCCGCTAAGTTTCCTAATTCATCTTAACCCTTCCGCTCTCCCGATAGCTATCGGGACGGGGAGTACCGCGTAGCAGGGAGGGGTTAGAAAAATTGTATTTAGGACGCATTGCGGATAAGCATAATATTTTATTATCTTGCCAAAGGCTAATGGCTAATGGCTAGTAGCCAAAAGCTTTTTATAACTCAAACTCCAAACTCATGAGCGGAGCGTGCTGTTGTGCACCGTACACATCGGTTTCGCCTAATGATCCTGAAGGTATGGGACGTACAATAGTCGTTTTTATCGCTTTTGCCGGGTCGAAATGTACCACGCCGATAATGTCCGCTTCGGGAACATGGTAGAGCGAAGCAAACATTTTCTCATTAAAGATCTTTGCCGCTTTCACACGTTCGTACATCTCGAAGTCCTTGAAAATAACGTCGAACGTTAATTCATACGGACCCGAATTTTTGCTTCTGACAACGGAAGCTACGTCGGTTAGATTGTATTTCATTTTTTTATTAAAGTTTAATTTAGATCAAATGAGATTGACTGAGATTGACTGAGATTGACTGAGATTGATTGTTGGCTGACCGTTTTCAATCTTAATCAATCTATCATCAATCTTTTTCAATCTATTAAAACTGAATATATTCTATCGGAAACAGCGTTTTAGGGTCGTCCACTTTCATCAGGTGATATACGTTAAACTCGAAAACTTCGCCCATCTTTGCATCCGACGGTGAAAACGGGAACGCCAGATTTCCTGCCGTGGCGATTCGTCTTTCGTAACCGAAATGCAGCATCGTACTGCGGGCAAACCCGCAAATGGTATCGGCTTGCTCCTGTGTTGGCGCAACGGCTTCAATAATGATGAGCAGCTCATCTCCGGCACTTTGTGGTGCATCGGGGAACATCCCCATAACGCCATTTCGGCCATAAATCTTAAAGTCGAGAAAGAAGTCGGTAATGCCGTAATTCTCGAAATTATTCTGCACACGGTCCTTCACGCTTTGCGTAATGCTGTCGATTTTCGAAATCATAATCGGGTCTTTCACCCCGGCGCACGAAATGGTGCGGTAGCCCACGCGTTTAACACCTTCCAACTTTACGAAATATTCCTCGGTAGGAACGAAACGGCTTCCCGAAACACGTACTTTATTATCGTCTATCTGCTCAAATTTCGACTCATGCAAATTTATAGCTCCACCGGGGCCGGGCAAAATGTACGGATTGGTTTTCTCGTACAACGTGTGTGCCGCTACCGATAGTGTGGTGCACTTGCGCAAGGGTGAAAGTGGTTCAAGCACAAAGTTATCTTCATGAAGATAGCCAAACATACAATCGCTTCCGCTTCCGGGCAAAGCAGCAATGGCAGCACATTCCAGGATTTTACCCAAGTGGATGGCAAGGCCTTTGTTAAAACCGTTTTTAATGGCGAGTGCAGAAAAAACAGACGGATCGTAGCTGCGGCCGGCAAGAATAACGTCAGCACCATTTTCCAAAGCCTCAATAAACGGCTCCTCGCCCATCTGAGCAACGATATGCACCGATTCATCCACGTCTGTTTCAGTTATTTCCGGAGCAGGAAAAAGTGGCGAGATATTCCCTTTTCGCACGTTTTCTTTCACAAACTCCTTCTCAAACTCCGATTGGATAACAGCTAATTTGAACGAAAGTTGCTTTTCGCGGGCAATTTCTTTCACAATTTCCAGCGTGAGTTCCACGTGCGGACGCGCGCCCGAACCGCCTGCCGTGCCTACTACAACCGGAATTCCGGCTTCAAGTGCGGCAGGTATCATAATTTCAAGGTCGCGTTTCACCGAATTTCGGTCGGTAAACGATTTTCCGGCACCTAAATAATACGGGCCCGGATCGGTTGAACCGGCATCCACCGCTATAACGTGCGGTTTGCGTTTCATCCCTTCTTCAAACGACGCCATCGGAAATCCGTATCCGAGGATGGCGGTGGGGGAGAGTATTCTTAGTTCGTTCATATTTTGGCTTTTGGCTATTAGCTATTAGCTGTTAGCATTTTGTTAATTTTAATGACTTGATATTATTTTGGGTTACTTGCCAATAGCCAATGACTAACGGCTAAGAGCCAGAATGCGGCTCATTTCATTATACACAATCATATATCCTTCGTCCACGCCCATGCCGGGTTTGGCGAGATATTGAACGGGCGAAGTTGCCATAGCAATGTGTGCACAAATTTCGGCAGAACGGTTGGTTTCGTTGCAGGTTCCACCCAAATAAGCACCCATTTCGTGTTCCTTGCAATAAAGAACGGCTTCAATGCTGTTGTTGATACCACCAAGGTCGGGCGTTTTAATTTGCGCCATGTGTCCGGCTTTGTGCACCGAAAAATCGATTATATCTTGCAGGGTGTTGCACCACTCGTCGGCAACAATTTCTGCCGTAATGTTTTTTTCTTCCATTTTCTGACGAATAGTGCGAAGTGCGTCAATTTGAGCTGTTTTTTCGCCCATATCCACCGGACCTTCCACGCGAAGGCGGAACGGTTTGGCAATTTCGGTCAGTTCGCCAATGTAATCGGCAATGGCTTCGAAATCGTTGTTGAAAACAATTCCCAGCGTTCCGTAAACATCAATATGAATAACGGGATTGTAGCCTTCGAACGGTTTTTTCTCCAAAATGCGGTTGCGCAGCCACTCCAGGTATTCTTTAATTTTTTCGCCCTTCCAACCAACTTTTGTTTCCACGTGGTTGAAAAGTGCGTGCGGTAATACGTCGGCACCTTTCATAATCATTTTGTCGACGTTGAGGTAGCGGTCGTCACCTGATTGCGAGAAAATAGGGATGATGCGGTTGGAGATTTTCGTTCCGTATTCGTCGGCAATGACTTGTGCCATCAGTTTTCCCTGACTTTTTGCCACAGCATCCAAACAGGCTTGCGTAACTCCGTAGCGGATAGCGGTGTGGTAGATTTTCCCCGTTTCGGGATTGATGCCTTTGTCCACCAAATCTGCCATTTCGCGAAACGTGGTAATATCTTTCCCGACGTAAAGCGGCGCAATGTGTTTCTCAATAATAGGAATAAAATTTTCGGCAAGGAAAAGCGGATCGCGGCCGCCTTCTCCCGAATACTGCACAGCCGCGCAATCGCCGTGAGCAAAAGCTCCGTTTTCGAGAACAAAAATGACAGAAATGGATTCACCGGCCTGACGCACTGATGTGAATCCCGGCGTTGCGGGCGTACCTTCGTAGAAAGCGCCATCGTTTTTGGCTCCTTGTTTTATGGCTTTTTGGTCATCAAAATAAAAGCCGGTTTTTCCGGGAGCACAGATAAGTTTTGTAATTTTCATATTTTTTTAGACTGTTAGATTTTATTGACTAATAGAGATTAGACGGTGCACGCACCGTCTCTACTTGGGTCTTCCCACAAGAAAACCTTTACCGATAGCGTACACATCATCAATTACCATTTGGAAACTAACGGCGCGTTTTTCGTATTTGGCGCGCTCTTCGAGTTTCTGGCGGTGAAAATCAATCAGGTCTTGCGTAAACGGCATATTTCCGATTTCGAGGAAACGAACGGCTCCTACGTTATCGCGAGCAGGCATTACTTTTCCGGCATTGTAACGGCTGGGTGCAAACGGAATATCCAGCACTCCGGCTTCGAAAGCGGCAACCGTTCCGATAGCGTAATCACCTTTGCCCAACTCTTCTACTTTATCTAAGATGCAGCGCATTTCTTTCATGATTATCTCGCCTTCAGCTACTACCGCGGGAATAGAACGGAAATCCTGATCTTTCAACATGGATACTAATTGTTTCGTGGCGCGCAATCCTGCCGCGTTGGCTTCTTTGGTGGGAACTCCCATGGCTTCGTGCGGCGTTTTCACGATTACTTTCGTGGCTTTTGCCAGCACGGCTGCAGCAGCACCCCACGAAATTACACCAAATGCTTTGGCTTCGTCCTGCGGAAAACCGCCCATCCATTGATGGAAAACGGTGGTAACGCGCACATCGTTGAACCCGAATTTATCGAGATACTCACGCGTAAGAATATTCAGCGAACGAATAGCAGCCACGTCCTGAATGAGGTTTCCGCACTGTCCGTAACCTACGGTTATATCTTTTACGCCTTGAGTAGCAGCCAAAAGCGATTCGATAATCGCCACCGAATTGGAAATACAAGGCGAAATAAGCGTTCCGGTAAGCGGCCCGAACGGCTCACGATTGATGGATACTCCGGCTTCTTCGTAAAGTCCAACAAGACGATCTGCATATTGCCAATGTGCAATAGTTTTCTCTATCGAATGATTTTTTGAATAAGGGATATTGTACGAAATACCGCCACCTTCGTAAGATGTAAATCCTCCGGCGATAGAAAGTTCGGTAAGCAAACGAGCATCGGGCGTTCCGTGACGTACCTGCACCGGATTTTTTAGTGCCGACGTTACTTTTCTGCAAATATCCACACCGTAATTCACAATGGGGAAACCATTCAACATCGAACGTCCGGTTTCTTTGCTTTTTTCTATTCCGGTTTCAGCTTCGCTGTAACGGTTCAGACGCGTGTAACTATCCACGGTTGTGGGTAACAGGTCAGCTTCGCCTTCGGTTTCAAGGAAACGAAGCAGCTCGATATGTTCTTCATAAAGCGCTACACCCGCCCTCGGCTGTATAAGTGTAAGTTTTTGTTCATTGGCTTTAGCCAATTTTTGGCCGAAACGTTTTTCTTGCGGAATTGATTTTTGATAGGCTACAGCTTCGTCAAAATCTACATTTTTTCCGGTGTGCCAATGCTCCAATATTTCTTTGCGTTCGGCAAAAAAAGCATCGTTTGAAAGTTTTTGGTTCTTAATTTGCATATACAGTTATTAGTTTACAGTTGTCAGTTTACAGTGTTTGAACATCACATTGGGCTGAACCGTTTGGATGTTGAAACGTGATTTATAGTTTAACTATTTCCTTTTTCATCAATTTCATCGCCAAATCGGGATAAATTGCGCTGAGTAATCCCATGGATGCGAAAATATATTTTTTATCGATTAAATAATCGGGATTTTTGGGTTTTGCAAAAACGACATCGCCCGATTGCAGTTTTGCTCCTTCCAGAATATATTGTGGTTGACGGGCATTGATAATTATGCCTCCAATCCCGATAACAAACGGCACAGCCGAAAGGTCTTTCCCCGTAAGCGTGAAAACCTGCCCGAAAGGCGTATAAACCGGTTGATAGGTTCCGGAATGGCGTTCAACCGCTATTTCTAAAGCGCTTCGCGCTATCAACTCTTCGATTTTTTGCTGTTGCGAATCAAATTTGGCGAGCGTGTCAGGATTTTGAGAGCATGTTTTTACCCAATCGGTGATTATTGATTTTTCCATTTGCAATTCTTCCGAAAGAGCATCCAAATCCAACTCATCAACCAGTGACGGTAGGCTGTAGCGCATTCCCAAATCGCCTTCCACGGTGCGTTTGCTAACTGGCTCTGGCAACCCTTTTGTCGTAACGTTTTCGAGAGTTGGTTTTCCGTCGGAAATGGAGTAAACATCTGTGGTTGCGCCACCTATATCTACCGCCAGCAAATCGCCCAATCCCGATACGTTTTTTGTACCTTTACTCAACAATTCGCAAGCATTCAATACCGCCAAAGGCGTAGGAATTATATCGGTTTTGCACATTTTTTGGATACCGCTCAACCCTTTGGCCTCGATAATGCGGCTGATAAACAAATCCTTTATTTTTTGTCTGGCCGGTTCAATGTTGAGTTTATTGAACTCGGGCATTACATTTTCAGTGATCACAAATGATTTTCCCGATTTCGCAAAAATCTCCTCCAACTCAAACGACGCGCTTTTATTACCCGCAGCAATAACGGTGAACGGGTGCTCGATTTGGCATAGCCAGCGTGCATTGGTAAGTATAACCTCTTTGTTTCCGCCATCGGTTCCGCCGCAAAGCAGTACCAGATCGGGATTAATATCGAAAATCTCCGCTTGCTCCGCCTGCGATATTTCAAACGCGTACGTTTTTACCACTTTTGCTCCGGCACTGGCTGCGGCAAGTTTCGATGCTTTCGCGGTAAGTTCGGGCACAAGCCCGAGTGACACCATTTTAAGTCCGCCGGCAGCACTGCTGCAACAAAGCAATTCATCGTAGCTGAATTTCCCGATTTTTTGCTCTAATTTGGCAAAAGCACACATAAATCCCTCCATCACATCGGTTTCGATGGTGGTAAATGCGGCAGAAGTTGCGAGAATTTTCTCAACCGTATCAATTGCCGTTAGTTTAGTATAGGTGCTGCCGATATCTGCAGTGAGGATATTCATACGTTGGCTGTTTGCTGTCCCGCTAAGGTGGGATTTTCGCTTTGCTTCAGTTAGCTAATGGCTTGCTATTTTATTTTCAAAATTTCTTTCAAATCGGCAATACTTGTTTCAACAGCTGTTCCGGGAGGATAAACACGGGTAAAGCCCATGTCGAGAAATCGTTTTTCCACTTCTTCGAAGTTTTGTTTTCCCACCACTAAATTTCCACCGGCCAAAAGCGGAATATCTTTAAGTCCGGCTTCGTTACATTTTTCACGCAAGCCGTTGCAATCGATTTCGCCGTGTCCGTAAAGCGAAGACACCAAAATAGCATCTGCATTGGTTTCCAATGCTGCTTCAATGTATTCTTCCTGAGCAACCATAACGCCTAAGTTAATTACTTTAAACCCGGCTTGTTCCAAAGCAAAAGCAAGAATTTTGTTTCCCACGGCGTGAACATCGGCGCCGATAACACCGGTTACAATTGTTTTTCCGTTCATACGTATTTTTCAAACTTTAAATTTAACTACAAAAGTAGCTACTTATCCGATAAGTACAAAAAATAAAATGACAAATAATTGTCTCATACTGAAAATGTTTCTCTTGTTTTTTTAAGATATCTGCGCGGGTAAGTATCAAATTGAAACACTTATGTGTTTTTTTGTTTTTGAACATCAAGAAAAGTGCAAAAAAAATTGATTTTCGGTGAGTTTATCCCATTCTTTCTAATTGCGGATTTTTTTCGCCACTGAATTTTTTCTTCACGGTATAACGGTTTATTTCAAAAAAAGATATACATTTGCAGTCCCTTTGCGGATGTGGCGTAATTGGCAGCCGCGCTAGACTTAGGATCTAGTGCCGAAAGGCGTGGGGGTTCGAGTCCCTTCATCCGCACAAAAACTCCTCGAAGGTTTTGCTTTAGAGGAGTTTCTACGTTCATACATTAACTGTTAGTGTTTACCCATATCAGTCCATAGACTTTGTCATATCTTCCGGACGTACCCATTTATCAAAATCTTCAGCAGTAACATAACCCAAACGAACGGCTTCTTCTTTTAATGTGGTACCGTTTTTATGAGCTGCATTAGCAATTTCAGCTGCTTTATAGTATCCGATCTTCGTATTCAACGCCGTTACAAGCATAAGCGAATTATTCAATAATTCTTTAATGCGTGGTTTATTAGGCTCGATACCCGACGCACAATGTACATCAAAAGAAACAGCCGCATCACCCAGCAATTGTGCGCTTTGTAAAAAATTGGCGCCCATTATCGGCTTAAAAACGTTCAGTTCAAAATGGCCTTGCATGCCGCCTACGGCGATAGCAACATCGTTTCCCATCACTTGCGCGCAAACCATTGTTAGTGCTTCTACTTGTGTGGGATTAACCTTTCCGGGCATGATGGATGATCCGGGTTCATTTGCCGGAATAATAATCTCACCGATTCCACTTCTTGGCCCCGAAGCGAGCATGCGGATATCATTAGCAATTTTATTCAACGCAACAGCCACTTGCTTCAGCGCTCCGTGAGTTTCAACAATAGCATCGTGCGCGGCAAGCGCTTCAAATTTATTCTTTGCGGTGACGAAGGGCAGCCCGGTAAATTCGGCAATGTATCTTGCCACCGTAACATCGTAATTTTTAGGTGTGTTCAGCCCTGTTCCTACGGCTGTGCCGCCCAAGGCCAATTCCGCCAAATGCGGCAACGTATTTTCAATGGCTTTAATTCCATATCCCAATTGGGCGGCGTAACCGCTGAATTCTTGCCCCAACGTAAGCGGCGTTGCATCCATAAAATGAGTACGTCCGATTTTTACCACATCCTCCATCTCTTTCGACCTGTCAGCGATGGATTTTTGCAACTGACGCAATCCCGGCAAGGTAATTTCTACAATTTTTTTGTAACAAGCGATGTGCATTCCGGTAGGAAATGTATCGTTTGACGATTGCGATTTATTCACGTCGTCGTTCGGTTGGAGCGTTTTTTCGCCTTCTCCTATTTTTTTTCCGGCAATCTGATGAGCCCGGTTTGCGATCACCTCATTCACGTTCATATTGCTCTGCGTACCCGAACCGGTCTGCCAAATCACCAAAGGAAATTGGTCGTCAAGTTTGCCCTCCAATATTTCATCACAAACTTGCGCGATCAGGTCTCTTTTTTCTTCCGACAGAACGCCCAATTCACAGTTAGCGTAAGCAGCGCCTTTTTTCAGATAAGCAAATCCGTAAATGACTTCAAGCGGCATAGATGCGGAATGGCCTATTTTAAAATTATTTCGTGAACGCTCGGTTTGCGCTCCCCACAATCTATCGGCAGGTACTTTCACTTCGCCCATCGTGTCTTTTTCGATCCTGTAATCCATATTATTATGTTTTTAATGAATTTGTTCTAATAAAACAAAAGCGCAGCGATAATAGTTGATTACAGCCGCGCCTTTAACGTAGATGAAATGAATGTTAATCGAACGCGCAATTCGGTTGCATTACTACCTGAAAGAAGTCGTTTCCTTTGTCGTCCACAAGGATAAATGCCGGGAAATCTTCCACTTCGATTTTCCAAATAGCTTCCATTCCCAATTCGGGATATTCCACGCATTCGAGGCTTTTGATGCTGTTTTGCGCCAGAATCGCCGCCGGGCCGCCGATGCTGCCGAGATAAAATCCGCCGTACTTTTTACAAGCATCGGTAACTTGCTGACTACGATTGCCTTTTGCAAGCATAATCATACTGCCGCCGTGCGATTGAAACAAATCCACGTACGAATCCATGCGTCCTGCGGTAGTCGGGCCCATAGAACCCGATGCGTAACCCTCGGGCGTTTTTGCCGGGCCGGCATAATAAATCGGGTGGTCTTTGATGTATTGCGGAAGCCCTTCGCCACGGTCGATACGTTCTTTCAGTTTTGCGTGAGCGATGTCGCGCCCCACGATAATGGTTCCGGTAAGCGACAAGCGCGTGGAAACCGGATATTTCGATAATTCCGCCAGAATTTCAGCCATCGGACGGTTTAAATCGATCTTCACGCCGCCTCCTTCGCCCGCTTCGCGCATCGATTCGGGGATTAAACGGGTGGGATTGTCTTCCATTTTCTCGATCCAAATGCCGTCTTTGTTGATTTTTGTCTTGATGTTGCGGTCGGCCGAACACGAAACACCCATTCCCACGGGACACGATGCGCCGTGGCGCGGCAAACGGATCACACGCACGTCGTGCGCGAAATATTTTCCGCCGAACTGTGCGCCTAAGCCCAATTCTTCGGATGCTTTTTTCAATTTTTCTTCCATTTCAATATCGCGGAACGCTTGTCCGAACTCATTACCTTCGGTAGGAAGATTATCGTAATATTTGGTGGATGCCATTTTCACGGTTTTCAAATTGGCTTCGGCTGAAGTGCCGCCAATAACGAACGCTAAATGATAGGGCGGACAAGCAGCGGTTCCCAACGATTTCATTTTTTCGGTCAAGTATTCTTCCAGTTTTCCGGGCGTAAGCAACGCCTTCGTTTCCTGATATAAGTACGTTTTATTAGCCGAACCGCCGCCTTTTGCTATGCAAAGAAACTTATATTCATTGCCTTGCACGGCGTAGATATCTATTTGAGCGGGAAGATTGGTGCCCGTGTTTACCTCGTCGTACATATTGAGCGGCGCGTTTTGCGAATAACGCAAGTTTTCGTTCACGAACGTATTATAAACTCCACGCGAAAGCGCTTCTTCATCGTTTCCGTCCGTCCAAACCTGTTGGCCTTTTTTGCCCATAATTATCGCCGTTCCCGTATCCTGACAGAAAGGAAGAATGCCTTTTGCCGATATTTCGGAGTTGCGCAAAAACGTGAGCGCTACGTATTTATCGTTATCACTTGCTTCGTGATCCGTAAGGATTTTCGCTACCTGCTCCTGATGTTCGGGGCGAAGCAGAAATTCCACATCGCGAAATGCGGTTTGCGCCATCAATGTAAGTCCTTCCTGCGAAACTTTCAGGATTTCTTTTCCTTCGAATTCCGAAACCGATACATGGTCTTTGGTCAATAAATAGTATTCCGTTTTGTCTTTCGACATCGGGAAAGGCTCCTGATAATGAAATGGTTTTTTTGCCATAAATGATTGTTTTATTTTGTTATGAAGTAAATTCGGTTGCTTGTTTACAAAAATACGAAGAAAAAGCGTCTTATGAAAATCGATAACAAAACATCTTATCATTAACCGTCGGAAAACTTTTCCGCTAACCGCCTCTTATTTATACCCATTATAAATAAACTCCCGTAAATTGCAGGTTTTTCCCGCAAAAATATGTTTCTTTGTAGCGCGAAAAAGAGATTTGGAAAAGCATGCGTCTTTCGGAACTACAAACAGGACAAAAAGCATACATCGTAAAAGTGAATGGCAGCGGGGCTTTCAGGAAACGAATCCTAGAAATGGGCTTTGTGCGCGCGCAGGAAGTAAAGTCCGTTCTCAACGCCCCACTGAAGGATCCCATTAAATACGAAATTATGGGCTACGAGGTTTCGTTGCGCCGCAGCGAAGCGGTGATGATCGAAATTACGATGCTGAAAGACGATACGTTGGGACATTATTCCGACAACATACCGGAAGAAACCCAACCCCAATTTTCCCCCGAAGAAAGGGCTCATCGACATTGGCTGCGCCAACGACAGCACCTCCACCGAAAAGATGAAAAAAACATCCACATAGCGCTTGTGGGAAATCCCAACGCAGGAAAAACATCCATCTTTAATCTCGCCTCCGGCGCCCACGAACACGTGGGCAATTACAGTGGCGTAACCGTCGATTCAAAAGAAGGGCGCCTCAAGCACAAAGGCTATACGTTCACCATTGTGGATTTGCCGGGAACGTACTCGCTTTCGCCCTACACGCCCGAAGAGCTTTTCGTGCGCAGCCACATCCTCGAAGAAAAGCCTGATGTTATCATCAACGTGGTTTCGGCTTCGGCGTTGGAAAGGAACCTGTATCTCACCACCGAGCTCATTGATTTGGAAGTCCCCATGGTCATCGCCCTCAACATGTACGACGAAATGGAGAGCAGCGGTCAAAAGTTCGACTACGAAACGCTTTCAGCGATGATCGACACGCCCATTGTCCCCACCGTGGGCAAAAAAGGCTTCGGCATTCCGCAGGTGTTGGAGCGGGCAATAAAAGTGTATTCAGACGATAACTCGTCGCCAAACAAAGACGATGTGCGCATCCCCTACGGGCGCGTGCTCGAAAAATCCATCGCCGTTATGGAGCGCGAATTCGCGTCCATCGACCTATCGGTGCTCAACATGCCGCTGCGCTACATCTGCATAAAACTGTTGGAAGGCGATAAAGAGGTAGAAAAGCGCGTGCGCGCACTGCCCAAACAGCACGAAATCTTTGCCCGGCGCGACAAAGAGCGCGTCTACATCGAAAAACTGCTGCGCGAAGACCCCGAATCGGCGTTTACCAACGCCCGCTACGGATTCATCGCCGGCGCGCTGCAGGAAACACTCAGCGAAAAAGAGCACAAAGAAGACAAAACGCGCCTCATCGATGCCGTTGTTACGAACAAATACATCGGGCTGCCGCTGTTTTTCGTGTTCCTGTGGATCATGTTCGAAGCCACGTTCCGCCTCGGAGCTTACCCAATGGAGTGGATCGAGATGTTGGTGAATTGGCTCGGCAATTTGGTGCGCGGCTCCATGGCCGACGGCCCGCTCAAAGACCTCATTGTGGACGGGATCATCGGCGGGGTGGGGGGCGTCATCGTTTTCCTGCCCAACATTGTCATTCTCTACGCCTTCATCTCCTTTATGGAAGATTCTGGCTACATGTCGCGCGCGGCGTTTATTATGGACAAGCTCATGCACAAAATCGGTTTGCACGGCAAATCTTTCATCCCCCTCATCATGGGTTTCGGCTGCAACGTGCCCGCTATCATGGCCACGCGCACCATCGAAAGTCGAAGCAGCCGCATGATCACCATGCTCATTGTGCCGTTTATGTCGTGCAGCGCGCGGTTGCCGGTGTACATCCTGTTTGTGAGCGCGTTTTTCCCGAAAAGCGGCAGCATTGCCCTGCTTGGGTTGTATGCCACGGGCATTCTTATCGCCATTATCTCGTCGCTTTTATTCCGTAAAAAGCTTTTTCCGAAAGAAGATACGCCGTTTGTGATGGAACTTCCGCCATACAGGATGCCCACGGTAAAATCCGTAATGATACACATGTGGGATCGTTCGCGACAGTATTTACAGAAGATGGGCGGACCGATTCTCATCGCCTCCATTATTATTTGGTTTTTGGGATATTTTCCGCAGAACGCCCATCGCGAAGCCGCTTTTGATGCGCAGGTGGCGCAGATTGAAACCCTCCCGGCAACCGATGCCGAAAAAGCCGAAATGGTCTCCGAAGTGGAACATCAAAGAAACACCGAGCATCAGGTAAACTCGTATATCGGACGCATCGGCAAGTTCATTGAACCCGTAATGCGGCCGCTTGGTTTCGATTGGAAGATTTCCGTAAGTTTGCTCTCGGGGATGGCGGCCAAGGAGATCGTTATCAGCACTATGGGCGTGCTCTACACGGGCGACAGCGAAGACCAACAATCGCTGCAAGCACGCCTGCAGCAAGAATCTTATTCCGATGGATCGCCCGTTTTCGCGCCGCTTGTGGTGGTGGCGTTCCTGCTTTTCGTGTTGATTTATTTCCCGTGCATTGCAACCATCGCGGCCATAAAAGAAGAATCTCATTCGTGGAAATGGGCGATATTCAGCGTTTTATACTCAACCGGATTGGCGTGGTTTGTTGGTTTCCTTGTATTTCAGATAGGGAGTTGGGTGATATAACCCGATCTTTCGATAAAAAAACTCCTCAAAACCGCCGAAAGGTGGGGTAAAACCTTCAAATTATTTCCTAGAAACCGCACCTTTTTACCTGAAATAATGTTTGTTATGATTTTTTTTTGTTAAATTGCGCCGTTGAATTCTCGAAAGATTAACATTCTTAAATCACTGTAAATGAAAATTTATAACTAATTTTCTAAGATCGTAAAATGGAAGAAGCTAAAAAATTTTATTCTGAAAGAGCTATAACTATTGCTACTTTTTTTGGCGGACCACGCTGCCGGATATTTAGTAAAGGAAAATTATGAAACATTAGGCCAAAAGGATAAAGCTAAAATGTCTCTCATAATAGGTATAATGGCAACCATACTGATTATTGGGGGGTTGGCTTCAATTCCGGAAGAGATGCTTGAAAAAATACCAAATTACATTTTCCCTGCACTATATACGCTGATTATAGCAATAATTGTTGAAAGAATTCATGGTGATATTTTGAGAAATCACAAAAAAACGGGCGGAGAATTTTATTCTGCATGGAAAGCGTTAGGTGTTGGAGCAATTGCAATGATAATACTTTTTGCCGGAATTGCCATGGTTGTGTTTTATTGGAGGAGATTTATCTCATTCTCAGCCCGATTTCAATTTTAAAGCTATGATGAAGAAATAGCTAAATTCAAAGAAAAGGAGCTGAAATCCTTAGAAGTTTTTAATGTAATTGACACTCAAACGCCCGATTATTTAATGAAAGAGTTTAGCAAAGCTGTTATAATTTGGCAAGAGAATAAAGAAATTATTGAAAGATTAAATTCCATCAAAAATTTACCTCAAGAGCTTGTCAACCAAACAACTTCCTTTTAAAATATTGTGACTTAAGAATCCAACACAACAAATTAATTATAAAAACTATTTCAGAAGATACTGATATATATGCGTCTGATATCGAGAAAACCGGATATAAAATTACTAAAATAATTGAAGAAATAGAAGCCAGCACGGCTTTATAAATTCAGATTAATTCCTGTTTTATCCGGCTATCTCCTCCTTCACCGCCAAGCAACAAATCCTCACTTCGCGGTGCACGAGTTTGGAAACTCGTGCGAACAATTAAATAAACAATTTCCCTTTTCCCTTGTTTCTGTAATATGAACATACAGTTATTCATTGTTATCGTTATCGGGATTGTGGTGGGTATCATTCTCATCAATTATATCTACAAACTCTTCACCACCAAAAAAGACTCTCCTTTTTGCGGCGGCTGTTCGGGATGCGATATCTCGGAGAAGTACATCAGAAAATAAACGCTGATAGCTAACAACTGTATCCATTGCATCCGCATTTTTTTAAACCACTATAAAACAAGCGTAAGTTATGACTATTTTACAGAAAATCCAGAAGTTAGCCAACAAACAAAACAGTCCAAGTGTTACCATTTCGATGAACACGCACAGAACCCACCCCGACAGCGAAAAAGACAAAATCCTGTTGAAAAACTTGCTTTACGAAGCCGCAAACCGCGTTACTGATGAGTTCGGCAAACGTCCCGCCGCCGCTTTATTGGAAAATATCAAAAACATCGGTAACGAAATAGATGTGCGGTTCAACTTAGACAGCCTGCATATTTTCTTGTCCGAAACCACCAAAGAATACATCCGCACATCGTGGCCTGTGGATGATAATACGATAAGCATTTCTGATTCGTTCGCCCTACGCCAAATTATGAAAGCCTACAATCGGAGCGATGAATACCTGATCATGGTGCTTTCGCAAGGCGGCGTGCAGCTTTACGAAACGCTAAACGACGGCATCACGCACGAAATCCGAAACGACGATTTTCCTTTCGCCGAAACGCCCTATTACACGCCCACCGCAGTAAAAGGCAGCGATCCGAAATATGTGGACAATCTTGTTCGCGAGTTTCTGAATAAAGTGGACAAAGCATTGGTAAAAGTGGCGCAGGAAGAAGAACTGAATTGCGTGGTTGTTTCCACCGAAGACAATTATACCAAATTGCTTCAGGTGGCAGATCGCTCCGATGTGTATCTCGGCCACGCGCCCATCGACTACAACAATTCCGAATCGCACCACATTGTGCAACAAGCGTGGAAAATGGTAAAGGAATTGCAGGAACAGCGCAAATCGGGCGCCATTTCCGAAATGAAAGAAGCCGTTACGCAAAGTAAAGTGCTGACTGATTTGCAGGAGATTTACCGCGCCGCCATCGATGGTCGCGGCGAATTGCTCATTGCCCGGCAAGATTTTTCGCAAGCCGTGAGAATGACGCACGACGGCCGCTCTTTCACGCGCGTTCAAAGTGGCGCCGAACCCGACACCATCGACGACATCACGAGCAACATCGCGTGGGAGGTGCTTTCTAAAAAAGGTCGCGTAGTTTTTACAACACAAGACGAAATAAAGGATTTGGGAGATATTGTATTGAAAGTGAGGTATTGAACGGCTTTTCGGCTTGACTGCGCGGAAGTTGTTGATTTCACACGACAAACTACCCTAACAACCAAACTCTCCGAAGAAAAAAGCCTTGGCGCTTTTGGTCTCATTCGTTTTATCCGTTATTGTGATGCTGCCCGAAATATAAACCGTTTCGTATCCGCTCTGCTCTCCGTCAACCTGATCGAAGGTAATTTCGTATTTATCGTTCGCGTAAACAGAAGTGGATGTTGTTTCTCCGGTTTGGGAGCTGTCCTGAAGTTCGAATCGCAACAACTCGTCGTTGATCTTCATATAAGCCACCGAATTCAAATCGCTTACATAAATGTATTCCCTGTTCTGAAATTGGGCAGTATCGTTAGAAACGTAACTGCTGCAACCGATTACATCTTCAGGAAATTCCGTAAAAGTGCCTATGCTGATAGCAGCGTTTTCTTGATTGGCGTTGGAAGTATTGTTACAAGAGGCAGCCAATAAACTCAGAAACAAAGCTGCAAGGGCAAAAAACAAAATATTTTTTTTCATATAAAAAGCGATTAAATGATACGGATTATAAACGATTGAACTGATAACTTTGTTTTTGCTTTCCGCAACTTTGTTGAAATTGTTTATCTTTGCACTCATAAATTACACAATGGCGAAAAATAAAAAGCAACTTCCTTTATTAGAGAACATTACGATAGCTGATGTGGCTGCCGAGGGCAAAGCCATTGCCAAAGTGGACGGATTGGCCGTTTTTGTGCCTTATGCCGTGCCGGGTGATGTAGCGGATATTCAGCTAACACGCAAAAGGAGTAATTTTGCCGAGGGTAGGGTAGTGCGGTTTCATTCGTTTTCCGATAAACGAACCGAAGCTTTTTGTGAACACTTCGGCGTGTGCGGCGGTTGCAAATGGCAAATGTTGTCTTATGATGAACAATTGAGATACAAACAAAAGCAAGTTGAAGATAATTTAAAGAGAATTGGCAAAGTGGATTTGCCGGAAATCTCACCCATTTTGGGCGCCCCCGAAACTACTTTTTACCGCAATAAGCTGGAATTTACGTTCTCTAACAAACGATGGCTCACCGAGCAGGAAATCGGATCCGAGAAAGAGTTTACCCAAATGAACGCCCTTGGATTTCACATTCCCGGAATGTTCGATAAGGTGCTGGACATAAACAAATGCTGGCTGCAAGACGACATTTCTAATAAAATTCGCAACGCTACGCGTTCGTTTTGTTTGCAAAACGGATATGAGTTTTTCGACCTTCGCAACCAAACCGGGTTGATGCGCACGCTCATGATCCGTACCTCATCCTTCGGAGAAGTGATGGTTGTAGTGGTTTTCTACAAAGAAGACATTGAAAAACGTGAGAATTTGCTGAACTTTCTATCCAAAACTTTCCCCGAAATAACCTCTCTGCTGTATATCATCAACGAAAAAGCTAACGACACCATTACCGATCAGGAAGTCCTGATTTGGAAAGGTCGCGACCACATTTTCGAAGAAATGGAAAACCTTCGGTTTAAAATTGGCGCAAAATCGTTTTATCAAACCAACAGCGAACAAGCCTACAATTTATACAAAATTGCCCGCGATTTCGCCCAATTATCGGGCAACGAACTGGTGTACGACCTTTATACCGGAACCGGCACGATTACCAATTTTGTAGCGCGGAGCGCTAAAAAAGTCATCGGAATTGAGTACGTCCCTGAAGCTATCGAAGACGCTAAGCAAAATTCTTGTTTAAACGGCATAGAAAACACGTTATTTTTCGCCGGCGATATGAAAAAAATTCTCACACAAGATTTTATCAACGAACACGGCCGCCCCGATGTGATCATTACCGATCCGCCCCGCGCCGGAATGCACGACGATGTTATCGAAACCATCCTTTTCGCCGAACCTCAACGTATTGTTTATGTAAGTTGTAATCCCGCTACGCAAGCGCGCGATTTGAATTTATTGGATAGCAAATATCGGGTATTACGGGTGCAACCCGTTGATATGTTCCCACATACACACCATGTAGAGAATGTGGTTTTGCTAATGAAAAAAAACCTCTAAATCTCCCCTGAAGGGGAGACTTTGCCGCTCATCAATTCATTTTCTGTAACTCATGAAGTCCCCTTCAGGGGATTTAGGGGTAATATCATTTTACCGGTTCAACCGTATATCCCTGCGAACGCAATCCTTCTATCAGGCCATCTTCTCCCGGAAGGTGCAAGCAGCCCACCGCTATAAACGATGATTTTTCTTTCATCATTGCGGGGAGTTTTTCCAACCACTTCATATTGCGGTCTTTGTTCAATACATCTTTTTCCTCTTGTGTGCTCGGGCAAGGATCGTTAGGAATCTCTTTTTCCGAAAGTTCGTATATTTTTTGCATATCCTGAGAATGATACGCTGTTTGCAAATCATCCATTTGTTCTTTCAACAATTCAGGATGGTTTATCATGCAAACCAACATTTCGGCTTGGCGCTCCATCGATTGCGCATTTAAAAGAGCATAAATCTGATCCTCTACAGTTTCCACACCTAGAACCGGGCGCGATCTTTTTGTTGCTTCTTCCTGAAAATACTGATCGATACTTTTTTCTCCCGAGAGGGTAGGATAGTACTTCTGATAAAGCGTTACCGAAATCAAATTAGATAAGATCACAGGTTTCATTTGCCCGAGTTGCCCTAAGCCTACGCCGATCAAACTTGTCAGCGTGCTATCGAGCAACGCCTTGTTTTCTGGACTGATAAGCGCATCGTACGTAACGCCCTGCGGCATTTGCGATTCTCCAAGAAGTTTGAGTTGGAGCGCCGCCATATCGCTCATATCCAATTCGCCGATGGTTTGTTCGGTAGCTTCAAAAGCCTCATGTAAACCGCTCACGCTATCGAGAAAAGCGAGGGGGATTAAATGATGTGTTCCAAAAAGGTACGATGGTTTTTCCAATCCGTTCCCCGAGACTTTCCATAAAAGAGAATTTGTGTCTTTGCCCGATACGTTTGTACATGCCATGATCACGAAAATTGTGAAAACAGCGCCGATTGTTTTTTTAAATGTCATAAAAAAGGTTTTATTTTATTTCTATGTAATCTGCATCAACGGTTTGCCTTACGGTATTTGTTTCAGCTTCTTTGCCGATATTCAGGAAATCGAACAAAAACCAGAAAATGGTAAACGAAGGAATTACATCGGTAACCGGTAAAATTTCCTCTACGAAAGTAATAAGCGAAGTGTACTTACCGCGTTTGTTTCCGAACATTTTAAAACTGATTGATGCAGCTACGGGCGCCCATACTATATCGAGTAAAGGGCCGATTACGGGAATGGCTGCTGAAGCCATTCCGATGCCATCGAGAACAAGGCATTTAACGAGTTTTCTGTATTTATCTTCCATTTCTTCTTTTTTATATGAGGGTAAATGTATGAAACAATCTGAAGTTAGAACAATAAAAATGAGAAAGGTTTACTTTTTCCTGTAAAATTTAACAATAAAAAGAGGTTGTTCAGTATTTGGAAAATCTGCCATACTTAAACGAACATTGCTTTAAAAAGCATGGATTTTCCGTATTTAGAATGACACCTTTTATCTGAACAACCTCTTTCGGAAACATTTAGAGTTTCCGTTCTTACTCGGCAGAACCGTTGGCAGCCGGTGTGTATGTGCGTTGCGCTTGTTCTTTGTCGAAGGTATAAAGGCCGAAACCATTATCTCCGATGAGTTTTAAACTGTCTATCATGCCCTGTGCGGTTTCTTCTTCTTCCACCTGTTCGTTAACGAACCATTGTAACATATTTTCTGACGCATAATCGTTTTCACTTCTTGCAATGGCAACCAGGTCGTTAATGAGTGAGGTAACTACTTTTTCGTGTTTTAGCGTTTCTTGAAAAGCATGAAGCACCGAGTCCCAAGATGTATCTACTTTTTCTATCGGCATCAATTCTACTTTGTTTCCTTTGGAAATGAGGTAATTCATGAATTTATGAGCATGATCTTGTTCCTCATCGAATTGTATTTTAAACCAGTTGGCAACGCCGGGTAATCCTTCGTTGGCAAAATGCATCGACATTGACAGATATAAATAAGCCGACCACAATTCGGCGTTAACTTGCTTGTTAATAGCTGTTTCTAATTTTTTACTTACCATAATGTTTAATATTTTTTGTTGTTTTATTGCTTATCTGTTTTAACGCTTTCAATTTGAAAATGTTTAAATCTTAACTCATTTTTTGTATTGTATGTTTCTTTTTTATCTAATATTTTGAATATTAATGCTTTGATTGATATGATTCGTTTTAATTGTATATTTCGATCGGGGATAATTGAATGAAATAAAATATTCGTATCTTTGTAACCTGATTTTTTCCGAAAGGTCAATGAAAGATCGACGGTTATCTTAATAATTACCCAATGAATCTGTTAAGAGATAAAATGATGAAATACGATGCTCCGCAAAAATTTAAGGCGGCCGGCATTTATCCCTATTTCAGGGTCATCGAAAGCGATCAGGATACGGAAGTGGTTATCAACGGAAAGAAAGTATTGATGTTCGGTTCCAACGCGTATCTGGGTCTCACCAATCATCCCAAAGTGAAAGAGGCTGCCGTGAAGGCAACCGAAAAGTACGGCACGGGAATGGCAGGTTCCCGCTTCCTCAACGGCACTCTCGATATTCATATCGAACTCGAACAAAAACTCGCTAATTTCCTTCGAAAAGACGATGCCATTGTTTTTTCAACCGGTTTCACCGTAAACGAAGGAGTTTTGGGAGCGCTTACGGGCAGAGAAGATTATATACTTTGGGATGAAAGAAATCATGCTTCCATCATAGAAGGTACACGGGTTTCTTTCTCCACCAAATTTAAGTTTCGCCACAACGATATGGACTCGCTCGAAAAACAACTCAAGCGATGCAATCAGCATAAGGTAAAGCTGATCGTGGTGGATGGTGTTTTCAGCATGGAGGGCGATATTATTAATTTACCCGAACTCATACGCTTGGCTAAGAAACACAATGCCAACGTAATGGTTGATGAAGCGCACGGAATAGGTGTTTTAGGAAGGAAATACAACGGTAAAGGTGTCTGCGACCATTACGGATTGCTCAACGATGTGGATTTGATCATGGGTACGTTCAGCAAGTCGCTGGCCTCCATCGGCGGATTTATTGTAGGAGATTATCACACTATTAACTACTTGCGCCACAATGCGCGGCCCTATATTTTCAGCGCGAGCATCACGCCCGCCGCTACTGCCGCCGCTTCCGCGGCGCTCGATATACTGCGCTCAGAACCTGCCCGAATAAAAGCGCTTTGGGAATTAACGCATTACACTATTAATCAGTTTAAAGAAAAAGGCTTTGAAGTGGGACCGACATCTACGCCCATTATTCCGCTTTACATCAGAAACGACGAAAAAACTTTCGCCATTACCAAAGAACTTTTTGAGGAAGGTGTTTTTGTAAATCCGGTAGTGCCTCCGGCGGTTTCGCCCAACGATACTTTGATACGGTTTTCGTTAATGGCTACGCATACTTACGATCAAATAAATTATGCGGTGGAGCATATAGAGAAAGTTTTCCGGAAGTATAATGTTTTGACAACATAAATGCTAAAAGAAGCTGTCTCAAAAGCACCACTATAATTTCATTTTGTCATGTTGAGTTCTCACCCAAAAAATTAGGAATAAAGAGAAAATGACATGAATAATAATTAAATAGATGCCTCCTTTCGTCGGCATGACAATTGACTTGTAGCCCAGCTATCTGCGGTTGTCATTTCGAACGAAGTGAGAAATCTATAACAACTCAAAATCAGATATTTATAAAAATATGTCATTGGTAACGAAGTGATCCCGATAGCTATCGGGACTATATTGTCAATCTAAGTAGATTCTTCATTCCTCCGCCGTCTGACGGATACATTCTCCCGATAGTTATCGGGAGACAATTTGATAGCAGGTTTTACTTTTGAGACAGCTTCTTTTCTTGCAACATCAAACCAAAACTGTTGTTTAAACGTTAGAAGTACACAAAGAAAAAAGAAGTTTTGCAAGTTATAGATTTATCCCATAAAAGTTTTACGGAATTTCCTGCGCTTGTTGCTTCGCTTGGTTTTTTCGACGGCGTGCATATCGGCCATCGGCATTTAATCGATCAGGTGAAGAAAAGGGCTGCTGCGTTGGGTTTACCGTGTGGCGTGATCACTTTTCCCGTGCATCCGCGAAAAGTGTTGCATTCCGATTATCAACCCAAATTACTTTGCGGATACGAAGAAAAAATCGAGCAACTTGCCTCCACCGGAATCGATTATTGCATCAGCTTGCCGTTCACACCGGAATTATCGCAATTTACCGCGCGGCAGTTTATTACTTCCGTATTGAAAGAAAAGCTTAACATACACACATTATTGGTGGGTTACGACCACCGGTTTGGGCACAACCGCGAAGAAGGTTTTGATGCCTATCTCCGTTACGGGAAAGCGGCAGGCGTTAATGTTGTGCAAGCATCGGAGATGCGAGTGGACGGCGAAGATGTGAGTTCTTCCAGAATCCGCAGGTTGCTGCTTTCCGGAAAAATAAAAGAAGCCAACCGGTTGCTCACCTATAATTATACACTATCGGGAAAAATTGTGGAAGGATATAAAGTGGGAAGAACCATTGGTTTTCCAACCGCTAATGTGAAAGCGTGGGAGAGATACAAAGTAGTGCCCGAACTCGGAGTGTATGCCGTATTGGTGCATTTTAACAACGAAATACATCACGGCATGTTGTACGTGGGCACGCGCCCCACGCTGCAAAACGGAAAAGAAATAAGCGTGGAGGTAAATATTTTCGATTTCGAGGGCAATTTATACGATCAATCGCTTACGGTGGAATTTATAGATTTTGTACGTCCCGATGAAAAGTTCGAAAATATAGAATCGCTTGTGAAACAGATTTACAGAGACAAAGAGGAAGTAAAAAAACGATTAAAAACTTATAAACAATGAAACATATCACATTAAACAACGGTACGAAAGTTCCCATGCTCGGATTGGGCACCTACAATATCGGTAAAACCGAAAACGATGTTTATGTGGCAATTCGTTTTGCATTGGATGCGGGTTACAGGCACATCGATACGGCTGCCATGTACGGCAACGAAGTGCCTATCGGTAAAGCCATCAAAGAAAGCGGTATTCCGCGCGAAGAGATTTTTGTTACTACCAAACTTTGGGGAGATGATGTCATCAACAACAATGTTCAAAAAGCCTTCGAGAAGAGTTTAAAGAAACTCGATACCGATTATATTGATTTGTATCTGGTGCATTGGCCGGTAAAAGGAAAACATGTATGGGCCTGGCAAGAAATGGAAAGGATTTATATATCGGGCAAAGCAAAGGCTGTTGGGGTAAGCAATCACATGATACACCATTTAACCGATTTGTTGCAGATTGCCAATATTGTACCTGCAGTAAATCAGGTGGAGTTACACCCGTATCTTGTGCAACAGGATTTAATCGACTTTTGCAAGCAAAGAAATATCGCTCCCGAAGCATGGAGCCCGCTCGGAAGCAGCAAAACAAATTTGTTGGATGAGGAAACCTTAACCGCGATAGCGGAAAAATACGAAAAAACCGCCGCTCAGGTTATTTTGCGTTGGAACATCGAGAAAGGCTGCCTCACAATACCAAAATCGAGCGATCCGGAACGGCAAGCCGCTAATATCGATATATTCGATTTTGAGTTATCACCCGAAGAAATTCAAGCCATCGATTCACTGGATAAAAGCTCCCGTACCGGCGTCCATCCCGATGAGATAGAATTTTAAAAGACAATTTTTAAGATAATATCAGAATTTCAAAAAATCCCTTTTTCATTCAGTGCCTGCTGATAACGTGCAGCGTTACGGGCATGCTCCGCGTGCGTAACTGCAAAATTATGTCGTCCCGATAAATCTTCTTTAGCGCACATAAACAAATAATTGTGCTGTTGGGGCGAGAGCGTACCGTCGATAGCTTTGATGGAAGGGATCCTAATCGGCCCGGGCGGAAGCCCGGTATTGAGATACGTGTTGTATGGCGATTCCACTTCCAGGTGACGGAATAAAATGCGGCGCAGCGCAAAATCGCCAACGGCGTATTTCACGGTCGGGTCTGCTTCCAAGCGCATGCCTTTTTCCAATCGGTTCAGGTAAAGTCCCGCAACAGTAGGATATTCATCGGCGAAAGTGGCTTCCTCTTCCACAATCGATGCCAATGTGGATACCTGTACAGGTGTTAAGCCCAATTTTTCAGACTTGGCTTTTCGGTCATCATTCCAAAAACGCGTGTGTTCTTTTTTCATTCTATTCAGAAAATTATTTACACCCGTGTCCCAATAAACTTCGTAGGTGTTTGGGATAAACATGGATACAACGGTGGCTTCATCGAATCCCAATTCTTGTAGTTTGGCCGGTTCTTTCAGGGCCGCCAGCAATTCAGTGCTATCCATCATCAATTGCTGGGAAACGCGTCCGGCCAGGTTCTCCTTCGTGCGCATGTTGTTGAAAGTGATCCTTACAGGCGTTTGATTTCCGGCACGCAACGTGCGAATGATATCGGGCATAGAAGCGCCGGGTTCAACGGCATATCTTCCGGTTTTTAATTTCTGGCCGTAATTCATCCTTTCCGACAACATCCGAAATATTTTTTCCGAAGGAAGGCCGTTTTTCTTCAGTTGTTGCAACACGTCTTCGTAGTTGGTGTTTTTGTCGATGTAAACATATTCGGTTTTTTGCACATCGAAAGGTTTAAAAACCGTGCTTCGTACCACAAAGTAACCGATAAGCGCCAACATTACGATGACTGACAGGATAATCAGAATTGATTTATTTTTTTTATTGTGAGTTTTCTTTTCCATGAATTTTTTTGATGATAAATGAAAGTCGGCACAAATGTAGAAAGATTTAGGAGAAAACTGGCATTTTTTTTGACAAGATAAAAACAAACTTGTATATTTGCACCCAATTTGGTGAAATACCCTAAAGGAAGTGTGGGTGAGTGGCTGAAACCACCAGTTTGCTAAACTGACGTACGGGTAACTGTACCGGGGGTTCGAATCCCCCCGCTTCCGCGAAAAGCCGCTTATAGCGGCTTTTTTACTTAACAAAAAACTGCGACAAAAAATTGCCGCAGTTTTCATATTCCTTTTTAGAGGAAATTATCTGTACCACTCATCGTAGTAGTAACGGGCATCATCTTCGTTTCTTGGTTTGAAGCCCATGTAAATACCACCTTCTTCAATATCTCTTTTATAACGTTTTGCTTCGTCTTCGGGAACGCCAACGCCGGTAAGAGCGCCGATAAGCCCTCCTGTCACACCGCCTGCGCCTGCTCCTGCAATGGCTGCCGCCAACGGGCCTGCTACTACCAGTCCCAATCCGGGAATAAGTACGCTTGTTCCGATCGCTGCTACGGCTCCTATAATAGCGCCGATTCCGCCGCCGATAAGAGATCCTTTGCCTGCATTTTCCGCTACTTTGTTTCCTAATTCGGTTTCGGTTTCAACATTGGTGAAGTATTTGTCGCGAGTTGCATCAGACATCATAACATTCACATCGTCTTTCGAGTAACCGCGTGTTTCTAAAGCGTCGTAAGCTCTGTCTGCATCTTCTCTGGTTCTAAATACTCTTGATACATAGTCGTCTCTGTACTCAGGTCTGTAATCGTAATCGTAATCTTGATTTGTTTCCATTTTTCAATAATTTTTAGTTTTTGTTAGTTTTACGGCCGTAAAATTCCGACCTCGTATGAATATAACATTGTGCTAAGATTTTATGTTTTGGCGTTATGATTAATTAAAGATATGCGTTAAAACGATAATATCTATTAACGTATATATACTAAACGAGAGGCTTAAAGATAAAATTATGAGAAGTAACCGTATATAAAACACGAGCAGGATTATTGATTTTCGTAAAAGTCAAACCGAAGAAAATAAGTAACGGCCATCTCAAAAACACACGAATACATAGCAGCATACATGCTTTGCATATCCGAAAACAGTATTTCTATAAAAGTATATTTTCATAAATTTTTTCTATGAATATTACTTAACTATGGAAATTTGAAATTCACGAATCTAATTTCCATCCAAATTGTGAAATCATACAATGATTTTATATCTTTGTGCTCGAATTTTGATGGATTGCATATCAATTTTCAAATAAAGTCTGAGAAAGAAATAGCCATTAATTTACGATCAGTATGACCAAATACAACATTATGACCCTGAACGGTATATCGGAGGTAGGGCTGGAAAAGTTCGGCGAAGGATATGAAATCGGCGGAGCCATGGAGGCGCCCGATGCCATAATTTTACGCAGCGCTTCGTTGCACGAAACGAAATTTCCCGATGCTTTGCACTGCATCGCGCGCGCGGGCGCGGGTGTAAACAATATTCCTATCGAAAGATGCGCGGAGCAGGGGATTGTGGTGTTCAATACACCTGGAGCCAATGCTAATGCGGTAAAGGAACTCGCTATTTCGGCGCTGCTTTTCTCGTCGCGTAAAATTATGGAGGGGATTAACTGGACACGTTCGTTATCGGGTGACGATGTTGCCAAACAAGTGGAAAAAGGGAAAGCGCAATTTGTAGGCCCGGAGATTCGCGGCAAGAAGTTAGGCGTAATCGGCTTGGGCGCTATCGGAGTAATGGTGGCCAATGCTGCCGTGAATCTGGATATGGAGGTGTACGGATACGATCCGTATATATCGGTAGATCACGCCTGGGGTTTATCGCGCGCTGTAAAGAAGGCCGGCGATTTGAAAAAATTATTCAAAAATTGCGACTATATCACCCTGCACATTCCGCTTACCGACGAAACAAAAGGGATGCTCAACGAAAATGCATTCGCATTGATGAAGCCTGAAGTACGCATCATTAACTTGTCGCGAGGTGAATTGGTGAACGACGAAGATATCATCGCTGCTTTGCAAAGCGGTGAGATTACCGAATATGTTACCGATTTTCCGAATGAAAAATTGATACATGTTCCCGGAGTTATTGCCGTTCCGCATTTGGGCGCATCAACTCCCGAGAGCGAAAATAACTGCGCTGTGATGGCGGTATTGCAGACAAAGGATTTCCTGGAAAACGGGAATATCCGCAACTCTGTAAATTATCCGGCGTGCGATATGGGCGTGAGCGTCGTAAAACATCGGTTGACCATTGCGCACAAAAATATCCCCAAAATGTTGGGACAAATTTCAGCCGTTCTTTCCGAACAAGGCACCAATATTGCCAACATGATTAACCGGAGCCGCGGCGATTATGCTTATACAATGGTGGATTTAGAGGAAGAAATTACCGCCGAAAACGTAAAACGTATCAATGAAATTGACGGGGTGCTGAAAGTAAGAGTGATATAAACGCAACCTATTTATTGATAATATTTATAACCCGTGCGTAAAATCTATTGATAAATACGCATAAAAACGAGGCTTTTTTTTGTATCTTTGCGGCGATTTTAATGGCAAGCGAGTTATTTAAGGTCAATTTTTAGGTTATCGAAAAATTTATTATCCGAAAATAACTTCTTTAAAAACGGTTGCCTGTAAATCATAACTAAATTTATAAAATTATGAATATCAGAAACCTAACAAGAGAAGAAATTCTATCTCAAATCAAGTATTTGGAGAGGAATATTTCGAATGGATCAGCTACTTATCAAAGAATAAGCAGGCTGAGAACATTGAGAGCCTATTTGCACAAAGCTTCATAAGCTCTTAAAACTTTGTAGCATGACGGAATCAAAAGATTGCGAATGCTTTACTAAAATTAAACATAACACAACATACTAAGCAAAAGCTGCCCTTACACGACAGCTTTTTTTATTTTCGTTATCGAAATGTAATCGGTCGATTATCCACATATAACATTTTAAATCAGTTAGAAAAGAATATAAACCCAAGCCCCATCGTAAATATTTGGGCACAAAAAGACAAACAAATCTCGATGAAAAGAGTAATCTTATTCTCATTTCTGCTAATCGTCGGATTAGTACTTTCTCAGTTTAATCCGCAAATTTTCGGAGAAAATTTCGAAACATTCAAAACCGTTACCGATGCTTTATTGTATGTAACTTTGGGATATATAATGATAAACGTTGGGCGCGAATTCGAAATAGACAAAAAACATTGGCGCTCTTATTCCAAAGATTATTTGGTGGCAATGATAACAGCGGCGCTGCCTTGGTTTTTGGTGGCATCGTATTACATTATAATTTTACCTCCCATAGAAACAAAACTTTGGCTAAATAGCGATGCATGGAAAGAAGTACTTTTGCTGAGCCGGTTTGCAGCGCCTACATCGGCCGGAATTTTATTTACCATGCTTGTTGTGGCGGGTTTAAAACACACGTGGGTATATAAAAAGATACAAGTGCTGGCCATTTTCGACGATTTAGACACGATCATCCTGATGATACCTTTGCAGATTTTAATGATCGGAATGCGATGGCAGATGTTCGTTATACTCATTGTTGCTGTTGTGCTGCTTTGGCTGGGATGGAAGAAAATGGGGCAATACCGGCTCAAGCAGGATTGGAAATCGATTTTGCTGTATTCAGTCATTATCTTTGCGGTTATCCACGCCGTATATCTTTTTTCGAAGAAATATTACGGAAGCGAGGGAAGTATCCATATCGAAATTCTGTTGCCTGCTTTCATATTGGGAATGATCATGAAAAATGAGCATAAGTTTGTGCCATCCGATGAAAAAATGTCGTTAAATATTTCGTATGTGTTCATGCTGTTGGTGGGAATGAGTATGCCTGCATTCCTCGGCGTTGATTTTAACGCCGTTGCACAAACCACCAATTCCATTATCTCGAATATTCCGATGTTACCATGGGAGATTATCGGGTTCCATGTGATGGTTATCACCATTCTATCAAACGTAGGGAAAATGATACCGATGTTTTTCTACAAAAAACGTAAAATTTTCGAACGACTGGCCGTATCGGTGGGCATGTTCACCCGCGGAGAGGTGGGAGCAGGTGTTATTTTTATAGCCATCGGATACAATATCGGCGGCCCGATGGTGGTAATTTCTGTTCTCACTATGGCGTTGAATTTAGTTTTAACCGGATTTTTCGTGGTTTTCGTGAGAAACCTCACGCAACGTTCCATTATGGATCTTCACAAGCATTGATCTTTGCTTGTACCGGAAATTGAATTTTTTAATTTTTAAAACAATTTCTCGCGTTTTTACCGAACTATTCTTTTGTTGAATATGTTAAATCAGAAATCGGAACTTACCTATTTATTCAACTTAAAAATAAAAAAATGTCAGTATTAAAAGTAATTGAAGTATTGTCGTCTTCACCCGAAAGCTGGGAAGATGCAACTAAGAAAGCAGTAGAAAAAGCAAGCGAAACAGTAAAAGGAATACGTTCTATCTATATTAAAGAACAAAATGCTGTTGTAAACGACGGTAAAATTACACAGTTCCGTGTAAATGCGAAAATTACGTTCGAGGTAATGGATTAAACCATAGTTTTTATCTCATCCCCCAAGCCTCAATAAACCTCTTTCGCTACCCGATAAATGCTTTCGGTAGCGCCCAGCGCGTAGTAGTGGATTCCGGGAACGCCGTGTTGCATTAATTCCTTGCTTTGCATCAAGCACCATTCCACGCCCACCTCAACGGCATCGGCATCGGTTTGGCATTTGCGAAGTTCTTTTTCCAGATCGTGAGGCAGTTCGGTTCGGAAAATGCGCGGCAGAACGGTCAATTGACTTTTCAAATGAATGGGTTTAATACCCGGTACAATGGGTATGTTTATGCCTTCGGCGCGGCAGCGATCCACAAAATCGAAATACTTTTGATTGTCGAAGAACATTTGCGTTACCAGATAATCGGCGCCGTTCTCGGCTTTCATTTTGGTGTAAAACATCTCCGATTCGGTATTGGGAGATTCTTCGTGTTTTTCAGGATAACAAGCCATTCCGTAGGAAAAAGGTTCATCGGGAGGAGAAAATTCCGAACCGTCGAAAGCGATACCCCGATTAAAATTTTCTACTTGTTGTTGCAGGTCGGTAGCGTGTTCGTGCCAGTCCATTTTCCGCTGCACCGCATCCAATTTATGGGTATCGCCGCGAAGCAACAGTAGATCGGTTACGCCGAGAAACGAAAGGTCGATAAGCGCGTATTCCGTTTCTTCCTTCGAAAATCCGGCGCATATAATGTGCGGCACCGCCCTGATGCCGTATTTATTTTGAATGGCGGCCGCAATGGCCACGGAACCCGGCCGCTTTCGGACGTTTATTTTGCGGATAACGCCCGTTTCAGCTTCCTTATACGTGTTTTCGCTGTGGTGCGTGGTAATGTTGATGTACTTGGGATTAAATTCCTTTAACCGGTCAATGGCATCGTATATCTGTTTGATGCTATTCCCTTTCAAAGGCGGCAGCAACTCAAAAGAAAACGAAGGTTTATCGTTTTGATATATCAACTCCGAAATTTTCATAATTTTCTCATCACCTGAAAGGAGACATTACTTCACAACAAAATTACATTTATTATTTATCAATTATCAATTATCAATTGATAATCTATTTAAATATTGCCCTTACAATATCCATTCCGTTGGCATAAAGAAGCAAACCGAAAAGCAGAACCATGCCGCCTATTTGCGCATATTCCATAAACTTATCGCTGGGTTTTCGTCCTGTTACCACTTCGTAGAGAAGGAACATAACGTGTCCACCATCGAGACCCGGTATGGGCAGAATGTTCATAAAAGCGAGAATAACGGACAAGAATGCCGTCATTTTCCAAAAAGCGAACCAATCCCACTGTTTCGGGAAAAGATTGCCCAAGGTGCCGAATCCACCCAACGAACTGGCGCCTTCGCGGGTAAAAACGTGTTTGAATTGAGAAATGTATCCTTTTAGGGTGCGCAATCCGTAACGAATTCCCGCAGGGAACGATTCGAAGAACGAGTAACGGTCTGTTACCGCGTAAGTTTGAATATTGAAACCCAAAACGGCGGTAGTGTCCAGTTTCGCCGAAACGGTTTGCAACTGTCCGTCGCGAAAAATATCCAACGCGATTGGTTGGCCTTTGTATTTTTGCAGTTCGTTCCTGAAATCTTCGAAAGTACCGGTGGTAACACCGTTAACGGCAACCAAACTATCGCCCTGTTGCAAACCTATCCTTTCGGCTTCCGAGCCTTGCTGCACCTTGTTTATAACCGTGGGCACATCGTTTTTATAACCCGCGAAACCTTTTTTATCGCGCATCAATTGCTGCACGAAATCATCGGGCATGGGGATCACCACTTCCCTTCCGTCTCTCAATACCGTTACTTGCTCGGCATCTATTATCTGCGAAGCAAAATTGTCCACAATATCGCCTCGGTCTATGATGTCTTTTCCATCGGCATGCAACAGAATATCGCCGTCCACAAAACCGATACATTCGGCGGTTTCACTGTACTCCATACCCGAACTCACGTTTTTCATGGGTACGTAGGTATCGCCCCAGTTGAAAACGATCATCGAATAAATGAAAAAAGCCAGTAAAAGGTTGAAAATAACGCCGGCTACCATAACCAGTAATCGTTGCCACGAAGGTTTGGAACGAAACTCCCACGGTCGTGGCGGTTGTTTCATCTGTTCTTTGTCCATAGACTCATCGATCATCCCCGAAATTTTAACATATCCGCCCAGGGGAAGCCAACCTATGCCGTATTCGGTTTCGCTATTCTTTGGCTTATGCCTGAAGAGTGCAAACCAGGGATCGAAGAAAAGATAAAATTTCTCAACCCGAATGTTGAAAATACGGGCGAAGATAAAATGCCCGAACTCGTGTACAATAACGAGGATAGACAAACTCAATATCAATTGTAGCGCTTTAATTAAAAAAGTCTCCATTTATGTTTAGTTTATTGATTGTTTCGATACCTTAAGCGCGATTGCGCGCGCTTCGGCATCGGTGTGTATATAGTCTTCCAAAGAAGGGCTTCCGATAAAAACAGTTTTTTGCATGGTTTGTTCGATGAGATGGCTCATTTCCTGAAAACCTATTTTTTCTTCCAAAAATAACGCTACGGCCATTTCGTTGGCGGCATTCATAATGCAAGGCATGTTTCCGCCTTTTTCGATGGCGCGGTAAGCCAAGGAAAGATTACGAAACTTATCGGTATCGGGTTTCTCGAAGGTGAGGCAAGCCAAGTCGAAAAAATCTATCGGATTCACGTTCGAAGCCAATCTTTGCGGATAGGAAAAAGCATATTGAATGGGCATACGCATATCGGGAACGCTCAATTGCGCCATAACCGAACGGTCTTTGAACTGCACCATGGAATGGATGATGGATTGCGGATGCACAACTACTTGCACTTGCGAGGGCTGCACATCGAAAAGCCATTTGGCTTCGATCATTTCCAAGCCTTTGTTCATGAGCGTGGAGGAATCGATGGTTACTTTGGCGCCCATGTTCCAATTGGGATGATTGAGCGCTTGCGCTTTAGTTACTTTCCGCAATTCTTCCGCTGAGAAATTACGGAACGGGCCTCCCGAGGCCGTGAGTAATATTTTATCTATTTCGTTGTTTCCTTCACCGTTCAGGCACTGAAAAATGGCCGAATGTTCGGAGTCTACCGGTAATATCGGCGTTCGGTTTTCAAACGCCAGTTTCGTAATTAATTCTCCGGCAACAACCAGTGTTTCTTTGTTGGCCAAAGCGATGGTTTTTCCTGCCTTTATGGCTTCAATGGTGGGTTTTAATCCCGAGAAACCAACCATGGCCGTCAGCACAATATCTATTTCCGAATCGTGAACCGCTTGCTCAATAGCTTCCGCTCCCGCCCAAACTTTTATGGGCAAATCGGCAAGCGATTGTTTCAGGTAATCGTATTTTTCTTCGTTTGCAATCACCACAACTTCCGGAGTAAATTGTCGCGCCTGTTCAATGAGTTTATCCACTTGGTTATTGGCAACCAACGCATACGCTTCGAATTTATCGGAATGCTGAGAGATCACTTCCAACGCTTGCGTACCGATAGAACCCGTGGAACCCAGAATAGCTATTTTTCTTTTTTGGATGTTCATTAATTGCATTTTGCAAAGAAGTGTGCAAAGATAGAAAAATTACGGAAGTGAAACAACGGAAACAATGAGTTTAATAACTTGCTATATGAGATTTTTGGTTTCCGATTGCCGCGATCGCATCACGACAGTTTACTTATCAAGTCGTCAATACTAAAAACTTTTTCACTGCCATCTCGTTTTTTTATTTCCCAAAAACGTTCTTTTTCGTTCATGAAAATCTCGATCTCGGCATCGGGGATAATATGATAACCTTTCCTTGAAAGGGCGCGGGTAGTCCATCGTGCCATGAATCCCGACGGGTTGTCAACGATGGTAGAAACGGACTTATCCAACGTTTTTTTCACCACGAAACTGCCGTATTCTTTATCGAATTCGTACGAATTATGAGCGAAAACCGTATCGAAAACGCCTTGCAAAACCAAATCTTCAGGCGTGCCTACCTGCACGCCGTTGTTTTTTTCCATCATCCAAATTTTATCGGCCACTTGAATAGCTGTTTCCAGTTCGTGTGTAGAAATAAAAATGGTTTTTCCCGTTTCGCGCGCCAATTTCTGCAACAGCAACAAAATACTGATGCGGTTGGGCAAATCGAGGTGAGAAGTGGGTTCATCCAATAAAATGATGGGCGTATCTTGCGCCAAAGCGCGCGCGATAAAAACGCGCTGGCGCTCGCCGTCTGAAAGTTCGTGAATATTTCGGTTCTCGAAACCTTGTAGGTTAGTCATTTCAATGGCTTCGGCAATGATCTTTGTGTCGTGGGCGGTTAAACTGCCCAGCCATCCGGTGTAAGGGTCGCGCCCGATGGAGATCAACTCATTCACGGTAAAAGCGGCTGTCGATTCTCTTTCCGTCAGCACCACCGAAATGATCCTTGCCCGCTTTTTGGGCTTCATTTCCAAAAGATTCTTTCCTTGAAAAAGAATTTTTCCGCCGAAAATGGGTTGCAAGCATGCAATGGAACGCAGCAAAGTAGATTTTCCACAGCCGTTTTTACCGATAAGCGCGATAAACTCTCCTTCGTGGGATGAAAGATTCAGGTTTTGCTGGATAATTTTAGGTTGTTTTGATGTTTGATAACCAATAGAAACATCGGTGAGTTGCAGAAAAGCCATAATTTCTATCTTAATCAATTTCAATTAACCCTTCGGGCAAATGCATGTGGATGCGCTTTTCGTTTTCTTCGATTTCGGTAATAAAATCTTCCGTTGCCGGAATAAGATGTTCTTTTTCGCCGTCTTTTAACAGAAAAAGTACGTTTAAAGTAGATGAATCCACATTTTCGATAACTCCCAAAGTTCGATCGTTTTGATCGGAAACAGTATAACCGATAAAGAAATCCCAATCGAAAGTTTCATCTTTATTCTTTTCCGATATTTGATCGCGAAATAAAAAAACATGTAAATTGGCATAACTCGATGCCCGGCTTTCATCGTCCACGTCTTCGAATTTTGCGCGAGCAGAGGTGTCTGTCATAAAGGTAATCTCCTCGAGGAAAAAGGGGACGAAAATGCCGTCTATTTCCAGGAAATAAAAATCGGTATCGATGTCGGCGTATGCCGGTTTATCGAAAATAAGCGTAATCTCGCCTTTTATGCCGTGAGATTTCTGCAAACGGCCGATTTTCAGTACTTCCTCTGCTTTGATCATCGCGATTTGATGTTGCGCTGCAACCGAATATTTTTGATGTGTTTTTTTTGCGAATTGTTGGATTTAATATCCGCAATGGAATAAGTAGCTTCGTCTAATTTAATTTTTCCGCCGGAGAGTTCATATAAATCATGAAGTAATTTCGTGTCGTCCACTTCTTTGTTCCATTGCGTGTAAGCTTTTTTCATTTGCGTGGTAAGCAACGAAATTAAAGCGTCTCTTTTTTCGCCCTCTTCCATGTTTGCCGCTATGGTTATCATTTTCTCCAATAGCTTTCCGTAGTGTTTGTACTTCATGGTCGGACGGCTGTAATTCAATTTATCGGGCGAATGTAACAATTCTTCTGCCGTGATCACTTCGTAAGGATAATCGATATCGAGTTTAAAATCCGACATAATAGCCAAATGATCCCAAAGGATGTGTTTGAAATCGTTTACATCGCGCAAATGCGGGAACATATTGCCCATAATATCGACTACGGAATAGGCACATTTTTTTCGTTCGTCCCTGTCTTCAATAGACATGCATTGATCAACCATGTTTTGAATATTTCTGCCATACTCCGGCATAAGAAGCTTTTTCTTTTGTGTGTTGTATTTCATCTGTTTGTTAATTTTATATTGCTGTTCGTTTCGTAATTATCTTAATTTCAGTATATCCCCTTCTTCGGGAATGTACTCGTAGCTTTTTTTGTTTAACCTGTATAAATTGCGCATCTGAATGCCGTATTTCTGGGAAATGCTGTACATGGATTCTCCAATTTGAACCACATGTTCGTAATACGGCTTATCGGCACGCGGTTTTTTCTTCTGAAAATAAACAAGATCGCCTTCGCTCAACGGGAAACCTTCCGATACTTCGTTGAATTTTAACAAGTCGCTTTCTTTAAAACCGAATTCATTGGCTATTGCCGCATACGTGTCGCCGTCAACGGTAACAACATAAACCAAACCGTGTGTTTTATACGGCTGATGCTTCCACACCGCGCGGGCAACCTCTTCTTTCTTGGCTTCTTCGCGTTGTTTTTTAGAAACTCCCTTGCGGTAGTTTTTGTTATCGAATCTGTATAGTTCGTAGTCTTCTATCAACTTGATCAGCTTATTTGCATAAGCCTTATCGGTGGCGTATCCCGATTTTTGTAATCCGCGCGCCCATCCTTTATAATCGGTTACATTTAAATCGAATAAATTGCGATAACGGCCGCCGGCGACAAGAAAGCGGGAGTGGTCGTCGTAAGATTCCTCTACTTTTTTATATTTTCTGAAGCAATCGTTGGGCAGGTCATCGGCGGCATAAACCTTTTCTCCTTGCCATCCCCGATGGCATTTAATGCCGAAATGGTTGTTTGAGCGTCTGGCCAGATCGCTCATGCCGGCACCCGACTCCAAAAGCCCCTGCGCCAATTTAATGGATGCTGGTATTTTGTATTGTTGCATGTGCCTGACGGCAATATCGGAGTAGGCATCGATGTAATTTTCGTATATTTTCGACCTGGTTTGCCCAATAGCGGCATCGGGAGCAAATATGCCCGCGAAAAAGATCGATAATACCAAAATATATTTATATTTGCAGTGAAAAATCATTTGTAGAATATGTTTCTCGAAATCTATCAAGCCTTATGAAAGAAATCAATTTAACCACAAAGATAAAAGTTTATCTTTTAGATGAATGTACCGAAACCGAAAAAAAACTCATAGAAGAAGCAAAACAAGCCACGAAGAATGCTTACGCGCCTTATTCGCACTTTCACGTAGGAGCAGCGGTTTTGCTTGAGAACGGAGAAATCCTTTCGGGCAACAACCAAGAAAATGCCGCTTATCCTTCGGGGCTTTGCGCAGAAAGAACCACCGTTTTTTTTGCCAACGCCAATTACCCCGATCAAAAAATAACAGCCCTGGCCGTTGCGGCTTACAATAAAGGCAAATTTACAACCGATGTTATTACGCCTTGCGGCGCCTGCCGGCAAGTATTGCTCGAGATTGAAAATAAATGGAGATCGCCCATGAAAATATTTCTGTACAGCGATGAGGGCGTTTATGTTTTCGAGAGTATAAAAGACCTTTTGCCCTTGAGTTTCGGCGACGATATGCTCAAAAAATGATTTCTATTCGGAAAGCGTTACCAAATACCATTTCCCGTTAATTGCCTTGAAATAATAATCGGCGTAAATGCCGTTATCAATTCCACGCAAGGCAACATGTGCGGTATCTTTTCTGAAATTTATGGTTTGTACGTATTTATCGTATTCACGCGTAGCATAAGTGCTGTCATAAGAAAGATCAAGCAATTCCCAATTGTGCTTTTCAACTGTTTCTTCCATGGGAGTTAAACCGGGGCCTTCTTCAACATTCGGTACCACTACCTTTATCGGGAAAACAATTCTTTTCAGTTGAAATCTTCTGTTGTTACTGAATTCATCCAAAAACGAATTGAAATTTTCGTAAGTTTCGGTTTTGCCGCGCTCGTCAGTAATTATGGAAGCATTTGCATCGGCAATCTGAATATCTTTACCGGCTTTACTTTCGGATGGGGAGTTGCATGAAAATGAACTCACAAAGATAATTATAAAAACAAGTGTTTGTTTCGGTTTCATTTCAATTGAAAAAGCATTGAATTTATTACGCAACAAAGGTAGCTTAAAAACTGAAAATCAGTTGTTAAAAATGATTTTTTTTGAAAATATTTTTTCAAAAAATTGAATCAGTTCAAGAAATCCTTCAATTTTTATTTCAAAACCAACCGGAAGTTCCTACAAACAGCTGATTTTCAGTATATAAATTAATCAATACGTTTCGCCGAAATTATTACTTTTAATGAATTAAAATAATTAAGGGATATGAATGTTGGCGTTGTCCTCATGGGTAGGCTTTTCGTCGGTGTTTCCGGGATATTCTATCATCCAATGCACACCGAATTTATCGATGAGCGATCCATAATACGAACCCCAAAAAGTGTCGCTCATGAGCGCTTTTTCGGTACCTCCTTCGGCAAGTGCATTGTATAAACGGTCGGCCTCGTCACGCGAATCAGTAGTAATACTTATCCGCACGTTGCTGCCCATAATCATTTCGGCGTTCCACTCATCGGCGTTGTCACATCCCATTAAAACGGTATCGTTATTCAGCGGAAGCGAAATATGCCTGAGTTGGTTACCCATTTCCTGCGGCACAGCCGGAACTCCTTCTTTGTGTTGCGTATCGTTATAACGAATGAATTTCGTAAAGTCTCCTCCGAATATTTGTTTGTAACTATTAAAAGCTTGTTCACAATTTCCATTAAAGAAAATGAACGGATTGAATTTTGTACTCATGGTTCGTGTTTTTAATATTATTCTACAAAAACGTTTAAAATTTGTCTGCCCATTCTGCAAAGGCATTTATGAAATCTGTCAAGAATTTTTTCGTGTCGTCTTTCACCAATTCACCGTTGTCATCGAAAAGTGTATGCGCACTTCCGATATAGGCTTCGGGCTGTTGCATCAGAAAAACATTCAGAAATACCATGGATTGGCGAAGCACGTGATTGGCTCCAAATCCGCCGATGGCGCTCATCGAAACGCTCACCACCGCCGCGGGCTTTCCGGCCCAAACATTTTGGCCGTAAGGCCTTGATGCTACATCGAGAGCGTTTTTCAAAGCACTTGGCACCGTGCGGTTGTACTCGGGAGTTACGAATAAATAAGCATCGGCAGATTTTATTTTTTGGCGAAATTCGTTATAATCTTTCGGGAGATCGTTTTCCAAATCTTCGTTGTAATGCGCCAAATGCCCTATTTCAATCAATTCCAACTCCAGTGAATCGGGGGCTAATTCAATAAGCTGATTCGCTACTTTTCTGTTATAGGATTCTTTTCTTAGGCTGCCAACCAATACAGCTACTTTTTTCTTGCTCATAAGTATATGTTTTTTATTGTAATTAATATTTCCTCCAATCGAGAGGTGCTTTGATAACAAAAAAACAGAAGTTAAAGTTCTGTTTTTATCCCAAATGAAATTTATTTAACTAATTCTAACGTTGTAGGATCCGGCCTAATATTTACTTCAAAAATTTATTCTTAATTTCCTCATAATTGACGAACGCGTAATCGGCTCCGGCACCGGTTAAAACATCGGGGCCGAATGATGTGGCTAACCCACAAACTATGCATTGTGCAGCTTTTCCGGCTTTTATACCATTAATGGAATCTTCGATGATGATCGTGGAGTTTTTGTCTGCTTTCGTTTTTTCAAATGCCAGCAGATAGGGGTCGGGATGCGGTTTGTGTTTTACGGTATCTTCTTCGGCAACGATCACATCGAAAAATCGGGTGAAATGCAGCCTTTCATCGGCCTTTCCTACCGAAAAATGCGATGATGATGTTACAAGTGCGGTTTGTAGCCCCATTGCCTTTATGTGCCTGATAAAATCGGTAAAACCGTTCACAAATTGCAATTCGGGCAGAAGCCCGAGATAAAGGGAGTCTTTTTGACGGATGTATTTTTCGATATCCACCCGATCGTCCAGCTTCTCTTTTGCGTACACAAAAAAAGATGTATCGGAACGGCCAACGAAATCGTTCATTATCTCTTCGGGGTAAGCTATTCTGTTTTGCTCTAATGTTAAACCCAAGGCGCGCAGATGCAGTTTCTCGGAATCGATAACCACACCATCCATATCGAAAAATATTGTTTTTATCTGCATACTAACTTTTCAAAAATAGTATCTCTTCAACAAACAACACAACGTAAAGTTCTGTTTATATCAAAAGGCGATGAAATAATTTTAAACGCCTACAGAGAATGAAGTAAAGAGAAAATCCGGCAAATAAAACCAAATCGTTAAAATTTCAAAAAGCATTAAGTAAAACTATAATTCCTATTATCTTTACATTTAGAATTAAATGAATTGAAAAATGGGATTTTTGTTTAAAATACTTCTACTTTTTTTGGCCATCTATTTTTTGTTGGGAATAGTGAAACGGCTTTTCTTAGGCAACTTCAAACAAGCCGGCAACAACCCTTACAACAAAGAGGAACAAAAAGAGCCCGAGAGCCAAGAAGACCGGATTCTCGATTATCAGAAAAAAAAATTTGAGAGTGCACATGCCGAAGATGTAGAATTCGAAGAAATCAAACACAAGGGTATTTCCGGCCACTGAATTTTTCACATCCGCAAGCTTCATCATAATTAATAAAAACTAATCCTTCAGATATTTCTCCAATTGAGAAAGAAAGATTATTTTTGCCATGAAAATCAAAAAGTAAGAATTTTAGGGTATAAAATTTTCATTTGTACAAATACTAAACAATTTCATAATAATTTTTTTCAATGGTAGATATTTTTGACCGACTCAAAGGAGTTGAAGGCCCGCTGGAACAATACAGAAAAAAAGCGGAAGGCTATTTTATGTTTCCCGAACTAGAAGGAGAAATTGGCCCACGCATGCAGTTTCACGGACGTGAAGTTATAACATGGAGTTTAAATAATTACCTGGGGCTTGCCAATCACCCCGAAGTAAGGAAAACCGATGCGGAAGCGGCTGCTCGTTGGGGTTTAGCCTACCCGATGGGAGCCAGGATGATGTCGGGACAAACAAAATATCACAAAGAATTAGAAGAAAAACTTGCCCGATTCGAGAAGAAAGAAGCTGCGTATTTACTCAATTACGGTTATCAGGGAATGATTTCCATTATCGATTCGCTTTGCACCCGCAACGATGTAATTGTTTACGACTCAGAATCGCACGCCTGTATTATGGACGGAATTTTCCTGCATAAAGCCAAAGGCGGAAAAAGTTTCGTTTTTCCCCACAACGATATGGAGCGCGCCGATAAAATGCTGAAATTCGCCACCAAAAACGCCGAAGAAAATAACGGAGGAATATTGGTGATAACCGAAGGCGTTTTTGGTATGTCGGGCGATTTAGGAAATCTACCGGGACTAGTAGCATTAAAAGATAAGTACAATTTCCGTTTAATGATAGACGATGCGCACGGTTTTGGAACAATGGGTAAAACAGGAGCCGGAGCCAGCGAACATTTCGGGCTTATGAACGATGTGGATATTTATTTTGGCACGTTTGCCAAAGCCATGGCGGGAATCGGTGCATTTGTCGCCTCCCAAAAGCCGATCATAAATTCGTTGAAATACAACATGCGTTCGCAGATTTTCGCCAAGTCGTTGCCCATGCCCATGGTAATAGGCGCCCTTAAACGATTGGAACTTCTGCAAAATGAACCCCAGCACAAAGAAAATTTGTGGAAGATTGCTGAAACATTGCAAAACGGCCTCGTAGCCGAAGGCTTTAATATCGGCAATACGGAATCGCCGGTAACGCCGGTTTATTTTAGCGGTTCTGTTCCCGAAGGAACGAATATTGTTGTGGATTTACGTGAAAATCACAACATTTTTTGTTCAATCGTAGCGTATCCGGTAGTTCCTAAAGATGTACTTATGCTTCGTCTCATTCCCACTGCCTCGCATACATTAAAAGAAGTGGAAGAAACCATCGAAGTATTCAAAAAGATAAAAGTAAATCTGGAGGCCGGTAAATATCAGGGCACCGAAATGCAATCGATGTCGGTAGAATAAAAAACACAAACAACCATGTTAAGAATAAAAATACAGCACAAATATCGCTTAAAATGTACGGAGTGCGAACACGTTACACCCGATTTCTGGACATGGTTTGAGCAAGGGCAACAATGCCCCAATTGCAAAAGCAAGCGTTCGGAAGTATGGTATAACCGAAGATACAAAAGATTGCTACGCTTGATGAAAAGTTCGCCGGACAGTTTTTGGCACTACTTCCCTTTTCTTCCTTTGTTACGCCGCAGGCACATCGTTTCCCGAAACGAAGGAGCTATTCCGGTGGAACGTTGGGCGTTTTTGGAAGAATTTGCCAAAAGAGATTTCGGGTTGGATATAGAAGTTTTGGTTTATCGCAACGACTTGAACGGAGGTACCGGCACTTTTAAAGACATTGCGGCATCTTTGGCTGCGAGTATTTTCAACGAAATCGGTATTCAACAATACTGTATAGCATCTACAGGAAACTCAGCTACCGCCTACGCGAAATATTTGTCGATGGCAGGCGTAAACTGCTCGGTCTTTATGCCCGAAGACGCCATAAAAACCTCCGAAGCTACCATCAGTTCGTTAGGGCAACAGGTCTTTAAAGTAATGGGCGATTACGCCAAAGCAAAGGAAATTGCGGCAGCGTACGCTAAACTTCACAACATTCCCATGTCAACGGGAAATGTAGATCCCATTCGCGTGGAAGCCAAAAAAACCATGGTTTTTGAATGGCTTCGTCAAATAAAAAAACTCCCCGATGTTTATATCCAGGCTGTTAGCGGAGGCACAGGCCCCATTGCTATCGACAAAGGCATTCGAGAGCTGAAAGGCATTTTTCCCGAACTGAAAAATCCGCGTTTCGTGTTGGTTCAAACCGATGGCTGCGATCCGATGGTTCAAGCGTGGGAAAAGGCAAAATCGGAAGGTTTTCCTGAGGGTTACGAAAAAAATTATCCCATCATCGACAATCCTACCACCATGGTTCCGACGCTCGCGACCGGAAATCCGGCAACTTATCCCATTATTGCCAAATTGGTTGAAGCATCTAAAGGCACTTTTATTCGGGTGAAAGAAGAAAAACTGCTTCCCATCGGTAAACTTGTTTCTTACGAACAGAAAGTGGTTCCCGGGCCGGCTTCTGCCGTATGCTTGGCCGGATTTTTCAAAGCTTTGAAAGAAAACCTTATCAAAAACGGCGAAACCGTGATGGTGAATATCGGCGAAGGCCCTAATCGCGCGCCTTATTTCCTGGAGCAAATGATCTATACCACACGCGAGGTTAACAACGTAAACGATTGCGAACCGCATTCCATTGATGATTATCGGGAGCAACTTTGGAATGATGTTTTAAGCTGAAGCAATGCAGGCAATAGAGAATAAAACCATATGGATTACCGGCGCTTCATCGGGAATTGGAGAAGCTACGGCTCTTTTGCTTGCCAAAGAAAAACCAAACTTGATTCTTACGGCCAGCCGGGAAGAAAAACTTGTTGAAGTACAAAAAAAATGCCTTGCCCAAGGCGCTTCATGTAAAATTTTACCCTACGATCTATCCAATTTAGAAAATATCGATTCTTTGTGCGAACAAGCGCTGAAATGTTTTGGGAAGATCGACATACTCTTTCTGAATGCCGGTATCAGTCAGCGTGGCAAAGCTCTTGATACACGTTATGAAGTTGACGAAAAAATTTTCGATGTCAACTATTTTGCTCAGGTAAAGATCACCAAGCACATTCTTCCCAAAATGATTGAAAACGGCGGTGGAACCATTGCTGTAACAACAAGCATTTCGGGCAAATTCGGGTTTCCGTTACGCTCCGCGTATTCGGCATCCAAATTTGCTCTTTACGGATTTTTTGAAAGCGTGCATGCGGAGTATTACGACCAAAATATCCGTGTGGTAATGATCTGCCCCGGACGTGTGAAAACCAATATCTCCTACAACGCCCTTGAAGCCGACGGCACCAAACACGCCCAAATGGACGACGGACAAGCGGGCGGCATTTCATCCGAAAAAGCAGCCGAAAAAATCGTAAAAGCTATCAAAAAACAAAAACCGGAAGTATTGGTGGGCGGAAAAGAGTTGCTGATGGTGTATATTAAACGGTTTTTGCCGGGATTGGCGAGGAAGTTAGTAAGAAAGATAAAAGCAACGTAGAGTTAGTTCTGAGTATTTAGTTTCGAGTTTCGAGTGTTGACATTGAATAAAAAACATAAAATCTATGGATAAGAAATTTAATGATTTTAGAGATTTAATCGTTTATAAAAAAGCATTTGAACAAGGGTACAAAGTCTTTGAATTGTCATTATCTTTTCCAAAAGAAGAAAAATACTCATTGACAGACCAAATTAGAAGAGCCGCAAGGTCGGTTTGCGGAAATTTGGCGGAAGCGTATCGAAAAAGGGATTATCCAAAACATTTTCATCTGAAGATAACGGATTGTATGGGAGAAAACAGTGAGACGTTGGTTTGGATCGACTTCGCCAAACATCATAATTACTTATCAGAAGAAAAATATACAGAAGCTGTTTCGCTAAACGAAGAGATAACCAAACTACTGAATATATGTATAACAATCCGGGGAAATTTGGCGTGAAAGACTAAACATCTCGGAAATGAAAAGAAATCATCAAACTAAATCATAACTTTCGAGCAAAATTGATGTTGGAAAAACTCAGAACTCGAAACTCAAAACTATGTATATCATCTCCGGCATTCAACAAGTAGGCATTGGCGTAGAAAATCTATACGAAGCCTGGAAGTATTATATCGACGTGTTTAACATGGATATCCGCATTTTGGAAGACAACAAAGTGGCGGAGCTGATGCTGCCTTACACGGGCGGCGTTCCACAGCGGCGACACGCTTGCATCGCTGTGAATATGCAGGGCGGAGGCGGTTTCGAGGTGTGGCAATACGCCGAGCGAAAACCGCAAAAACTCGATTTTGAACTGAATATGGGCGATTTGGGCGTATTAGTTGCTAAAATAAAAAGTCGGGACGTTGCCAAATCTTTCGAAGAATTTTCCAACAATCCGAAAGTGAATGTTGTTACCGAACTCACCAAAAACTTGGACGGCAAGCAGACTTTCTACATAAAAGACCCGTACGGAAATCTGTTCCAAATCGTACACGATGACTATATTTTCAAAGATGAGAAACGACTTACGGGTGGCGCTGTGGGCGTAACCATCGGCGTTACGGATATTGAAAAAGCGATGGTCGTTTATAAGGATATTCTCGGTTACGATACGATCATTGCCGATGAAACGGGCGTGTTTGATGATTTCAAAGGTTTGCTTTCGGGAAATCAAAAATTCCGCCGTCGGTTGCTCACACACTCGCAAGCAAGAAAAGGCGCTTTTAGCGAGCTGTTCGGACCATCTTATGTCGAACTGGTGCAAGCCTTGGAACGCACGCCACGTAAACTGTACGAAAGACGTTTTTGGGGCGATCCGGGATTTATTCAGGTTTGTTTCGACATCCGAAATATGGAAGCTCTGGGAAAATATTGCGCCGAAAAAGGGCATCCCTTCACGGTGGACACCACGCAAAGTTTCAAAGAAGGCAGCTCCTTTGACATGGGCGATGCAGCAGGACAATTTGCCTACATCGAAGACCCGGACGGCACGCTCATCGAGTTTGTGGAAACGCACAAAGTTCCCATCGCCAAAAAACTCGGCTTGGCAATCAACCTAAAAAACCGCAATCCGGAAAAAGCATTGCCGAAATGGATGTTGAAGGCGTTGAGTGTGGCGAGGGTGAAGGCGGAGAAGTTGTGATCGACTATGCACCATTAATAGAAAAAAATATCAAAGATGAATAAAAACAAAATTTTCATAAGTCATTCAAGCAAGGATATTAAAATTATTGAAGCCACATAATTACAGCTTATAGATAGCCAAAACAAGAAATTATAAAAACGAATATCAACTTTAATAAATTAAGTAGCAGTCAATTAAAAAAACAACAGCAACCTCCTCCTTCTCCACATACCATCCATGCGGTCAGTATTTTTATCGCAAAACATCTCGCAAGTACGAGTTCAAAGGAAAAAATTACCGATTAAATATAGATAATATACAGGAAAACAACAACTCGTGCGATTTCCGATAAATTATAAAAACTCACTACATAAAATCGTGAGTTTTTTTATTTCCACACAATTTTTCCACCGATTTTCAGTTTACTAAACTACGGATGAAAAAATTGAAAATAACCATCTTATTTCTTTTCCCGCTGCTGTTTGCTACGCAATTAAAAGCTCAGTGGGATTTACCTTTCAGTCAGTTCTGGATGGCAAAAACCTATTACAACCCTTCCTTTGCAGGAGAAACCGATAAAATTCAAGTATCGGGAATTTATAAAATTCAATGGAGCGGCATAAAAAACGCCCCAAAACGATATATGATAGCGGCGGATGCTCCGTTTGAATTTTTGGGAGGCCGGCACGGGGTCGGGTTATTAACTTACTCCGAAAGCGTGGAGCAAATGCGCAATTCGCTTATTGCTGCGCAATATACTTTTAAATATAAATTAGGGAAAGGTTATTTAAATATAGGAATACAAGCCGGTTTGAGCGAACTCAATTACGATGCGTCAAGTTATAGGCTTCTCCCCGATTCTACTGCTTCGAACCAACAGGAAGGAATAAAAGTAAATCCGACCGCTACCGAAAAAAAGGCTCTCGACTTAAACGCGGGAATATCTTGGATTTCCAATAACTTTTATGCCGGAGTCGGAGCTGCGCATCTTACCCAACCACAATTTTACGCTGTAAACGATTCAATAGCAAGCATCGATGTCAGGAACGATTCTACCTTGTCTTCCGTTCCGAGAACTTATAATTTTATGGCAGGATGCAATATTAGAATACCGGGCACGTTATTTCAAATACAACCAATGGTTTGGATGCAATCCGACTTGGTCAACACCTATGGACAAGGGGCCATGCGTTTTATGTACGATGGTAAATATTCCGTAGGCGCCGCATGGCGATATAACGACGGTTACTCTTTCTTCGCAGGGGCAACCATTCAAGGAGTTGAAGTGGGCTACGCGTACGACTTATATACATCGGGAATAGGAAAATCGAGCAAAGGCAACCACGAAATATCGTTCAGGTATCGTTTCCCTTTCGATCTATTCGGCAAAGAAACGCAGCCACATAAAAGCATTAGATTACTATAAGAAAATTTCAATATAAATGAAGAAAATTTTTTATTTGATATTATTTACAACCATCATCGCCTCTTGCGGCAACCCAAGAAGTAGCAGCAGTACCGGAGGCGAATTGGTAGGCGTGGGCTCAGGCAAAAGCTGGTCGGAACCAACGCCGTACGGAATGGTTTTGGTTTCACGCGGAGCCTACCGAATGGGGCCTACCGAACTGGATTCTCTTTGGGGTTTATCGATTCCGAACAGAGGTGTTTCCGTAGACAATTTTTGGATGGACGATACCGAAATTACCAATTCCAAATACAAACAATTTGTTCATTGGGTGCGCGATTCCATTATTCGTGAACGTCTTGCCGACCCGGCATACGGTGGCGATGACTTTTATCGGATTACGGAAGACGAATACGGCGATCCGATTGAGCCTTATTTAAATTGGAGTATTCCCATTCCTTGGACAAGAAATACCGAAGAGGAAGAAGCCGCCATAAACAGTTTGTATTTTACCCATCCTATCACCAAAGAACGAATGCTTGATGCACGGCAGTTGAATTTTAAATATGAATGGTACGATGCAACCGAAGCGGCAAAACGAATGAACCGCTTTAATCCGGATGAAAGAAACTTGAACACAGACATTACCGTTGACCCAAACGAGGTAATTATGATTTCTAAGGATACGGCTTACATTGATGAAAACGGACGTCCGGTAAATATGACCATCAATCGCCCCTTAAGCGGATATTACGATTTTTTGCACACGAGAATTGTTAATATTTATCCTGACACTACTTGTTGGGTAAACGATTTCACCAACTCATACAACGAGCCTTACATGCGTCGGTATTTTGCCCACGACGGCTATAACGATTATCCAGTTGTAGGAGTTTCTTGGGAACAAGCCGTCGCATTCTGCGAATGGAGAACTTTATTCCTTAAAAAAGGAATGAGAGATAATAGAGAAATCGAAAAATACCGTCTCCCCACGGAAGCCGAATGGGAAATGGCTGCACGTGAAGGAAAATCGGAGAATAAGTTCCCGTGGGATGAAGACGGCGTAAAAAACGACGACGATTGTTTCATGGCAAACTTTAAACCCGGCGAAGGCGCCTACGCTGCCGATAACAACCTCATCCCTACAAAAGTGGGAAGTTTTATGCCGAATGCTTTCGGGCTTTACGATATGGCCGGCAACGTTGCGGAATGGACTTCTACCAGTTATACCGAGTCGGGAAATCAGGTAATGAACGACATGAACCCCGAATACAGCTATAATGCAGCCATAGAAGACCCCTATTCGTTGAAAAGAAAAGTTATTAAAGGCGGTTCGTGGAAAGACGTTTCTACTTTTATCCGTTCGGATATGCGCGATTCGGAACACCAAAACGTAGGAAGGTCGTATATCGGTTTCCGCTGTGTAAGGTCGCAGGTAGGTTTTTCAGGCTCAAGAAGATAAAACAATAAAAACAAATAACGATGGTTCAAAAATATAAAAATAAAATTGAAGCTTTCCTTCAAACACCGCGTGGAAAACGCTTTATAAACTTCGCATACAGCTTTGGCGCTGCAATCGTAATATTGGGCGCCATGTTCAAGATACTCCACTTGCCTTTTGGCAACGAGATGCTCTTCATCGGGATGCTTACTGAGGTAATGGTTTTCATAATCTCCGCGTTTGATACTCCCATCAGAGATTATCAATGGGATAGGGTATTTCCTGTGCTCCAAACCGGAAATCCAGAAGATGCTCCCGATCTTTCGCAAGAAGATATTGTAGCAACAACAGTTAAGCCACAAACCCCAAGAGAAGCTTATTACGCATCGCAGGAGCAATTTGTAATGACGGAAACTCCCCGGAGCGTCAGCGTTCCTTTGAATATTGCTCCCGACGATCACGTAGGCCAATTATCTTCGGTAACAGATAATGTGCAAAAATTTGCTGATGCCACGGCCACCCTAACCAAAATTTCCGAATCGTTGCAAGCGTCTTACGAACACATCATCAATAATTCGCAAAATATCAGCCAGAACTCGCTCGGATACGTCCAACAAATGGAAAACCTCAACCGGAATATCGCCGGTTTGAACACCATTTACGAAATTCAATTGAAGAGTATCAGCGGCCAAATCGATACGTTAGATCATATAAATAACGGTTTGGGCAGAATCAAGAACATGTACGACGGTAGTGTTCCCGACAGCGCGGTTTTCAAACGCGAAACCGAACGAATGACTCAACAGATAAAAGAATTGAATCAGGTTTATACCCGTTTGTTGCAGGCAATGACCGTAAACATGCCGGTAAACAATCCTTACAATTCACAAACACCAAATCCGTAACAAATGGCAGTTAATAGTCCGAATTCTCCTCGTCAGAAGATGATAAACCTCATGTATTTGGTGTTTATCTCTATGTTGGCGCTCAACGTATCGGTCGAAGTGCTCAACGGATTCGATATTGTGGAAGACAGCCTCAACGAATCTTCTGCCACCATGCAAGAGAGGAATCTGCTGGTGATGGACGAATTAGAATCGTACAACCGGCAAAATCCTGAAAAAGCCGGCGAGTGGTACAACATGGGATTGAATGTTAAGGCCATGAGCGACTCTTTGGTGAATTACATCGAAAACCTCAAGATAAGCATGGTGAAGCGCGCCGACGGCAAGGATGGAGATGTGCACAACATCAAAAACAAAGACAACTTAGACGCGGCGAGTATTACGATGCTGGCGCCCGTTAACGGAGAAGGCCCAAAATTGAAAGAAAGTATCAACCGGTACAGAGAAACGGTAACTCAATACATTACCGACCCCAAACGCAGGGAAATTATCGAAAAAAACCTCAGTACGGAAACTCCCGAAAGGGCTTCTTTAAATAAAAACTGGGAAGAATATCTTTTCGAGAATATGCCCATTTCCGCGGCAGTAACAATTCTTTCCAAAATGCAAAACGATGTCCGTTCATCCGAAGGCGAAGCGCTTACAACTCTGCTGAACAGCGTGGATGTAGGAGATTTTAGGGTGAACAGAATAAACGCTTACGTAATTCCCGAGTCTAAGGTCATCATACAAGGAGGAGCGTACAATGCCCGCATTGTGCTTTCGGCCGAAGATTCCACCCAATCGCCCCGCATATTCGTGAACGGAAGAACGCTGGACGCGTCAAGTAACGGTGTATTTACAGCAGGCACAGGAAGTGTGGGCACTTTTCCGGTGGAAGGATATATAGAAATGGTTACGGGAGACGGATCAATAATGAGACGTAATTTTTCGGACAGCTACACCGTCATTGAACCTATGGCAACCATCGCGCCCACTTTAATGAATGTGTTGTATGCCGGAATAGACAACGAAATAAGTATTTCGGTTCCCGGCATTACGCCGCAAGACGTATCGGCAACTATGAGCAACGGAGCGCTCACCCGAAAAGGGAATTTATGGAGCGTGCGCCCTTCGGCCGTAGGACAAGATGCTACCATCTCCATTTCGGCCAGGACAGCCGGAGGACAAACCCGCCAACTGGCGACAAAGAATTTCCGCGTGCGCGCATTGCCCGATCCGACTCCTTATATCGAATATACCGATGCCAACGGCAATCCGAGCATGTTTAAAGGCGGGGCGCTGGCCAAAGCCGTGCTTGTAAACGCGGGAGGCATAAAAGCCGCCATTGACGATGGTATATTGAACATCCCTTTCAGGGTAACGAGTTTCCGCACCGTATTCTTCGATTCTATGGGTAACGCCATTCCCGAAGTTTCCAACGGCAACCAGTTCTCCGAAAGGCAAAAAGAGCAAATACGCCGCTTGCAACGTGGAAAATATTTTTACATCTCGGGTGTAAGAGCCGTAGGCCCCGATGGAAGCGAACGCGAAATTGCCGTTATTGAAGTGAGAGTTAATTGATTTACGATTTTTGATTTACGATTTTTGATTGAGTGCAAAACCATATAAAATGAAAACAAAAATAACCGGTTTACTAATTATATTATTCACTGTTTTTGTATCCGATTCTTTTGCCCAAACGGCAAGGGAGCGATTGATGCAAACAGGCGAGAGAAAAAGTTCAGAGAGCTCCATCGGGTTGACTACGCGCGCCGCTCAAATGAACAGAACACAAACCACCGACGTTTCCGACGCGAAATGGATGCGCGAAATTTATCGCTATCTCGACCTGTCGAAAGAAGGGAACGCGCCGCTTTACTACCCGGTAATGCCAGAAGAAGGCCGCATGAACCTCTTCACCATGATATTTAAACTCCTTGCCGAAGGCCATATAAACGCTTACGAATATTTAGACGGACGCGAGATATTTACGGACGAGTTTAAGATCGATTTCCAAGAATTGTTAGACAGGTTCGGCATTTACTATACCACTGCCAACGGCAACATCGTGGTGGAAGATGTGGATATCCCGAGCAACGAAGTGCAGGGATATTATTTAAAAGAGGCTTATTTCTTTGAAACCGGAACCTCCAATTACGGTGTGGAACCGTTAGCCGTTTGTCCCATCATTCACCGTCAGGGCGATTACGAAGCAAGTACGGTTCGTTATCCGCTGTTTTGGATCCCTTACGAAGAAATACGCCCGTATGCTTTGCGTATGCCCATTATGACATCGAGCCTCAACAATACAATGACCGGGACTATCGACGACTTTTTCCGCAAGAACAATTACGATGGCGAGATCTATAAAACAACTAACCTGCGCAACCTCGCCGTGGCGCAATACGCCTCCACACCCGAAGAAATGAAAGCCGAGCAAGAAAAAATAGAGCAACAGCTAAAGCATTTCGAAGATAATTTATGGCGTGAAAATACCGATACAACAACCGTTCAACAAGAGGAAAACCAAAGCCGAAGGATATTAAGGCCCAGAAGAAGTTCTATCAGAAGGAACAATACTTCTTCTTCGTCCTCTTCTTCCGCTCCCGCGAGAAGTTCCGCGACCATGCGCGACAGGCGGTATTAAAAAAGTCCTCCTCCAAAAGTAAATCAACATATTTTATTATCTTTCTTTACTCATGGGTGAAGAAGGATTTTCTTTTTTGTATAGACTGCATCCGTCAGGCTGGCGAAAGTGAACGAAGGAATAATTAAAATTTTAAGATACGGTTAACATGCGGTATTTTTTCTTGTTTATTGACAAATTTTCATCAATAAAATGCGTTCTTTTCTAAATTCACTCTTTTTCATTATTTTTGCAGCATAATTGAGAACTCATTTTCGGCATGTATTTTCAGGATATCATAGGGCTTCACGACGTAAAAAGGCATCTGACAGAATCCGTTCAAAAAGGTTTTGTGCCGCATGCGCGCCTTTTTTACGGCCCCGAAGGGGTGGGGAAATTGCCGCTGGCCATTGCCTACGCCCGATACCTGAACTGCGAGAACCGGCAAGCGGAGGAATCGTGCGGGGTATGCCCCTCGTGCCGGAAATTCGATAAACTGCAACATCCCGACCTGCATTTTGTGTTTCCGGTAGTGAAATCGAAAACCAGCGACGAGTACCTGACCGAATGGCGCGAATTCCTGCACGGAAACGCTTACTTCAATCTCAACGATTGGCTCAACTTTATTCAGGCCGAAAACGCGCAAGGTATCATCTACTCCAAAGAGAGCGACGAGATCATTCGCAAGCTCAACCTCAAGGTGTACGAAGCGCCTTATAAGATAATGATCGTTTGGCTACCCGAAAAAATGCACGAGGCATGTGCCAACAAACTGTTGAAAATGATAGAAGAACCGCCGCAGAATACGGTTTTTCTGTTGGTATCGGAAGACTTGGAGAACGTGCTCACCACCATTCAGTCGCGTTGTCAGCCGTTGCACATCCGCGCCATCGAGGCCGATGAAATGGTATCGGCGCTGCAAAACATCCATGGGCTCGAAAAGCAAATGGCACAATCGGTAACGCACATCGCCAACGGAAGTTTCTCCCGGGCGTTGCAAATTCTCCGCTCTGCCGACGATAACAATTACCTTTTTTCGTTGTTTCAGGAAATGATGCGCGCCTCGGTATCGAGGAAAATAAAACCCATCAAAGCCATTGCTGCCCAAATTGCCTCTATAGGGCGCGAGATGCAAAAAAGTTTTCTGCTTTACAGCCTCAGACTTTTCAGGGAATATTTCATTAGCAACCTCAACGCACCCGAAATGGTTTATCTCAATCAGGACGAGTCGCTTTTCGGTATGCGTTTCGCGCCCTACATCAACGAAACCAACATCAACCGGTTCAACGACGAATTCTCGCTTGCCTACAGGCAAATAGAGCAAAACGGCAACGCGAAGATCATTTTTCTGGATTTATGCTTAAAATCCACCATGTTGTTAAAAAAATAATTTGTACCTTGCGAGTGACGAAGGTACTCTGATAAATAATCAAAAATTAGGCGGATCATTCCGCTTCGATATAAGAATGGATAAAGAATTGATTTACGATAAATTGGCGGATATAACTCCTGTGCGGGAGGGCACGGTGAAGAACACCGGTTACTGCAAAGGCTGCCCCAAACATTCCACCAAACTGCATACTTACGATTGGCTGTACGATTTTCCCGAGTTGCAACGAACCACCAACATGGTGGAGGTTCAGTTTAAGAATACCCGCAAGGGTTATTATTTGAACAGCAATAATCTGGAGTTGAAATTGGGCGATACGGTTGCCGTTGAGGCAATGCCCGGCCACGATATAGGCATGGTTACGCTTACCGGCAAGCTTGTTTTGTCGCAAATGAAGAAGAACAATTATCGCGAAGATACCAACGGCGGCATCAGGCGTGTTTATCGGGTGGCTCGGCCGTCCGATATGGAAAAGTACGAACTGGCTAAGTCGAAGGAAGCGCCCACGATGATACGCTCGCGTGAAATTGCGTTAGACCTTGGACTGGATATGAAAATTGGAGATGTTGAATATCAGGGCGATGGCAACAAAGCTATTTTTTACTACATTGCCGAGGGGAGGGTAGATTTCCGGCAGTTGATAAAATTGTTTGCTTCGGAGTTCCGGGTGAAGATCGAAATGAAACAGATCGGCGCGCGCCAGGAAGCGGGGCGCATCGGGGGCGTAGGCCCTTGCGGACGCGAACTTTGCTGCAGCAGCTGGATGTCGAGTTTTGTATCGGTATCTACTTCGGCGGCTCGTTATCAAGATATTTCGTTCAATCCGCAAAAACTGGCCGGCCAGTGCGGTAAACTGAAGTGTTGCATGAACTACGAAGTAGATGCTTACGTAGAAGCCAGCCGGAAATTGCCCTCTCGCGAGGTGGTGCTGCAAACCAAAGACAGCGATTATTATCATTTCAAAACCGACATCCTCTCCGGAATTATCACCTATTCAACGGATAAGAATTCTGCTTCTAACCTGGAAAATATTTCGAGAGAAAGGGCTTTCCATATCATCGATATGAATAAAAAAGGGAAAAAACCCGCGAAACTTAACTTAGAATCCGATCAAAATACCAAGTCCGAACCTTCTTTCAATAACGATTTATTGGAAGATAACAGCATTACCCGGTTCGATAATAAAGAGACCGATAAATCGAAGAACAAAAGAAGGCGTTCCAAGAAAAGACGTACCGGCAATCGGGGACAGGGCCCAAAATCTAATTCAAATAATGAAAGTTAAGTTTTCATTCGCGCTTTTTGTTTGTTTCGCTATTCTCTTTTCGGGTTGTAACAAAGGAGAGGTTTATTATCGCTTCAAGCATATTCCGCAAGCGAAGTGGAGCAAAGACAGCGTGTCGAATTTTACCATGGATTCCATAGCCGTGACTACGGGCAAACGTTACGATATTTCTATTGAGCTCACCAACAACAATCAATTCCCCTACCAGAATCTGTGGCTGTTTATCACCCAAAATCTGCAAGATACAAATTTTACATCCGATACCCTCCAAATAGAACTTGCTGATATTTACGGCAAATGGCACGGCAGCGGTTCCGGTGGGCTTTATCAATTATCGATTCCCTATAAAACCGCTCTTCCCTTGTATCCCGATTCCACATACTCCATTCAAATCCGTCAAGGCATGCGCGACGAGCCTATTCGCGGCATCGAAAAAGTGGGCGTGAAAGTAAAAGAAGCAGTAAGTTCGGAATAAATTTTCAAAATCTTTATTTCGTTATTTATTTTTGCTATTATCGAAATTCATTCATCGCAAAAAGAGTGGCTTTTTGCTCTATTTTTTTTATCTTTACGAAATCTAATTATCATAATTCCAAATCAAAAATGACTACCAGAAGACAATTTCTTAAATCCGTGGGGGGCTTAACGCTTCTTACAGTTGTACCCCGAAATGTGTTGGGAAAAGGTTTTATCGCGCCAAGCGATGAATTAACTAAAGGCATTATCGGCGTAGGAAATATGGGACGCGGCCATATACGTTATGACAATACGCGTGTTGTTGCCATGTGCGATGTGGATAAGAACCATCTCAACCAGGCTGCGGCTATGGTAAAAGACAAAATCAACCTGTATCACGATTTTCGTGATTTGATTTTAGATAAGCATGTAGATATCGTACATATTGCCACACCGCCGCATTGGCATGGCATCATGTCGGTTGAAGCGGCTAAAGCCGGAAAAGACATTTTCTGCGAAAAACCGATGACACGCACCATTGGCGAAAGCAAACGTGTGGTGGAGGCCATTCAGCAGCATGGGAATATTTTTCGGTTAAATACATGGTTCCGTTTCAAAGATCAATTCTACGGTTTGGGAACGCCCGTGAAACCGCTCAAGAAACTTATCGACAGTGGTATGCTTGGCTGGCCGTTGAAAGTTACTATCAGCAAACACACCGGTTTCGATTGGAAATTCTTTTGGGTTGGAAAAACACATTTGGAGCCGCAACCTATTCCTGCAGAACTCGATTATAACATGTGGCTCGGCCCGGCGCCTTACAAACCTTACAATGCGCATCGTGTGCACAGCACTTTCCGGGGATATTGGGATTATGATGGCGGCGGATTGGGCGATATGGGGCAACACTATATAGATCCGGTGCAATATATGTTGGGAAAAGATAACACGAGTCCCGTAAAAGTGGAAGTAGACGCCCCGCAACAACATCCCGACGCCGTTGGTACATGGCGCAGTATAACGTACACGTATGACGATGGGTGTCAGATTATTCTCTGGGGTGGCGATTACGGAAAGCCCGACACACCTTACATTGCAGGGCCTAACGGAAATGTGTATAAAAACTTCGTATGTGATATTCCGAACTGGCAAAAGAAATTGGCCGATTTTCCGGAACCTCCGGCGCAGAATACCAATTTTATAAATAGCATACGTAATCGTCAGAAATTCGCGTTGAATGAGATCAACGGGCATCGTTCAGCAACTATCGTTAACATGGGATTGGTAGCGCTCCGGTTAAACCGTACGCTGAATTTTGATCCGGTTAAACAATTATTTATTGACGACGAACAAGCCAACAGACTCGTGGATCAACCCATGCGGACACCTTGGACAATTTAATACACCAAACGTTGAAACATGAATTATAAAATGAAAAAAATACTTTATACACTCATAATTTGTTTGTTTTCGGCGAGTGCTTTATTGGCTCAAATGCCGCAGAACAGAATACAATCAACCATTATTGCCGACGCGTTGGCACAACTTCCTGCCGAAACGCCCGACCGCTACAATCAAGTAATGACGGATTTGGTTTCAACCGGCGAAGCCGGATTATTGGATTTAATCGGCAGCTTGAATCCCCCCGGAAACAAAAGCAACGAAACCGTTGATTACGCCATCAGCGGATGGACAAATTTTGTGGCGAACGATGCCGCAAAAAGAGCTGTCGCAGCTGGTGCTTATCAAAAAGCATTGAGGCAATCGCTCGATGATGAGATCAAAGCAACGATTATCCGTCAATTGGAAAAAATCGGCGCCGACGACAACGTGGCTGCCTTATCCAACCTCCTTTCCGATAGCCGCCTTTCAGGCCCTGCTTCGCAGGCATTGGTTTCCATCGGAACGGGAAATGCCAATTCTGCTTTATTGTCGGCGTTGCAAAATTCCGCATCGGAACAAACAAGGATGAACATGATTAACGCTTTGGCGCAGACAGGTTATGCGCAAGCTGAATCTGCTTTGCTTGACGTATTAGCCAAAAATCCTTCTCCCGCAATGCGAAAAGTACTCTACAACGCACTCGGCACAACAGGATCGGCAAGATCGCTGAAAGCATTGAAAGACGCCGCCGAAAAATCAGGTTACTCGTATCAAAAAGAAAATGCAACGCCGGCGTATCTGAATTTGCTCACCCGCTTGGCTTCATCCGAACCAAAAACGGTAGAAAAAGAAGCCAACTCGTTATTAAAAAACGCAACGAAATTTAACTTGCAAGACGTAAAGATTGCTGCGACAAAATTGTTGTTGTCATTGCCTTCCACAAATAAGACAAATATTTTGAAAGCAGCGTTAAAAGACGGAAATATCGATTATCTGACTTCTGTTTTAAGTGCCTATCCGTATCAAAACGATGCAAAAACGACAGCACTCGTTCTGAAGGAATTAACGGATAAAACATCACCCGAAAAACTAATGGCGCTTCTTTATTGGTTAGGAAACCAAAATGTAAGCCATTCACTTCCATTATTCATCCGTTACAGTACATCGCCCAATGAAATGGTGCAACACGCTGCTATTTCATCGTTGGCAAAAGCCGGAACCGAAGAATCGATGCTCGCTCTGGCAGGGTTATTAAAAAGCGACAACGAAAACACCATAGCTCTCGCCAAAGATGCACTTTCCACTCACAAAGGCGATATTTCTTACACGCTTGCATCGGTATTTAACGACGCAACCGACGCCGGAAAAACGGCCATTCTGCAACTCATTGCCGACCGCAAAATGGAAAGTCAGTACAATTTAGTTTACAACCAAATGTTTCAAAACAACGATGTGATTAAGACAGAAGCAGCCAAAACGTTGCAATATGTGGCAACGGATAAAAACCTAGCCGATCTATTCTCGCTCCTCGAACGATCTGATGCCGCTTACACTACTTCCATTCAGAACGCTATCAATGCAGGGCTTTCGTATTTGCCTGCCAATGAACAACTGGCATTGGTTACCTCAAGAATGAATGCGAGCAGTAATAAATATCTGTATTACAGCGCACTGTCAAATAGCGGTTCGCAACAGGCAATGGGCGCCATCACAAACGCATATAGCACCGAAACCGAAAGAAACAAAGAAGCCGCATTCAATGCTCTTGCAGGATGGAAATCGTTTGATGCGATCTATCCATTGCTCGATTTTGCCCGCAAAAGCGCGGATAACGCCGAAAAAAGCAAAATTGTCGATGCACTGATAAGCACCATAAGCCGCTCAGCCAAAACTGGTGCCGTAAAAAGTATGTATCTGGAAGAAGCCATGCAGTTCGCGCAAACCGATGCGCAAAAAACCGCTATTCTTAGTCAGATGGGCAACACGAATTCTTACCAATCGTTGTTGTTTATTGAGCCGTATCTCGATAATCCGGCGTTTAGCGAAATCGCTGCTCAAGCTGCAATGAACATCGCCCTTAGTAATCCTTCGTTTGCCGGCGCCAAAACGGCGGCTCTATTAAATAAAGTAAGCAAAACGCTTAACAATCCCGATGCCGGTTATCAACGTGAATCCATCGCGAAATTCCTTGCCGAAAATCCTACTGAAGGCGGTTTTGTATCGATGTTCAACGGAAAAAATCTGGACGGATGGAAGGGATTGGTGGAGAATCCCATCAAACGTGCGGCAATGAGTGCACGTGAATTGGCGGCAGCACAAATAAAAGCCGATAAACAGATAGCATTAGACTGGAAAGTGGAAGACGAAATGATCGTTTTCGACGGAAAAGGCTACGATAATCTTTGCACCGAAAAACAATACGGCGATTTTGAAATGCTCGTTGACTGGAAACTCTATCCCGGCCCCGAACCCGATGCAGGAATTTATTTGCGCGGAACGCCGCAAGTACAGATTTGGGACACGGCACGCGTAAATGTAGGCGCTCAGGTGGGTTCGGGCGGATTGTACAATAATCAGGTGAATCCAAGCAAACCGATGAAAGTTGCCGACCAAAAAGTGGGTGAATGGAATCGATTTCATATAAAAATGATCGGCGACCGTGTTTCGGTTTGGCTTAATGATGAGTTGGTTACCGATAACGTGATTCTGGAGAATTTTTGGGATAGGACAAAACCCATTTTCCCGGCCGAGCAAATAGAATTGCAAGCTCACGGAAGCAAAGTGGCATACCGTAATTTGTTTATAAAAGAAATTTCCCGTCCCGAACCTTTCGAATTGTCGTCTCAGGAAAAGAAAGACGGATTCAAGGTATTATTCGACGGCACAAATATGCATCAATGGACGGGAAATACCGCCGATTATGTATTAGAAAACGGTGCTATCGTGTTGTACCCGAACCAAGCACACGGTGGAAATCTTTATACTAAAGACCAATTCGATAACTTTATTTTCCGCTTCGAGTTTATGCTCACACAGGGGGCAAATAATGGCTTAGGCATCCGTACCCCGATGGAAGGTGATGCTGCTTACGAAGGAATGGAATTACAGATTCTCGACAACGAAGCTCCAATCTATGAAAACTTGGAGGAATATCAATATCATGGTTCCGTTTACGGGGTGATTCCTGCCAAACGCGGTTTTTTGAAACCTACAGGCGAGTGGAATTATCAGGAAGTGATTGCCGATGGCGATAATATTAAGATAATCCTCAACGGAGCTACTATCTTGGACGGTAATATTCGCGAAGCATCCAAAAATGGAACCGTTGACGGCAAAGACCATCCCGGATTATTGAATAAAACCGGGCATATCGGTTTTTTGGGACATGGTTCTAAAGTAAAATTCAGAAATATAAGGATCAAAGAACTATAGTTGTTTGAATTAATATTATAAAATTATCCCATCAAAACATATATTACACGCTATGTTTTGGTGGGATTTCCTTTTTTAAATATCAAATTGCCCTCTTGTTCGTCGATTTTAAGATACATTATATTACTTTCCATCGAATTATTTGTATTTTTGACTGTTGCACTTAAAATATATATCAAAATGGACGAAAACAAGAAATTCAACCATCACAAGATTACAAGACGTAAAGCGCTTAAATACATGGGACTGGGAGCGGCGCTTGTTCCCGTAGGCTTGTACATGGGAAGTTGCGCCAATAAATCGAAGAATAACGACGGTTTGCCAACTCCCGATATCAACAACGTTCCCACCGATAAAATGACCTACACCACCATTTCGAAAACCGGCGACCGAATTTCGCTCCTGGGTTTTGGAACCATGCGCTATCCAACGGTGGAAAGAGAAACGCCGGAAGGCGTGCGAAATTTTATAGATGAAGCAAAGGCCGAAGAGTTGCTTGATTATGCCATGGCACACGGCATTAATTATTACGACACGGCATGGATGTATCATCAGGGAGAATCGGAAATTGTTACAGGAAAATTACTGAAAAAATATCCGCGCGATAGTTTTTACGTTGCCACCAAACTGCCCGGCAGCGTAAAATCGAGAGAAGATGCCATTGCCACTTACCACAAACAAATGGAGAAACTTCAGGTAGATTATTTCGATTACTACCATCTGCATAGCCTTAGCAGCGACGAAATGTACGAACGCATTTACAAGCAATGGGGCATGCTGGATTATCTGCTCAACGAAAAGAAAGAAGGCCGCATCCGCAACTTGGGATGGTCGTTTCACGGAAACAAAGAGTTATTCGATAAAGTGCTTGCAGAACCCGTGGATTGGGATTTTGTGATGATACAGATGAATTATTTCGACTGGAAACACGGCCGCGTCCCCGCGGAATACATGTACGGTCAACTTGCCGAAAGAAATATTCCGACGATGATCATGGAGCCGTTGCTGGGAAGCCGTTTGGCCCGTGTAAGTCGCAACGTGATTGAAATGATGGAAGAAGAACGTCCCGGCGATACTCCCGCACAGTGGGCATTTCGTTTTGCCGGTTCGTATCCCAACATTATGGTGGTGTTGAGTGGAATGACACTGATGGAGCACTTGAAAGAGAACATTAAAACCTATTCGCCGCTCGACCCCGTAACCGATAATCAGAAAGTCATGCTGCAAAACGCAGCCGATATCATCACCACCTACAAGATCATTCCCTGCACCGATTGCAAATATTGCGTTCCGTGTCCTTACGGCGTGGATATACCGGGAGTGCTGCTCTATTACAACAAAGCCACGTGGAACAGTAACGTACCGGATACGGATGGGCCCCGCGATGCGGAATTCAACCGCAAGGCGCGCGCTTTTGTGGTGGATTACGAACGCACCATCCCCGAACTGGAACGGGCGAACCATTGCATCAACTGCGGCGAATGCGAACCCACTTGTCCGCAGCACATCAAAATCCCGACGGATTTACTCAATATAGACAACCTTGTTCAGGAATTAAAAACAATTAAAGTTTAAGATAGGACGCTACGCGCGATATCTTTCGTTTTCAACAAAATGATAATGTTCACTCCGTTCACGATAAGTTAGTTTCGTTGAAACATTCACCAAAGATACCCGTTTATCGGCGAAGCTATTATCGCGAAGCATATCGCCGAAGGCATTATCTAATTATAAAATAAATAACCATAGTCCAATGTTAAGAAAAATAAGAGTAGCCCTTGCCGTTATTTTCGGCATTCTTATAACGTTATTATTCCTCGATATTTCGGGCGTGTTGCACAAATATTTCGCCTTCACGGCCGAGTGGCAATTCGTTCCCGCGTTGCTCGCGCTCAATGTAGTGGTGCTTGTCGCGCTCGTTTTGCTCACGTTGATTTTCGGGCGGGTGTATTGCTCCGTTATTTGTCCCACGGGAATTTTTCAGGACGTGGTAGCGTTCTTCGCCCGAAAGATAAAACCGCGCAAGAAACGCAAATACACGTACTCGAGCGCGAAAACCGTCCTTCGATGGGTGATACTCGGAATTTTCATCGTGGGGATCATTGCCGGAATCGCCATTATTCCCGCCCTACTCGATCCATACGCCGCCTACGGACGCATGGTGGCCGAATTGCTCGCCCCGGTTTACAACGGCGTAAACAATTTATTCGTAAACGCACTCGGAGATTCCAATTATACCTTTTCCACCACCGAAGTGTGGATGAAGGCGGGCGTTTCGTTCGGGTTGGCTATTCTTACCCTGTTCATCATCGGATATTTGGCGTGGCGAAACGGACGCACGTACTGCAACACGATATGCCCCGTGGGAACCATTATCGGTTACCTGAGCAAATTCTCTTTTCTGAAGATTCAGATCGATCCTGCCACTTGCACCAAGTGCGGAAGATGCACACGCGATTGCAAAGCTTCGTGTATCGATTTCAAGAACCACATGGTAGATCACTCGCGCTGTGTGGCGTGCTTCGACTGCATTGATTCGTGCCGCGATAACAGCATTTTCTATACGCGTAGGCTTCCCGAAAAGAAAGCGCCTGTTGCCGTTACAACCGATGCCGCTCCCGCCGATAATTCGCGCCGTCAGTTCTTTGCTACTTCGCTGCTCATTGCCGGAACTGCCGCGCAACTGAAGGCGCAGGAGAACAAACGCAGCATGATCAAATATCCCGCCATTCGCAAAGACCGTTCAGAACGCTCGGTTCCCGTGTCGCCTCCCGGATCGGGCAGCCACGGTAATCTGAACGATAAATGTACAGCGTGTTTGCTGTGCGTGGCGCAATGTCCCGATAAAATCATTCGCCCATCGGTAAACGAGTACGGATGGACGGCGATTATGCAGCCTACGCTCTCGTTCGAAAAAGGTTATTGCCGCACCACCTGCACTGCCTGTACCGATGTGTGTCCTACCGATGCCATTCAAAAACTATTGCCCGAAAATAAAACCAAAGTGGCCATGGGACACGCCGTTTATGTGCGCGAAAACTGTATTGTGGTGAAAGACGATGTGAATTGCGACGGCTGTTGGCGCATTTGCCCTACCGACGCCATCACCCGCGAGTATCGCGACGGCGGAGCCGCTTACATTGAACCTACCGGCCCCGATGCCGATACCAATACGGTAAATTTGCGCCTTGTTCCGGTTGTGAATAAAGACAAGTGTATTGGTTGCGGCGCGTGCGAATATATTTGTCCCGCCCGTCCGTTATCGGCTATTTATGTGGAAGGGTATAGAGAGCATTTGGCGGTGAATTAAAGGGGAATGCATTTTGAGTCGAAGGAGTTACGGAAAGCATTAACTCCGTCCTTTAGGCGGAGACGAAGAGCACTCTGTTAATCCGGACTTTAGTCCCGAATACTCACGGCTAAAGCCGATGATTGCGCCGGGTTAAATTCTCCGCTTTAAAAAGCGGAGTTAAAAAGAACATAAAAACAAAATTAATAATATCTTTGTGAACGAGATAAACATTCGTATATACCTATTGATTAAGGTGGTTTTACGAATGTTGAGTTGCGTAAATGACACGTTGTAGGCAAGCTTAAAAAAAATCGTAAAATATGGAATATAATCAGAAACAATCAAATGGTTTTTTCGAAGCTGTAGAATCTTTAAAGAAATACAGAAGAGCAGATTTAATTGATGAAAAAGGAAGAAATCTTTTAAAGGAGTTATATACTGACTTACTTCCAAATGATTATATTTTAAAAAAGTCATTAAAAGAAAATACAACTTTTTTAATTGGACGTAAGGGTACTGGAAAATCAACAATATTTTTAAGACTTGAACAAGAACTTCGTGATAAAAAAGGATATTTACCTTGTTATTTAGATGTTAAAACTATCTATGAATCATCACAAACAAAACTCTCAAGAATTAGTGAAGTAGAAAAATTACTACCTGCTGATATAGTTGAAAAATATTTAATAGAACGTTCTTTTATTCAAACAGTACTATCAACCATTATTAATGAGGTTACAAAAAAATTTGACTCAAAAGTTGACAAATTATTGGAATTATTCGGTGTAACTCAAGTTGAAGCTGTTAAGGAAAAATTAGCAGAATTAAAGAATAATATAGAAGATAATAAATATCTTGAAAAAATAGAAATTCCAATTCTTCAAACTATTAACACTGCAAAAAAGGAAAGTGAAGAAAAATCTAAAGAGAGAAATATTTCATTAAAAGGTTTTGGAGCTGATGGTGGAATCGAAAAAGACGGAATAAAAGCTGGTGCAAAAACAGATTCAGGTTTAGAATGGAAGAAAAATGAGAAAAACTCATCTGAAGCAGAAGATAATTTTTCAACTGTATTTCTAAAAGTTTTTCAAATTAAAGAGATAATTACTGGAATAAAAGAAACATTATCCTTACTTAAAATTAGACATCTTTATATTTTATTAGATGATTTTTCAGAAATTGATGACAACTCTATTGTAACATTTGTAGATGTAATATTAGCACCATTAAATAATTGGTCCGAAGAATTTATTAAATTCAAAGTTGCTGCTTATCCAAATAGAATATACTATGGTAAAATTGACCCAGGTAAAATTGACACTATTAATTTAGATTTTTATAATTTATATTCGGAATTTGATAGAGATAAAATGGAATCTAATGCAATAGGTTTCACAAAAAAAATATTAGAAAAAAGAATTAATAAGTTTGTTGGAGATGATATTGAATTATTTTTCGATACTTCCAAAAATAGTATGGAAGATTATTATGAAATTCTTTTTAATGCATCAATGAATGTGCCACGAATTTTAGGCTATATCTTATCTTATTGCTATCAAAGTCGAATAATTTATAATAATAAAATTACAAAAACAGATATAGAATCTGCTTCACAGAAATATTATGATGAAAAAATTTATTCATTTTTTCAAACTACCACTCATTCATTAATTTCACTAGATGAAAAAGTTTCTGTTTTACAATTAAAAAATCTTTTAAATTCATTTATTGAGAAATCAAAAGATATAAAAAGAAGAATTACTGTTAAAGACTTAAAAGGCTCAATATATTTAACAAATGAGCCATTTAGTAGTCATTTTCACTTTGACCCAAGATTTGAAGAATTTTTGAAAACTTTAGAGTTAAATTTTTTTATTAGTAAATACAATGATTTAAGCGATAAAGATGGCACACCTGTCTCAATTTATTCATTAAACTATGGATTGTGCAAAAAAGAAAATATATTTTGGGGAAAACCAAAAGGTGCAAAGTATAGAAAATACTTTATTGAAAGACCATTTAATTACAATAAATTAATAACCGAATTTTTATCAAATGCAAAAAGGATAATTTGTACTAATATTGATTGTCAAAAACAATTTGACATCCAAGATTTAAAGTTTTTAGAATTCAATAACTTTAAATGTAACTCTTGTCACAGTAATGTAATTATTGAAACATTAGCTGAAGATGTCATAAATTTAATTGGTAAAATTGACACTTCTAAAATGCTTCCTTTACCAGAGGTTAAAATATTGCAAGAACTTCAACATTCTGATGATGAATTATACGCGAAGGAAATAGCACAAGAAGTAGATTATTCAGGGCAATTAATAGGTTGGAGAGCAAAAAAGCTTGACGAAAAACACGAATTAGTTAAAAGAGAAAAAGAAGAAGGTAAACCGTACAAATATAAATTGACCGAAAAAGGTAAAGACTTTTTTACTGGTTGGGAATAAAAGCCAGCCTACAACAGGCGTTTGGCAAGATTGCGAATTATATGGTAAATTCACGTTTACGTTTCGCGAGAAATTTTATCTTTAACAGAAAATAATCAGTTCCGTAGCTCGCAACCTCGCCAAGCGCCGGAACGTTAGGCGTCAGCAAAAAACACTACCATATGTAGATTAATAAAAAACGAAAAAATGAAAACGAAAAAAAAACATTTTCACTCTGTTTCTATTTCTTACACTAAGTCTGAATATTTATGCACAAGACACTATAAGCAACGACACTATAAGTAATTGGAACCACAAAAAAGAAAGGCAACATTTAATAAATAGACAAGATTCCTCAACTTGGGATTATGAAATGCTGTATAGGGATATTGAAGATACTAAAGGTATTAATTCTAAACCATTCCGATTTGGTGTATTTCCAGTTCCTAAATACAGTTTGTTGGGCGAAAATACTTTTCAAGGGATTGGAATAGGAAGTTTTTATAGACGCATTGAGAATTCTGGTAATAATGTGTATTGTACGTTCTTTGCCGTAAATAAAAATGAACTAATAAAACAATACATACCTAAGGGTAAAAAAAATGAAATATTCTTTACTATTATGGTGTTAACAGACATCGAAATAGACACGATTAATTATTCTCATTCTAAAAATCAGATGATTTCCAGAAACAATCCAGATTATATCGGACAAGGATTTGTTAAGACAAAAAATGGAGAAGTGGATTATGTGGCTTTCCTTACCGCAGACAGGAATGAATATGCAATAGTGAATATGAGATTATTTAATCTCAAACACGGAAGAATTATACTCATTACACCGCAAAAAGATGGTACAATAAGGTCTCTACAATTAAAATCTGAGCAAGTTCTCTCTGTTGATGATATAGAAAGTTATATAGATGATTTAATAAATCAAAAAAATGTAAGAGATTTTCTGATACACAAGGGAAATATTTAAACCAAATAATTCCGAACGATTCCCCTGCTCGCGCCGATCTATGATCGGTGTGTGCCTCAGGCAGATATCTCGGCAAAGGGAAACACGTTGACAGGCAATTTTCCCGTTAAGTAGCGAAAGGAAAAAATGTACACGGGTAAACTCTCTCCACATATTGGTAAAGAAGAAAAAACACACAGGCAATTCTCCAGGCTCCTTCGTTCGCCGCAGGCAAAATTTTACTTTGCTGCGCACCCTGCTCCGCAGCGCGAGCCTTATCCCTGATCGTTAGCGCTTTGAAAACTTGTTAATAAAAAAAACGTACTTTTATAGATTCTTCGGGTGAGGGGTTGTAATTTTGAAACTTTGTTGAGTGAAAAAAATGGAAAAAAAACGTACGCGAAGCAACACAAAAATAGTAGAAAAATCGGTTGTAGTTCCCGAGATAGGTAAGTTACCGCCACAGGCGCAGGAATTGGAGGAAGCAGTATTGGGAGCCTTAATGCTGGAGAAAGACGCTTACTCCATCATCAGCGATATTTTAAAACCCGAAAGTTTCTACAATCCCATTCACAATATGATATTCGGCGCCATACAAGATTTGGCGTTGCAACAGAAACCGGTAGACGTTTTAACCGTTGTAGAGGAACTGAAACGGAAAGGCGAACTGGCACCCGCAGGCGGTGCCGTTTACATAGCCGAATTGTCGGAGAAAGTAGCGTCGGCGGCGCATATCGAATATCACGCGAGGATAATCGCCCAAAAATATCTGGCGCGCGAACTTATCTCTTTTTCATCCGATGTTACGCAGCAAGCCTTCGACGAAACCATCGATGTGGACGATTTGATGCAGGAAACCGAAGGACGCCTCTTTGAAATTTCGCAGCGAAACGTAAAGAAAGACGTTATTCAGATCAATCCGGTCATTAAAGAAGCACTCCGCAACATTCAAATTGCCGCCAATCGGCCCGAAGGAATGAGTGGAGTGCCTACAAAATTCAAGGAATTAGACCATTTAACATCGGGTTGGCAGAAGTCGGATCTGATCATTATCGCCGCGCGTCCAGCTATGGGAAAAACCGCCTTTGTGTTGTCGATGGCAAAAAATATGGCTGTAGATAAGAAAGTACCGGTTGGTATTTTTTCCCTCGAAATGTCGAATGTGCAATTGGTGAACCGTTTTTTGGTGAATGTTTGCCAAATCAGGGGCGAAGCCATCAAAAGCGGGCGTTTGGACGAACACGAGTGGGAAAGGCTAAACGACCGACAAAAATTATTGTACGACGCTCCCATCTACATAGACGATACGCCGAGTTTATCGGTTTTCGAACTACGGACAAAGGCGCGGAGGCTGGTCAGGGAACGCAAAGTGGAAATCATTATTATTGATTATCTGCAACTGATGAACGCCAGCGGTATGAGCTTCGGTAGCCGCGAACAGGAAGTAAGTATGATCTCACGTTCACTAAAAGGTTTGGCTAAGGAGTTGAACATTCCCATTATCGCTTTGTCGCAGTTGAATAGGGGCGTTGAAACCCGTCAGGGAACGGAAGGTAAACGGCCGCAGCTTGCCGACCTGCGCGAATCGGGAGCGATTGAGCAGGATGCCGATATCGTTTGCTTTATCCACCGGCCGGAATATTATCGGATTACGGAAGACGAAAAAGGGAATTCGCTCATAGGTGTCGCAGAAATTATTGTTGCCAAGCACAGAAATGGCCCAACCGGAGACGCGAGGCTCCATTTTGATAACGATTACGCCCGCTTCCAGAATATGGACGAAAAATCTGTGAGCAGGAAAAATGGAGAAGCACAAAATTATGTGGAATTCGGTTCTAAAATGAATAAAAACGCTAAAAAAACCTCTTCATCGGAACCGCCCGTTTCGTCGAGCGATTTTTCAAATGAAAACAACAAACACGATTTACCCTTTTAACACATGCAGCTGATGCTTAAAAAAATATTCCATATCGTTATCTTTTCGTTGATTTTATTGTTGTTGTCGTGTGGCGGTGTGAATTCCGATGCACGAAAGGCAGCTAAGTTCACCAACAGGTCTATTGAGAAAGCCAACGAATTGAAATTGCAAGACGCGGAAAAAGACTACAAAAAAGCACAGGAAATCATCGGAAAATACCAAGAGCATAAGAAATCCGATAAATTCTTTGAATCGTATAAAAAATACAGGGATGAAGATAAATTAAACCAAACCGAAAACCCTTAGTCCGTTTTAATTGTTATACTGTGTAAAATTATTGAAATAAATAACGTTTGAATATTTATTTGTAATTTTGTGGTCAAACAAATCCGAAACAACTAAACAAAACATAATGGGCAAAAAAATACATTTCGGCAAAGCAACTATTTTAACGTTATTCTTTGCATTGAGTTCCATGTTGCTTCTCGCACAAAACTCACCCTATAAAACAATTTCACGAAACGGACAAACATTCTACGAATATCAGGTAAGGCCCGGTGAAGGCTTGTATTCCATAGCCCGCACATTCTCGGTATCACAAGAGCTTATCCTTCAGCACAATCCCGATGCGAGAAACGGCCTTAAAAGCGGACAAACGCTGATAATTCCTGCCGAAGGCCCCGCTGCGCGTTCTGCTACAAGCCAAAGCCCGGGTGTAAACAGTTCGGCTCCTTCGCAGCCGGTTAATCAAAACCATACTTTTCGGCATACGGTATCGAGAGGCGAAACGCTTTACGGTATTTCACAAATGTACAATACATCGGTTACCGAATTAATACGTTACAACGAAGGCATTACCGAGAATTTGGTGGAAGGGCAGTCTATCGTAATCCCTCAAACCCGTTCTGTTAGTACTGATGAGCAAAACTACCGTTATCACACCATCGTTGCAAGGGAAACGCTCTATTCCGTGTCGCGCACTTATTCTTTGAAACCCGAAGATTTGATGGCTGCAAATCCCGGATTGTCCGCCGAAAGTTTCCGTGCCGGCACCATTATCCGTATTCCGGTTTCGGAAGCGCAACAAGATTTTACTCCTTATCGGGAGCAAACCCAAACGGTGGTTCACACTGTGCAAAAAGGCGAAACTTTATACAGCATCGCCAGAGAATATGGAGTTGAGGTGGATGTAATACAGAAAAACAACCCAATGCTTTCCGCAGGTTTAAGAACCAACATGGAACTTTTAATCCCCATTCGGGTACGAAATATAGATGAAAATTCTGCAGCCAATGAGGCGCGCGCCAACAATTTATTGAGACAGAGCAACCGGCCACAAAATCTGGACGTTATCAAAATCGGGCTTCTCTTGCCGTTCCTCGAAAAAGGGGATAATCAGCATTTGCGTTTGCAGGAATATTACGAAGGCTTTTTAATTGCCGTTGACCGTTTAAAAAATCAAGGAGCGAATATAGAGTTGTACGTTTTCGATATCGGTACACGCAACGATACGCGTAAGCTCAGCAGCTTGCTGGGGACGATGGAGATACAAGACCTGCACTTGATCATCGGCGGCTTGTCCGACGATCAAATTACTCTTCTGTCGGATTTCGCCAAAAAACACAGCATTAAATATGTAGTACCCTTTTCTTCGAAAAACGATATTGTGCTGAACAATAGCTACGTATTTCAAGTAAATACACCGCAATCTTATTCGTACTCAAAAGCATCGAGTGCGTTTATGGGTACTTTTAAAAATGCCAATGCGGTGATAGTAAACGCTGCATCCAGAAACGATAAATCCGAATTCATCTCTATTCTGAAGAGTGATTTACAAAAAAACGGAAATGCCGCGAAAGAGGTTTCCCTAACCGGCGATCTGTCCACAGCCATACTGCCTTTGTTGCAAAACGGAAAAGAAAATGTGATCGTTCCCTCCACCGGAGATTCCGGCACCATCCGTCAAATTATGGATGCGCTTGACAAAGTAAGGCAAAACCATCCCGAATTTACCATCAGATTGTTCGGTTATCCTGAATGGCAAACTTACAACTCGAGTATTTCCAATAACTTTAAAAAATTCGGCACACACTTTTATTCTTCCTTTTATGTGGATGAGTCGAGTTACGACGTAAAACAATTCACCGAAGATTTTAAAAGATGGTATAAACGCGACTTAATAAATACTTACCCCCGATACGGCATGTTGGGTTACGATACCGGCTTGTATTTTCTGACCGCGTTGCATCGGTACGGTTTGAATTTCGAACAAAAAGTGGATCAGATACATGTGAATACGGTGCAATTCGCTTTCAACTTTGAGCGTGTGAATAATTGGGGCGGATTTATCAATACCGGACTTTATTTAGTGCATTACGACACCAACGGACTTATTTTCAAAATTGATAAAAGCTGATAATGAAGCGCTTTTTACCGACAATTCTGCTGCTGTTTATTGTTTTCTTGAGCGCGAATGCGCAAAAAAATGATTTTCAAAGGCGTTTGTACTTTGGGGTAGGAGGAGGGCCGCTTTTTTCTACGGTGGATTTCGTTCCGAATATTTTTCAGGAAATGCACCTCGGGTTTCACGGCGGAGTATCGGCAAAATATATTTCCGAAAAAAATTTGGGGATGATCTTGGAACTGAATTTGGCGCAGCGAGGCTGGAAAGAAGAATTTCCGCCCGAAAGTACGCTTGCGTACAGCCGCACACTCACTTATTTGGAAGTTCCGATATTTACACACATTTATTTTGGCAACAAAGCGCGGTTCATCATAAATTTGGGGCCTCAAATGAGTTTTCTTTTGGGAAATAAAGCCAAACCCAACCAAGATTTTGTTGCCAATAATCCGACGGGAACACAATACGGCAATCCCGAAAGAAGATTCGATTACGGATTGACCGGCGGTTTGGGCATGGAGTTAAATACAGCTTTAGGAGCCTTCGATTTGGAAGGCAGATACTATTTTGGATTGGGCGATATTTTTGATAATAAAAGAGAAGCCGATAAACAAAAATTCTCACGATCGGCGCATCGTGTGATAGAAGGCAAGCTCACTTATTATTTTCAATTGTAAAAAAATCAATTATTATTTTGTGGTATAAAAAAAATGATATACTTTTGAACAAAAATACATGAATGTATGTTCATATATCTATATAATGAGTAAAAATACAATGGAAGTTTCAGTAGAAAAAAGAAATATTGACAGAGCAGGGTTCGAAGACGCGGCTTATATGCTTAAAGCTCTGTCTAATGAGATAAGGCTCTCTGTGATTTTGGAGCTTTCTAAAGAGGAGGAAAGATCCGTTTCGGAATTAATGAACAAAATCGATTGCGAACAATCGTTGCTTTCGCATCACCTCACCGATATGCGCGCAAAAGGTATTCTCTCTTGCCGCAAAAGCGGAAAAAATTGCTTTTACTCCCTTAAAAACAAGCGTGTAACGCAACTTTTAAATTGTCTTATAGACTGTAGCACTAACAAATATGAATAATTTCTTAAAAAAACATTGGCTTAGAATAGTCGGAGTAGTTGTTGGAGTTATCGGCGGTTATCTGTACTATCATTTCGTGGGATGCGTATCAGGTACTTGCCCAATTACATCCAATCCTTACAGGATGATGATTTACGGAGCCATTCTCGGTTTCTTGGTATTTGATCTTTTCAGAAAAGAAAACCCCAAAAACATCAATCATCCCAAAGCGGACAATTAATTAAAATATCGAATAATGAAAACAAAATTTTTATTTATCGCGCTCGCAACAATTTTTGTAGTAGCTGCATGCAGCAACACGAATAAAAAAACACCCGACAACAATGTTTCGGTGGAAAAACAGGAAAAAAACTCACAAAATTCAAAAAATATGGCAAAAACAATTCATTTAACAAAAGCAGAATTCTTAACGAAGGTTGCTGATTACGAGAAAAATCCCAGCGAATGGGTGTATTTAGGCGACAAGCCGGCGATTATCGATTTTTATGCAGATTGGTGCGGCCCATGTAAAATGATAGCTCCCATTCTGGAAGAATTGGCAGAGGAATACGACGGACAAATTTACATCTACAAAGTCGATACCGAAGCCGAGCAACAATTGGCGGCCGATTTCGGCATCAGAAGCATTCCGTCTATACTTTTTGTTCCGATGGGAGAAGCCCCGCAAATGGCGCAAGGCGCCCTGCCGAAAGAAACTTTTAAAAAGGCAATTGACGAAATTCTATTGAAAAAATCATAAATTACAACCCCTATGGAAAAAATGTTTTTCGAAAGTAAGAGCAAGTTCGGTTTCGATGAAACGGTTTCGAAATTATCGGAAATTGTTGTAAACGGTGGATGGAAAGTAACCCACACGCACGATTTACAAGAAACGATGAAGAAAAACAACTTTGAAGTTTCTGCCGTGAAAGTTATCGAACTTTGCAACCCGAAGTATGCGTATAGGCTTTTGTCGGCAGACGAGCTGCGTATATTCTCCAACATGATGCCCTGCCGCATTTCGGTTTACGAAAAGGCTGACGGGAATACATACGTGTCGCGTATGAATTCCGAATTATTTGCTTCGCAAATCGGAGGCGTGGTAGAAGAGGTAATGTCCGCCGCTTATAGAGATGCTGAGACGTTTATTAATGAAATTGCAGAATAGATTGTGGTAGTTTTACTGCTATAATAAACTTGTTATGAATGTTAACGGATGTACTCGTGATGAGCACATCCGTTTTTTTATTGTAATTCACGCGCGCTTACGCGTTAAACCACCTCGTCAGGGCCGTAAAAATATTGTCTTTTTCTTTTCTTTCCCATTTGCTTGGAGCGAATACTTTTAACCCTTTGGGATGAATTTTTACCCGGATTTCGTTGCCTGTTTCCACCGGTTCTCCATCCACGTGCATAATTCCGCTTCGGCCTCTTTTTATGGTTAAATTGCCGGTTAGCAGCGAGATCATTTTGCTGTTTTTATCGATATTTTTGGTGAAGAGCTGCAAGGTTGTTTGTGGCAACTCGTTGGCATTGAGTGGTTTTAGAATAGATACATTCATCTTGCCGTCTTCCATGTCGGCTTCCGGAGCAATGTAAACTTCGTTTCCGTATTGTGAGGCATTGGCGCAGGTAACCAAAAAGGCGCGTTCGCGCAGAGTGCCTTCATCGTGGATTATTTCATATTCTTCCGATTTGAAATCGATAACGCCTTCCAATACGTTGCGTACGTAACCCAACGGGCCTCTTTTCTTTTCTTCGGCAAACTTGTCGCTGATGAATGCGTCGAAGCCTACACCGCAGGTACAGAAGAATATATTGTCGTTGGCATCGCCGTAATCGATGGTTCGGGTGTTGCCGTTGAGTACAATTTGTATGGCTTTTTCAGAATCCATCGGGATATTGAGGTCGCGCGCCAGCCCGTTCCCCGACCCGAAAGGAATGATTCCCAAAACCGCATCGGTATCAACCAACGCTTTTGCCACTTCGTTTACCGTGCCGTCGCCTCCGGCGGTAAGGATGTGTTTAAAACCGTTTTTTATCGCGTCTTTCGCAATTTCCGTTGCGTGGTTCGGATATCCGGTGATGCGGAAAACAATGTCGAACTTTTTCTGATCGAATGCGGCGGCCACTTCTTCAGGGATATTTTTCTTGGATTCCGTACCCGATATGGGGTTGATGATTACACAAACTTTTGTTTTTTCCATAGTGGTATGTTTTCCACAAAAATAATATAAAAAACCATATCGAAAAGTATTTTAACAATGTATTATTTGCCCTTTAGGGCTTTGTTGCGTACTTTTGCACTCGAATTAAAAAAGACAAAATAGTGTTGCAACCCGATAGCTTGATCTTCGATATGGACGGAACCCTTTGGGATAACGTTGATGCTTATGTAACATCGTGGAATAAGGCGTTAAAAATTAAACAACATCCTGTAGAAGTTACACGCCTCGAGGTGCTCAAACTCATGGGCAAGGAAGCCAAGCAAATGTTGAATGCAATTTTACCCGATGTTTCCGCTGAAGTGCACGATAACCTTTTCGATGAAGTGATCGCGCAATACCAACTGTTGCTGCCGCACATGAAGCCTCATATATTTGACGGCGTACACGATGGGTTGGAACGATTATCGAAAAAATATAAATTGTTCATGCTCAGTAATTGCGAAGAAGGGGGCTTGGTGAATTTTATGAAACACACCAAAACTTCGCACTTGTTTACCGATTATATGGAGCACGGACAGAATTTGCAGCCCAAGAGTTTCAACCTGCAACTTTTGAAACAAAGGAATGGCTTGGAAAAACCTGTTTACGTGGGCGATACCGATTCGGATAGCCGTCAATCCACAATTGCAGGAATTCCTTTTGTTTACATGGCTTACGGTTTTGGGAAAACCGATTCTTATTCGTTAAAATTCAATTCTTTCCCCGAATTTACCCATTATTTTATACAACTTTAAAAAAAAAGATATATGCAAGGTTTTGTACTGATTGTTATTGCGTTGTATTTTTTGCTGTTGATGTTTATTTCGTACCTAACCGGCAGAAAGGGCGGCGATAACGATACTTTTTTCCGCGCCAACAAATCGTCGAAATGGTATGTAGTGGCTTTCGCCATGATCGGGACTTCCATTTCGGGCGTAACATTCGTTTCCGTTCCGGGAATGGTGAGGAACCTGGATATGACGTACATGCAAATGGTTTTCGGGTTTTTCTTCGGATACTTGGTCATCGCTTACGTGTTGCTGCCGTTGTATTATCGGCTAAATCTCACTACCATTTACGGATATTTGGAGCAACGATACGGGCAGAAATCGTACAAAACGGGCGCTTGGTTTTTTCTCATTTCCAAGATCGTAGGGGCTGCCGCCCGATTGTATTTAGTGGCTTTTATCCTGCAACGCATGGTCTTTGATGCGTGGGGAGTTCCGTTTGTGGTTACTGTTGTCGGCATTATTTTAATTATTTGGCTCTACAGCCACAAAAGCGGCATAAAAACCATAATCTGGACAGATTGGGCGCAGACTTTCCTTTTCCTGACGGCTTTGGTGATGATCATCTGGACTATTACCTCCAGATTGAACCTGAATGTTGCCGAAACTGTCCGTTTAATAAGCGAAAGCCCGCATTCGCGCATTTTTGTCTTTGACGATTGGGCAAGTACCCAAAACTTCTTCAAACAATTCTTTAGCGGGATGTTCATTACCATTGTGATGACAGGGCTCGACCAAGACCAAATGCAAAAGAACCTTACCATACGCAGCCTCAAAGATGCGCAAAAAAACGTAGTCTCTTACGGATTGGCGTTCGCACCGATAAATTTCCTTTTCTTGTGCCTGGGCGTTCTGCTCCTTATTTTTGCGCAGCAAAGCGGGATTGCGTTGCCGCCGGTTTCCGATAACATTTTGCCTGTGATCGCCAGTCAGCACCTCGGGCCGGTTATCTTGGGAGTCTTTATCGTGGGCATTGTGGCGGCGGCCTTTTCGAGCGCCGACTCCGCGCTCACAGCTCTTACCACATCGTTTTGCGTGGATATTATAAACATGAAGAACGAGAACAAAGATCCGTTGGTGGAAAGAAGAAATATAAGAACGCGCCGATGGGTGCATTTGGTAATCAGCACGCTTTTCGTACTGATCATTTTGCTGATAGAAGCCATCGGTTCCGACAGTATTATCACGGCTATTTATAAATTGGCGTCGTACACTTACGGGCCGCTTCTCGGCTTGTATTTCTTCGGATTATATACCAAAGTGAAGCCCATTGACAAATACGTACCCTATGTGGCTGTTGCCGCGCCCATTCTCTGTTTCTTGTTCGAGATACTGATGAAACAAGTTTACGGATACACCGTCGGCTACGAACTGCTCTTAATCAATGGTGCGCTCACCGGATTGGGATTGTGGGCGCTTTCGCTCCGAAACACGAAACTAACGCCACACATTTCGTAACACGCACTCCCGATGATTATAAAAACCGCCGAATTCGTTATCAGCAACACCGATTACCGCAAGTGCCCGCACGACGGCAAGCCCGAGTATGCCTTTATCGGGCGTTCCAACGTGGGCAAATCGTCGCTTATAAACATGCTCACCAACCGCAAAGGATTGGCCATGACCTCGTCCACGCCCGGAAAAACCATGCTCATCAACCATTTCCTTATCAACGGTGAATGGTATTTGGTGGATTTGCCCGGCTACGGTTATGCCCGCCGCGGCAAAGAAAACCGCGAACGGCTGCGCGAAATAATAGAAAATTACGTATTGGAACGCGAAGCCATGACTTCGCTTTTCGTGTTGGTCGACAGCCGGCACGAACCGCAAAAAATAGACCTCGAATTTATGGAGTGGCTGGGCCGGAACGGCGTACCCTTCGCCATCGTATTCACCAAAGCCGATAAATTAGGCCCCGTGCGCGTGCAGATGAATATAGAGGTTTATAAAGAGAAATTGTTAGAAACCTGGGAAGAACTGCCGCCCGTTTTCACCACTTCGTCCGAAAAAGGGCAGGGCAGGGAAGAGTTGCTGGGATATATAGAGGAGGTGAACAAGAGTTTGTCTGAATCTGTTTGACCGCTTGCCGCGCGGGTTTTGAAGGATTGTTATTACCACACGAAAGGATTCGTATACAATTGAGGGCGCTACTTCAAGTAACGCCCTCAATAAGCAAGTTGGAACTCCCTTCACCCGTTTAATTTTTAGTTGTTTTTCCCAACAATTTCTCCTCGTTATCTGTAATTACTTTTTTGAGTTCCGACTGCAGTTTTTTAATTTCTTTTTCCTGATTATGTATGGTGGTGAGCAGCGAGTTCAGTTCTTCGTTGTCCACCGTGGCGGGGAATTGCGCGTTTACGCGCCCGATGAAGTCGCTCAATACGTTCATGTAATTGTTAAACGCGTCGTAAGGCGATTGGTAAGGGCTGAAATTACTTTGTGCCGAGCCGCTCGAAAAATGTTTGGTGGACATGTAATGAAAATGGTCGGTGGTTTGCAAATAGAGCCAATCTTGTTTCAAACGCCTGTCATTGGCCAAACGCACGCGTTCGCCCATTTTATACAAGGTGTTGAAGGCTCCTTTTTGCAGCGTGTTGCCGAGCCATGCGCTAAGGTCGCGCTCTTCGCCTTCCCACGAAATGGGATTGGGAACGGTAATAGCGCCTACCGGTTTGTGCGTTTCAAATATTTCGTTGGGCGTGGCAAAGCCGATGCCTTTATCCAAAGCATAGCGCGGAAGCGCTTTCATAAACTCGAAAATGCCGGTATGCGAAGGATGCAGGTTGCCGAAGGTTTCGTAATTGATAAAGATATTAAATATCTCTTCCTGAGGCGAGGTTGCCGCCATCCACGATACAAACTTTTCGGCGGTCAGCGGATATTCGTTCCACGAATAATTAGAGAAACGGAAAGAAATATCATCGCTGAATTGCGTATTCTTCAACAGCAACTTCATATTGGGTTGTTCTAGCGACTTGTAAACATAATTCGGGCTTTTCCATCCCAATACGTGTTTGGCGCCTTCGGTTATCATTTTGTCGTAACCCATGCTGTAAACCATTTGGGCAATGTCATCAGAATACACCAGCTCTGTATTTCTTACCACTTTGGGCTCTTGGCCGAAAAGCAGTTTTATTCTCTCGGCATGCTGCTTTATCTGTTGTTGAAATTCCAGCGGGTCGGCCATACAAGCCAATGAATGCGCGTAAGTTTCTGCCAGGAATTCAACATTGCCAGTGCGGCTCAATTCCCTGAACCCGTCAATTACTTCGGGGGTATAAATTTCCATTTGATCGAGCGCTACACCCGATATGGAAAAGGCTACTTTAAACTTTCCTTTGTGCAGGTTTATCAGGTCGAGCATCATCCGGTTGGCGGGTATGTACGACCTGCCGGCTATTTGCTGCAGCAGGTCTTCGTTTGCATAATCATCGTAATAATAATGGTCTCTGCCGATATTAAAAAAACGATACCGTTTTAACCTGAAGGGTTGGTGTATCTGAAAATAAAAGCAAATGGTTTTCATATTGTTTGACGTTTTTTCTTGTTTCTTAATGATTCAATATACCAGTTGGTTGTAAATGGCGCGCACTTTTTTGCCGGCGTCTTCCCAAAGAATGTTATCGACTTCTTTTTTGCCTTCTTCTTTGAGGAATTGCGCCATAGCCGGATAGGTGCAGATAGAGTACATGGCGTCGGCCATGGCGTCCACATCCCAGTAATCGGTTTTGATAACATTGTCCAGGATTTCGGCACACCCCGATTGGTGCGAGATTATGCTCGGCACGTTGCATTGCATGGCTTCGAGAGGCGATATGCCGAACGGCTCCGATACCGAAGGCATCACATACACGTCGCTCGATTTCAGCATTTCGTACACTTGCTTTCCGCGAAGAAATCCGGTGAAATGAAATTTGTCGGCAATGCCGCGGTCGGCTACCAGCCGGATCATTTGGTCCATCATATCGCCGCTGCCTGCCATGACGAAACGGATATGGTCGGTTTTTTTGATGACTTGTGTGGCGGCATCCACAAAAAACTCGGGCCCTTTTTGCATGGTGATCCTCCCTAAAAAGGTAATCACTTTCTCGGGAACGCCCGATTGACGTTCGATCGCTTCGATTTCAGTCTCCAGCGGCTCCACGGCATTGTGTACGGTAACTACTTTCCACTCGGGCTGATGATAATTTTCGATCACCACCCGGCGGGTATGGTTGCTTACGCAAATAATGCGGTCGCAATTATCCATGCCGTCTTTTTCTATTCCGTACACGATCGGGTTGGGTTTTCCGCGGCTGCGGTCGAACTCGGTAGCATGCACATGGATGACCAACGGCCTTCCGGTTACGCTTTTCGCGTGTAGCCCTGCAGGATAGGTAAGCCAATCGTGGGCATGTATCACATCGAACTGATAAGTTCTGGCAATAACGCCCGCCACTATGGAATAGTTATTGGTTTCTTCGAGGATGTTATTCGGATATTTTCCCGAAAATTCTACGCATCCCAAATCGTTGGTACGCATATAGTTGAAGTCGGCATAGATATTATCGCGAAGCCAAAAATATTCTTCAGGATTCATGTATCTTTCCAACCTCGATTTGGCCGTTTCCCAAGCAACGTCGCGCCAAACTATGGGTGTATTGTTCGCTCCCACAATTTTCAGGAAACTTTGGTCTTCATCGCCCCAAGGTTTCGGAATTACAAAAATAATCTCCATGTCTTTTTGTTTCGACATGCCTTTCGTTAAACCGTAACTTGCCGTTCCAAGCCCTCCGAGAATATGTGGGGGAAATTCCCAGCCAAACATCAACGCTTTCATATCCAATTAAATATTAAAGTGTAATCCAAATCCATGTTTTTTGCTCAATCGAAAGATTTCATTATCTTCATCGCTCTCAGCAATTCTGCCGTACTCATGGCAAAAGAGTAACCGCCGTGAGCATAAAAAGGAGGATTGGAGTCGTAAAACTCCGATACGGTACCGATGCAATCGTTTTGCATTTCGTCTTCCATTTCAATCATGATGCGGTCTGCCAGCGATAATCCACTGCGGTGGAAAACCCGCAAATATCCTTCGATATACGCGCCGAACAACCACGGAAAAGCCATTCCGTTGAAGTAAATGTATTCTTTTTCCTGCGGATTGCCCACGTATCGCGGATGAAAGAAACCGCTTTGCGGGCTTAAAGAGCGAATGCCTTTAAATGTAAGCAATTCTTTCGTAACAAAATCCATGACTGATTTTTTTTGCCGGCGCTCCAAAGGAGAGTATTCCAAAGAAACGGCGAAAAGCATATTCGGGCGCACGCTCGGGTCGGAATAATGTCCGTCCACATAGTCGTAGAGGTATCCGGAATCGTTTATAAATATTTCTCCAAACGATTGCTGTGCTTTCAAGGCTTTTTTCTCCAGCTCTTTCGATAGATCGTTATTTTTAAGCGTATCGGCCACTTTGGCCCCAAACTTCAGGGCATTGTACCACAACGCATTGAACTCGACCAAGTAACCTGAACGGGGAATGACGGGTTTCCCGTTTAACGTGGCGTTCATCCAGCTTACGGCTACATCGTGTCCAAAGGTGGCGACCAATCCCGTATCGTCTTTCACTGCCAGGTTGTAATGCTTGTTGGAGAAAATGTATTCGATTATTTGAAAAAGAAGATCACTATATTTTTTAAGAAAACTTTCGTTATCCGATATCCAATATTGTTGTAAAGCCCATGTAACCCAAAGCAACACATCGGGGTCTTCTATTTGTTTAATGATATTTTTCGGTGGATTATCCTCCATGAAGTCCTTTAAGTGCGGAATGGAGCTATCCATTATTTTTTCAAAATCGTGCGGTTTGTCAACGGCCAGCGTACAGCCGGGCAACGAAATGAATTGGTCTCTCGCTCTAATTTTAAACCACGGATAGCCGGCCAGCAAATATGTTTCGGCCTCGTTGTGGCTGAAATAAAATTGGTGGCTCGAATTTTTTAAACAATTAAAGAAGTTGGAGCGGGGTGTGCGTTTGTATATTTCAAAATCGAACTCATCTTTTAGTTTCGAAGGTTCCACCAAAATGTCGCCGGCAGAAAAAATAATTTCTTCACCTTTTTCAATCGATAATTGGAAATATCCGGGCACGTAAAGGTCTTCCTGATACGTGTCTCCATTCTGCATGTCTTGCAAATACTCAACGCCTCGGTTCCAATATGGGAAGTAAATAAATTCGGGAGTTTTGTTAAATTGCATGAATAACTCCGGATAGCCGTAGTACATACTGGTGGAGATCCCGTTCTCCACTTCCCGATACGATCTGTCCACCTGGTCGTTTTCTTTGGTGAGTTGCGAAATGTTGCGGTAGGCAAGGAAAGGCTTAAATCGGATAATAGTAGGAGAGTGCGCATCCATAAGTGTATAACGGATCATCAGTCTGTTTTCTTTCGAAGAAAACATAATCTCTTTCGATAAAATTACGCCGCCTACCCGATAAATGGTTTTGGGAACGCTGTCGCAATTAAATTCGCGGATATATTTGTGCCCTTTCGGGCTGTAATGATCGCCGCCGTATTTATGTATGCCCAAATTAAATTCGGCTCCGTGCTGAATAACGGTTTCATCGAAAGATGCCAACATCAGGTGGTTGTCATCGTCCAAAAAAGGAACGGGCATTACCAAAAGTCCTTGATATTTACTGGTATTGCATCCCGAAATCGATGTGTTTTGGTAAGCTCCTTTTCTGTTCGTTCTCAAAACATTACGATAGAGTGAATACTCTAAATTTATCATCAGGTCCTTGTCGAATTTCAGATAGCTCATAGGGCTCTTTGGAATTAGAGTTGTAACATCTTATTTAACACTCTCGAAAGATAATAATTAACTTGAATATAGACAAAAATTAGTTTAAGTTTTTTTCGTTTTGTAAGTTTTGTTAATTTTGAGCCATAATATTCTCTGCCGTTTAAAAATGGAAAATCAGAATAATGCGCCTGCAATAACACAGAAAAAAAGAATTTGGTTGGCCTTAATACCTTCTTTGTTTTTTGTAATAATTGTTTGGCTTGTTTTCCTTATTGATTATACGAATGTATTTCCTTTTTACTTTCCGCGTTTAGGTATCTATCCCCGGGAAATATCCGGATTGTTGGGCGTAGTATTTTCTCCGTTCGTCCATTCTTCTTTTTCGCATTTGCTCTCCAATACTTTGCCGTTACTTATTCTCGTGTGGATGATTTTTTACTTTTACAGCCAAATCGCATTGAAATCGTTTGTCGGGTTGTGGTTATTGAGCGGATTATTTACGTGGATCATCGGGCGGGATTCATACCATATCGGTGCGAGTGGATTGATCTTTGCGATTGCTTTCTTTCTGTTTTTCAGCGGGATTTTCAGGAAATATATTCCGTTGGTAGCTGTATCGATGATCGTGGCATTCGCTTACGGAAGTATGACGTGGAGTATTTTTCCGCTTGCCGAAATTGTAGACGAACAGGTTTCGTGGGAAGGACATCTATCAGGCGCGATAAGCGGATTGATAATAGGAATTATTTTCAGAAAATTCGGCCCGCAAAAACCGGTTGTCGAATGGGAAGAGGAAGATGATATCGGAGAGGCAGAAAACTCAATCAAGGAGCGAGACTTGTAGAGCGAGAGCCACGCATCTTGTTTTCATTTCAGTTTATCTGTTGTCCTGTTTTTTACTATTTTTGTATTTCAAAACTTATAAGAAAAGATGAAAAAAATAAGAGCTGCCGTTATTGGTTATGGCAATATCGGTAAATATGTGATAGAAGCGCTCGAAAACGCTCCCGATTTTGAGATTGCAGGCATTGTTCGCCGCGATGCAAACAACATCCCCGGTGAATTAAAAAAATTCCAAGTATCAAATTCCATCGCAACATTCCCCGGTGTGGATGTTGCCGTGCTTTGCACGCCCACGCGAAGCGTGGAAAAGTTCGCCAAAGAATGTCTGGCGTTGGGGATTAACACAGTGGATAGTTACGATATTCACGGAGGAATTGTGGATTTGCGCCATTCTTTGGACGAGGTTGCCAAACAACACAATGCCGTTTCCATTATTTCCGCCGGATGGGATCCGGGAAGCGATTCGGTTATCCGCACACTTATGGAAGCCATGGCGCCACGCGGAATTACCTACACCAATTTCGGCCCGGGCATGAGCATGGGACATACGGTAGCCGTAAAGGCTATCGATGGCGTGAAAGCCGCACTTTCGATGACCATCCCGATGGGAACTGGCGTACATCGCCGAATGGTGTACATTGAAGTAAAGGACGGTTATGATTTCGATAAAGTGGCTGAAGCCATTAAAACCGACGATTATTTCTCTCACGACGAAACGCACGTTTTTCAAGTTCAGGACGTGGAAGCACTTAAAGATATGGGGCACGGCGTTACCATGGAGCGCAAAGGCGTTTCGGGAAACACGCAGAACCAACTGCTCAAATTCGATATGCGTATCAACAATCCCGCGCTCACGGCACAAGTACTCGTATGTGTTGCCCGTGCTTCCGTAAAACAGCAACCCGGTGCATACACAATGATCGAAATTCCTGTGGTGGATTTACTGCCGGGAGAAAGAGAAGGGTGGATTAGGAAGCTGGTTTAAAATCGGTTTCCTCTTCAATATCCTTTCCAAGTAATGCGTTTTTTAGCGAGGGGATGTTGATTTTAACGATATTCCAAATAGTAATATCGTCCACACCAAAATATTCATGAATGATGAGATTTCTCAAACCGATAATTCGTGCCCACGGAACATCGGATGTTGCAAGGAAATATTCTTCCGATAATTTGTTTGCGGCTTCGCCAATTACTTCCAATTGTCTTAACGTAGCGTTAAACATCATGGAATCAGAAGAAAACTTATCGAAATCGGCGTTTTTTATATACGATTCAATTTCGGAAATGGCGTCTAAAATGTGTTGAATCTGATTTGATCTGCAATTTTAGCGGGCATAGATAATTACTTTTTCAGATTCAACATAAGGTTTAATATACTTAGATAATCCTCGCGAGGAAACCAAGTCCACTTGCTTGGATAACAACTTCTGCAAATCTAATTTCATTTGAACAAACTCTAAGCCAATAGGTTGCGAATAGTCCAAGTCCACAAGGATATCTATATCGCTATCCTTTGTGGCTTCATTTCTCACGTAAGAGCCAAACAAATACGCCCGCAACACAGGTTGTGCTTTAAAATAAGTAGATATTTTTTTTATTTGTTCGCTGCTAAGTTGCATTTTCCTAGTTTATTTAGAAACTGTATTAAGTTACAAATATACGCTTTTTTATGACGAAATTGATAATTAACATATTTTTGACACATATTGCTGTATATCAGCCGAAATTTACGATAATTTTGCGAGGGTAAAACTCCCACCCTCAAAACTCATAACTCATAACTTTTTACTATCTTTGCCACAAATTCAACTATTATGGACTTATTACTATCCGTAACGTGGGACGTAGACCCCACACTTTTCACCATTTTCGGCCGTGAAATCCGTTGGTACGGCCTTTTGTGGGTGATCGGGCTCATCGTGGCCGTTTACATCGTGCAAAAGATTTTCAAGCACGAAGACCTCCCCGAAAAATGGTTCGATTCGTTGTTCGTTTACATGATCGTAGCGATCATCGCAGGTGCCCGATTGGGACATTGTTTGTTCTACGAACCCGAATATTATTTGGCAAATCCCATCGAAATCCTAAAAGTTTGGGAAGGCGGACTGGCAAGTCACGGAGGCGTTATCGGGATAATTATTGCCGTATGGCTGTTTTCGCGAAAAGTGAGCAAACAAAGCATGTTGTGGACATTCGACCGCGTGATGGTCCCCACTGGATTCACGGCAGCTATGATCCGTCTTGGCAACCTGATGAATCACGAAATTTACGGCGGCCCCACTGATGCACCTTGGGGATTCCGTTTTATCGACAACATCGGACAATGGATGCAGGGCGCACAACCCATTTACACCGAGCCATCTCATCCCACGCAAATTTACGAAGCATTGGCTTATTTGGTTGTCTTCGGCATAACCATGTACATGTACTGGAAAACCAATGCCAAATATCGCGAGGGTTTAATTCTGGGTGTTGGGATTTTAATTATTTTTCTTTTCCGCTTCTTTGTGGAATATGTTAAAAACGTGCAGGTAGATTCCGAAATTGCTATGCGTGAAAACACCGGACTAATCCTCGGACAATGGCTCAGTATTCCTTTCATTCTATGGGGAATATGGCTCATTTGGCAAGCTATGAGGCGTCCTGCTGAGAAAGCGATCACGCCCAAACAATCGGATATAGATAAAAAAACGGCGAAAGCAAATAAGAAGAAATAGAACTGAAAACTGAACAACTGAAATATGTACAACCCCGTCGAAATTACAAAGAACCTGTATTACGTTGGTGTGAACGACCGCACCAAACATCTTTTCGAAAACCTGTGGCCGCTGCCAAAAGGTGTTTCTTACAATTCGTACATCATTAACGATGAAAAAACAGCGTTAATAGACACCGTTGACATCTGTTATTCCGATGTATATTTTCGTAAAATTAAATCGGTGCTGGGCGACAAACCGCTCGATTATTTGATCGTAAATCACATGGAACCCGATCACTCCGGTTCCATCGAATGGCTGATAACGAAATATCCTAATATACAAATTATCGGTAATACGCGCACGGCAGGAATGCTGGAAGGATATTACGGCATTACCGAAAACGTGCAGGTAATAAAAGACAAAGACGAAGTGTCGCTCGGGCAACACACATTGGCCTTCTACTTAACGCCCATGGTTCATTGGCCCGAAACCATGATGACGTACGTTCCCGAAACCAAAACGCTTTTCAGCGCCGATGCGTTCGGAACATTTGGAGCGTTGGATGGCGGCGTAATGGATTCGCAGTTAAATACGTGCCGCTATCGCGATGAAATGGTGCGTTATTACTCCAATATTGTGGGTAAATTCGGCTCACCCGTGCAGGCGGCTTTAAAAAAACTCGATGGAGTAGAAATAGATATCGTTTGCTCCACCCACGGCCCTGTGTGGACACAAAAAGAAAACATTACCGAAGTGATTTCGCTGTATGACAAACTCAGCAAATACGAAGCGCTCGAAAACGGTTTGGTGATCGCTTACGGAAGCATGTACGGAAACACCGAGCAATTGGCCGAGGTTATCGCCGAATCGGCTGCCGAAAACGGCATCAAAAATATTGTGATGCACAACGTTTCGAAAAGTCACGAATCGGAAATCATCCGCGATGTTTTCAAATACAATGGATTGATCATCGGCTCGCCCACCTACAACAACAAACTGTATCCCGCCGTGGAAAGTTTGGTTTCCGCGTTGCAGAACCGATATGTAAAGAACCGGTTTTTCGGTTATTTCGGGGCGTTTACATGGGCGGGCGCCGCCATAAAAAACCTGAAAGAATTTTCCGATAAAATGGAATTCGAGATCGTGAGTCCCGCAGTGGAAATAAAGCAAGCGCTTAACGACGAAACGGCAGAGCAGGCCCGTTTGTTAGGGAAAGCGATGGCAGAGCGGTTAAGTTCGGGCGAAAATGTTCGTCCACAACAGATTGATTGCCACTGATTTATTTACGATTTTCGGATTTCGGATTTACGATTCTAATTTCAGATTTCTAACTTCTAAACTTCTATAAAAATTATGAGACTTATTATCCAACCCGACGCAAAACAGATGGCAGAATGGGCTGCCAATTGCATTGCTGCAAAAATTAACAAAGCGAACCCCACGGCCGAGAAGCCGTTTGTGTTGGGTTTGCCCACCGGTTCATCGCCTTTGGCTACGTATAAAGAGTTGATTAAATTGTACGAAAAAGGGGCGGTTTCGTTTGAAAACGTAGTTACGTTTAATATGGACGAATACATAGGATTGGATAAAGAACATCCGCAAAGCTATCACACGTTTATGTGGACGAATTTCTTCAACCACATCGATATTAAGAAAGAAAATGTGCACATTCTCAACGGAATGGCCGAAGACCCTGAAGCGGAATGTGCCGCGTATGAAAAAGCCATTACCGATGCAGGCGGTGTCGATCTGTTCCTCGGCGGAATTGGCCCCGACGGGCATATCGCGTTTAACGAACCGGGCTCATCGCTGAGTTCACGCACACGTATTAAAACGCTTACCACCGACACGGTTATCGCCAACTCGCGCTTTTTCGACAACGACGTGAACAAAGTTCCCAAAACGGCTCTTACCGTTGGCGTTGGCACGGTAATGGATGCCAAGGAAGTGGTGATTTTGGTTAACGGACACCATAAAGCGCGCGCGCTTTATCACGCTGTGGAAGGCCCTATCACGCAAATGTGGACGATAAGCGCGTTGCAAATGCACCCGAAAGGGCTTATCGTATGCGATTACGATGCGTGCGCCGAATTAAAAGTGGGTACGTACAAATATTTCCTCGATATCGAGCACGACAATTTAGACCCGGAATCGTTATTGTAAACTAGGTTCGAAATACGAATCAGATGGTGCGGGGATTATTTTCCGCACCATTTTTATTTTGGGAGACGATGACTGTGCGTTCGTTCACGAAGTTGTGTGTAGGAAGTCGGTAGATCGTATAGAGAGATTTGTTTCTTTTACTTCGTCCTCACATATTCCGCGGCGCCGAGGGCAGCTATTGTGCCTTCGCTTACGGCGGTGGTAACCTGACGGTATCGTTTGGCGATGCAATCGCCTGCAGCGAAAACGCCCGGAATATTTGTCCGCATAGCGGCATCCACGATGAACTCTTCGCGCTCGTTCATATCAACGATACCTTTAAAATTGGCCGTGTTGGGTTTGTAGCCCACGAAAACAAAAACACCGTCGGCCTCAATCTCCGATATTTCGTGCGTTTTCACGTTTTCGATGCGCACTTTTTGCAGCGTTTCATCACCGATATAAGCGCGCGGTTCGGATTCCATAACGAAACTGATCTTAGGATTTTTCCGCGCTTCTTCCACGGCGTGAGCAAATGCCTGAAAGTGGTCGAATTGATGAACAATGGTAACCTGCGAAGCAAAATTGGTTAGCGTAACTGCTTCTTCCAACGCAGAGTTTCCACCGCCAACGACCACCAATTTTTTGTCCTGAAAAAAATCGGCGTCGCATGTAGCGCAATACGAAATTCCGCGTCCTTCAAATTCTGTTTCGCCGGGAATGTTAAGGCTTCTGGGTTTTCCGCCGGGAGCAAGAATCACGGATTTTGCCCGAAAAACGCGTCCGTCTTCCAACTCAACTTCTTTTGTGTCGCCATCGAGTTGATAACGGATGATCTGCAGATTCGATTTGATGGTGCAGCCGAAATCTTTCGCCTGTTTTTTCATAATATTCACCAATTCGTATCCTTTGATGGTTTCCACGCCCGGATAGTTGGCAATTTCGTTGGTGAGCACCATTTGTCCGCCTATCACGCCTTCGTTCAGAATAACCGTGTCTAATTTGGCTCTTGATGCATAAATTCCGGTCGTCAACCCTGCTGCGCCGGCTCCCAATATCATTATATCGTAAATTTTTTCCATAGGTAGGGTTTTGAATAAAAATCAGCCCTTTTCAGAGCCGATTTTTCGACATTAAACGAGTTTCATCACAATTCAAACAAAATATTCATCGAGTATGGAAGTTATTTGCTTCATATTCTGAATGCTGGTGGTTGCTTTGGCTACTTTGCCGTTTTTGTAATACATGGTAAACGGCAATCCCATAAAGCCGCGGCACTCGGGCGCGCTGCGAATAACGGCTGATTCGGGATTATCGAATCCCATGGTGTAAAATTTCACGTTATCGCGTTCGTCCTGAAGCTCTTCCATGCTGTCGTAAACGGGAATACACATTGGGCCCATTCGTCCGCAGCAAACCATTACGTTTTCGTTTTCGTTGATAATTTTCTGCAATTCCGCAGCGGTTTCAATTTCCTGAAGGTTTGTACTTAAATATTTCATCTCTTTTCTTATTTAAATTGGTTTATTTTTTCTTTTGACAAAGTTACGGCGAAATTTACTTGCGCATGCGAAAACAGGATTGATATGCTACGGTTTTGAGAATGATCTTTTTCAGTTTTCGGGATGACAAATGTCAGTGTTGCGAAAAGATTGTATCTTTGGAAGCAAAAATAGAATGCGTATGATGCCGGCAGATAATATGGATAATTGCGAAAGGATGGTGGCTTGTTTCCGCGATTTGAGCCTCGATGAACTGGAATTGATCAGTTCAAACAAAACCGAATTGGTGTATCTGGCGGGTGAAACGATTTTCAAGCAAGGCGCGTTTTCTTCGCACGTGTTGCTCGTAATGGATGGATTGGTGCGGGTATACCTGCAAACAGGTCGCAACAAACAGTTGAACCTACAATTGGCAAAAGCGGGTGATTTTTTGGCTTTTTCTTCTGTTTTCGGGGAAATCGTGCACACCGTTTCGGCGGCTGCCGTTACCGACGCGCAAGTTTGCATGATTGACAAGGAAAGTATGCGTAACTTGTTGATGAACAACTCGAAATTTGCTATGCGCATAACGTCTCGAAATTTTCAGAACGAACGGCAATTGCTGTCTGTGATCAGCAATATTACGTATAAGCAAATGCGCGGTAAACTGGCGTCGGCATTGCTCTACCTGAGCAACGATGATTTTCTGGGACTGGATATTTTTCCGAATCTTACCCGTCAGGATATCGCCAATTTTGCATCGATCGCTACCGAAAGTACAATTAAAATTCTCAAAGAGCTTGAGCGAGACGGAGTTATTTCGCTCGATGGAAAAGATATTTTTATAAAAAACCGTTCCGAATTGGAAAAAATTGAACGGTTCGGATAAAAAATTACGGAACCGATGACCGATTCCGTAATTCCTGAAATTTTATGTTTCCCAAAAATTATTCCGGAATAACCAATACCTGTCCCGGATAAATTTTATCTGGGTCGCTGAGCATAGGACGGTTTGCGTCGAAAATTTTGTTGTATTGCATGGCGTCGCCATACACTTCTTTAGAAATTTTGGACAATGAGTCTCCCGATTTTACCGTATAATAAGATTTCTCTGGAGCCGGCTCCGCTACCGGAGTCGGTGAAGTAACTTGAAGTAAATCGTTTACTTTACTAACCCCATCAATATTTCCTGCTGCCACAACAATTCTGTTTTTGTCGAGGTAGTTATTCACTTGGCCTTTCAATGTAACTGTTTCGTCATCAACAGAAACATTCAGGTTCTGTACATCGAAATTGTATTTTCTGATGTGGTTTAATACTGCTTGCGCTTTTTCCGCTTCTTTTGTTTCTTCGCTTTTGCCAAAGAGTTTTTCTCCGGCGCCTTTAAAAAAATCGATAAGTCCCATAATATAATATTTTTAATAAAATTAGTTGTAATTGTTAAACGTTTTTGGCATGGAATAGTTGAGAAATAAAGCACCGGATTATGCTAAAAAAATAAAAAAATAAATTAATCGTAATTAATTATCTCTTGAAAATTTGGCACTGAAACTGATAGATAATTTGAGAATAAACCTGAGAGTTTATAAAAATATTTTTTCTTTTACAAACTTTCCATTTTTATATATTTCTTCTTTTGTTTTTTCTCCCCATTCATTCCACATTGTTTGTTTGCCTTCTTTTTTTGCCTTTGAAGTATGAAACTTTAGAGGACAAAGTTCCATCTTCGAAAAACCATTTCCATTCGCCGTTTTGTAAATCGTTTATAAACTCACCCTCTATAATTGGTCTCTTTAAATAAATTATCGGTAGCTTCATGATAAGCTTTCCAATATCCTTCCCTTACGCCGTTTTTTACTTCTCCGTTTTCGTAAACTTTTATTCCGTCCGTATAATACGATGTATAAAAACCATTGCCGTTCTCTATCATTTGTCTTTTATAAATATCCCATGCGTTTATTATTTTTGTATCGTTCTCATATTTGCCTTCCATAGACAATTCGCCATTCGGATGGAATGTTTTCCAAACTCCTACTTTATCTCCATTTTCCAATTGACCCGAAATAAGCACGATGCTGTCGTTAGAAAAAGATTTGTAAAGACCTGTTCCGTTCGTAACTATTTGGTTTCCCAATATATCCCAAGCACTTTTTACAACTGATTTTGTCGAGTCATAAAGCGTTTCTTCCGATTTTTGACCATTTTTGAAATAACTTGTCCATTTTCCCACAAAATTTCCTTCGTGCATCATTCCTGTCATGCTCACTTGACCATTTTCATAATAAAAGCTCCAAATACTATCACGAGCGTCCCGCTTCATGTATCCACTCTGCTCAATAATTCCGTTCTCATATTTATGGATCCAATAGCCGTTTTGCCTTTCTGTTTACATAAGCACCCGAATCACAAAATTGACTGTTGGAGTAATAGGTCATCCATTCACCGTTTTCGAGTCCATGTTTATAGTACCCTGTTTTTGTTCTATTTCCTTCAGTGTTGTACCATTCCCATTTTCCATCGGCAACGCCTTTGGTGTAGTTCCCGATAAGCGTAACTTGCCCGTTTTCATCGTAATATGTCCATTTCCCATCTATTTACTTTTCTTTAACTCGCCTTCTGACATAATTTTGCCTGACTCGTAATGATAGGTTTTATGTCCGTTAACACCGCTACTTACTTTGAAATAAACGACGGAGAGAATCAAAACAGAGGCAATAATTGACAGGATTCGTAATTTTTGATAAGTAGGTGCGAGACTCTCATTTGCTTCGACTTTTTGCAGCAAAGCGGGAGTGATTTTTTGAAAAGCGAGTGCGTATCCGGCTCATATGGCTAATCCGTAGAAAAACAAGTCAATGAAACTGAAAGTTTCGATGAAGATGCTGAAAATTAATTTTGGATTCAAAATATGATAAGGTTTCAATATAACTTAAGGATTGTTCTTGCGCCATGAAAGCTGCTTGGCTAAACAAGTTCCCTAATAAGCAACCGAAAAACGACAGAATTGCAGCCAAAATGCCGAATTTTTTTTCAACTCCCAATCCGAAAAATTGTACAGCTAATCCAATCAATGCGCCAACGCCTATTGCCATAAATCCGATTTGGTATTTGACGGAAACAGTTATAAATGCCCATAGTACTGCACCTACAAGCATAGCCAACATACCACCTAAAATTGCAAATTGAAAATTTTGATGTAACTTCAATTGGTTGTGAGTATCTTCACTCAAGTTTGAAATTTTGTGGTTTTGAAGGTTTAGAAGATTCCATAAAAAAAGTATTTGAATTTGATTTTTACTTTAGTTAATCTATGGAGCAAGCTCCAATGAGAAGAGAAAAAAGCTATTTTACTTCTTCCTCTCGCTTCTCAGCCCATGTTTTATGATCCACAGCGTTTCTTTGCCGGGATTATCGGCTTCCCATTCCGAAATGATTTCTTGTGCTTTCTCGGGAAATTCTTTCATAAGATCGTTCAAATTATTCCCGACGCTTTTTTGAACGAATTTATAAGGATCGTTTTTCAGGTTGGTAAGGATTTGTTTGTAACTCTCAAATTCATCGATACAGACGTAAATTTTCTTAGACCACGGTAAACTTATTCTCAATCCCTCGCTCGATAACCGGCGAACGTGCACGCTCTCATCCGTGCTCCAAGCGAGCATCTCCGCAACTGTTTTTTGGGGAAACGCTGTTAATAACGGACGAATAGCAAACTCGCCCGTGTGACGTTGGGTGAATTCTTTCAGAAAAGAAAGCGAAACAGGGAGGTTTTTTGTACCGTGTTTTTCCACATATCTACCAATCGGCCACAGCCACCATCCTTCGCTAAACATTCCTTCGGTTTTGGATAGTTTTTCGTCCAATATTTTATGGAAAACACGAATGTTTTCCTCGTAATTTTCACTCAAACTTATTTCGAACGCTTTCACAACCACGTCTTGACGTTGAAGGAATTCTTTATCCGAGAAGTTATTTTCGTAATGATCAATAAATTTCTTTTTATTAAACTCAGGATAAACAGAAAAGAGTTTGCCTGCTAAGTTGCGGGCAAACTCCATATCGTAATAATCTTTCAGCTTTTTCGCCATGATCAATCAGTATTTTCGGGATGGATTATTTCTACTTCAGCCATTTCTTTTTTCTTCTTTTTCAATAATTTTCGGTAAACCAACCGAAGAATTACCACAATGAACACCACCAAAAGAACGGCTACGAGAATAGGTGCAACAAGCGACATAATAGAAAATCCCGTGGCGGCTACGCCCTCACCGGTTGAAACTACAGGGTTGCCTACTCCCGCAGTAAACTGACTCGACATCAACCGCGTAATGGCGCTTCCGCTTTGTATGGTAGCCGCCGCGCCCCCGCCCACGACAAATCCCAGAACCCATTTCATCCATTCATTATCAGCGGGGAAAACCGAAGTCATCAGCAGGGTTCCGGCGCCTACGGAAAGAGGCGTTGCGATGCTGTCGAGCAGGTTATCCACAAAAGGAATGTAATAAGCCAGCACTTCGGCAACGGCGGCTACGCCGAATGTAATGAGCGCAGGTATGGAGCCCATCCACGCGAAACTTTCGCCCAATGGCAAAACGCCGAAACGCGACGCAAGACCCGCCACTAAAAGCGGAATAAAAACGCGGAATCCGGCGCTCGCGCTTAACCCGATTCCCAACGCTACCGCGCTGATAGTTTCCATATTTAATTCCATAGTTAATAACGATTTTAAGGGTTCAGGTTTCCTTGAAAAGGATTTTTTTGACTTCCTACAAGCCTTTTGGTTTAACCCCACACGCGTCCCCGCTTGGTTCATTATCGGCACGATACCAAATATCGGCGAAACCTTCGGGGTTACGGCGAAATTTCGCCAAAATGTATGAGCAACTCGGAATAACTTTGTATTCGTTCTCGCGCGCGTACTTCACCATTTCATCGAAAAGTTTTCCGGCAATTCCCTGTCCTTCCAATTCGGGACGAACGCCGGTGTGATAGGCGTTCAATACGTTGTTTTTTACTTCAAAATCGAGTTCGGCAACTTGCCGTCCGTCTTGCATAATGAAAAAGCTACCTCGTTGATTGTCTTTGATTTTAAATTCAATATCCATAGTAAAATTTTTTAATTGTTTTTATGTTTGTCTTCTCCGAAAGCCGGTTTTTTGGCTTCCTGAGCGTAATGTAAAACACGTTGAGGAAAAGGAATGGTAATTTTGTGTTCGGCGAATTTCGCAAAGATCGCTTTTCTGACATCGCTTTTGATGTTTTCAACCCGAAACATATTTTTCGCCCAAAAATAAACCGTGAAATTCACCGACGAATTGCCGAATTCGTTCAATCTCACAAAAGGTTTCGGATTTTCGAGAACGTTTTTATTTTCGTTACAAACGTCCAAAAGAAGTTTTTCTACTTGTTGCGCATCAGATGCATAATCTACTCCAACCGAAATGTCGAAACGCGATTTTTCGTTGTTATGCGTCCAATTAATAATGCGGTTTTTGGTCAGTTGCGAGTTGGGCAGGAGAATATACTTGTCGTCACGCGTAATTACCTGCGTAGTACGTAGTTTGATTCGGCTTACTTGACAGACCAATCCGTCCACCTCAATAACGTCTCCCACCTTGATAGATGAATCGGCAAGCAGAATAATTCCTGAAACAAAATCGCTGAACATATTCTGCAATCCCAATCCCACACCCACGAGCAGCGCGGCCGAACCGCCCATCAGCAGCGAAACATTCACACCCAATGCTTGTAGCGCCCACATAAACGTAATGACAATAACAATGTATTTTACCAAATTGTAGAGCGAATGTTGTTTGCCCACGTCAATTTTCTTCGTTTTAAAGATTCCTCGTTTAATGAGTTGCAGAATTAGCGTAGCAACAACAATTATAATGGCAATGACGATTACATCCCACAAAGTGAGGGTAAATTTTGTGGTATCTATCAATCTGAAGTTCAGGATGCCTTCTTCGGCTTTTTCAATAATCTCGGACGGATCTATCTGTAATAAGATGGACATATTGTTGTTGGTTGTATTTATGCGTTCAAATGTACAAAAAAAATGGATTTTGTACGTTTTAAATCACAAATTAAAGGTTTTGACTTCGGTTTTTTATATCTTTGAATAAACTTAGAAGTAATATTGATAATATATGAAACGATTCGTAATTAGTTCGCTGTTTATTGTGGCAACACTTACTTTCAGCGCTTTTTCGGCTACGGTAGATACAGTAAATGTATTTAGTCTGAAAATGAACAAAAATATAAAAACGGTTGTCATCAAACCTCAAACCTATAACAACCAAACAGCGTTTCCGGTTCTGTATTTGCTTCACGGATATAGCGATAATTACAGCGGTTGGATTGAAAAAGCGCCTGTAATTAAGGAATTGGCCGACCGCCACGGAATGATGATCGTGTGTCCGGATGGCGCTTACAGCAGTTGGTATTTTGATAGTCCTATAGATGAAGCTTTTCAGTTTGAAACGTTTATTTCGAATGAATTAATTTCGTGGGTGGATAAAAATTACAAAACCATTTCTTCGCGCGAAGCGCGTGCCATAACCGGACTGAGTATGGGCGGACACGGCGGTTTGTATCTCGGATTTCGACATCAGGATGTTTTTGGTGCGTGCGGAAGCATGAGCGGCGGAGTGGATATTAGGCCGTTTCCCAACAATTGGGACATCGCTAAACGAATTGGCGCACAGAGTGAGTTTCCGGAACGTTGGGAACAAAACACTGTAATGGGTTTGCTGCATTTGCTCACGCCCAATTCAACAAAAATCATTATCGATTGCGGCACCGAAGATTTCTTTTACGAAGTAAACGAACGATTGCACGATGAGTTAGTTTACCGCAATATTCCGCACGATTACATTTCGCGCCCCGGCGCACACAATTGGGAATATTGGAATAATGCAATTAAGTATCAAATATTGTTTTTTGGGGAGTATTTTAAAGCGCGAAAGGTTAATTAATCAAGGCTAAAGCCGTGTGACTTTGTTTATCTACCTCCGCCCTAAAGGACGGAGTTATTGGAGAATGCTATTTTCGACCAAAAGAAAAGCTTAAGAGTTATTTTTTTGAGATTAGAACGAATATTACAGATTAACTCCGCCTTTCAAGGCGGAGGTTCAAGTATGAAATACAAACGGGCTTTAGCCCTGAAAAACTAAAAATTATGTCTTACGTAAAAGTAATGATTCACGCAGTTTGGGGAACAAAAAGACACGTATCTGTTCTCACTGATGATGTTTGCCAAAAACTCGTTGAGCATATCAAAGAAAACGCGAAAGAAAAACAAATATTCATTGATACCATTGGTGGCCATACAGATCACATTCATTGTCTGTTTGCATTGAATGCCGATATGAGCATTGCAAAAACGATGCAACTCATTAAAGGAGAATCGGCTTTTTGGACGAACAAACAAAACTTTCTGAAAACGAAGTTTGAGTGGGCAGATGAATATTTTGCCGTATCGGTAAGCGAGTCTGTTGTTCCGAAAGTGAGGGTATACATAATCAAGGCGAACATCATAAAAAGAAAACTTGGACACAAGAATATGAGGAGTTTATTCTTTCTTATGGTTTTGAGGCTCGTCAAGGCTAAAGCAGTATCTTTGTACGGCCTTAACCTCCGCCCTAAAGAACGGAGTTATTGCCGACCAAAGAAAGAGTTTAACAGTTATTTTTTGTGAGATGGGAATAAATAGTACAGATTAACTCTGCCTTTTAAGGCGGAGATTCTAAGATAAAACATAAACAGGATTTAGCTCTGAATTAATAAAAACAATGAAAAAAATCAACCTACTGTTATTTGCATTTTTTATCGCGATAACACTCTTTGCACAGCAAACCAAACCGTTTAAATTCGCGCTAATTACCGACACTCACATTGGCAATCCCAATAACGATGAAGATTTGTTCCGCACGGTAAATGATATTAACGCGCAGAAAGATATCGCCTTTGTTATAGTTTCGGGCGACGTTACCGAATTTGGTTCGTACGAAGAACTGCGAACGGCAAAGTGTTTGTTGGACGATTTGAAAGTTCCTTATTACATCCTTCCCGGTAACCACGATTCCAATTGGTCGGAAAGTGGGACGAACGATTTTTTGCGTGTTTTCGGTAACGAAATTTTCGGTTTTGAGTATGGCGGTTACAAATTTATCGGTTTGGCTTCGGGGCCGAATATGCGGATGAGTCCCGGACAGATTCCACGCGAAAATCTGACATGGTTTTTCGATGAAAGCGCCGAAACCGATAAAAACATGCCCATCGTTTACGTGAACCATTATCCGATGGACAACTCGCTGAATAACTGGTTTGAAGTGATGGATGCCCTGCGCCCGTACAATGTGCAACTGATGCTTTGCGGGCACGGGCACAACAATCGTGCAATGAATTTCGAAGGTGTAAATGCGGCGATGTGCCGCTCCAATCTTCGGGCGAAAGAGGCTTTTGGCGGCTACAACATCATCGAAGTTACTGCCGATTCCATTTTGCTGAGCGAACGAATTGTTTCGGGAGAAACGCGTTCACCGTGGCTTTCGTATTCCACAACTCAACGTCCGAAATGGGAAACGAATCCGCCGCGACCCGATTATTCCGTCAATCAAAACCATCCGTTTGTTTCGGAAGTGTGGAGCGTGCAGGAAAAAAGCGATATGGGAAGCGGGATGTTTCTTGCAGACGATAAACTGATTTACACCAATACCGCCGGAGAAATCAAAGCGGCAAATGCCGAAAACGGCATCACCGTTTGGACGTACAAAACCGATGGCAAAATCTATTCCACGCCCACCGTTTACAAAAACACGGTTTGGTGCGCTTCGTCCGATTCATACGTGTACGGTTTGGATGTGAGAAGCGGGAAATTACAACACAAACTGAAAACCGATAAAGCGGTGGTTTCATCACCCGTCTGTGCCGACAATAAAGTAATGGTTGCCGGGGGCGATGGGCGCTGCCGCGCTTGGGATGTGAATTCGGGAAAACTTGTATGGGCGTTTGACAGTGTGAAGAATTTCGTGGTTACGCGCCCGTTGGTGAAAGACGGCGTGCTATTTTTCGGAAGTTGGGGGAACGAATTTTACGCGCTTGATACGGCAACCGGAAAACCGCAGTGGATTTGGAACAACGGACACACAAACCGGATGTTATCGCCCGCGCAGGTGATTCCCGTTATTACGAACGAACGTGTTTATCTGGCTTCCCCCGACCGCTTTATGACGGTTCTTGACGAAAAAACAGGTGAAGTAATTTGGCGATACAACGACCCCGAAAACCGCGTGCGCGAATCCATCGGCGTTTCGGAAGACGGCAACACGGTTTACGCCAAAACAATGGACGGGCAGATTCTTGCCATTGACGCGACCGTTGTTGATAGGAAAATAAAATGGATTTCTTCGGGCGAAGATATGGGTTACGAATTGGCGCCTACACCCGTGGTGGAGAAGAACGGAACCGTGTACGCGCCTACCGATAAGGGGCTGATCTTCGCTTATCGCGCTTCCGACGGCGCATTCTTGTGGAAATACCGCGTTTCTACGGGACTTATCAATATGATTTTACCGACAAACAATAACGAGTTGTACGTTTCGGCTATGGATGGAAAGTTGGTGAAGTTAAAACTTCTCTAACCCATTTCGCCGCATTCGGGTTGCGGTGCGGGCAACCCGGCCAACAACAGGGTCTGCGTTTGCCTTTCAGGAGGTCTTCCTGTAAACGAATGAGATGTTGTTCCCGGGTTTCAGGTTTTTTTGCGATAGTTACCCAACAAATCCACTCGTTGCGCGCAATGGATGTCAGGCTGTTCCATTTTTCGAGCACATCGGGACGGGCAAGCAAAACTTGTTTTAAATCATTGGGAACGTCGTGAACAACGCCGGTTGAAATTTCCTGTGACGGCATCTTTTATTTTTTGGAGGTTCTGTTTTAAGAAATAGAAATTAGGTAGTAATAACTCACCGATTAGGTGTTTTTTATTCAAATTCCGCGCAATCTTCTGATGGAACGTGAACGGCTGCGGCTTGCTGATAGACCAATTTTCCGCCTAAATGGCCGACGTAAGAAATCGTCGCAATCCCCGATAATGCCAACACGATAGTTAATATCCCCAATATTTTTCTAAGGTTCTTTTTCTTGAGAAAGTAACCTTTTTTGTATTTGCTGTTCGCAAATTCGATGAGGGTGATTGCCGTGAACAGCAGAGCCGTAATCTTAGCGAAGGATTCGTGCGCATGAACAACCCTGGGGTCGCACAACGTTCTCCCTACAACCTTATACGCCATTTCTCCTGTAATAACCGCTGCCCAAGCGCCCAAAGTCCCCAACGTAAGCATCAAAAGCGCGGTAAAATGGAGTTGCGGTGTATACGCCGCAAAAAGATTCGTCCTGCGGACTATCAAAACTAATGATCCGATCAGCAACAAGGCTATCGGAAAATGAACGAACAGAGGATGAATTGCCTCTGTTCGCCACATACTTGGAAGTTGTTCCATACAACCGATCTATTTTATGTCCACACTCAGCGGGTCTAATTTTTGCCCCACTTTTTCAACGGTAACCTGCACGGTTTGACCTTCCTGCAGAGCCGAAAACTCAACAGCTGTGCCGTTTTGTGTAAGGTTGGTTGCATCGGTAAAGTATAGTTCCAACGTTTTGTTGTCTGCCGTTTTCACGTAGATTTCTCTTTCACCGGGATTTACTTCCGTAATGGTTCCGGTATAAGTTCCACTTTCCACTGTTTCGTTTTTATTTCCGCTGCATGCTGCAAGAACGAATAAAAACAACATTGCACTTGCTAATGTTAATGAGATTTTTTTTGCCATAATGTTAATATTTTTTGAGTTCTAAATCTACTATAAAACACTCATTATAACAAAAAGGTTCGATGGGGCATGCAAGTAATGGTAATATAACTATGGTGAGTTATATATTAATATTTGTGAGAATTACTCTTTATTATTTTTTAAAGACTGTTTAAATAGGCTTGTAATTCTCCGATTCTTAAATTCAGATACACCTTTAACTTATTCTTGTAGAACAACATCACAAAAAAATATTATTTTTAATTTTAAATCCGATGGTTTGTTTTTTAGGTCGAACCGTTATGTTATTGTCTAATGTTAATCGTCTCTCTTTGACGGTCTCATAAAGTTCAATAGATTCAGAATCTACTTTTTGAATGTGATTTTGCTCTGTAAATACAATGACTTCTTTATTTATAATTTCCAAGGTTTCGTTATTTTTAGAAATAGTTTCGATACTTTCTTTAGCAGATCAGCTTTGTTATTTAGCATTAGTGAAAGATATGCATAACCTTGATCAATCACACTAAAACTCTTATCGCGTTTAAATTCAATGATTACGAAAGGTTTAGATTTCATATCGAAAGCAAGCGTATCTATTCGAAAGTTATTCAAAGAAAATTCAGATTTAATTAAGTCTGATTTCAGTAAGGTTATAAGATTGCGTTCTACAATTGTTTGAGTCTCTCTCAAATTTAAAAGGAACTTTTTTTATTAAATCTAGTTGTTTTTCAATTTTGTGAAGTGACGTAATAATTGACTTTATATATTTATTCTACAAAAATAGCAAATAAATCTTCCCGCATCATATATTCCTATCTGTAGTATTGTCTCCTACACCTGTAGGATCGGTTCCTACACTTGAAACATCGTCGTTAGTGGTTTCCTACACTTGTAGTTGTTGTACGGCTTCCTACACTTGTAGTTGTTGTACGGCTTCCTACAATCATCTCCTTACACTTGTAGGAGCTCTTCCTACTGATAAAAAACGGTTTAAACCTGCACGATCTTACCTTGCTTTACATAAAACAAGAAACCCTTCACTTCGGGGAAACCCATTTCCTCGATGAGTTTCATGTAATACTGCACCTGACGGTTGTATTTTGTGTCTTCCGCCTCGCCGAATTTGTAATCCACCACAATAACCTCGCCGTTACCAATCATTACCCTATCGGGTCGGCTAAAGCCGAATTTCGGGTGCAGGAGTTGTGTTTCGTTGAGCACGGTATAGTTGCCCGAGTACCAACCGGCCGCTTCGGGGAGCGAAAGAATGGTGTTTAACTCGTGCAGAATGGCAGCTCTGTCGCTTTCGGGTAGTTCGCCGTCCAATACTTTTTGCTCCACTGCGTTGGCGAGGTCGTTGATGCGCTGAACGCGGCTGATCAGGTCGTGCATGAGTGTGCCGTAAGCGCGGCTTCCGTCATCGGAAAAGAACCCGATGGAGTTGAGGCGGAGTTTCAGCCTGTTGGAAAAAGGAATCGACTGCCATTTTCCCGATTTAAGCGCCTTTTTTTCGTTTTTTTCTTTCAAAAATCCCCTTTTCACCGGTTCGCCCAACTCAAAAATTCTGTTATAATCGTTTTCGGTGAAATAAGCGTTCAAATCAATCAATTCGTTGGAATGGGGCAGGGAAGCAGCTTCGGAGGTCGTCTTCCAGAGTAGGTCGCCTACACAACTCACTTTCTCGGGATTCTTTGGAACAGGAGCGAAAGCGATCAGCCGGTTTTTCGCGCGCGTGAACGCCACGTAAAGCAGATTCAGGTTATCGATGTACGTAAAGAGTTTTTCCTCCAAATAATTGTCGCGAAAAATGGTATCCGCCAACGTTTTCCCATATTTGAGCGGCAGCACGCTCATCGCGTTAAATGGCTCCACGGCGGGTTTGCACCAAATAATATCGGTGAGCGTGGGGCTGTGGTCGATGGGCCAACTTGCAAAAGGCATGATCACGGCATCGAATCCCAATCCTTTGGATTTGTGAATGGTTATCAATCGGATAGCATCTTGATCATCGGGAGAGAAAAGCGTTTTTTTGCAGCCTTTTTCGTCCCACCAATCGAGGAAATGGTTGAGGTCGGTTGACGAATTGACACTGAATTTTAATATGATATCTAAAAATGCCTGCACATACGCATTTTCTTTTTCGTTGAGAGCGTGTTCCGATAATGCGAAAAACGCTTCCACCATTTCGTAAAACGGCATTGACGCCATATTTTTGAGCTGCGCGCTTATGTCTTCGGGAAAATCGCCTTGCGCCTCCTCGCGGTAAAAAGCGATGGCTTCGTCGGGCGAAATGTTACGATGAAATCGGTAAAATTCGTACACTGCCATCATTTTTCGGGTCTCGTCTTTCGGGTTTCGGAAATGGCGCAGAAGCGCAATGGCCGCTTTCACGCTTTGCGCATTGCCGATAATGAGCGCTTCGTTGGAAATAATATCGTACCGATAGTCAGATTCAGGATGTTCATCTTTGTACTTGAGCAGCGTTCCGGCAACCTGCGCGGCTTCGCTGTTCCACCGCACCACAATGGCAATGTCTTTGAGCGCAAATCCCTGATCCTGCAACGATTCAATTTCGATCGGAAGGCGTTCCAACGCATCGGCTTTCCAATCGCATTCTTTGTCATTGGGCAAAAAAGTAACTTTTACCTGCCCTTGGGTGTGTTGCTTTTCTGCGGGAACGAGTTGATAAGCATGCTGATAAGCATCCGTGATTTTGGTTGAAGCGTATGTTTTAAATTCACTCGGCGGCATAGAATCCATATCTGCACTATAACTGTTTTGCAGATGGGCAGCCGATCGCGCGAAGAATGCGTTATTGAAACGGATGATATTGGCATCGCTTCGCCAATTGGTGTCGAGTACGTGTTGAAGAACATTGTCTGCGCGAAAATCTTCGGAAACCTGTTCTTCGAGCAATCGCCAATCGGAGTTGCGGAAACGGTAAATGCTCTGTTTCACGTCGCCCACGATAAGGTTGAAGTTATTTGACGCTAGGCTTTCGCGCATGAGTGGAAGGAAATTTTGCCATTGCATACGCGATGTGTCCTGAAATTCGTCGATCATATAATTCGTGAGGCGCGTGCCGGTTTTTTCGTATATAAACGGCGAATCGCTGTCGGAAATAATATCGTTGAGCAGTTCGGTTGTGTCCGAAAGGAAGAGCGTGTTATTTTCCTGTTGCAGCTCGCGCAAGCGATTTTTGATGTCGTTAAGGATTCCCAACGTATAAAAATTTCGGAGAATACTCAACGCAGTATTGTAGTGAATGTTGTTCTGAAAAAGCCAAACGGCTTTTTTTATCGCTTCGTTCAACCCTTCGAAATAGACTGATTCAATGGCTGAACGCTTGTTGGGCGCGGTAGTTTTGGTTACCCATTTATTCAAATCATCCGCCAATTTGATGAAAGTCTGCGTGGGCGGCTTAATCTCCCGATTCGCCCACTTCACAAAATGCGAAAACGGGGAGCGGCTTCCGCCACTGAAATCGGAATAATGCAACCCGAAACGATCCATGAGATTTACGCCTTTTTCACCCGTTTCTTTTACTTCGTTCTCAAAATCGCGGACGATCTTTCGCAGCATTTTCTGATAATTCAGCAGAAATTCTTTATCGCGTATCTTCGAGTGGTCTTCGTCCGAAAAGGATTTGTAGGTTTCGTCGAACAGTTCGGTGGCTAATTCCTGCACTTGCCGGTCGATTTTCCAACTTTTGCCTTCCTCAATCTGTTGCTGCATGAAAAGCAGCAGCCACTCCGAAAGTGCTTTGTTCTCCGGTTTGTCTAATTCGGCAAGCATCAAATCGATGGTTTCCATGAGCACGGGCGTTTCGTCCACCTCGATGTTGTATCCGCCTGCCAAGCCCATTTCGCGGGTGAAAGCGCGCATAGTTTGTTGAAAAAACTTATCGATGGTGCTGATGGAAAACGCCGAGTAATCGTGCAGAATGGTTTCGAGGATGTTTCTTGCTTTTTGCCGCACACGCACTTCGCTTAGCGTGAAATCGCGCATCAGATCGGCTAAATACCCCGATTCTGCGCCCGACGAGAGTTTGTTCAGTTCTTCCACAATGCGCGATTTCATTTCATCGGTGGCCTTGTTCGTAAACGTAACGGCAAGAATGTGGCGATAATTATTCTCGCCCGAAAACAGTAAGTTCAGATAATCGCCGGTCAATCGGTACGTTTTGCCCGATCCGGCCGATGCTTTTATGATATTAATGTATTGTTCGTTAAATGATCCTTGACTTTGCATATCCTTCTTTTTGCAGAATGCCTAACACTTTCTCGCGATGGTCTCCTTGAACAATGATTTCGCTGTCTTTTGCCGATCCGCCCACACCGCATCGTGTTTTCAGCAGTTTGCCCAATTCCTGCAGGTCGTCGTCCGTTCCTGAAAATCCCGTTACAAGCGTAACGGCTTTTCCTTTCCTATTTCGCTTATCGAGCGAAATACGGAGTAGTTGTTTTTCTTTGGGGCGGGTTTCATCCTGTGCATCCTCTTCTGCTTGATAATGGTAATCGGGGTTGGTGGAATAGACAATGTTGAAGCGTTTCTTCCAATCGTTATCTTTCATTGTTGTTCTTTTTTCGTTAGATGCGAAAGTACGAAAAAATATGATACGGAGCAGATGATTTATGGAAAACGATAGTTGCTTTAAAGAGAAAAAGCTATCGATCATCAAATAAATCATTATATTTGCGAGACAATTCGTTGAAATAATGGCAGAAAAAAAGAATGAAAAAGACAAAATCCAACCTTCGGTAAACGAACCGGAAGCTGTGTATGCTAAAAAGAAACCGATTTCTGAAATTGCCTCTGATGAATATGTGACACTTGAGGAATTTCGTGTCGAAGCTAAAAAGCAGGCTAGAAAATTGTTGAATGAGCACGGTATTCATTCATAAACAGGCATATTCGGATTTAGATACAATTTTTATCGGTATCAATGGAACAGAATAGTACTGTCCTTTGAATTTGTGGAGAATTATATCGATGAGATTGTAGATGAATGTTATAAATTGGATCAACTATCAACTCATTTTAATACTACCTATCTCTCCAACGCTTCGGAAGCAAAGTCCATCGATATCGGCGCAATCAACAAACCATTTGGTATATAATTTACGATATAGATTCTGCAGGAAATATTTATGTGAATAAGATAATTTCCAATTACTCCACAACTCAATAATTTAATAAAAAAAGCCGCAAATCAATTACGGCTCATTTGTGAAATTTTTTAAGCTCTTTTCTCTTCTTTGTTGTTCAGGGCTTCCACCACATTAATGATGTAATCGCCCATGCGCTCGCATTCCGAGACAATATCCATATAAAAAACGCCGTTTTGATAAGAGTAAATATTTTGATTTAAACTTTCCACATTTTGACGTTTCAGCGTGTTACGTTTTTCGTTAATAACATTCTCTATGTGATTGCTATCCAATAATTCTGCTTCGGAAATTTTCATGTTTTTCAACGCATTCTGCATATTATCGAGCGCTTTGTCAATGAGTTCATACATGGAGTTAATGTTGGCGATAAGGTTCTCGTCGAAAACCGCATTTGCTTCCATTTTGCGTTTCAGGTGGCGGGCAATGTTACAACTCGAATCGGCAATACTCTCAATTTCGGTAACGGCGCGCATAATGTCGCGTATAAGTTCTTTACTTTGGTTACTGAGTTTTCCTTCAGAAACACGATTCAAGTAAGAACCGATCTCTATTTCCATCTGATCGCAGATATCCTCGTATTTTTCGGCACGATTATAAAGTTTCAGAAACTTTTTATCATTATGATCCATATTCGTCATTTTCTTCACAAAGCCAAACATTTTACGCGTTCGTGCAGCATACACTTCCACCTCTTTTTCAGCTTGCAGAATAGACAGTTCGGCAGCGGAAGCCACTCCTGTAGATATATATTTGAGGATGAATTCTTCGTCTTCGTCTTCGCCTTTCTTGGGCCTTATCAGCTTCAAGCAAATCTTTTCGTATAGCGGAACAAACCATATCATAATAGAAACGTTGCAAATGTTGAAAAGGGTGTGAAAAAGCGATAAACCGTAAGAAGTAGATGCCTGATAACCCAAATACGCTTCCTGTTTTGCCACAAGTGCAGGCGAAAGTTCCGATTTTGGGAGCGTGGATATTTGGTTGTATTCTTCGGGTGAAAGCGTGGCAAGGAAAGACGACATGGCGTTGGGATTAACCGAAGTTGCGCCCGCCACAATGCCTTCTACCATGTTTGCGAAATGTTTGAACACGAACAACATCCATATTACGCCCAACACATTGAACATAAAATGGGCAAAGGCGGTTCTTTTTGCCGATATATTTGCAGGAATGGCAGCCAAATTAGCCGTTATAGTGGTTCCGATATTTTCGCCCATAATCATGGCGGCTGCCGCCGGAAAATCTATCCATCCTTTTGCGGCCATGATCAGGGTGAGGGCAACCGTGGCGCTCGACGATTGAACAATAATGGTTAAAACGCTTCCGATGAGCAGGAAAAACAAAACCGACCAAATTCCGTTATCCGAAAAATTCTGCACAAAAGATAAAACTTCGGGATTACTTTGTAAATCAGGCATCGATCCCTTCAAAAAATCGAGACCCATAAATAAGAAGGCAAACCCGAAAATAAATTCACCGAGCGATTTGTGTTTACTTTTCGACGAGAAGATCAACGGTAGGGCAATACCCATTAATGGAATTGACAGAACACTGATTGAAAATTTCCCGAAACCAAATAACGAAATCATCCACGCGGTAACTGTGGTTCCGATGTTCGCGCCCATTATCACTCCAATGGATTGCACCAAACTCAGCAATCCGGCGTTTACGAAACTGACCACCATTACAGTTGTGGCCGAAGACGATTGTATTAGCGCGGTAATTAAAATGCCGGTGAGAACCCCCATCAGACGGTTTTTTGTCATTGCCGACAAAATACTTCTCAGTTTATTTCCGGCCAATTTCTGCAAGCCTTCGCTCATGATTTTCATTCCGTACAGGAATAAACCAAGTGAGCCTACTAGCTTCAAAAAATCAAAGAAACTGTAGTCCATATTCAAAAAATAGCGTATATTAGCGTGCAAATATAGTTAAAAAGCGTCTAATTGCAAATAATTGTAAAAACAAAACCACTTTATGACTGATACTGTTCGTGTTCATTGCCTGAATACCAATGAACAGAAAGAAGTACCCATCGGCTCGTCGTTGGAAGAGCTGATAAAGATTTTTGAGGTAGATATGCCTTATATGATCGCGAACGCGAAAGTAAATAACAAAACCGAGTCGCTCGCTTATCGAGTTTATCGTCCCAAAAGGGTGGAGTTTGTAGATTTGAGCGATTCATCCGCGATGCGAACATACGTACGCTCGCTCTGCTTTATCTTGGCGAAAGCGGTGGACGATGTACTGCCGAATGCCGAAATGTATATCGAACACGCGGTAGCGAAAGGTTATTATTTTCAGATAGATGCCGATGTGAAAGTAGGCGCTGCAGAGTTGGATGCTGTGCGTAAGCGGATGCAGGAAATCGTGGATGCTGATATTCCTTTTGTTCAGGTGGAAGAGGAAACCCAAAAGGTGGTGAAGCTCTTTCGTGAACACCGGATGGAAGACAAAGCATTGCTGTTGGAAACGTCCGATTTACTATACGCCCGGTACTCGTTGTTGGAAGATTATATGGATTATTACTATGGATGTCTGACTCCGTCAACGGGGTATATTACCCTCTTCGACGTTAAGCCGTACAACGGCGGATTTTTGCTGCGTGTTCCCAATCGTGCCAATCCGGTGGAATTAGAGCCTGAGGTGCGTCAGGATAAATTGTTGGAAATATATCGTGAACATTTACAGTTCCTAAAAATCAGTGATTTGGATAATGTAGGCGATTTAAACAAAGCCAAGCGCGAAGACCGCATTCACGAAGTGATTCAGGTTGCTGAAGCGTATCAGGCAAAACAAATCGGGCATATCGCGGAGCAAATTACGCAGAAATTTCAGGAAGGAGTGCGGGTGGTTCTTATTTCGGGGCCTTCATCGTCGGGGAAAACCACGTTCCGTAAACGACTCGAAATACAGTTGTTGGTTAATTTACTGAAACCCGTGGGTATTTCGCTCGACGATTATTTTATCGATCGAGACAAAACACCGCTCGATGAATTCGGCAATAAAGATTATGAGTCGGTTTACGCCCTCGATTTGGAACTGTTTGAGCAACATCTTCTTACTTTGATGCAGGGAAATGAGGTGGAATTGCCGACGTATAACTTCGTGAGTGGGAAAAGAGAATACAAGAATCATTTTCTCAAAATGGATGACAACAGTATTCTCATCGTGGAAGGAATTCACGCGCTTAACCCCGAGCTAACGGCACATATTCCCCGCGAAAAGAAATTTATGGTGTATGTTTCCGCGCTTACTTCTATTTCGTTGGATGATCACAATTGGATACCCGCTTCCGATAATCGTTTGCTGCGCCGCATCGTGCGTGATAATCGTTATCGGGGTTACTCAGCACAGGATACCATTTCGCGATGGGACAGCGTTCGTCGCGGCGAAGAAAAATGGATATTTCCATATCAGGAGAATGCCGATGTAATGTTCAATTCGGCTATGATTTATGAATTAGCTGCTATTCGCCGCCATGCCGAACCCATACTCATGCAGGTTCCCAAAACCGTTCCCGAATATTCCGAAGCGTACCGTCTGCTCAAATTCCTGAATTATTTCAACTACATTACCGACCGCGAACTGCCGCCGACATCGTTGTTGAGAGAGTTTTTGGGAGGGAGTAGTTTTAGGTATTAGTTGTAAGTTTTCAGTTCTGAGTTATTAGCTGTATTTCAATTTGTAACTCGTAACTCGTAATTCGTATGAAAGATATTATCACCGCCATTTCCACCGCATCCGGTATAGGAGCCATTGCCGTAATCCGTTTATCGGGAGAAGGAAGTATTTCGTTGACAGACCATATTTTTGTTTCGCCATCGGGAAAGAAATTGGTTGATGCGGAAGCCAATACCGTTCATTTTGGACGAATTGTTCATCAAAACGAAGTGGTTGATGAAGTACTTTTAACTGTTTTTCGTGCGCCACACTCGTTTACGGGAGAGGAAAGCGTGGAGATTTCGTGTCACGGCTCGGTATATATCCAGCAAAAAATTGTGGAGTTGTTGCTTGCCGAAGGCACACGATTGGCGCAAGCCGGCGAGTTCACGCGACGCGCGTTCAAGAACGGAAAATTCGATTTGAGCCAAGCCGAGGCAGTTGCAGACCTGATAGCCTCGTCGTCGCAAGCATCGCACCGTGTTGCAATGAATCAGATGCGGGGCGGTTTTGCCAAAAAACTTGCCGAGCTGCGCGATAAGTTGTTGCAATTTGTGTCGTTGATTGAGTTGGAACTCGATTTTTCGGAAGAAGATGTGGAGTTTGCCAATCGCGAAAAACTGTACGAACTCACGCAGGAAATTGAAACCGAAATTACCAAACTCACCGAGTCGTTCCAACTCGGAAATGCCATTAAAAGCGGCATTCCCGTGGCTATTATCGGAGAAACCAATGCGGGAAAATCCACGCTGCTCAATCTGCTGTTGAACGAAGATAAAGCCATCGTTTCCGATATTCATGGCACCACACGCGATGTGATAGAGGATATCGTGAACATTGCGGGCGTATCGTTCCGATTTATTGATACCGCAGGTATTCGCCACACTACCGATACCATTGAGTCGCTTGGCATTGAGCGTACGTTTCAGAAAATTGAGCAGGCAAGCATCGTGTTGTGGGTGATTGATTTGACCACGCCGAAAGCACAAATTGAAACATTGGCGCGATCCATTATTCCGAAATTAGAGAACAAAAGCGTCGTTCTGCTTTTCAACAAAGCCGACCTACTTTCTGAAACGGAACTTACTGAAAAAAAGCACTTGCTGCCCAACCTGAAAGCCGACAGGCTACTTATTTCGGCAAAGAGACAACGAAATACGGAAGAGTTGCAGCAGTTACTTGTGAAACTTGCCGCCATTCCCGCCATTGGCGAGGAGGATGTGATCGTTACCAACTTGCGACATTACGAAGCGTTGAATAACGCGTTAATTTCCATTCGTAGGGTAAAAGAAGGTTTGGAAACCGGTATCGCGAGCGATTTTCTCTCGCAAGACATCCGCGAATGTATGTTTTATTTAGGCGAAATTACCGGACAAATATCGACGGATGAAATACTTGGGAATATTTTTAGTAAGTTTTGTATAGGGAAGTAATTTAATGAGCAACAATACCAAAATATCCATCCGTTTTTTCGACAACCGCGAAGTACGCGCCGTTTGGGACGAGGAGAACAACAAATGGTGGTTTTCTGTTTTGGATATAGTTGCTGTGCTTACAGACCAAGATGATTACAACAAGACACGAAATTATTGGAAATATCTCAAAACAAAACTCAAAAAACAAAACAATGAGTTGGTTAGTACTACTAACCAACTGAAGCTTGTTGTAAAGGACGGCAAAAGATATTTAACTAAAAACAGATTGTGAATACTTTTAATCGATTTATCAGAGCAGAGAAAAAAATGAAGCAAGAGGTAAAATGCTCTTTTCTTTCTCCGGAAAACCAAGAAAAATATATTGAATTATTGGAAAATCGTTTGTTCTTATTCAAGGAATAGTCAAGTTTTATGAAATTTGATAAAATCCAATATTTAAGTTTGTAATCGTTTGATAATTATTGGTTTATTGATGATGACTTTTGTTGGATTTGCCTTGTCACAGAGTGGTGAACGGTTCGGGAAGAATGGCGCCGATGTGACGGGAACAGCGAACTCTTCTTGAAGCCGAAGGTGTGCATTTTAAGAAAAACGGGTTCGTGGATATGGAAAAGCACGCGTGGCGGTTAGATAAATTGCTGTTGGACGAGGATTGAGCGATGCGTATGGAGAAACTTTTTCTCATAAACAACTGTTATATTTATAACAATACACCTATTAAAAAGAACGCTATGGCAAAATATTCGAAAAAAGCGCAGGAAAAAATTGGAGAAGTGATGCACGAGTTTAAGGAAGGAAAATTAAAATCTTCTTCGGGTGAAAAAGTTACGGACCGCGACCAAGCGATCGCTATCGGGATATCCGAAGCGGAGCAAGCCGGGCTGAAAGTGCCGAAAAAACCGAAATCTTCAAAGAAGACCAAAAAGACTGATAAACAGTAATAGTCGGCTGACACAATTACTTTGTTATTCCGAACGAAGTGAGGGATCTATGAAAGTTAAATTTCACTTCGTTCGGGATGATATTTTTTAAAATCCAAAATCGTCAATCACAATTTCTTCAACCTCTTTGTGTTCGATCTCAATGGTGTTTTGCGCCGATAATCCCTCCACGTAAATGGATTTATAGGGAATCGCGGGACACACGTATTCGCATCCGCCGCAACCTACGCAGATCTCGGGTTCAATTTCGGGAATGGTGAGCGCACCTTTGTAGGGAACCATCCGCACGGCTTGTGTGGGACAGTGTTCGGAGCAGGCTCCGCAACTTGTTTCGTCGTAATAAACGATGCAATTTTCGATAATGAAATTAACCCGTCCCATTTGGGTGTGATTTTTCTCTTCTTTGGTGAGCGGCTGAATGGCTCCTGTGGGGCATACTTCGCCGCAGATAATGCAATCGTAATTACAAAAACTGTGATCGAAATAAAGTTTCGGCTGCATCATTCCGCCTAAGCCATATTCCAAAAACGCGGGTTTTATCACGTGCGACGGGCATTTGCTCACGCAAAGATGGCACGAAATACACTTCTCCCGCAAATGATCGAAACTCAGCGCACCGGGAGGAGCAATTGGTGTTTGCCGCTTCAGCTCACGCTTTGGAAGCAACGCTCCGCCCGCTTCCTGTGCAAGTAATTTTCCGGCAGCAAGGCTTGTAATGAGCGTAGCCGAGAGAAAACGGCGTTTAGATTCATCAATTTCCGATGCTTCCTTTGCAAGGGTGTACGTAATTGGTTTGGGCTCGGCTATTTTCTTTTTCCCGAACCCGGCAAACGTGTATTTCATCGCATCCCGATTACACGATTCTATGCAGTTGAAGCAAGTAACGCACCGGCTATAATCGATGTTTTTGTTTTTGGAGTCGATACAGGAAGCCTTGCATTTCATCACGCACAGGCCGCACATATTACAATGCTCGTCGGCAAACCGAACTTTCATTAACGAAAATTTGCTGATAAACCCGAGGGTTGTCCCCACAGGGCAGATAGTGTTGCAATACGTGCGCCCGTTTCGCCACGCCAAAAAACCGATAATCAACATTGTAACCAACGCCACCACAATAGAAAATATGCCTAAGGCGTAAATACTTACTTTGTAAAAAGTATAATTATCCAACGAGGTGAAAATGGTTTCGAGTAAATTGTTCCCGGCTAAATATGCGGGACGGAAAATGTGCGTAACCATTCTGCCATAAGCGCCATAAGGATCGAGCAAGCCGAGTAAAAACGTAAACCCGAATAGCCACGCCACTAACGTAACGACCAAAACACTCCACCGGAGAATGGTTTTCGCCTTGCTGTAAGTATATCGTTTCTTGCGGGTAAACTTTTTGGACAGCCACGCCACCACATCCTGATAAATACCCATTGGGCAAATGGACGAACAATATACCCGTCCGAAAACAAACGTGAGCGCCACAAGAGCAATTAAAATGATTATATTGAGCGCTAATAATGCGGGGATGAACTGTATTTCGGTTAAGAAATTCAGGCTTTCCGGTAAAAATTCTCTGAAATCGAGAAAGTAAAGCGTGAGTAACGTAAACAGAATAACGGATATAACGACACGGATTTTTTTAAGCATAAATAAGTTTGGTTGTAAGTCAATGGAATTCAATTTTTACAGTCACGCTAACAGCTAAATTCTCACCCTTCTGATATTTAGTTTATCCAACTGCATTGTTCCAACGCCGAGTTCTTGGCCTTTAGATAAATGGCCTACTTTCTCCAACGGCATTTCGCGTGCCTGATTAAAGAAATTGGCTGCCGCGGTATCAACAGCAACAATGTCTTGTGAAACAAAAAGTCCTTTAGAAAGCACTACGTCGGAAAGCGATTTTCCTCTCGGGCCGCTTGTTTTCATCAACCGATACGCATCCACCACGTTCAAAACCGGTTTTTTCGCGTAGGTACAAACGTCGGCAATGCACTGCTGCAAATCGTTGGCGTGGAAATAGCCTCTGTCCCACACAATGCCCATATAGTTTTTCATTGAAATGGTCAATTGCGCGCCGCCGTGATTTTTAAGTACGGGCACGTTGATCCATTTATCGGCATCCACAATGGCCTGATGAATTTTTGTTTGTTTCAAGCTTCTTCCTTTCGGCAACGACACGGCTTTGTAGTATGATTCCTGATGCGCAGGTACAACTTTTGCGCCGGCTTTTTTAGCTGCGTCTTCAATGCCGCTGTTGGAGTATGCGCGACGCCAATCGTCGCACGTATGGTCAAACACAGTTACTTCCGATGCGCCCGCGTCAAAACATTGTTTGATGATTTCCGTAATTAATTTCGGGTTGGTGTTGGCTGCCATTTCTACGGGTTGATCCCATCCGATATTTGGTTTCACGCACACTTTATCGCCTTTTTTGATAAAGTTTTTCATTCCTCCCATTTCGGCAATGGCTTTACGAAACATTGCTTCGGGTTCGCCGCCCATAACGGCAACAAGATCATATTTTGCCGCGGCAGAAGCGTTGGATGTTTCAAACGATTGCGTGAGCACACTCATCGCATCGGCATCTTTAATGGTTGTAATGGCAGCGCCGGTAAGTGCAACTGCTTTAAGAAAATTTCGTCTGTCCATAGTTTTATTTTTTGATTTGTTTAGTTTAAAATTTGAACACTGATTTTAAGTTGGGCTTACAGCCCGCTGTTATGTTTTTTACATTATTACCCAACACGCCGCTTTGCTTTGCATTGGGCTGAATTAAGCTGCCACTTCGTGGCGTTTTCTGTTTATTGAGTTAAAAGCCTGTTTTAAATAAAATTAAGCTGCCGCTTCCCCTATGAATTGGGGCAAGCTGTGGCGAAAACTTCGTTTTTCAAATAAAGCGCAATACATTGTAATGTTCACGCATTTTACAGGCTGAAAGTCTAATTTTATTTCAGTCCCACCCAGCGGGTGGGGTAAGTAGGTAATACAAATGAACAGCGGGCTGAAAGCCCAGCTTAATTATCACATTTCAAAAATTCAACTGTATTCCGCCGAAAACAGTTGTGCCGGGCATCGTATATCCGGCGTTTATTTCATATTTCTGTCCAAGCAAATTTTCGCCTTTTGCGAAAATATTCAACCAATTGGTTGCTCTGTAATTAATGCGTGCGTTCCACAAAACGAAACTTTCGATTATCGGTTCGGGACGAATTTGCGTGTGTAAATTTCCGATATATTGAACACCGGTGGAAAAATTCCAACGATCTTTGGAATAATTTCCGCTAATGTATAATTTGTGTTCGGGTGCGGCGAGGATTTTGTATGTCATATCCAAAAAACTGTAATTGGCCGAAATACGTACTTCTTTCGATGCTTGAAACGATGAACTTATCTCGAAACCTTTGTTCTCTACTTTACCCGAATTAACGTTCAGAGGCCACCCATCAACCATTGCCACTTGTATCATATTGTCGCCGTTGATGTAGAACAGGTTTAAACCCAAATTCAACCGATTTTCGAGTAGCGACTGCATCAGCGAAATTTCGTAATTCATCAATCGTTCGGGTTTCAGATCGGGATTTTGCGGCGGAAACATATACATTTCGCGAATGGTGGGATTCCGAAACCCCTTGCTGACAATGGCTTTCACAACGGTTGAAGCGGTTGGCGTAAAACTCAGCCCGAATTGCGGAATCCATTCCGATCCGTTTTTTTCGTGGTGGTCGAGCCTGATCCCTGCATTCACCGTAAGTTTATTCTCCAACAAAGTTTGCTGCGTATTAAAATATCCGGCAATGTTGTTGAAATGAACACCGGCCAATGGAACGTTGTTGGTTTCGTCGGGAAATTTGTTCCACGCTTTTCCACCAAATCGTTGAAAATCTAATCCAATGGTCGATTTGTTTCCGTAGAAAAGCGCATAAGACTGATAGAGAGAAAGTCCCAACATTTTATCGTTTGAGTTGAAACGATGCGGTTTTGGTTGTTGGCTTTCAAAATACCCGTCGTTGATTTTGTGCGTACCGAAATTGTAGAACAACTTTATCGCCCCCGATGTTTTGTGGTATTCATTCTCAAGCGCGAAGGAAGTCATTCCGCGAATAACATCGGCATCGTTATCGATAATGGGAGCTGTAACTGATCCCGGATTGGAAGATTTTGTATTTGTCAGATTCAGATCGATAAAACCTGTCCAGTTACGGGAAAAATCGTATCCGAATTTTCCGTATCCGTTAACTTGTTCAAACTCCATATCTTTCCTGTGTCCGTCGGAACGATTATAACCGATATTTCCGTTGATGTGCACCTTGTCTTTTTTCCATCCGCTTGATGCTTCGGCACTGAACGTGTTGTAGCTTCCGTACATTAGTTGAGCGGAATTATGCAGTCCGTTTTGTCGTTGTTTTTTGGTGATGATGTTTATCACACCTCCCATAGCGTTTGAACCGTATAGCACCGATGCCGGGCCGCGAACCACTTCCACGCGTTCCGTCATCATCGATTGGTAACTATCGGCAAGCGGATGCCCCATCAATCCCATATACTGCGGATGTCCATCAATCAGAACCAACACTCCCGAGGTGGGCGCGCCGCCAATTCCGCGGATGCTCATTCCGCCGGCAGCGCCGTTGGCAACGCCATAACCCGCCACTCCGCGTTGGGTGATGAAAAGCCCCGGTACTTCCTCGGTAAGCAAGGGGAGGAGAGACGGTTCCAGCCGTGTTTGTATTTGACGTTCACCGACGATGGAAATGCTCATCGGAACATTTTTCAGATTCACTTTCGGCATTGTTCCCGTAACAATCACTTCGTCTAAACGGATGGAATCGTTAATTTGCGGCGGATTGTTTTCCGATGCCAACAACGGAGTGCTCAGAAAAAATATTGAAACAATAAACAAAATAAGGTTTGACATAAATCAAATATTTGCTATATCCGTCAGGCCGCTTATCGGTCAGAAGGAAGAATCCACGGAAACTTGAAACAATCTTCGTTATACAGCGCGTAATCTGCATTTCCGTTTACGGCAAAGGTTTTTATTTGCTTGGCATCTTGTAAAAGATCGATGGCGAATTTTACAGTCGCCCCTGTTTTCACGCGGTCTTCTACCAAAAGAATGGTTTTATCCTTAAACTCGAAATCCACAGGCGAAACAAGTTTCGGGTTGTCGTATTTCGGCTTTTGATTCGGATCACGCAGATTAATTTTCAACAACTGAATTTCCGTGTTCAGCCATTGGTTTAGGATGGCCGCCGGAATAATCCCTCCATTGGCGATAGCAACTATAATGTCAAAAGTTTCGTGAAACTCAATCTCACGAAACCTTTGCATCACTTCTTCAAAAGATTTAGTGTTCATTGTAATTCAGTTAGTATCTGACGAATTAAGTCCGTCTGATGCATTTTTACCCGTCAGGCCAGTAGTCGGTCAGGCGGATTTAAACTTTTGCCAGTGCTTTCAAAACAAAATATCCGCCAACCAGTTGGATTAACATTCCAGGAAGTCCGATGCGGAAATCCTGCACGGCAGTAAAAAAGTTTTGTGTCATTGCCCACTCAATTCCGGTTCCAACTACCTGATAAGCAAGAATTGCCAACAAAATACCCGGAAAAGAGATTTTTCCGAAATGTTTTGCGGCAGCTACAGCAGCAATTGCCAAAATAACCGATTTGATAATAATTGCCGGAAGCATCGCCGAAGGCGGCATTCCGAACAACAAGTTATTGGCCAGCGGAGACAAAACGGCAGTTAATAAACCTACGTGAATGCCGTATTTATAGGCCGCAATTAACGTGAAAAAGTAGATGGGAAGCAGTATTAATCCGCCTTGCGGAACAAGGTGCGCCAATTGCGGCAGCAATAAATTGCCGATAACGAAAATAGCAGCAAACAAATACGTTTTCGTGTTTGCCAGATTCAGAGAATAAAGTTTAGCTGTTGTTGCCATAATTTGAATTATTAAATATATATTTTCTAAGATATGGAATTACTGATTACAAATATATAGAATAATCAATAATTATTTGTTTGTGAAATAGTTATTATTTGTTTAAAAAATAAAAAGTGACGACAAGATACAAAATTTTTTTCATTGAGTTTATTTTAACAATTATAATTATGTATATTTGTGTGAATATAAAGAGCATAAGATTATGGAACAATTAAAAGTGGCGATTGCCGAAAAAATAATAGAAGCATCATCTGGAAGTGCGGAGGATATCAAGCTAAAGATGAGCAAAATCCAACGATTCAGCGATTTTGCCGAAGCATGTAAGTCGTTGATGATAAAGTATCCGGAGATCGAAACCGAGCTTTTGCAAATGGTGAGGAATGATGATTTTGATGCAGTAAAAGCTTCGCGAAATGTTGATTTTATCATCAATCGCGAACAACGATTTTCGATCCCAACAGAAAATAAAGTTCCCGAGATTCCGGCGGAAATTCCTATCATCACTCCGCCTCCGGCGCCCGATCATCCGGAAATTGAACTTCCTGAAGATGATTATACCGAAGGGAATTCTCTGGAAGGCGAGATTGTAACGACGGAAGTTTTAGAAGAAAACACAGAAGTGAACGAGTTGCCCGAAGAGGTTGTTTATTCCACGGTTACCGAAAGTGAAGTTCCCGATGACGAAGAAACCATCGCCCGAAAAAAACAAATGGCCATCGTTTGGAAAATCCTTGCCGCTGTGGTAGCCATCGTAGTTCTTTACTTCGTAATAAGGCTGGTTTTGGAATACTGGCAAACAATACTTATTATTTTGGGCGGTTTGGCATTGATTTATTTTATCTGGCTTTTTTTGAAAAAACGAAAAAATAATACATAAAACGCTGTGGAAGAAACAAATAAAAAAAATCATTTAACGCTGTTTTTTATTCTCACAACCATTGTTCTTGCCGGGGTGCTCATATTCGGCAAATTCAATATCGGTAAAAACGAACGCTATAGTTCCTCTACTGTTTTAAGTAAAATCGTTCATGTACAAGAGCTTGCTTTGGTAAAACACAATTATAACGGAGTTATCGGATACAAAGATTTCATGAAATTCATGAACCTGAATATCCCGCTCACTGAAAAATATTTCCTGCTCAAATACAACGGATACATAAAAGCGGGAGTGGATTTCAGCCGGATAAAAGTGGATGTTAACGAAACATCGGTGCACGTTACTATGCCCAAAGCCCAAATTTTGGATATCGTTATCGATGAAAATTCTGTCCATGTTTACGATGAAAGCGATAACGCTTTTAATCCGATAAAAATCTCGGATTACAACGAAGCATTGAAAAAAGAAAAAGAAACTATGCGTCGGGATGCGCTTAATCAAGGAATATTGAAAGATGCCAACCAACAGGCAGAGTTGGCTATAAAATCTTTACTGGAAGAAATGGGTTTTGAAGATATTACCGTAACCGAAGAAATCGTGATCCCGCAACTGAATTAATAATTTCCGAAAATGAAGTTTACATCAAAATTATTCCTTACCTGGATGTCCATTTTTCTGATTTTTTTTCTTGCCGTAATCGGGATTGTGGGTTTGTTTTGGGGAATTCAAATTGCTTTTTGGAAATTGGCTTTGGTGTTTTTTATCGCGGGAATCATTCCACCGGCCATCCTAACTCGTTTTTTCTATAAACGGTTGAATTATATGGAGTCAGAAAACATTGAACCTCCTGTTTTTACAGGACAAAAAAAAGCGATATTTAATTTTACGCCTCGATCTAAAAACAGCCATTTCGATGAAATCATGCAGCGCGTTGACAGAAATTGGATCGTGTCATACTCCGATAGAGAAAACAATGTGCTGAAATTCCGCTCCGATACCCGTACATTGTCATGGGGAATAGGCGGTTATGTGAAATTGCTCGAAGATAAAAAAGTATTGGTCGTTGTTTACCCGATGAATCCCGATTCAAAAAAAGAATCCAAAATTCTCACCCAAACCCTGCGCTTGATGCGCGCTATTCTGAACCCCTGACGGGATTGCCTTCGCAAAACAGGATCACTTTTTCATCGATAAACCTTAAGAAATCGTTGTGCTGCTCTTTGGTTATCATTTTCGGATAACTCAATATAAGCAGTTCTTGGGGTTGTGCTTCAAGCCGATAAGGTAAATGTACGAAACGATAAGGCGTTAATGTAAATCCGGCTCTTTCGTAAAATTGGAGCCTTCTTACAGACAGTTCGTTTATTAATGGATCTATTTCAAGAATAATGGTATGTTCCGTATCGCGTAAATAGCGCAACATTTGCGAGCCGTAACTTTGTCCGCGAAGTTCAGGCGCTACGGCCAGATATTCCAGATACCGATAAGAATCCCACTCCCAGAAAAACAGAAACCCGATCAACTCATTCCCTTCCCAAGCCGATAACGGAAAAAACTGCGGGTCGGCGCAAGCGCGGAGGTGATCGTCTATCTTTCGCCTTTCGGCGAGAGGAAAACTTTCTTCATAAAGTTTCCATACTTTGTTCCATCGGTGGGTGTCGGATTGTTTTATCTGTAAAAATTCCATTTGGTGGTGAAGTTTTCACAAAAGTAAATAAAAATGCCGAAATTAATCGGCACTTCAAAGATTATATTTCGCAAAACCCATCTGTCTGGCACGATTTTCCTTTACTCACTTTCATCTCGGCGCTGTCGGTTTGTAATAAGGCCCAATCGGTGTGAGTTGCTTTCAGGTTGTGCAGAAAAACATCCACCGGTTCGGCGCCGATGATGGCTCTTTTCCGTTCGAACAAAAACGTAGGAACCGTATCTAGTCCCAATTCACGCGCTTCGGCAATATCGTCATCAACCTCTTTGTGATAATCGTTGCCGGCAAGCATTTGCCGAACCTCTTCTTCGTTCAGGCCCGCTTCTAGGGCTGTGGCGATCAGAAAATCAATGTCGCTGTAATCTTTTGCATCCTCAAAATATCCTTTCGATATCAAAGTCATAACTTGCATATCCAAATTACTTTTGGCGGCAAGTTTTATCAATCGGTGGGCATCGCGTGTATTGGCGGCGATAGCATGGGGTAAATTGAATTTCACGCCCGCTTTGTCGGCCAAATTTTCGATATAATCAAACATCTGACGCATTTTGTTTTCAGGTAAACCGGCTGTATTCAGCAGATAATCCACTACAGGATAGCCGTTTCCTTTATCGGGCAGGTTAGGGTTTAACTGAAATGCTTTTATCTGTAATTCCACATCGTCGGCATGTTCAAATTGGTTGAGCGCACGTTCGTAATGGATTTTCCCGATGTAGCAATACGGACACATAATATCCGTCCACACCTCAATTTTTATTTTTTTATTCATAAATTCATCGTTAATTTTGCACACCTTAAACAACCTGTCTGTTCATTTTGTTTACAGTAATTATTAGCAATTTTCGGTATGTCTGCAAATAAACTTCTCACCAAGGATTTTCTATCGCTCACGAGCGCCAATTTACTTATGGCCATTGCTTTTTATTTTATGACGCCCATTATGGCTTTGTTTATGAAAGACAGCTTCGGATCGGATGAGCGGGAGATCGGCATGGCGATGTTCAGTTTCACCATCGCCGCCATTTTGATGCGCCCTTTTGCGGGATATTTGCTCGATATGCTAAACCGGTTCGCTGTATATATTTTTGCATACGCCATGTTTATGCTTTTTTTCTTGGGATATCCCATCGCGGCTTCGTTTGCATTTTTATTGATCTTGAGGTTTTTGCACGGATTGACTTGGGGTTCAATGAATACCGCCGGATACACCATTGCCGTGGATTTGGTTCCCGAAAAAAGGCGAGGAGAGGGGTTGGGAGTTTTCGGACTCTCGATGAATATTGCGATGGCCGTGGGGCCGATGATCGCTTTATTGATCTCGGGAAATTACGGGTACAACGCGCTTTTTTACGCTGCCGTTGGCTTTTGTTTATTGGGTTTGTTGTTGATATTCTTCGTAAAAGTCCCGAAAACAGAAAAGCAGCGCAATCCATTTTCCTTTAAATCGTTGTTCGAGGGAAAGGCTTTGGCCGTGTCGGTAAACGTGATGCTCGTGCAGGTTCCTTACGGCGGCATCATTTCGTTTATTGCGTTGTACGGAAGGAATATCGGCGTAGCCAATGGCGGCACGTTCTTTTTGTTATTGGCTGTGGGGCTTGCCGTTTCGCGGGTATTGAGCGGAAGGATTTTCGATAAGTTCGGGCCTAAAAATGTTACGGTGGTGGGTATTTCTTTGTTGATAATCGGGTTGGTTTTGGCCGGGTTCTTTGCTACGCCGATAGGTTTTCATGCCGCTGCCGTGGTGTTAGGATTCGGGTTCGGCGTTATTTCGCCCACATTTCAGGCAATGGCCAACAGCGGTATAGTCCCGCAGCGGCGTGGCGCAGCCAATTCTACTTTTTTGATGTTTTTTGATTCGGGCGTTGGGTTGGGCATGATACTTTTCGGATTGCTGATCGATATTGTCGGGTATGCCGGAACGTTTTATACATCGGCTCTTGTGGAGTGTTTTGCATTAATTTTGTTTTTAGGAGTGACTTATCCGAGATACATGAAGAAAAATAATCCAATAGTATAAATTTTCCTTCCCTGTATCAGATTGTTATTCCCCTCAAAAGGCTAACTTGCAATAAAAAGAAAATGTTTGAAAAATTAGTCGCTATTGAACCTATTAGCCTTGTTCCGGCTGCCGAAAAAGAGTTGTCATCGTTTGCCAAGCAAGTGGTTATGTATGATGATATTCCCAAAGATAATGAAGAAATTATTGCCCGAATTGGCGATGCGGATGGCGTTCTTTTGAGTTACACGTCAACCATTGATAAGGAGACGATAGGGAGTTGCCCAAATATTCAATACATTGGAATGTGCTGTTCGCTTTATTCACCCGAAAGCGCTAACGTGGATATTTTGTACGCAAACTCTCGCGGAATAACGGTAACGGGTATTCGCGACTATGGAGATGAAGGCGTAGTAGAATACGCTATTAGCGAGTTGGTGCGATGCTTGCATGGTTTCGGAACAACTCCCGACGGCTTTCCTGAAAAACCTTGGAACGGCATGGCTGAAGAAATAACCGGACTTAAATGCGGAATTATCGGTTTGGGAAAATCGGGAGGAATGATCGCGGACGCCCTGCATTTTTTTGGCGCGGAAATTTTCTATTTTTCCCGAAGTGAAAAAAAACACGCGAAGGAAAAAGGCTACAAATTTTTACCTTTGTCTGAATTGTTGCCTACAAGCGATGTGGTTTTTTGTTGCCTGAATAAAAATACGATTCTGTTACACGAAAAAGAGTTTGAACAATTTAGCAATCACAAAGTGTTGTTCAACACAGGCCTGTCTCCTGCCTGGAATGAAGCGCCTTTTGCAAAATGGATCGAAGGCGACAACCGATGTTATTGTGATACGCTTGGCGCATTGGGAAGTGAAAAATATTTAAATCATCCCAATGTTAGGTGCATGAATGTTTCTACTGGGCGAACGCGCCAAGCCTTTGACCGTTTGAGTGAAAAAGTATTGAAAAATATTTCAGAATACAATCGGCGAAATGATGTTCTGTAGTGTTTCGATCACACTCCAGGCCGCTATTTCGGGTGTGCTACTGTAAACATCGATCAGCGCATCCACTTCCTCATTTTTAATATGTATTTTATGACGATCGCCGACAAAACCTGGTGTGGATGTGATGGAAACGTCCACTTTTTCCGGTCCCACTGAAGCAATGGAAGCAGCTACCGATACATTCACTTGGGTCGGTAGCACCGCAATGGCTTGAACTGCATTTCCCTTGAAAACTTCCCGTTTTTCGTGTTGCAATTTTTGTGTATATAAAGGAGTGTATATGAGTGGATTGGGGCTTTTTTCGGTGCTAAATGTTACCGAAGCATTTCCCATAAGCGTAACTGTGCGCAACACATCGAATCCACCGATGGCGCCAGAGGCAATGTAAACCCGTGAGCCGCTTTCTTTGGCCGTTTTGGTTGCCTCATCGTAAAAATCCTTATCGGCAAATGCGCCGATAGATAATGTGATAATAGACGATCCGTTTTTTAACGCTTTCACGGCAAAGCTTTTAAACGCTTTTGGAGAAGCTGTTTCGACGATGAAATCGGGCTTTATCTCCAGCAGTTTATCAATTTCGGTGAAAGGGTGACAGATATATCCTGCGTTTGAACGATTGATTTTATTGGCAATCCGATTGGCATTTTCTTCCGATCTTGACATGGATGCAATCAATTGATATTCGGGAAGTAAGCCATCAATTATTCCGTTCGTGATGATCTCCGCCAAATATCCACAACCTACTATTGCTAATGTGTACATAATGATTTTTAATTGTTATTTCGCTGATAAACGCAGAAAATCAGTCAAATCTTCCTTTTCAGCGTAAATTTTGGAATAACTGCTTGAAGATTTTTCAAAACAGCGTTTAAGTATATATACCGATCGATATTCATTAAAAATTATTCCGAATCGGAGTTCTCGGTATCTGGTACTTTTACAGCTTCACGTTCTGCTACTTTCATCGTGATCTGCTGCTCTTCTTTATCAAAACCCACCAAAACAGTTTCGCCTTCTTTGATGCCGGTGCGGATGATCATTTCGGCCATTTCGTCTTCGATGTATTTTTGCAAAGCGCGTTTCAGCGGACGGGCGCCGAATTGAACATCATAACCCTTATCGGCAATAAATTCTTTGGCTTCGGGTGTGATTTGCACGCCGTATCCGAGTTCGTTGATGCGTTTGTAAAGCCCTTTCAACTCGAGATCGATAATCTTGAAAATAGATTCTTTGCTCAATTGGTCGAACATCACGATATCGTCCACACGATTGAGGAACTCAGGCGCGAAAGCTTTGTTCAAAGCTTTTTGGATAATGCTGCGCGAATATTCGGCATCGGTAACATCGTTGTTGGTGCTGAAACCGATTCCGCGGCCGAAATCTTTCAACTGTCGCGTACCGATATTAGACGTCATGATCAGAATGGTATTTTTGAAATCAATTCTGCGTCCCAAACTATCGGTGATATGTCCTTCGTCCAAAATTTGCAGCAGGATATTGAAGACATCGGGGTGGGCTTTTTCGATCTCGTCGAGCAACACAACGGAGTAGGGGCGGCGACGCACTTTTTCGGTCAATTGTCCGCCTTCTTCATAACCCACGTATCCCGGAGGCGCTCCTACCAAGCGCGATACATTGAATTTCTCCATGTATTCGCTCATATCGATGCGGATGAGGTTCTCGTGCGAATCGAAAAGGAATTCAGCCAATTTTTTCGCTAAATGCGTTTTCCCGACCCCGGTCGGGCCCAAGAACATAAATGTTCCGATGGGTTTGTTGGGGTCTTTCAATCCCACGCGGTTGCGCTGGATGGCTTTTACGATCTTGTCCACCGCTTCGTCCTGCCCGATCACCTGCGATTTGAGTTTGTCTTTCATTTCAAGCAATCGCTGGCCTTCGGCCTGAGCGATCCGTTGTACCGGAACGCCCGAGATCATAGCCACCACTTCGGCCACTTTTTCTTCGTCCACGATTTCGGGTTTTTCCTTGATCTCTTTTTGCCAACGCTGCTCTTCGGCTTCCAAAGCCAAAAGAAGCTGGCGTTGTTTGTCTCGGAAACTGGCGGCTAATTCATATTTTTGCGCCTTTACGGCGTCGTTTTTTTGTTGCTCTACCACTTTCAATTCTTCTTCCATTTCTTCTATCACTTTCGGGATGGAGATGTTGGAAATATGTACGCGGGCGCCCGCTTCGTCCAACGCGTCAATGGCTTTGTCGGGAAACGTGCGGTCGGTAACGTAGCGTTCTGTCAGTTTCACGCACGCTTCAAGCGCTTCGGGCGTGTATTTTACATTGTGGTGCTCTTCGTATCGTTCTTTGATGTTCTGGAGGATTTGTAACGTTTCTTCGGGGGTGGTCGCGTCTACGATCACTTTTTGAAAACGGCGTTCCAAGGCTCCGTCTTTTTCGATATTTTTTCTGTATTCATCGAGCGTGGTAGCGCCGATGCATTGGATCTCTCCGCGCGCGAGCGCCGGTTTCAGCATATTGGCGGCATCCAATGAACCGGCAGCGCCGCCGGCGCCTACGATGGTATGAATTTCATCGATGAAAAGAATGATGTTCGGGTTTTTTGAAAGTTCGTTCAAAATGGCCTTGATACGTTCTTCAAACTGTCCGCGGTATTTGGTGCCTGCTACTATGGAGGCCATATCGAGCGAGATAACGCGTTTATCGAACAGCGCGCGCGAAACTTTCTTTTGTGTGATGCGCAAAGCCAAACCATCCACTATGGCGGATTTCCCCACGCCGGGGTCGCCGATCAGTACCGGATTGTTTTTCTTGCGGCGGCTCAATATCTGCGCGATGCGCTCTATTTCTTTTTCACGACCGACAATGGGGTCGAGACGGTTTTCCATCGCGGCGCGCGTAATATCGGTGCCGAAATTATCGAGTACCGGCGTGTCGGATGCGGGGTTTTTGGCCTGTGCAGAACCTCCCGAACCCGGGTTGAACGAAGATTTTTCGCGCATATCTTCATCATCGTCATCCGTAAAATTCGGCCCCATGCTTGGAGCTTCGCTGTTTGAGGTTTCGCCTTCGGCGCGGGTATCTAAAATGCTTTTTATATAAAGAAATGCACTGGAATAATCCAAGTGAAACTGAGTGAGAATGTTGTTGATGAGCGTATTTTTTTCTTTCAGCAAAGCCAAAAGAACATGTTCCGAATCGGTTTCGGAGCTTTTGGTGAGCCTTGCTTCCAGAATACTCATTTTTAATGCTTTCTCGGTGTTTTTGTTTATCACAAGTTCCTGTGTCCCATCATAAGGCTCGTGAACCTGGCGTATTTGTTGGTCGATGTGTGTTTTAAGCAAGCTTATGTCCACATCGAAATCCTGCAAAATTTGATTTGCCAGGCCTTCGCCGTCGCGAATAATGGCAAGCATCAAATGCTCGGGGCCGATATAATTGTTTTGGAGTCTTTCCGCTTCTTCGCGGCTGTAAGCCATGATGTCGCGAACTCGTTTAGAAAAATTGTTATCCATTTATATATCCTTACTTTTAGCTGTGTTGAGATTACAAATATAAAATTTATTTTCGTACTATGTACTTGTATTAACAAAAACAGTGCCAATAATGTTGATAAGAGAAAATAAAAATAGAGATACGGAAGCCCGCATCTCTATTTGTTATGAATTTTTCTCTTGAGGAATTTAATAATTTCCGGTCTTTAACGAGTGGTTATGTAATTATTATTTGATAACTTTCAACCTTTTTTCTAAGGGTTCATGTGTCTTTTCGCCGGGTTCAGCCACAGGTATGCCGAAAGGCATTTGTGCTATGAGTTGCCACTCTTTGTCGATGCCCCATTCTTTTTGTATAGCTTCATCAATAAGTGGATTATAGTGTTGCAAAGATGCTCCGAAACCTTCATTTTCCAGCGCCATCCATGTGAGGATCTGTAAAATGGCCGATGAGTGCTCTTAATCTATTTGTTAAATTTATAGTTTTTTTCTTTTCAATACAATCCAAACGATCATCGGGGCCCCAAAAATGGCAGTTACGGCATTTATCGGCAATGTGCGATTAGCAATTGGAATTTGTGAGGTTATATCGCACACGAGCATGAGAATGCTCCCCAATAAAATGGATGCGGGAATAATGGTTTTATGGTTTACGGTGCCGAAAAACGCCCGAGCGAAATGAGGGATAACGACTCCCACAAAAGCAATCGGGCCTGTAAAAGCTGTAACGGCTCCAGTAATTACGGCGGTTATCGTGATCAAAAGAAACCTGATGTGTTTTACATCCAGGCCGATACTGAAAGCATATTTTTCTCCGAGCAATAAACTGTTGAGTGTTTTTTGCAGAAAAAATGTTACACCTACACCTATGAAAATCAACAAAAACAATATGGGCATTTTTTCCCATGTAACGGCTCCAAGGCTTCCGAAAGTCCATGTTACGAAAACTTTCAGCGAATCGGGATCGGCAAAACTTTGCAGAATGGTTATCGCAGCGCTTGCCACGTAACCGAAGATCATACCCAACACCAAAATGGTAACCGAATCGTTTATCCGTGCGGATACGCTTAAAATGAGCGTTAAAACCAATGCGGCTCCCGCAATCGCTGCTATTACTTGTGCCATGCTTCCCCACGATGCGATAACGGCGTAAACAGCCGTTCCGCTAAGCATTGTCAGCAATGCAACTCCCAACCCTGCTCCGGCGCTAACGCCCAAAACATCGGGGCCGGCAAGCGGATTGCGAAAAAGCGTTTGCATCAATAATCCGGCCACGGAAAGCGACGAACCGGCAAGCACTGCCGTAATGGCTTTCGGCAATCGGTAATTAAAAATTATTTCATCTGTTATTTCATTTCCCGATGTCCCGAAAAGCGCCCGTATTCCTTCGGAAAAAGAAATAGAGGCATTTCCCGTAAAAATATCTATTACGAAAACAATGATGAGTAAAAAAATCAATACAATAAAAATCAGTTTTTTATTCTTCACACGGCGTTTTTTTACTCTAACGGTTTTATATAAGTAAATGTTGTATCGCGAAATAAATGGGGATGAGCAGCTTTTATAAGGTCTTCGAGTACCAAATCGGGATTGGCGGTGGCGCTCTCGAAATAGTCGTTGCCGCCGCTCACCGTGGTTCGGTTTCTTATATTGAATACCTTTTTGTTTTTCACCGACCGGAACAACATATATTTCCTGTCTTTCGTTTCGAGTTCGCGGTAAGAATCCGCTTGACAACCAAACCAATATTCGGTTTCGCCGAATTGGGTTAAAACGGATTCTATGTCCAGCCCGATGCTGCCGCTTTCTTTGTTGTTTTTGTGATAATAATCGAGTTTCGCGTCGCGAAACAAAATCGCATTGAAACTATTTCCTCCCGGCACGTACCACGTTCCCTGAAAATTATCGCCGGCCATTACAGTATGTTTTTGCGGTATATCGGCTACTTTTTCTTTAACGGCTTTGTACCTGAGCTCTATCTCGTTGAAGATACTATCGGCAAGTGCTTCTTTGTCGAAAAAAGCAGCTATCATCTTTATCCATTCTGCTCTTGCCAGCGGAGAGTTTTCCATCCATTCCAGGGAGTAAATGATAGGAATCCCGGCATTGAGTAAACGTTCGTTATAAGTGTCTTGTTGGGCGTAAGCCGACACAATAACAGCATTGGCTTTTTGTGCCAGTGTACGTTCCAGATCTGGGCGGAAGGGGTCGCCGAGGTCGGTTACTTTCTTTTCTCTGAGTTTGTTTAAAATATACGGGTTATAAATCCGGTGCGCATCCGTAACGCCGGTAATTTTATCAATTTCGTCTATTTTACTCAAAAACTCGAAATAAGAAAAAGTATTTACAATGATGGAATTAAGCGGTATTTTTAGTTTAAAACCGTCATCGGGCAACGAAATAGAATCGTTTTTATAGAGATAATATACCGCGTAAGGTCCACCATTGGTATCCCAAGGGTTGTTGAGAACCACTTTTGTGTAATTATCGAAATGCAAAATTCGAAAACCGGATGCGTAGCGATTAACCATGTCCGGTTCCGATAGGTTGTTTGGCTTATTTGCTTTCTGACTCCGTTCTCCGCAACTTGTAGCAATGAAAACAACGAAAAATAACAGAAAACCAAACCGAAAAAAGATTTTCATTTTTTGATATCTTTCCTTTTATAGCCCGGAATCGGAAGCTTTTTGTTTTTATCCTTGGTAGTAACACGCGGCTGTGCCGTAGAGCCGGGTATGTATTCGTGACGATACATGTTGAAGACAAGCAAGAAAAGTGAAAGCAACAACGGCCCGAAAATCACGCCCCAAAAACCGAACATCGGAATACCGATAAGAACACCGAAAATTGTAATGAGTGGGTGAATATCGGCTAATATTTTTTGCAATAAGAATCTGGCAACATTGTCAACGCCCCCGATTATTATCAATCCGTAAATACTCAATCCGATCGCTCCCGAAATGTTATCCGCAACTAACAGCGATATAGCAAGGGGAACCCACACAATGGTTGTGCCGAGAATAGGTATAATGGATGCAAATCCTGTGAGAATCGCGTATAGCAAAGGGTTGTTGATACCGAAAAACAAATAGCCGAAATAAGCAAATAATCCTTGAATAATTGCCAATAAAGGAATTCCTATGGCATTTGCTTGAATGATTTCTTTGGTTTCGGCTCCCATGATTTGTTTATTTTCTTCTTTAAAAGGGAGTATTTCCTTGACGGCTTTCTCGAAACTATCGAAATGATAAAGCATGTAAAAAAGCACAAAAAGGGTAACAATGGTGTTGATAATAAGTGAATAAACACCGCTGCCGAGCATCTGCACCGCCGAAGTCCCGATTTGGGGAAGAAACGATAAATTCTCAGGGTTAAAAAGATCGAAGCCTATTCTATCTTCAATATTCCTTACAAATTGGTTGAAACTTTCCATGATTTGTTGTGGATCAATATTCACGCCTGACAAGGTATCAATTACCAGAAAAGCAATTCCCACCAATGGGCCTATAAATAGGAAAAGAGATTCAAGCGTAATAATTGAAGCGCTTAAGCCTCTGCTGAATTTCATTTTTTTCATAAAGAAATTCATTTGTCCGTTTAAAAGAATGTAGAGGGTAGATGCACCTAAAAATCCACTTAAGTAAGGACGAAGTTCTTTGAACAAAATAAATCCGAGAAAAATCAATAATCCAATGAGAATATATTTGTACTCTTTTTTTTTGTTTGGCGATTGTGTTTCAACCATATGTGTGTTATTAATTTATTTCTTAAATAAAGTCTTCCGATTCTGCAAAACCGCCTTCGATCAACGCCGACTTAGCCATCTCAAAGTCTGAAGTTCTAACTTGCATTTCAATTTCTCCAAACGAGTATGCAAGCCTGTTTGCCACTAAATTTTTCATGTAAACCTCAATGCCTTTCATTTCCATGAACGATTGCACGATAGCTACATCTGCGGGAAAAGTAAATGTTTTAACGGTAATGAATTCTTCTTCCATAGCGTATTTTTTATATTAAACTCAAAAATACATATTTTTCGTTGATTTTATCATAAAAAACGGTTTTTTTGCTGTAATTTTGAATGAATAAAACATTTAACTATTTTTTCTTGAATATTATGAACAAAATTGCACTTATTACCGGCGTCACTTCGGGTATCGGAGAAGCCATTTCCGTTAATCTTGTAAATATCGGGTACAACGTGATAATAACCGGGCGTAGAAACAACCGTTTACTTGCTTTGAAAAAGAAATTGGAAAGTAACGGCCCCAAAGTTTTGACGCTTTGTTTCGATGTCCGTAAAGAAGAGGAAGTGAGAAATGCAATAGAAAATTTACCCGATGAATGGAAAAATGTGGATGTGTTGGTAAACAATGCCGGATTGGCTTCGGGCTTGAGCCCCATTCAAGAAGGAGATATGGATGATTGGGAAAAAATGATCGACACAAACGTTAAGGGTTTACTTTACGTAACCCGATACGTTTCGCCGGGAATGATCGACAGAAAAAAAGGGCATATTGTTAATATCGGCTCCATTGCCGGAAAAGAAGTTTACCCCAACGGTAACGTATATTGCGCCACCAAACACGCGGTAGATGCACTCTCAAAAGCCATGCGGATAGATATGCTGCCGCATAATGTTAAAGTTACCCAAGTATGCCCCGGCGCGGTTGAAACGGAATTTTCCATCGTTCGTTTCCATGGCGATACGGCAAAGGCGGCCAAAGTTTACGAAGGTTACGAATACCTTATCGCCGATGATATCGCCGATTGTGTTTCTTTTGCCGTTACACGGCCTTGGCGCGTGAACATTTACGATATGGTGGTGATGCCAACGGCACAAGCATCGGCAACTTTGTTCCACAAAGTTTTGAGTTAGTACTGTGAGAAGAAAAGACAGGGAAATGGATGCCCGTTTCGGGCTTGAGGTAATTGACAAATCTCCTTTTGCCACACTTTCCGTTGTGGATAAGAATGGCGATCCGTATTCACTTCCCTTATCTGTGGTGAGAAAAAATAATGTTTTATATTTTCATTCGGCAAAAGCAGGAAAAAAAGTCGACTTGTTTTCCAACAAACCGAGAGTTTCTCTCACGTTTGTTTGCGACGTCTGTGTGCCGGATTTTTTGTCGTATGAAGAGTTGAATAAACTCCAAGAACAAGGAAATGGTTCAGAAATTGCCAGTCGTGTCTTTACAACTGAATACGCATCGGCAATAGTAATTGGAACTGTTTCACTTATCGACGCCGATTCAGAAAAACGCGAAGCGTTACGAATGATCTGTGAGAAATACACACCCGATAAAATGTTTTTGTTTGATGCGGCAATAAAATCGGGGATGAAACTTACCAACGTTTACAGTATCGCCATTGAAACCATTACAGCCAAAAGAAAGAAATTCGATGCTGACGGCAATGAAATGAAGTGGGGAAGAGCGGAGTGATAGGATATGAATTATTTATTCAAAACATAATCTATTTTATCTCCTTCTGAGACTCCGTGTTGATTGCAAAATCCCGCGTTTACTTCCAGCACGTACAAGGCCGGTTTGGTGGAAGCATAGCTCCATTCCCTCATGGGCGTCGTGTTGGCGTGAATCGTAACGATCTCTTTGTCGGTGTTCACAAAAAGCATGTCCAACGAGATATACGTGTTTTTCATCCAGAAACTTTGCATTTCTTCCGTGTCGAAAATAAACAACATGCCGCCATCGGCGGGCAGGGAGCTTCTGTACATCAGTCCGCGGGCGCGCCTTTGGTCGTTGTCTGCAACTTCTATACCGATAATGGCTAAAGTGTCGCTGCTTTGTTGATTCAGAAAAACCAGTTCTCCTTGTTTGTTAAAAGGAATATCAATTTTTTCGGGTTGGTTTTGGTTTACGGGAGTTTTCATGTCTTGCTTCGTATAAAACGCCACTACCGCAATTATTGCTGCAAGCAATACTGCGAGCAGTATCCAGGCGGATGCTTTACTTTTCTTGGTGGGAGTTTGTTTTGCCATTGTTGTTGCTTTTAATCCTTATCAACTAATTTCCACGATGCTTCGTTGTAGCGGTCGCCCCAATTAGGATATTGTTGAATAATATTTTCAATTTCTTGTATGTCGCCCGAAGTCAGGTTAACTTCAAGCGCTTTGGCGTTTTCTTCCAGGTATTTCACTTTTTTCGTACCGGCTATCGGAATAATGTTGTCGTTTTTGGCAAACATCCAAGCGAGCGAAAGTTGGGCGATCGTGATATTTTTGCCGTCGGCAAACGAGCGTAAAGCCCGCATCATTTTTTTATTGTTTTCCAGATGCTCCCCTTGAAAACGTGGCAGGTTGCGGCGTGCATCGTTGTCGGGGATTTTATCCATATTTTCAAAATCATCGGTAAACATGCCTCGTCCCAATGGCGAGAATGCCACCAGGGTAACGCCCAAATCGTTTAATCGCGGAATAATTTTCTCTTCGAGGTCGCGCGTGAGCAACGAATATTCGCTTTGCAAGGCTGCTAATTGATGCACTTTGTTTGCACGGCGAATGGTGGTTGCTGAAGCTTCGGACAGGCCAATATAGCGAATCTTGCCTTCTTTCACCAAATCGGCCATTCCGCCAATGGTTTCTTCTATCGGAATATTCGGATCCACCCGATGCGCGTAGTACAGGTCTATATAATCGGTTTGCAGCCTTTTCAGGCTTTGCTCTATGGCTTTTCTCATCCATTGAGGCGATGCATCGAATTTCGTTTCACCCATCAACGGTTTTCCTTCTTCAAAAATAAACCCGAATTTAGTGGCAATGAAAATTTTATCGCGATTTTCTTTCAGCACGGTCGATATCAATCTTTCATTGTCGCCGTTGGCGTAGAAATCGGCAGTGTCCCAGAAATTGATGCCCAAATCCAATGCCTTGTGAAGCGTGGCGATGCTTCCCTCGTCGTTTCTGACGCCGTATCCGTGAGACATGCTCATGCATCCCAACCCGATAGCGGAAACTTTTTCTCCGGTTTTACCCAATTGTTTGTATTTCATAATTTCCGAAAACTTTGGTTTTTGTTTGAACGTTTTCAACGGGTTTTATGTTTATCGAAAATCGAACTTCTGCAAAAAAAATGTTCGCTGAAATTTTGTCAGTTTCGTTGTCAGAATAAAATAAAAAAATAATATAAACAAATTTGGCACAGAATTCGCAAGCTGTGTTGTGTCGAAAGTAATTATTAGAACTTATACAACTTAATAAAAAATCATTGATATGAACATTAAACCATTAGCAGACAGAGTGCTGGTTAAACCCGCAGCTGCAGAAGAGAAAACAGTAGGTGGAATTATTATTCCCGATTCAGCCAAAGAAAAACCATTAAAAGGAGAAGTAATTTCGGCAGGAAAAGGCACGAAAGACGAAGAAATGGTGGTGGCCGCAGGCGATAAAGTATTGTATGGCAAATATGCCGGTACCGAAATCGAACTTGATGGAGAACAATATTTAATTATGCGCCAGTCGGATATTTTGGCGATTATTTCGTAAAAGACAAAAAAGAATCAAAGCTAATAGGCTATCAGATAATAGAATATATATTTTAAGTCTGATGTCTAAAATCTAAACATCTAAAAATCTACATAAAAATATGGCAAAAGAAATTAAATTTGAAATGGAAGCGCGCGATATGTTAAAAAAAGGCGTGGATTCATTGGCAGATGCAGTGAAAGTAACACTCGGCCCCAAAGGGCGTAATGTAATACTCGACAAAAAATACGGCGCTCCGCAAATAACCAAAGACGGCGTAACCGTAGCGAAAGAAATTGAGTTGGAAGACGCTTTCCAAAACATGGGCGCTCAATTGGTGAAAGAAGTAGCATCTAAAACCAACGATGATGCCGGCGACGGTACAACTACCGCTACCGTGTTGGCACAATCCATTATTGGCGTTGGACTGAAGAACGTAACCGCAGGCGCAAATCCGATGGATTTAAAACGCGGTATCGACAAAGCGGTTGCCAAAGTGGTCGAAAACTTAAGCGAGCAAGCTGTGGAAGTTGGCGATGACTTGAATAAAATAGAAAATGTGGCTAAAATTTCCGCTAACGGCGACGAAACCATCGGTAAACTCATTGCCGAGGCTATGCAGAAGGTGAGCAAAGAAGGCGTTATCACGGTTGAGGAATCCAAAGGAACAGATACTTATGTAGATGTTGTGGAAGGTATGCAGTTCGACAGAGGTTATATTTCTCCTTATTTTGTAACCGATACGGAAACGATGGAAGTGGAATTCGAAAATCCGTTGATCCTTATCCACGACAAAAAAATATCCGCCATTAAAGATCTGCTTCCGATATTGGAAAAAGGCATCCAAACCGGAAAACCGATGTTGATCATTGCCGAAGACATCGACTCTGAAGCCCTTACTACTCTGGTAGTAAACCGCTTGCGCGGTTCATTGAAGATAGCAGCCGTGAAAGCTCCCGGATTCGGCGACCGCCGCAAAGAAATGTTGGAAGACATTGCCATTTTGACAGGCGGCACCGTTGTTTCCGACGAAAAAGGATTGACACTCGAAAATGCTTCGCTTGATATGCTCGGCAGCGCCGAAAAGATCACCATCGATAAAGATACGACCATTATCGTTAACGGCGAAGGCGACAAAGACACCATTCATGCACGCATCGGACAGATCCGTGCTCAGATCGAAAAAACCACATCCGATTACGACCGTGAAAAATTGCAAGAACGTTTGGCTAAATTGGCCGGCGGAGTTGCCGTTCTTTACGTGGGCGCTCCTTCCGAAGTGGAAATGAAAGAAAAGAAAGACCGTGTAAACGACGCGCTTTCGGCAACCCGCGCAGCGGTTGAAGAAGGAACCGTTCCCGGAGGTGGTGTAGCTTATATCCGCGCTATTGAGGCATTGGATAACCTTCAGGGTGAGAACGAAGACGAAACTACCGGTATCGAAATAGTAAAACGCGCTATCGAGGAACCGCTTCGCCAAATCGTTGCCAATGCAGGTAAAGAAGGCGCCGTGGTGGTTCAAAAGATTCGCGAAGGACAAAAAGATTACGGTTACAATGCCCGTACCGATAATTATGAAAACCTGTACGAAACCGGTGTTATCGATCCTGCTAAAGTGGCTCGTGTAGCTTTAGAGAACGCAGCTTCCATTGCCGGAATGTTCCTCACTACGGAATGCGTGATCACCGACAAGAAAGAAGAAAATCCCGCTCCTCAAATGCCTATGGGCGGCGGAATGGGCGGAATGATGTAAGCCATATTGAGGGCGTCACTTCAAGTAACATCCTCAATTTCATTTATAGCGCGCGGCTGTTAATTCGGTTGCGCGTTTTTTGTCGGGTGAAGCGACTTCAAAGTCGCTTTATCATCTTTGTTAAAGTTCCAAACTTCAAGAGAGGGACTTTTAAAGAATATAGTAAGCGTGCGCCCGGTTTTCGGTTGCGCGTCTTTTTGTAATCAAATTACCGAAAATACTTTCATTTTTTAAGGATTTAATCATGAATAATTAACATATAAAAATCATGCAAACGCGTGCATAACCTGTTGATAAAACGTAATAAAAACGTAACAGAACTTTGGTTTATTATTAGTATTTTTGTGCAGATTTTTAAGCAAAATTTATTAAACATTAAAAATTTATTTATGATTAAAAAGTTGAAATTTTTATCGGTGGCGTTTTTCTTGATGCTCGCCACTGCAATTCAGGCTCAGGTAACTACCTCCAGTATGAGCGGACGGGTTACCGATGTGGAGGGAGCCGTTATCGGAGCGACGGTTATAGCCACACACACGCCTTCGGGCACTACTTACGGAACCGTTACCAATATGGACGGGCGTTACAACTTAAACGGTATGCGCGTTGGCGGCCCGTACACGGTTGAAGTTTCGTACATTGGATATGGAACCAATACGGCAAGCAACATAACTCTCAGCTTAGGAGAAAACTATGCACACAATGTGGTGTTAGCCGAAGAAACTGTTACATTAGGAGAAGTGGTTGTTACGGGACTTGCAAGCCGATTTTCAACTGAGAAAACCGGCGCCGTGACCAACATCACAAACACCCAGATAACTAATTTACCTACTGTAACCCGCAGTATTATGGATGTTACCCGCCTCTCACCTTATGGTGGTAACGGAATGAGCTTTGCAGGTACGGATGGACGTACGGCGAACTTTACGGTTGACGGAGCTAACTTCAACAACAACTTCGGTTTGAGTGACAGGCTGCCCGGTGGTGGCAACCCCATCTCTATTGAAGCTATTGAAGAGTTGCAGGTTGTAATCGCTCCATACGATGTGCGCCAAACTAACTTCATTGGCGGCGGCGTAAACGCTATTACAAAATCAGGGACGAATACTTTCAGGGCAAGCGCTTACGTATATCATAGGAATGAAAACATGCGCGGCGATGCCGTTTACGGCCAACAAATAGCAGGAGCTCGTGAAAAAGACCGTAATACAACTTACGGCTTCACTTTGGGAGGCCCGATCATTAAAAATAAATTGTTCTTCTTCGTAAACGGTGAAATGTCTAAAATACCGACCATAGCCAATCGTTGGAGAGCTTCAACAGATGGTATTGACGATGCCGACAATTTTATTTCCCGAACAACAGAAGCCGATTTGAAAAGGGTTTCAGATTTCGTGAGAAATGAATATGGATACGAAACCGGTTCTTATACAAGTTTCCCGGCTGACGACAGCAACCGTAAACTTCTCGCTCGTTTAGATTGGAATATTACCAACCAACATCGCCTGGCGCTACGTTATAACTACACGAAAAATACTTCATGGATATCCGCTAATGCTACCTCGATGGACGGTGGTACCCGTATGACAGAAGCAAGATTCTCAAAAGCATCTATGGCATTTGCAAACTCGATGTATTCGATGGACAACCTTGTTCATTCGTTCTCATTTGACTTAAACAGCCGATTGTCTGAAAACCTTTCTAACCAATTCCTGGCAACATTTTCGAAACTCGACGATATGCGAGGAAGTACTTCTACGGAATTTCCTTTCATTGACATTTTGAGAGACGGGCAATCCTATATGTCTTTGGGATATGAACTTTTTACATGGAACAACGGCGTTCACAACAATGTATTGAACGTTAAAGATGAGTTGTCGTATTATTTTGGCAATCACAAGATCATTGGAGGTATTGCTTACGAATACAAGATGGCAGACAACGCTTATATGCGTAACGGAACCGGATACTATCGCTACACAAGCCTTGACGATTTTTTAAACGGAGCTGCACCCGAAATTGTAAACCTAACTTATGGTTATGATGGAGAAAAAAATCCTGCGGCACGCGTAAGGACGAATAAAATTGGCGCATACGTTCAGGATGACTGGGATGTGAGCGAGAGATTTAAACTTTCATACGGGCTCCGCATTGATGGGTTATTCTTTAACAATGCCGACTTGATGACGAACAATGCCATTTATGAAATTGATTATTCAGGCCGGAATATCGATACCGGTAAATGGCCTGCTACCAATATCATATTCTCACCCCGTGTAGGATTTATTTGGAATGCTTATGGAGACAGGAGCTTAAAAGTTCGTGGCGGTACAGGCCTTTTCTCCGGAAACCTGCCCCTTGTGTTTTTTACCAATATGCCTACCAATAGCGGAATGGTACAGTATCAGGCACAAGTAAACGCTGCCGAAGCTGCTAAGAGAGGTTTTTCGATGGATACTTTTGCCGGCGGACTGGTAACCGACGCTAACGGAAATGCCAATATTTCTGCATTGCATGAGAAGTTAACATCTTTAGGATATCCTACAACCATTTCACCCGAAGATGGAACAGTTCCTTCGGCTATCGCTGCCGTGAATCCTAGTTTTAAAATGCCGCAGGTGTGGAAAACTTCGCTTGCTGTTGACTATGTTTTCCCAACTGTTTTTCCGTTCTCTGCAACTGTTGAGGGTATTTTTAACAAAACCATCAACGGTGTTTCCATGACGGACTGGAGTATACCTAATGTGGGTGGTTTTGCCCGTTTCAACGGAGTTGACAATCGTCCGCTATATCCGACCGGCTATCGTACAGGCCCCAAAGCGTTTGTTCTGGAAAATACAAGCCGCGGTTACGGATGGTCGGGCAATATCACTTTAAATGCCCAGCCAACGGAATATCTTAGTTTGATGGCTGCTTACACACACACTGTTGCTAAAGATGTAACCGGTATGCCGGGCTCTAATGCTGAATCTGCCTTTACTTATGTTCCTACAGTGGAAGGCCCTAACCACATCAAATTGCACAATTCGCAATATACCACTCCCGATCGTATCGTAGCCGCTCTTACTACCCATGATAAAAGCGGTAATCATTACAGCTTTATCTATGAAGGATGGCGCGGAGGAGCAAACTACTCTTATATGACAGTAAACGACATCAATGGCGACGGTTACAACTACGATGCCATCTATGTGCCTACCGATGAGGAAGTAGCCAACAACCAATTCCGCTTTGTTTCGGAAGACGACAGGACTCGCTTTATGGACTATGTGCATGCAAGCAGTTATTTGAAAAGCCGACAAGGCAAGTACGCCGAAGCCTATAGCGTTTATTCTCCCTGGGTGCATCGCATCGATTTTAGTTATAAACACGATTTTGTACTCAATGCACGCAATAATCAACATAGACTACAGTTTAGCTTTGATGTAAAAAATGTGATGAACTTTTTCAATTCAAAATGGGGCGTAGCCAAATATTTAAATTCCGACGCATTTGGTTCAGAAGCGCGTATTCTTAAATATGAAGGCGTTGATGCCGATGGTGTGGCTACATTCTCTACTCCGGCTTCAATCAACGGCAATACCGAAACATTTACCCCAAGCTACTCATTGGGACAAACTTGGTATTCTTCCATTGGTATCAAATATTTTTTCAATTAATTTAAATTATGCATAAAATGAAAATAAAATATTTATTTCCGGTACTCTTCGCCATGCTTGCCCTGTTTACGAGCTGCGATGAAGAAGCAACGATGACACTGCTCGATGAAATTCAAGTATCATCATCATACGTATCTTTGCCTGTGAACGGAGGTTCAAACAGCATTACAATTACGTCTCAAGGCAATTGGACAGCGGAGAAAGTAACTACAGAGAAAGATGAAGTGGAATGGCTGACAATTTCAGCCTCCTCGGGAAACGCTGGTGAATCTACCCTTACGTTTTCGGCTCCATCTGCCATTGATGGCCGTACTGCAGAAGTTTTAATTAAAAGCGGCGGAAAAACGCAACGGATTAATGTTATACAAGGCTTGGCACAAATATCCGAAGCTACCGCGGCTGAAGTAAACGCAGGCCCCGATGGAAAAACTTATCGTATCACGGGCGATGTTACTTCAATCGTAAATACTCAATACGGCAACTGGTATTTGAAAGATGAAACAGGCACTGTTTACATCTACGGTACTCTCGACGAGAAAGGCGCTACGAGAAATTTCTTGAGCCTTGGCCTCGAAGTGGGGGATGAAGTAACCATTGAAGGCCCTAAATCTTCTTACAATGGGGCTCCTCAGATGGTAAATGTAACGGTTATCAACATTAATAAATCACTTGTTAAAGTAGATTCCGTTGAAAATGAAGTGCTTCCTATCGAAGGAGGTGAATTTACAGCATACCTTACCAGCAAGGGTCAAGGCATATCGGTAGATATTCCGGAAGATGCCAAGTCCTGGTTATCTATTTCCTCTATCGAATCAGCGGGAACAAATGTAGTTGTGAAATTCAAAGCCGTGCCCAATACCGGCGGAGACCGCTCCACAACCCTTACGTTCCGCACTACTGACGGAACCAAAGACTATTCTTCTCAAACAACACTCAGTCAAAAAGGAGCGATTGTTAAAGCGACTATTGCGGAATTCCTTGCCGCTCCTACGGGTAACACGCAATATCGTTTATCGGGTATTATCACCAAGATCAGCAATACAACGTACGGCAATTTATACATAAGAGATTTCTCCGGCGAAACGTATGTTTACGGTATTAAAGATTTCCAGCAAAAAGGGTTGAAAGTAGGAGACATTATAACCATTGTTGGAAAACGCGCCGAATATAATGGTACCCCACAGGTTGGTTCTGCCGTTTTGGAAAGTGTTATTCCGGTAACTGCCACTACCGTTGCCGAAGTACTGGCAAAACCCGATGACAACAACGTTTTTTATATGGTAACCGGTGAAATAACCGAAATTGCCAATGCAACATACGGTAATGTTTATATGCAAGACGGCGGTAGTAAGATTTATGTTTATGGAACTTACCCGGGTTATGGAGCAACCGGCGATTTCAGAAAAGGTTTGATCGCTGAAAAAGGCATTAAAGTGGGAGACAAGCTCACGGTTATCGGCTATAAAAGCAGCTATCAGGGAACACCTCAAATAGCAAATGGTATTTATTTTAGCCACGAAAGCGCTCAGTAGGAAATAAAAAACATATTCTATAAAAAACCGCGCCCGGCCTTTTTGGTTCGGGCGCGGTTTAATTTTAGCCGCCTATTTTCTAAAAACAAAAAAGACAACAAGAATATTTAATCTGTTGTCTTTTTTTTGTTGTCCCACCAGGACTCGAACCTAGACTGGCTGAACCAAAATCAGATGTGCTACCATTACACCATGGGACAATCCTTCATTGCTTCGTGAAAAGCGTTGCAAAAGTACTATAATATTTGTAATTAACAAAACAAACCGTTGGATTTTTACGAAACGTCAATCGGCAATAAGCAAAAAGTAATTCTTTTTGCCGCGTTGCGCCAAAATATACTTCCCGCCGATAAGGTGAGAATGGTCGATAACTGTTTCAAAATCTTCCAGTTTGTCTTTGTTGAGGGAAACTCCGCCGGCCTGAACGGTCTTGCGCATTTCTCCTTTTGAAGGGAAAACGGCGGCATCGTCCGTTAAAAGCTCAACTGCTTTTATGCCTTCGGCAAGTTTATCTTTCGATACAGAAAACTGCGGAACGCCTTCAAAAACCTGCAAGAAAGTCTCCTCATCAATAGAGCGCAGTGTCTCCGATGTAGCTCTGCCGAATAAAATTTCCGACGCGCTCACGGCCATATCGTATTCCTGGCGCGAGTGAACCATAACCGTTACTTCTTCGGCGAGCCATTTTTGCAGCGGCCGCAAATGCGGCGCTGCTTGTTGCTCCGCAACAAGCGCATTGATCTCCTCCTTTTGTAACGATGTGAAAATTTTGATGTATTTCTCCGCGTCGGCATCGCTTACGTTCAGCCAAAATTGGTAAAATTTGTAAGGCGAGGTGTATCGGCGGTCGAGCCAAACGTTGCCGCTTTCGGTTTTTCCGAATTTGCCGCCGTCGGCTTTTGTTATGAGCGGACAAACCAGCGCGAACGCTTCGCCGCCTTCAACGCGGCGGATGAGTTCCGTTCCGGTGGTAATATTGCCCCATTGGTCGGAACCGCCCATTTGTAAACGGCAGCCGTAATCGCGATACAGGTGCAGAAAATCGTAACCTTGTAACAATTGGTACGAAAATTCGGTAAACGACATTCCCTCGCTCGATTCTCCGCTCAAGCGTTTTTTTACGGAATCTTTCGCCATCATGTAATTCACGGTAATATGTTTGCCGATGTCGCGGATAAACGAAAGGAACGAGTAATTTTTCATCCAGTCGTAATTATTCACCAAAAGGGCTTTGTTGGGCATATCGCTCTCAAAATCGAGGAATTTAGATAATTGTCTTTTAATGGCTTCCTGATTATGCCGCAGCGTTTCCTCGTCCAGCAAATTGCGCTCAGACGACTTCATGGACGGATCGCCGATCATTCCGGTGGCGCCGCCAACAAGAGCGATTGGTGTGTGCCCAGCGCGTTGCAAATGACGCAGCATCATCACGCCTACAAGGTGTCCTATGTGCAGTGAATCGGCAGTGGGGTCGATTCCCACGTATCCGGCAGTGCGTTCTTTCAGTAACTGTTCTTCGGTTCCGGGCATCACATCGTGTATCATGCCGCGCCAGCGAAGTTCTTCTACAAAGTTCATTATATAATAAATTTTTAGATCGAAAAAAGATTGAATCAGATTGAGAAAGATTGATTTTAAGAAGTCGGATTTGACTTCAATCTAATCAATCTCTATCAATCTCATTAAAAGATTGCAAAGATACAATTTTTCTATTTGTTTTTAGAAGCGAGTATCATGAAAAGCGCGATAACGTTCATAATTTCCAAACGCCCCAGCAGCATATTGCCCGATAAAATATATTTTGCCGAATCGGGTAGGGAGCCATAGTTCCCCATGGAACCGATGGTTTCTCCAAAGCCGGGGCCCACCGTACCCAACGTGGCGAAAGAGGCGGAGAATGAGGTCATGTTATCTAAATTCAGCATCGATAATGCAAGTGTGGATAATAAAAGGATGAGCACGTAAACAACGATATACACAAGCGTTTGCGATTCCATATCTTCGGTGATGGAAACTCCGTCCATTCTGGAAACGAACATAGCGCTCGGATGCTTGGTTTGCTTAATTTGTTTGTATAATGTCTGAAAAAACAGATAAATCCTGTCGAATTTTAGCCCGCCGGTAGTTGAACCCACCATGGCGCATTGTATGGAAAAATAACTGAGGATGATAATCGTAAAACTCGGCCAAACCGATGTGTCAACAGTCGCGAAACCGGTAGTCGTTACCAGCGAAATTACCTGAAAAGATGCCACCCTTATCGATTCCCACAAATTATAGACATCATCATTGGTGAGTTTTGCCGCAACAACCAGTATGCCGATAAAAACAACCAATAAATAAGCCCTCACCACTTTTGACGATAACAAGTTGTGTTTTTTCCTTCTAAAAGTTGCGTAGATCAACCCGAAGTGCATACCTCCCAAAAGCATAAAAAAGCTGATGGTAATTTCTATCCAAACGCTGTCATAGTAAGCAATACTGTTGTTTTTGGTAGAAAAACCTCCTGTTGCCAAGGTGCCGAAAGAATGGCAAATGGCATCGAAAAACGACATGCCGAACACCCACAGTATTACCGTTTCCAGCAGCGTTAAGCTTACGTAAACAATAGCTATGATCTTGCCGATCTCACGCGTACGCGTCTGAAAATTAAGCATCGACAAACCCGAAACTTCGGAGCGATAAATACTTGACCGGGCTGCCCGCGCGTTGGGTAACACCAGAAGAACGAATAAAATAATTCCCATCCCGCCGATGAAATGCGTGGCGGAACGCCAGAAAAGAAGCCCTTTGGGTAAACTTTCTATATCTGAAAGTATGGTAGAGCCTGTGGTGGTATAACCGGCGGTGCTCTCGAAAAAAGCGTTAGCGATGGTGAAATCGCCGCCCCACATAAAGTAGGGTATTGCTCCCGTAATACACGTGGCCAGCCATCCGAAAACACTGATAGCCATGCCTTCGTGGAAATGAATTTCATCGATCTTTCCCACAAATATTTGCGGGAAAAACCCTATTATGGTGCAAACAATAGCGCTGTAAAGCAACGGAACCAAGGAAGTTTCTTTCAGAAAAAAAGATATTGCCGCCGAAATATACATGAACAGTGCGTTAAACAGCAACACATATCCCAAATATTTTATAATGGCACTTGCTCTCATCCTACGGCTTATTGTTACGCAACGTACTTGTAATAAGGCTGTTTATCTCGTTTTCGAGGGTTTTTATTTCATCGTCCGATGTAATTCTGGCATTGATCGTCCCTTTTTCAGGATAGAAAACTTTTATTTCGTTAATAAGCCTGTGTACCGGATTGATAAAAAAAATCGAAATAAAGAAATTCAACAAAACGGCAAATAAAATGGCGGCAATAACCGATATGATGGCGGGCATCATGGCTCGTTGCGAATTGTTAATCATTTTATTGGATTGTTCGTAAATAAGGCCTTGATTGAGGTTCATAAGGCCGTTGATAGCAACTCTTGTATTCGCAAAGTGGGTAGCGAGTTCTCCCGAATATTTGGCTTTGTTTTCCTGCATATCGGCATTTGAACGGATAATTTCAAAAACACCGTTGCTATACCATTCGTAATGTTTGATAATATCGGCTATATATATGTCTTCATTTTTTTCCGTTATGTTTTCTTTAGCGGTTTGTATGGCGGCTTTCATGATGGAATCCGATGCATGAATGGATGCTTCGCCCTCCTCGGTTTCATCCAACATCCACATCAAAATGCCGCTGTCTTCGCGTTCCAAAGCATCCAACATAACTTTAGCCGATTCAACCGATTGATAGTTATTTTTTAATACCGTGCTTACGGAATTTCCTACATTTCGGAATTCCAAAATAGACATGACACCTGCGGTGAGGAGCATAAGAACCAAGAGTAGAAAACTGAAAAAAATCTTCGTGCGGAGTGACTTAAACATATTTTTCCTTGTTTTTTAGACGCGACAAATGTACGAGTTTTTTAAATCAGTTGTGAATATTAGTCAGGTATTTTTGCAATCCCTGTAAGGTTTTAAAAGAAAAAAGGAACCACACGCTTCAAGTGTGATTCCTTTGAATAAAATAGAATTAACCCCGTGATTATCTAACCAAGCCGGTGAAATCGGAGTTTGTTCTGTATTTGGCGAATTCCAGATCGTTGAGCGCTTTGTTTGCCAATGTGCTGTCCATTGTGATGGCAGAGCGTAAATTGGCGATAACGTTACTGAAATTATTGGTTCTTGAGCCGAGGATTGCCATGAGGTAATAAGTGGTTGCATCGGGATTTTCAATGGCTTGAAGCGTTCTTTCGGCATCGTTGTAATTTCTTGTGAGCAACTGCGTCAAAGCGGCGTTATTCGATTTTGTGTCGCCGAACGCGTCTACCGCCTGGTTGTAACTGCCTTCCATTAAATAAAGCAATCCCATGGCATCTTCCAGATTCCTGGCTCCGGATGAACTTCCGAGCAGTTCTCTTGCGGTGTCGGTATTGCCGTCCATTAAAGACAGCAACGCTTTATTGACGTTTACTTCCGCAGCGTTGGGCGCAACTAACGCAGCACGATCGAAAGCTTGCTTGGCGCTGTTTATTTCGTTTCGGGAATAATAAACCGTGCCTAAATTATTCCATCCCCTGTAATCTTGCGGAAAGTGAACGGTTGCGTATTGATAGATTTTTTCTTTTTCTTCGGGAGAGTTGGTTAATGTCGATGCATAAAGCAATTCTTCCACGCTGAGTTTTTGTGGATCGTTTTGCCAGAATCCCCTAATTTCATCGTCGGATTTTCCGATGATCTCAATGTTTGCCGTAACGCGCGAACGGCGCAATTGCGGAAGAATAACTTCTGCCAAATCGTTATAAACAAAAGAAATGTTTTTTATTTCGCGTTCGCGTGTTTCAGGATCGGGATACATGGAAAGGACTCTCAAAACAAGGTCTTTGTCCTGCAGATCGGATGCTTCGACCAATTGGCGGAAACCTTCCCAATCTTGCGCGGTGTAATGCGCGCTTACCGGAGCGTTTATCCTGTTTCGTTTGAGTTCCGATTCTAAATATTGGGTGGTATTTCTTTCGCGCTGTTCTGCCAAACGCTCATTTAAAGTAAGTCCTCCATCGGGAGAGGCATAAGCCGAAACTTCAATGTCCAGGTTTTGTCTTGGGTCGTTAAAAGCTTCTTGCACCCGTTGTTTCCACGTTTGCATATCGGCTTTGTTTAGTTCGCTCGCACGCAAGTTGGCTTGTTGTATCACAAAATGGATATTGGCATCCTGCGCTTGCTTGATAATACGCTGAAATCCGTCGTCGGCAACAGATGGGGTAGTAGTTTGAGGGCTTGCCAAAGCCGATGTGGCGATAACGCCATCGGCAACTTTTACATCGGGAAGTTTTATTTGCTTGTTTTTGATTTTTGCATCGAATCTCATCAGTAGTTCCGACGCCAACATTTCGGGTTGGTACGGAAATTTAAAGTTCATGCTGAAATTTCCGCCTCTCGTGTAGGGAATTTCAATGGCATTGCCCGAAACGTTCTCGCCTTGGTAAGTTTGTGAAGTGGCGTATGTTTCTTTTGTACCTGCATATTTCAGCACCGGCGTGATGCGGACGGTGGCGTTTTTGTTGAACCATTTTTCGGGGAAAGTCCCGTTCACCGTAACCGGAATTTCATTTCCCACCGTTTCAAGCGGCGCCGGAGTAGCGTTGAAATTAGACGATGCCAATGGTTTTAAGTTGCTGCACGAAGTTGCTAAAAAGGCAAATATCGTGAGGGCAAGAGCCGATAAGGGAAGCGTTTTTTTTCTCATTGTTTGTATTTTTATTGATTTTTATCGTATTTGATTTCTTGTTTATGCATCTTATTAACAAAGCAAAACAAAAATACCTCTTTTTCGCTGAAAGAAAAAACGCGGATGTGATATTTAGGTATTTTTAGAAATTTACGTTTGAACAAAAGGGGAATCAGGGAAGTTTTATATGGGTAACGCATAATTTGAATGAAAATGAAAAATATTTTAATCGTATCGGCAATTTTATTGTTTTTTGCCGGATGTAATTGCAAACGGAATGCGTCTTTATCCGTTGCAGATAAAATACAAGATTGTCCGGAAATGATGATCGATAACAGAATGCCTCAAATTATAGATGAGAATTCAAAAAATATCCCTCCACGACAATACTACATTTACAAAGGCAAGAGATACGAAATTGCCGATTTCGATACCGTTTGGGTTAATCGGAATTGCAATGTTGAAGTGCAAGTGGTTTATTGAAATATTGTTTTAAGCAAAATAAATGCGTTGGTTAAAATATATATTTCTAACCCTTCCCCCCGCAGAGCGGGGTACTTCCCGACCCCTCTCTAAATCTCTCCCCTAAAGGGAGAGACTTTGGCGAACTTCGAATAACTGCTGCCCGTGCTCCTCTCTCTTGTGGAGAGAGGTTGGGAGAGAGGCTAAGGGAAGAGCTACGGGCTCAAAAATCTTACTGGTGGTGAGTAGTATCATCGGCGTTACTGTCCCCTTTTGCTAAAGGAGACGAGCGAAGCGGGCGGGTTAGAATAGACCAACTATTTATATGCTAAACCCAAGTTTCTTTAAAACAGGAATAATTTCAGGATTTGCGTTTTTTACTTCATAGGTATAATATTCCCGGCGTAGCGGATAATTGGAGCGAAACCAATAGAATTTTTCGGGATTGGCTTTTAAGTTTTCCGTTTCGATCATTGGATTGTAAGTTTGCCAAACGGCATGAGCTAATTGTTTGTCAGGCTCTATGTCTTTCAAATTGATAACCGGATTTTCGGGTTGGGGCAGAGATGCTAATTTCATGGGATGGATTCCCAATTTAAAAAACTCATTCAGGTTTTCGAGTGACATTTTAGTCGCCGTCCATTTGCCGTCGGCAGAATATCCGGCAATGTGCGGTGTGGCAATATCTACCATTTCCAAGAGTTCCGTATCGATATTGAGTTCGTTTTCCCAGCAGTCGATAACTGCGCCGGCAATTTTTCCTGTTCTTAAAGCCGATTTTAACGCCGGATTATCCACCACGCCGCCACGTGCAGCGTTAATGATAAAGGGTTTTCTGGCAACTGTTTCAAAGAAAAGTTCATCTGCCAAGTGATATGTTTTATATTTTCCTTCTTTTGTTAAGGGCGTGTGAAAAGTAATTATATCCGCTTCCCGTTTGATTTTTTCAAAATCTACAAAAACCGTCTTTTCACCCGGTCTCTCCGTCAACCCGTCTCCCTCTCTTCCATTTTCACTCTCTTCTCTCGGCGGGTCGTTTAAAAGCACGTTCAGGCCTAATTTTTTGCACGCTTTTTCAACCTTGCTTCCCACGTTGCCCACACCAACAATTCCAATTGTTTTACCGGATAAGTCAAAATCATATTTATCCGATAAATACAATAGCGAAGCTGTTACATATTGTTCCACGGAATTGGCATTGCAGCCCGGCGCTGTTCGCCACGCGATATGGTGCGCGTCACAATATGCGGTGTCAATATGATCGAATCCGATGGTTGCCGAACAGATAAGTTTTACATCGGAGCCTCTCAACATCTCTTCCCCAAAATGCGTTACGGTTCTAACGATGAGAGCATCTTTGTCTTTTATACTGTTTTTATCGAACTTGTTGCCCGGCAAGTATTCTACCTCGCCGAATTGTTCGGCAACGCCTTGAAGATACGGAATATGCGCGTCTGCAAGTATTTTCATTGGTACTTTTTGTTGTGATTTTCTTTCCACAAAACAAGCGCTCTTGCAATGGCTTTTTCGGCGATGGGAGCCATCACGGCATATCCAGCTTTGGTCGGATGTACTCCGTCTTCCGATAATTCGGCTTTCAAACCGTTTTGTTCATCTGCCATTGGCGTGAAATAATCACAATAAACCGCACCATGCGTTTCCGCATATTTTTTAATTCGGCGGTTTAGTTCCACTATTTTTTCGGCGGGTTCCAATCCCGGGCGCCATTTGTAATCAAAGGCAGGAAGAACAGAACAAAGCACAACCTCGATTCCGTTTGCCTGAGCCAGTTCAGTCATCGAATAAATATTGTCTTCGATCATTTCCAGCGTTGACGGGCCGGTATTTCCTGCAATATCATTTGTACCGGCCAAAATAACCACCACTTTGGGAAATAAATTAACAACATCGGCCCGAAACCTGATAAGCATTTGTGGGGTTGTTTGTCCGCTTATTCCTCTGTTGATATAAGCACGGTTTGAGAAAAATTCGGGGACTTTTTCAATCCAACCTTGTGTGATGGAGTTTCCCATAAAAACTACGCGATCTTCGTTTGTTTTCGGCATACTTATCTGAGAGTTACTTTCTTTAAATTTGGACAAATTCGCCCAATCCTGAGTTTGAGCAAATGAAATGCTGCTTATTAAGATGAAAAGCAACATAAAGGTTTTCTTTAAATGGGACATTTTTAAAAATTTAAATTATTGCTGTTATTCCATAATCGCCGCCGCAACTACATTCGCCACCAATGAACGCAAGCGCACAACCTCGCCTCCGTCGTCGGGATGCGCGCGATTGGTAAGCAAAATCACGGCAATATTGTTATCGGGATCAATGACCATAGATGTGCCGGTGTAGCCTGTGTGCCCGTAAGTGTTTGGCCCGAGCAGATCGCCGTTATTGGACGAGTAAGCGGTGAAAATGTCCCAACCCGGCGTTCGTCCGAGTGTAGCAACCAAACGGGGAACCGTACTCATCGTTTTTACACCTAATGGACTGAGAATTCGTTTGCCGTTATATTCTCCATTGTTTAGTAAGGCTGCGGCTAAAATAGCCAAATCGTTGGCATCGGAAAACAATCCCGCGTTTCCCGATATTCCGCCGTTCATTACACGCGCAAGCGGATCGTGCACGATGCCTTTCAATACTGTGCCGTCAGGCTGCTTCTCCGTAGGTGCGGTGCGGCGTAATGTTTCTCCTTTCGGTTGAAAATCGGTGTGATGCATTCCCAAAACATCAAAAATGTTTTGTTTGGCAAAGTCGCGTAAATTTTGCTTGCTGATGATTTTTATAATTCGTTGCAACGTAATGTAATTGAGGCAACTGTATTGAAAATTAGTTTGCGGTTCAAAATCGCGCCGCCACGTAGCGATGTAATCGATTAACGCGTCGGGATTGGGCGCGCCGTATTTTTTCTCCAATTCACTTACGTTTGCATAGGATGGCAAGCCGGAAGTGTGCGTCATTAAATCAATTACGCGAATGTCTTTTTTCTTACCCGTAGAATCTGTCCACGGAGCAAAATTGGGAATAAAGAGATTCACTTTATCCAATAACCTTAATTCGCCACGTTCTATCAGAACCATTGCCGAAATGGCCGTAGCAACAGGTTTTGTGAGCGATGCCAAATCGAAAACCGTATTTACATCCATTTTCTGTGTAGAAGGAAATACCTGTTTATTGCCATAGGCTTTCAGATAAGCCATCTTTCCGTCTTTTACCACGGCCAACACCGCACCGGGGATTTCTTTGTTGGAAATAGCTTTTTCGATGATTTTATCGGCGTTGTGCAACCGTTCGGAATCCATTCCTACTTGTTCGGGAGAGGCTTTGGGAAGAGGTTGGGCGGATATCATTAAGCCACCAAAAAGAAATAAACTTAAAAGGAAAGTTTTATATCGCATCGGTATGATTAAATTAATTTCTAACTTTATATTCTGTTTCCAAAAATACAAAAAAGATGAATGCAAAAAACATTATTCAGAAAGCATTTCATTATTTCTTCAAATCTTAAAAAGATGAATTAATATTATTTAACCAAATGATTGCAACATTTTGTAGTTAAATTTCATCTATTATATAAATACGAACTACGTTAAATTCATTTATGAGACTAAAAATTGTCTTCGGTATTTTATTAGCTCTTTTTGTTGTTTTGTGTTCTTGCAGCAAAAACAATGAGGTTATTCTCTGCAATTACAGAAAATTTGCTTGAAAGCGTCATATCATCTGATGGTAAAATCAATTCAAGATATATTTATAATCAAAATAAACTTATAGAAGAAACGCAGAGTCCATATTATTGGAATAAATATGAATATGATAATATCGGTCGATTAATTAGGGAATATTATCATATAAATTGGCAATTAATGTCGTCTTCATATTATGATCCAAGCCAAGAAATTGAAACTAATGACTTCTGCTTCTACTGAATTCAAAGAGTATATGGATTATGAGTATGACAGTTCCGGCAAACTAAAAGTCATAAAATATTATAGTTTAAACGGAGAAATGGTTCAATCATCTTTGATAACGCTTGAATATGAAAACGATCATATTATAAAACGTAAATTCGCTGATCACAAAGGAAATGTCAATCGTTTTAACACTTATGAATATGACTTGAAAGGAAATGTTGTAAAGGAGCAAAATTACAGTCTTTTTGCAAGGACAGAGCCATTATTGACAAGCGAAACCATTTACAAGTATGACGATAAAAACAACCCTTATCGGGTTTTTTATCAAACAGGGCAGCCCGGTTTATATACCAACAGAAACAATATCATTGAACAAATATCTTTGTCATTTGAAGATATTGACAGAGGAGTTGAACGTAAAAGCACAATAATAATTTCTTATACATATAATTCTAAAGGATTTCCAATAAAAGTAAACAGAAACGATTCAGTTTTTGAGTACAGGTATAAATAGTTATTCCGAAAACCGTTTCAAATGTTCAATAACTTCCTCGTTATTATCATACAATCCCAAATTCAGGTTCATTAGATCACCCCGATCGGACATTTTTTGGATGATGGGGAAAATGGGGCGGTCTTTTATCCAAAAATCTACATTCAAAAAAATCATCGGACTTGCATAGCCATACGATTCATAGTGATTTTGTGCCAAATCCTGAAAAACTTCCTGCATCGTTCCCGCGCTGCCGGGCGTGAAAATCACGCCGCCTTTGGCAAGGGCGAGCAATCCTTCTTCGCGTACGCTGTTCTCGAAATATTTGGCGATTTGTGTGGCAAAAGGCGTGGGCAACTCGTGTCCGTAGTGCCATGTGGGAATGCCCAAACTATCGAACAACGGATCGGGAAACAGTTCAATTACTTTAAACGCGGAGGCGAGCCAATTTTCATCGGAATAAACAGGCGCTTCGCTTAAAATGACGATTGCTGTCAGCAGTTCATCGTCGGTTTTGCCTGCCATCCAAGCGCCCACGTGCGTAGCTTCCATTGCGCCGGGGCCACCGCCCGAAAGCATCAGGTAACCGCTCTCGGTAAGTGATTTTGATAATCGGCATACTTGTAAATATATCGCATCGGTGCGTTTCATTTTGTGCCCGCCCATAATGGCCACCACTTTGCGTTCATCGAAACGCGAAGTGTACTCGTGCAACGAATCGGTGATGGAATGGTCGTGCAGGCGTTGCGCCAACGTATCTTTAATGGATAGCCGAATAAGTGAATTTTTATAATAATCGTAGACCCTTTTATCTTTGGTTTTTAAGTAGGTTTCGGGAGAGAGGTAGTCGAAATCGTTGTACAGTGTATCTTTGTTGTAAAGCCGGTTTGGGTAAGCATTGAAAGGCACATCCAAAATAGGGAAGATAAAATTTTCGGGCAGCAGGTGATGCAATAAATCATCGGACATTGTGCAACCCAAAAACAAACATTTCGAGAAGTGAACAGACAACATCAGCAACTCGATTTCGGTAAGGTTAAGCGATTGCACGGCAATTTCTTCTATGTGCGAAACGGTCAGAAAATCCGTTAATTCTGTAATTGTTTCAAATTGTTTCATATAAGTATAAAATTCTTAATTTGTGATGCTTGGCTCTTTGAATAACGCCTTCTTCGCCCAAATTGTTTGCGTGATTCCGCGAATGGAAAGATAAAGGATAAAGGATAACCACAACCCGTTATTACCCAACAAAGGAACAGAAATGAAATAACAGGCGAAAAATACTATCGACGAGAAAATCATTGCGTTACGCATTTCTTTCGACGCTGTGGCGCCCACAAAAATGCCGTCCCAAAGGAATGCGGCAAACCCGGTAATGGGAATCAGTACAGTCCAAAAGATGAATTGTTTGGTGGTTTCTATAACTTCGTGATCATTGGTGAGAATTTGCAAAATTTGGTTTGGAAAAAATGTGTACAAAACAACCGAAACCGCGCTCACGATAAATCCCCAAAAGAAAATGCGTTTGAGCATCAATTTTAGCTGCGAAGGATTGTTCGCTCCAATAAACCGGCCTGTGAGGGCTTCTCCCGCGTAGGCAAAACCATCCATGAAATACGAAAAGAGCATGAAAAACTGCATCAGTAGCGCGTTTACGGCCAAAATGGTCTCGCCCATACCCGACGAGGCGAAAGTAAAAAACGTGGTTACAAGCGTAAGCAAGAATGTACGTACAAAAACATCGCCGTTCACTTTAAAAAATAACCGGAGGGATTTTCGTTCCCAAATGGTTTCTTTACGAATGTATTTGCGTAAACGGCCATAATAAACTATCCAAAATATTGCCGCCACCGTAAATGAAATGATTTGCGAAAGCATCGTACCGAGGGCAATTCCCGCTATTTTCATGTCGAAAACGAATACGAAAAGCAAACTCAGCAAAATATTCAACACATTATTCGAAATGGCAATGATCATGGGTAGCTTTGCGTTCTGCATCCCGATAAACCACCCTTTAAAAGCGTACAACCCAAGTACCGCGGGCGCTCCCCAAACCACGATTCGAAAATAAGTCTCAACATATTGTCGCGATTCCTCGCCCGATTGTATTAAACTCAAAGCAAATTTCCCAATGGGGTATTGTAGCAGAACTATCAAAAGGCCAATAGCCAAACCAATCGCCAACGAACGGATAAAAACATTCATCGATTCCGTGAGGTTTCTCGCCCCGTAAGCTTGAGCCGCAAATCCGCTCGAACTCATTCTGATAAATCCAAAATTCCAATAAATCATATTGAAAATGTTGGCACCCAATGCAATAGCGCCAATATAAACCGCTGATCCCAAGTGACCGGCAATGGCAATATCGATCATTCCAAGAAGAGGTACAGTGATATTTGTTATGATGTTGGGAAGTGCTAGCCTAAAGATTTTTTTATCCATGGCTGCAAAATTACGATAAATATTTTTTTTCTTTCGTCTTATTTGTATATTTGCTCTCTTAACAGAAAATAGTATTTTTTAAGTCGAAATTGTAGTTTTACTTGTCAGAATTCCTGAAAAACGAATAGTTAAAGAAAACACTTTTTTATATCTTTGTGTATTGCATTCGGTAATACGAGTATTCAATACAAATCAGAACCAATTTAATCTTTGTTAAGAAATAAGTAGCATCATTATATATGGATAAAATTCAAGAACTTACCTCAAAACTATACTCAGAAGGAGTAGAGAAGGGAAAAGAAGAAGCCGACAGAATTGTTGCCGAAGCAAAACAAACGGAACACAAGATTTTGGAAGACGCGAAAAAAGAAGCGGCGCACATTGTTTCAACAGCTGATAAACAGACTTTGGAATTGAAAAGACAAACCGAATCGGAGCTGAAAATGTATGCTTCGCAGGCTTCCGAAGCGTTGAAAACCGAAATAACGAACCTTGTAACAGACGAGTTGTCTACTTCTAATGTGAAAGCCGCCACCGAAGACAAAACGTTTATGCAGAAACTGATTGTTGATTTGGTGCAAAATTGGTCGAAAAACGAAAAATTAACTATCGGAGTGGCCAATGCCGATGAGCTAAAAAATTACATTTCCGCCAACGCGAAAAATCTTTTGGACAATGGCTTGAATATTGAATCGGTAAACGGAATAAAAACCGGCTTCACACTCTTGCCCGAAGATGGTTCTTACAAAGTGAAATTCGGTGAGGAAGAATTCATCGAGTATTTCAAAGAGTTTCTGCGTCCGCAGATTCGTCAAATGCTTTTCGGATAAAACCCGTATCAAATGGCTTTTGAAAATCAATATTATTATTTCGTATCCGGTTTACCCGATATTTCGTTCGACAGCGTTAAACTGCCCTTTACGGTGGAGGAATTCAGGACGATGCTCGATGAGGTTTTGCACCCGAAAGACAAAGCGCTTATCGACAAGTATTTCCTCAACTACGACAACGCTAACCTCATAGCTTTTCTCAAGGATCGCAACACGCCTTTAAATGCGCAAGGAAGCATTACGGCGGAAGAACTAAAAGAAACGTTGGATGCCGTGGAAGTAGATTTTGAAGTGGGAAACAAACGAATCCCCGATTATTTCAGCAATTACATCCGCACGTGGCTCGACGAAAATGCCCAAAACGAAAATCGCCTTTGGGAAGACTTGATGACTTCATTCTATATGGATTATGGAATGAAGTCAGAAAACTCGCTCATAGCTAAATGGTTCGAACTAAATCTGAATATCGGGAACGTTCTTTCGTCCATCTACAGCCGGAAATATAATTTGCCGATCGATCACGTGGTTGTCGGGAACAACGAAGTGGCGCAAACCATTCGTGAAAATCCAAACGCCCGCGATTTCGGGTTGAGTATGGAACTCGATTATTTCGATCCGCTCGTGCGACTTTCCGAAGAAACCGATATTTATGATCGTGAACGAAAAATCGACAAACTTCGTTGGGATTGGCTCGAAGAAAATACCGTTTTCGATTATTTTAACATCGATTATATTTTCGCTTATCTCTGCAAACTACAAATTCTTGAACGTTGGGTAAGCCTTAATGCCGAAGAAGGCGAACGTGTTTTTCGCGAACTAATCACAGGTTTAAAAGGCGATGTAAAAATGCCGGAAGAATAAATACCAAACGCCATTTTTTGAATGTGCCGTTATGCAGAACACACATACATTGGGCACATCAACTGCATCGGCACCTTGGCAAATTAGCAAATTGACACACTATATAATATGACAAAAGGAATAGTAAAAGGAATCATTTCCAACTTAGTAATCGTGGAGGTTGACGGGCCGGTATCGCAAAACGAAATCGCTTACATCGATCTTGACGGCGTTAAATTAATGTCGGAAGTAATTAAAGTGGTTGGAAAAAACGCGTATGTGCAGGTTTTTGAAAGCACGCGCGGACTATCGGTAGGCGCCGAAGTGGAGTTTGCCGGACATATGCTTGAAGTGGTGCTTGGTCCCGGTTTGTTGGAGCGTAACCTCGACGGTTTGGAAAACGATCTCGATAAAATGGAAGGCGTTTTCCTGAAACGAGGCGAATATACGTTCCCGCTCGATGAGGAAAAACAATGGCACTTTGTGCCCATCGCCCAAGTGGACGAAAAAGTAACCGGCGCGTCGTGGCTGGGCGAAGTAGACGAAAATTTTCAACCACACAAAATTATGGTGCCGTTTAAAATGACGGACGAATACACCATTAAAAGCATTGCCGAAGAAGGCGATTACAATATTTACCACACAATAGCCGTTGTGGCCGACAAAGATGGCAACGAAACCGAACTGAATATGATTCAGCGTTGGCCGGTAAAAGTGGCGGTAACGCAGTATAAAGAAAAACCGCGTCCTTATAAATTGTTAGAAACAGGCGTGCGCCTTATCGATACAATGAACCCCATTGTGGAAGGCGGAACAGGATTTATTCCCGGCGCTTTTGGAACCGGAAAAACCGTGCTTCAGCACGCTATTTCGAAACAGGCCGAAGCAGACATCGTGATTATGGCGGCTTGCGGCGAGCGTGCCAACGAGGTGGTGGAAATTTTCACCGAATTCCCCGAATTGGTGGATCCGCACACCGGGCGCAAATTAATGGAACGCACCATTATTGTGGCAAACACATCGAATATGCCTGTGGCGGCGCGCGAAGCCTCGGTGTACACCGCGATGGCCATTGGAGAATATTACCGTGCAATGGGATTAAAAATCTTGTTAATGGCCGACTCCACTTCGCGTTGGGCGCAAGCGTTGCGCGAAATGAGTAACCGTTTGGAAGAACTTCCCGGTCCCGACGCGTTCCCGATGGACTTATCGTCCATTATTTCAAATTTCTATGGCCGCGCCGGACACGTAGTGCTCAACAACGGAAAAGAAGGCTCCATTACGTTTATCGGAACTGTTTCGCCCGCCGGAGGTAACCTGAAAGAGCCGGTAACCGAAAACACCAAAAAAGTAGCCCGCTGTTTTTACGCGTTGGAACAAGACAGAGCCGATAGAAAACGTTATCCCGCCATTAACCCGATTGATTCATACTCAAAATATATTGAATACCCTGAATTTGAAGAATACATTTCGGAGCATATTTCCGATGATTGGACGTCGATGGTGAACGAGGCGAGAACCCGTTTGCTGCGCGGAAAAGAGATCGCGGAGCAAATAAATATTTTGGGAGACGACGGAGTTCCGGTAGAATATCACGTAACGTTTTGGAAATCGGAATTAATTGATTTCGTGTTGCTTCAACAAGACGCCTTTGATGATATTGATGCCGTTACGCCCATTGAGCGTCAAGAATACATCTTGAATATGTTGACGGATATTTGTCGTACCGAATTTGAGTTTGACAATTTCAATCAGGTGGCCGATTATTTCAAGAAAATGATTAATATCTGTCGTCAAATGAATTATTCGGAATTTAAATCCGAAAAATTCGATCAATATTGGAATGAATTAAATGAACTTATCAAAACTAAAACCGAACTTGCAGCGGTAGAAGAGTAAAAAAATAACGAATATGGCAAAAGCATTTCAAAAAATATACACCAAAATCACGCAAATAACCAAAGCAACGTGTTCGGTAAAAGCCACAAACGTGGGTTATGACGAGTTGGCAACTGTGGACGGACGTTTGGCGCAGGTGGTAAAAATTATAGAAGACGAAGTTACGCTGCAAATTTTTGGCGGAACGGAAGGAATTCCCACCAACGCGGAAGTTATTTTCTTAGGAAAGGCACCATCGGTAAAGGTGAGCGAACAGCTTTCAGGACGATTTTTTAACGCCTTGGGCGATCCAATTGACGGTGGCCCCGTTCCCGAAGGCGAAGAACGCCAAATTGGCGGTCCGTCGGTAAATCCCGTGCGCAGGCGTCAGCCGTCGGAGCTTATTGCTACCGGAATCGCGGGTATCGACTTAAACAACACGCTTGTTTCGGGACAAAAAATTCCTTTTTTCGCCGACCCCGACCAACCATTTAATGCCGTAATGGCAACGGTGGCGCTTCGTGCCGAAACCGATAAAATTATTCTTGGCGGAATGGGTATGACGAACGACGATTATCTTTATTTCAAAAAAGTGTTCAGCAACGCCGGTGCGCTCGACCGCATCATCAGTTTCGTGAACACCACGGAAGACCCTCCCGTAGAGCGTTTACTCGTTCCGGATATGGCACTAACCACTGCCGAGTATTTCGCTGTGAATAAAAACGAAAAAGTGCTCGTGCTGCTTACCGATATGACATCGTATGCTGACGCGTTAGCCATTGTATCAAACCGTATGGATCAAATTCCATCAAAAGATTCAATGCCCGGTTCATTGTATTCGGATTTGGCGAAGATATACGAAAAAGCGGCTCAGTTTCCTAACGGCGGTTCTATTACCATTATTGCGGTAACAACTTTGTCGGGTGGCGATATTACGCACGCCGTGCCCGATAATACGGGATATATTACCGAAGGACAGCTGTTCCTGCGCCGCGACAGCGATGTAGGAAAAGTTATTGTGGATCCATTCCGTTCGCTTTCGCGTTTGAAACAGTTGGTGCAGGGAAAGAAAACGCGCGAAGACCATCCGCAAGTGATGAACGCCGCCGTACGGTTGTATGCCGATGCTGCAAACGCGAAAACGAAACTCGAAAACGGTTTTGACCTTACTGATTATGACCAACGTACGCTCGCTTTCGCGAAAGATTATTCGGCCTATATTTTGGCCATTGATGTGAATATCAACACCGGAGAAATGCTCGACAGAACGTGGCAGTTGTTCTCAACGCATTTTAAACCGGAAGAAGTGAATATTAAGAAGGAATTGGTGGAAAAATATTGGGTACAAGAGTTCTGAGTTTCGGATTAGGAGTTACGAGTTTTGTGAAGTGAAATTTTGCTAGCACAGTTTTTTAGGATCATTTTTTTGATTTTAATATTTAAACTAACTGAAAATTTCAATAAGATACTTATTATAAAGCTATGTCAGATATAATAAAATACGAAAATAACGAAGTTGAGAATAAGATCATTCTTATTCGAGATCAGCACGTTATTATTGATAGTGATGTGGCGGAATTGTATGGTGTGGAAACAAAACGTATTAATGAAGCGGTAAAAAACAATCCCGATAAATTTCCCTCCGGCTATATTATTGAATTAAATAACAAAGAGTTGTCAGGTTTGCGGTCGAAAATTTCGACCACAAATTTATCTAAAACTCGTGTTCTTCCCAAAGCCTTTACCGAAAAAGGCCTTTATATGCTCGCGACTATTCTGAAAAGTGCGAAAGCCACGGAAACAACGATTTCCATCGTGGAAACGTATGCTAAATTGCGCGAACTTACCCGAACGATGTCTGAACTCTCTGAAACCACGGAGAAATCGAAACAGAAATCGTTGATGGAGAAAGGCGGGAATATTATTTCGGAAATTTTGGGCGATGATTTAAAAACAACGGATACCGAAACAAGCATCGAACTCAATTTTGCCGTTGTACGTTTGAAACACACCGTAAAAAGAAAAGAAGACAAAAAGAAATAGTTTACAAAATATTAGATGGCTATAAAATTTCAATACAACAAAACATCGCGTCAGGAGTTGGAAAAACAACTGAAAGTGCGAGTTCGTGCTTTGCCCACGTTGCAAAGCAAGGAAACCGCGCTACGGATGGAAGTGAAGAAAGCCAAAAAAGAAATAGAAGATCTCGACAAGGAATTGGAATCGCAGATAAAGTCTTACGAAAAAATGCTCGGCTTATGGACGGAATTCGATCCTACTTTGGTTCGAGTGAAAGACGTGAATTTATCGAAACGAAAAATTGCGGGTGTTCCTATTCCTGTGCTTGAAGGCGTGGAGTTTGATATTAAACGGTTCAGTGTATTTAACCAACCAAAATGGTTCCTCGATGGCGTACATACGCTTGAAAATCTGGCCGAAATAGGTATCAGACGCGATTTTAACGAACTAAAATTGCGACGACTCGAATACGCCCGCAAGAAAACCACGCAAAAGGTAAATCTTTTCGAAAAAGTGCAGATTCCCGGTTATCAGGATGCCATTCTCAAAATCAAGCGCTATCTGGAAGACGAAGAAAACTTATCGAAATCATCGCAAAAAATTATGCGCGCGCATCAAGAACAAAGAAAGGAGGAACAAGGATGGTAGCAAAAATGAAAAAATTCACATTCCTCATTTATCACAAAGAATACGAACGCTTTTTGGAAGACCTCCGGGAATTGGGATTGATTCACGTGGTTGAAAACAAAGTGAATCAGGAAGAAAACCGAAATCTGGAGGTATTCAACGCGCAATTCAAACAGCTTTCGGAAGCCGAAAAGTTATTGAAGCGTTACGTGGATAAGAAAAATCCTGTTACCGAAAATCCCGCTGACGCCAAAAGAGGTGTTGAACTTCCTAAAGACATTGAACGCATTCAAAATGAGCGGACATCACTTTCTCAACAATTGCAGGTAAGCACGAGAGAACGCGATGCGCTGGCGCCTTGGGGAAACTTCGACCCCGAACTTTTATCTAAACTGGAAGCTGCAGGTTATTATATTCAGTTTTTTGTAGCCAACGATAACATATACAACCCGGAATGGGAAGAATTATATAATGCTACGGTCGTTGATCAACAAGGCTCAAAAAAATACTTTGTAACCATTTCAAAGAATCCGAATGTGGCAGACGAAATCGGAATTGATCCGGTGAAAATCCCCGAAGTTCCGTTGGATCGACTAAATTCGTTGATCGCTGATTTACAACAAAAAATAGAGCAAAAAGACAACGAATTAAAGCAACTTGTTACCGATTTACCATCGTTGCAGGTGGCTATGCAGGATTTGCAACTCGATATTGATTACACGAACGTGCTTGTAAGCGCCGATCGGGTAGCGGAAGAAAAGGTGCTGCTGCTGCAAGGCTACGCGCCCGAACAAAACGAAACACAAATTCGTCAGTATTTGGAATCGAAAAACGCGTATTTTGAAATAGAAGAACCTCAACCGGAAGACGATGTACCCATTCAATTCAAAAACAACAAGTTCACGCGCCTTTTCGAACCGATTGCGGAAATGTATATGTTGCCCAAATACAACGAAATAGACCTCACGCCGTTTTTTGCACCGTTCTATATGATCTTCTTCGGATTATCGCTGGGCGATATCGGTTACGGATTATTTCTTTTCCTTGTGGCCACGATCGCAAAGATCATAAAAAAAGATTCTCTGGGCAAAACTATGAGAGGGGTGCTCACGTTGGTGCAGATTTTAGGTATTTCGGCCTTCTTCACCGGATTTTTAACGGGCGGGTTCTTCGGGTTCCAAATTTACGATTTAGGATTGCCGTTTTTAGACAGAATAGGCGACAGAATTTTCTTTGATAATAACACAATGTTTATGCTTTCGTTGATTTTAGGAATTGTGCAAATTCTTTTCGGAATGGTATTAAAAGCAATTAACCGAGCCAAACAATTCGGTTTTATGTACTCGCTCGCAACCATCGGCTGGATCATTCTTTTAGCGAGCATCGGCGTGGCCTATCTTTTTCCGTCGGCACTGCCGATGTTCGGTATCGTTCATTTAATTGTGATGGGAGTTGCCGCGATACTCATTCTGTTCTTAAATTCTCCCGGAAAAAATCCATTTCTCAATCTCGGACTTGGTTTATGGGATACATACAATATGGCAACCGGTTTGTTGGGCGATGTTCTTTCGTACGTGCGCCTTTTCGCACTCGGACTATCGGGTGGAATTTTGGCAAGCGTTTTTAACAGTTTGGCAGCGGGAATGAAGCCCGATAACGTAATTTTAGGCCCGATTGTCTTCGTGCTGATATTCTTAATCGGCCACGGACTTACGATCTTTATGAACACGCTTGGAGCAATTGTTCACCCAATGCGTCTGACATTCGTGGAATTCTACAAAAATTCCGAATTCACCGGAGGAGGGAAAAAATATAATCCGTTTAAAAAATAAAAGAAATTCATTAACAACATAAATAATTATTAACACTATGGACATCAATTTATTACTTGCCTATTTGGGAGTTGGGATTATGATCGCACTTTCGGGTATTGGCAGCGCTTATGGAGTAACAATTGCCGGTAATGCTGCAATTGGTGCATTAAAGAAAGACGATAGCAAATTCGGTAACTTCCTTGTATTAACGGCTTTGCCGGGTACACAAGGTTTGTACGGTTTTGCCGGATACTTTATGTTTCAAAACATTTTCGGGTTATTGACTCCCGATATCACTTCCATTCAGGCAGCGGCTGTTTTGGGTGGCGGTTTAGCGATGGGATTGGTAGGCTTACTTTCGTCCATTCGTCAGGGACAGGTTTGCGCCAACGGTATTGCCGCAATCGGACAAGGTCACAACGTATTCGGTAACACGCTCATTTTGGCTGTATTCCCCGAGTTGTACGCTATTGTGGCTTTGGCAGGTGTATTCCTTATCGGAAGCGCACTTTAATAAGTAACTTTACAAATGAAAGGCCGTTTTCTCGTAATGAGAAATGGCCTTTTTTGTTCTCGATTAATCCAAAACCGATAAATCGAGTCTGATAAAAACATATATAAAACCCAAGAAAATGAAAAAAATCACATTAGTCATATTATTTATCGTAAGTATCGCTTTCACCTTGAGAGCACAATCTTATTCGCTTCAAATGATAAACAGCGATTTAAATTGTTACCTCGATTTCTTTCCGAATAAAACTTATTTAATAAAATTGAGTTACAAAGGAGCTTCCGACCTGATGATGTCGCAAATTTTCTCCTTCGGAGATTATCAGATAGCGGAGAACGGCAATTACAAATTAACAGACCGCACGCACCAATATACTTTCACGTTGGAGCCGGTATCGGGAAACAAGGTTTTTATGGTAAAAGACGGCTTCCAATGGATGCAATTGAATTTTTTCGTGAAAACATCCGAAAGGGCGTCGTCTCCGGCAAATATTACCAAGGATTTCCTTACGAATAAGGAATTGGTAAATTATCGGGAAAGATTAAAAGGAGAAACCGGCGGAAATATGTTTTCGTTTTCTAAAGGCCTTTACCGATCGGATTTTGACAAGAGTTTATCCGTTAATTTAAGGAACGACAGTACTTACTCTGTGAGGTATTATTCATTGGAACTTTCCTCGGGGACATGGGAAAGAGAAGGAAATTTTATCAAGTTGAAAGACAAAAATATCATTCCCGAATTTTATGCACTCATCGATCCCGATAATTCGCTCAAAAGCGTTCTGATACCCGGTGATTTCTCATTGATCAAATTTTCTGCAACGAAATAGTTGTTCATTCTCCACCAAAATTATCGTGGTAGTTTTGCCGGTCGATGGAAATGTCATTAAAAGACAACGGATCCTCCACCGGCTCTAAATGAGAGGTTACAGTTACGTTTTCGTCAAACATATTTTCGATATGTTGCTCAATGTCTTCGGCGTGATCGTGGCCTTCTTTCACGCTCAATGTGCCTGGAACGAGCAAGTGAAACGATATGAATTTTCGTTGTCCGGCTTGTCGGGTAAGCAGCGAATGATATTCGAAGCCTTTCTTTTGCAGAGAATTTAGATAACCGGCCACTTTCGTCAGTTCATCTTCCGGAATTGCCGCATCCATTAATCCGTTAGCCGAACGGCTAATGAGTTTGTAGCCTGTATAAACAATATTCAGCGCTACTGTAATAGCGATAATCGGGTCAATAATATACCATCCGGTAAGTTTCACCAATAAAACTCCCACGATCACACCTACCGAAGTCCAAACATCGGTCATCAAATGTTTTCCATCGGCTTCCAATATCATCGATTTATTTTTCTTTCCATTTCTTATTAAAGTTAGTCCCACAAACAAGTTTATTAACGTTGCACCCACGGAATACAAAGTTCCTATGCCTAAATTTTCGAGAGGTTGCGGATGAATGATCCTAGGAACGGCCGAATAAATAATGCTGAAAGCGGCGATTAGAATGAGCGCTCCTTCAATGGCGCTCGAAAAATATTCGGCTTTGCTGTGTCCGAACTCATGTTCTTCATCGGCTGGTTTTTCCGAAATATGTAATAAGATCAATGCGATAATGGCTGCGAATAAGTTCACGAAAGATTCTAACGCATCGGAGAAGAAACCCATCGATCCGGTGGTGTAATAAGCGTAGAATTTCAATAGAATGGTTACTACCGCAGCCGCGATGGATAAATAAATGAATTTCTTTAACGATTTCGGTCGCATAGGAATGGGAATCTTATTTCAAGGCTCAAAGTTACAAAATTTTGAATGAGAGCAATAAAAAAGCAACTTCAAAAGAAGTTGCTTTTCACGATCTATACCCGGAATTTAAAATCCCAATACTTTTAAATCTACTGTAAAAACAGAATTTACTTTCAGACTGTAAATTGAGGTGGTAACTTTGTCGGTGGCTAAAGTAACCTCCAGAGTTATGGACTCTTTCAAAAAATAATTTTTCAAATCCACGTTCTCCACTGCTAAAGTCAATGTTTTACCTACGTTATCGGGAACATTTTCCGCATAAGCTATTCTCTTCTTTTCCAATCCTTCGGCTGAAATTTCTACTGTTACCGATTTTAAGAAGGTCAAATCGCCCGTGGTGGGTGAAGTGAGTTCCAATCCGAGGGATTTCAATACGATCTCTTCAATTCTGTCGCTCGATAAACTTCTTTTCGATAATTCTTCTCCTAAGTTCGGGCTCACTGTAAGCGTTGCCTTGTGTCCTGTTGGTAAGACAGTAGCAAGCGCAGGAACATCTATTGATCTTGAGATAGGAATATCGAATCTGGTTAATTCCGAAACCTTATCGCAACCCGTAAAAAGAACTGCAACAAACAAAACAAAAATAATCTTTTTCATTTGTAAAGTTTTTTAGTTATTTGGTTCACCGTTATAACACTACGAAGAATAAAAAAGTTTTCGGACTGTTTACCTGCAAGATATTTTTTAACCGATAGGTTCCAGATAAATAATTTGATCGAATTCCTGATAATACATTTCCATAACGTCTGAAGGTTCTTTGTCCAATTTGATGCTTCTCCACACCACTTTGAATTTCCTGTTTAAGTATTCGGGATTCGCTTCATACCCTCCGTTCTCTTCCGAAGGTTCCGCGGCGTCTATTTGTAAACTCAATCCCGATTCATTGCCGTTGAAGTTGTAATTGACATCTTCCGAATCTGTGAATATGTAATGAGCCAAATCTCCCATGCCAAATTCAACATACGTAAGCGTATCTGTTTCCAATTCGCCTACCATCACGTAATTTTCGGGGAGAGGTTTTTTGCTCATTCTTTCCAGCAAAGCGGCTTCGTCATCCGCCGAAGGCATAGACGGAACAATGGTATCTGTGTCATTATCTTTTTCAACATTTTTTTGGGATGTATTTACACATCCCGAGAATACGATAATGGTGAGCACAAGGTAAATAACTTTTTTCATTTTATTCTTTAGATTGATTACAATATTATACCTAATCAGTTATTCCACCGCTTTGTTCAAAAACGCATTGAACGGATATTGCACTTTGAAGATCTCCATTAACCGTTCCTCCACATTCTCTTTCAGAAAAAAATCATTGTCGAGCGCAAGATGCGTAACAAAATGCTTGTTCTTGAGCAGCTCAATTTCTTTGAAATCCTTGGGATAGCCCTTGGGCGGATTTTTTAATTTGTCTTCGTGTGAAATCTCGGAGAAAAGTTTTTTGAACTTTTTGTCGTCAAGAATTTCGCGGATTTCATCGGGGTGATGGTAAATGGTGTTTCGGATGGATTCCAGCGTTGCGGGATCGGGCGAATAAATACCACCGGCGAGAAACGACGCGTCGGGCTGCACGTGAATATAATAACCTGCTTGGCGGGTTTTTCTGCCGCCATTGGCGATAAACGCGCTAAAATGAGTTTTGTACGGTGTTTTATCATTGGAAAAGCGGATATCCCGATAAATGCGGAACATGCACTCATCGGCTGTAACAGTGCCAATACTCGGGTCGAGTTGGCTGAGCGGAACGATAATCGCGTTAATAAACGTTTCGAATGTTTCGCGCGCTTCGGTGTACTCATGTTTATGTTCGTTGAACCAGTTGCGATCGTTATAGACCTGCAGATGGGCCAGGAAGTTAAAGATTTGGTGGAAGTCCATAGTCTGATATTTTATTGCAATTTTCTTAAAACACCTTTTTCTACACTTTCGTTCAATAAATTTTCAGCGTAATTCCAAATGGTTGAAGAGCCATCTTTAATGGCTTTTTTCTTGTCGTACACTTTTTGATAATCCACATTGAATTCAGTCCACGTGCCGCCGTTATTGGAAGCGTTTTGCAGTAAAGGTTCAAACCTGTCCATCGATTTGGCGAAGCGGGCTTCATCGGTAACGCCATCTTCAAATTCTTTCCATATTTCGATAAACTCACGGGCTTGCTTTTCCGGCAAGAGCCCGAATATACGTTCAGCTGCCAACAGTTCCTGTTCGGTATTGGTGTGATTTTTTTTCGTGTCGTAAATAAACGTATCGCCCGCGTCAATTTCAACAATATCGTGAATTAATACCATTTTCACGACTTTCAAAATATCTATCGGCTTATCGGAATGTTCCGCCAAAACGAGCGCCATCAACCCTAAATGCCAACTGTGCTCTGCGTCGTTTTCGCATCTGTCGCTGTTGAAGAGTTTCGTTTTGCGTTGAATGTATTTTATTTTATCAATCTCTTTTATAAAATCGATTTGTTTCAGTAAATTTTTTGTTATCATGTTCTTATGACTTCTTTACCAATAAAAACTTCTTGGTTAAATATTTCCGCACAGGCTCATCGTATAATTTCAAAGCCAAATAGGCCAATAAAATATTTCCGAAGAACAGCACCAACGCCATGGGCCACGTTTGCGCGAAGGTGAGATCGTTTTTCCACACCCAAGAGTAGAACAAATACATAAACGGATAGTGCACCATATAGAGCGGGTAGGAAATATCTCCCAGAAATTTGCATATGTCGGAGGTAAATTTATCGCTTGTTTTTCCCGAAGCGCCGATGTAAACCAGAATCGGGAATATTACGATAACGGTTATAGCTTCATAAAGGCCATTTGTCCAAAGCGATTCGCCGTTGCCGATATGGGGTAGTGACAAGAGAACAATCACGGCCAGCCCCGATATCCAGAACGCTCCTTTTACTTTCAAGGGTTTAAATTTTCGAGACATCAATAAACCGACAGAGAACGAAAAGAGCAATCGGAGGAAACCTCCAAGCAAGTTGTGATCCAACATCGACCATCCCACGCCCAGGTGTCCGAATCCTGACAGGTTAAACACGGCAAACGAAGCCAGTCCTATTGCCGCCAGAGCCACCACAACCGTTAACGCTTTAGTGGAAAGTTTACGTAGAAACAGAGCGTAGAGGATATTCCCGATATATTCGAAAAAAAGCGACCACGCCGGGCCGTTTAACGGATACATTTCGCTGTTGCCACGCACTTCGGCTCCCGCGCCCGGCGCCGCCGGAATAAGGAAAAGATGCATGAGCACAGCCAGCATGATCATGGAAAGAGAAACCTTGGTGCCGTCCCATTGTTCGCCGCCCTGAATTAAAAAAGTAATAACTCCCAGTACCGTTCCCATAACGATCATCGGGTGCAGGCGAATTAAACGTCGTTTAAAGAAATCTTTTTTACTCATTCTATCCCAACGGTCGTCGTATGCGTACCCGATAACGAATCCCGAGAGGATAAAAAAGAAATCCACCGCCAAATAGCCGTGGTTAAATTTTTGATCGATGGGGCTTGTGGCGAAGGCTTCGAACACGTGATACCAAATCACCATGAGTGCCGCCACGCCGCGCAACCCGTTGAGTATTTCGTAATGCGGCTTAGAATCCGCGTATGCTGACGAAGAAATTCTTGACATCTGTTTTATGATTTTTACGATAGAATTGCAAATGTAGGTAATTTATCTAAAAAACTTGTTCTTTGTTTACTCTGAAAGCTTTTCTTCCAACCTTTTTTTTCTCCATATTTGCCACGAGTTTACCAGGTTTTGCCAAAGTACATACAATCCCGGCCCAATGGAGGCGAGCGGATTGAGATAGGTTTGGGTGAGCCAAATGGCCAAAATGGTGTTCTTTTGGCCTAAACTTTGGCCTCCGGCAATGGTCCTGTCGAATCGGGAGCCGATCTTTCGGCCAAAAATAAATTGTGATAAACAAATAAGCAATGATAAGGCTCCGATAATGATTTCGAGCGTATAATCTCCATCATTCTGTGCTACAACAAAGTGCATCACGTTCCCGATAACTACGGTAAGGGCTGCCGCCCAAATATAGAACGACACAATTTGCGTAGATTTCACTTTCGCGTGCGCTTTGGGCGATACTTTCAGTAAAATGATGGACAGAATAAACGGAACCACCAAAATGGGAACCACCCGGCGAAAAATATACCAAAATGATGTAAGAAACGAAATGTTATCGGCCGAATGCCCGATAAGTGAAAGGTAAAGCGGCGCCACAAAGGCAACCGAAAGATTGCTGAACAGCGAAAACGCCGCCACCGACGCGATGTTGCCACCCAAAATTCCTGCGACTACCGGCGCGGAGGTAGCTGTTGGCGCCAACACGCAAATCATAGCGGCTTGCGCCAATATTTCGTCCCACTGACGAATAACAAGGTAAACCGCCGCGCTGCCCACGTACTGAATGCCAAGCAAAATGTAGTGGAATTTGGTTAACCTGATATCGCTCCACGCCACCCGACAATAGGTTATGAACAGCATCAACGATAACAAGTAAGGGGTAATTGGCGACAAAAGCGCCAATTGCCGGTGAAAAACAATTCCCAAAACCATCGCGATGGGAAGCAAATATTTTTCGAGGAATTGTTGCATGGGAAACTTTCAGTATTCAGCTATCGTGGGCAAAAGTACAAAAAATTAACGGGCTGCCCGCAAGATATTGTTTGGGTATAGCTAACTTTGTTTTTTCTAATGATGATAAACTCAAAAATTCATACAATCAAGCAACAGGTTGATGTTTTATTGGGATAAAGGAAAATTCAAAATTGATGTGAAGGATACTCTCCTGCATATGAAGGACAAATGCATAAATCCAATCAGATTAGGACTTTCCTTTCAGCTCTTTAAAAAAAAGTCTCTTATTGAATTGTAAAGTTTATTTTTCGGCCAAGCCCGTATTCTATAAGTTTGTAGAGTGTGGAAAGTTGTATGTCGCTGTGCCCGTTCTCAATTCTCGAAATAAAAATTTTCTTGGCTCCTATTTTTTCCGCAAGCTACTCTTGTGGCCAATTTCCTTTCCTCTTTAATTAGCTCACCGATAGCAAAAGATTTAGCTTTAATTTCAAATTCGGTTCTTTGTTCCTATTTTGCCGTATCTTTTGTCGAGATGTTGGTCAAAAGTCTTGATATTGCTATTTTTTGTTTCCATTTTCTTCTGTTCATTAATATATTTCTTCGTTTTCTATTGGATTAGATTGTATAAATACTAAAAATATCACGAAATCTATTTTTCCAATTAATCAAAATAACTCATTCCTATAATAAATAACCTCATATCACACATCTCATACCACACATCTCAAACCTCAATTATAATAATTCTCCGGATTCATGGCAGCATCGGGAACGCGGAGTTTGTCTTTGAAGTTGATGTCGATCATCCACTGTTTGCGGTCGAAAATGAAATCCTGAATGAATTGCTCAATTTCGGGCAGAAACTCCGTCATGGGAAATTCCGCCACATCGTGGCCGATGTCTTCGATGGTATAAAATGTGTAGGGATACCGCTCGCTCCTGAATTTACCGGCAAGCGCTTTCGAACCGAAGATTCCCAACTTGAAAAATCGGGTTTGCTTGTAAGGGACAAGTTTGTCTGCATTTCCGTGGAAGAAGAGAGTGGGGGCGGGCTTCACATCGTAAGAAGGAGTTCCTTCCTTACTGAAAATCGCTCCGGCAAAAGCGATGACTCCCGCGTATTGGAACGATTCGGGAAGCGCCTGCGCCGATTCTTTTCCGTCGCGTTTTTCGTAATCTGCCTGTAAAACGGTCATTGCTCCCGCGCTCGATCCGCTGATAATGATCTGAGACGGATCAATATTCAGTTCATCGGCGTTTTGCAACAGATAGTTCGTTGCCGAATACAGATCGGAAACTGCAATAGCAATGGCGTTTTGCAATGGTTTGTTGTTGAAAACGGTGGGCGCTTTGGCACCTTTCATACCCAAACGGTAATCGATGGACACTACCTTAAAACCTTTGCCGGCGAAATAATGGAAATAATCTGAATAGCGTTCCGCATCGCGGGTGCCCTCTTTAAATCCGCCACCAAAGACAAACACAAGCGCCGGTTGTTTTGAAGTGAAAACCGAATCGAGCGAATAAATGTCCATCTTGAGCGATTGACCGTCTTTTTCTGCGAAAACCTGTGCGGTTTTTTTAATTTCTGCGGAGAAAATAGTGAAGGAAAGAGAGAGTATGAACGATATAACGAGTAACTTTAGTTTCATATTTTCTATTTTATGTATCGAGTTAATTTTTTTAACCCCTCCGTCCCGATAGTCATCGGTACTCTTCACCTTTAAAAAAGGGGAAAGCTAAATTGTTTATATTTTTATTCAATTTATCTATCTACCGCCCGTAATTCTCCCCTTTTGCTAAAGGGGAGTGCCTGAAGGCGAGGGGTTAGGTTACTCTATAAAGTTTTTTACCACGGAAACGGTTTCTTTTTTGGCGTGGTCGTAATCATCGTTGTGGATGACAACATCGAATTGCGAAGCAAAACTCATTTCGAATTCGGCTTTTTCCAAGCGGCTCTCAATGATTTCGGGCGCATCGGTTCCACGTTTCTCCAATCGTTGGCGCAAGGCATCCACCGATGGCGGCATCACAAAAATGGCCAACGCCTTTTTGCCGTAATATTTCTTTATGTTGAGACCGCCAATGCAGTCCACATCAAAAACTACGTTTTTGCCTTTGGCAAGAATGCGCTGCGCTTCGCTTTTGAGCGTGCCGTAAAATTTATCGGGATATACTTCTTCGAATTCCAGAAACTCATCGTTGGCAATGCGTTTGCGAAATTCATCGGGTGTGAGGAAATAATATTCCACGCCGTTTTTTTCTTCGCCGCGAGGCAAACGGCTCGTGGCCGATATGGAGAATTGCAGATTGAGTTCCTGTTCGAGCAAATAACGAATGAGCGTTGATTTTCCCGAACCCGACGGCGCCGAAAAGATGATTATTTTTCCCATGACTATTTATTATAGAGACGCGATGCACGCGTCTATTTATATTGAAACGCAAGTATTGCGTCTCTACAAAACATTCAAAATTTGTTCTTTAATTTGTTCCAACTCATCTTTCATCTGAACCACAATACGCTGCATTTCGGAATGATTGGATTTGGAGCCGAGCGTATTTACTTCACGGCCGACCTCCTGCGCAATAAACCCCAGTTTTTTGCCTTGCGCGTTGGCATCCTTCATTGTTTGCAGAAAGTAGTCCAAATGATTGGTCAAGCGGCTTTTTTCTTCGTTCACATCGAGTTTTTCAATGTAGTAGATCATTTCCTGTTCGAAACGGTTTTTGTCGTAATCGATGTTTTCGAGGTTGTTTAATCCGTCGTTGATCTTCGATTTTATTTTCTCAACCCGTTCCGTTTCGTACTGATTTACTTCTGTTAGCAATGAGCGGATATTTTCTATTTTCTCCGTCAACAGTTTTCCAAGCATTTCGCCTTCCTGTTTTCGAAAACTGATAAGCGATTTCACTGCCTCGTGGATGGCGTTCTCGATGGTTTGCCATTCGGTTTCATCGAGTTCCTCCACATCCTGCTTCATCACATCGGGAAGCCGTAGCAAAGTGATGAACCAATCCTGAGGCTCATTTACATCCATTTCCGAAGCGAGGTTCTTTATTTCGCGATGATATTGCTTGATAACATTGTGATCGATTTTCGACGAAACATCTTTTGAAATGACTTCCACGTTAAGGTTAAAATCGATCTTGCCGCGCTCCAGCGTTCTCGAAAGATCGTTTCGCAGCGCGATTTCCTTTTCTCGGTAAACCATGGGCATACGAACGAAAAGATCGAACTGCTTGCTGTTGAGCGATTTTATTTCGACGGTGATTTTTTTGTTGGGCAATTCGGCAACCGATTTGCCGTATCCTGTCATTGATTGTATCATTTTCTACGTTTTTTTTGCAAAGATAGAGAATTTCGAGTGAAAGTTGTGTCGTTGAGAGCAATATTGTAGTTGCGCCTATAGCTCTTCTTTCCTAATGGTACTGAGGGATAAACAAAAAAACCGCCCAATCAGGCGGCTTCTTACTTATAATGGAATGAAATTGCGTTATGCTTCTGCATTTTCTTCTTCCGTTGGAACGATGAGCTTATAGCCTTTACCGTGGATATTGATGATCTCAATACTAGGTTCGGATTTCAACAGTTTGCGCAATTTGGTAATGTACACGTCCATGCTGCGGGCATTGAAATACGTGTCTTCTTCCCAAATTTGTTTGAGCGCGTGGTTGCGTTCCAAAATGTCGTTCGCGTGAGCGCAAAGTAACGAAAGCAGTTCAGATTCTTTGGTGGTGAGCTTGGTCTGCTCATCGCCGATGGAAAGGATTTGCTTTTGTGTATCGAACACCATGGTCCCGAATTTGTACACCAATTGTTCTTTGGTTTTCTTGCCTTTCACACGACGAATGATGGCTTCGATGCGAAGTACCAGTTCTTCCATACTGAAAGGTTTAGTGATATAGTCGTCGGCTCCTGCTTTGAAGCCTTCGAGCACATCTTCTTTCATGTTTTTAGCTGTGAGGAAGATAACAGGAATTTCAGTATTGATAGTCCTGATTTCTTTTACAAGCGTAACGCCGTCTTTTTTCGGCATCATTACGTCAACAATACATAAATCGTATTTTGTTTTCACGAATCCTTTGAAACCGGCTTCTCCATCGGGGAATAAGTCGGTATCGAATCCTTTTGCCTGGAGATATTCTCTCAACAGCATGCCAAGATTTTCATCATCTTCGCATAAAAAAATTTTTAATTTTTCTTCCATATCATTTTTGTGTTATTACGGGTAAACTTATTATAAATTTTGTTCCTTTGCCCAATTCGCTTTCCGCACGAATTGTTCCATTCAAATCTGTAACGATTTTTTTCACATATGCCAATCCGAGGCCGAAGCCTTTTACATCGTGCCGGTTACCGGTTGAAACGCGGTAAAATCGTTCAAATACTTTCTTCAAATCTTCTTTCTTTATACCAATTCCATTGTCTTCCAAATATACAAGAACCTTATTACCTTCGTTTCGTGTTCTTATCATGAGTTGTGGAGGTACATTCTCCTTTTTGTATTTCAGCGCGTTGTCCAATAAATTGAATAACACGTTGGTGAAATGCATCTCATCTATATTTACCGTTGTTTTTTCGGCTTGCAAGTCGATATCGAGCGTTCCGTTAAATTTCTCTACTTTTAGTGCGTGCGTGTTTGCCACGTTTACTATGATGTCGTTTAAATCTACTTCTTTTATTTTTAAAGTAGCTTTTTGTTTGTCGAACAACGACATTTGCAGCACTTTTTCTACCTGAAAACTCAATCGTTTGGTTTCGTCGTTAATAACTCCTGCGACGTGTTTGAAGACTTCGGGCGATTTGGTGATCGATTCGTCCTTCAACATTTGCGAAGCAAGAGAAATGGTTGAAACCGGCGTTTTCAACTCGTGAGTCATGTTGTTAATGAAATCGTTTTTCATTTCAGACAAACGCTTTTGCCTGAAAAGGCTTACTATCGTGAATATGAACGTTACCAACAAGATAAATGTAAATATCAACGACGGCACAAAGAATGAAAGTTCGCTATATACATAATTTTTCTTCGTTGGGAAATAAACCCTCAACGTGTTTAATTTCGACGGTGGATCGTTAGGGAACAAGATTTGAGTGTATATTGCACTTTTGTCTTTGGTTGAAAAACCGGGTGAAGAATACACTACGTTATTGGTAAAATCCGCCACCTGAAAACTGTAAGGTACATTTAACCCGCTGTTGGCCAATTCAAACCTGATGTATTTATCCAAATCGTTAAAATTGATTCGTTGCTGTATCGGCTCGTTGCTTGCTCTGTACAACAGTTTTAAGATAACCTCGTTGAGCAAAGCTTGTTCATGCATATACCGCTTCGAAAGCGATTGTTGCATGTCGTACTGCGTTTTGGGAATGGTGTTTGCTCCATGTTTTGGAGACAAAAACACACTACCTCCTATCTCGTCAGCAGGCTTTTGGCTCTGTGTGATTTCCTCAATTCTTGTTTCACTTCCATCGGGATGAGTAATGGTTGTGCTTGCTTGGGAAGTGATTGTTGACTGCGACTGATTGTATTGCGTATACCGGTTTTCGGATTCGATGATGTCTTCTTCCAAATACCGATAGGTTTGGTCTTGTTCCAAATCTCTCGATACGTTATACAGGCTTCGCTTTACCATCTCCCCAAACTGTTGAGTTCGGATCGTCATGCTGGATTTCATATATCGTACCTGCAAGAACAGCAATGCGAAGAAAGCAACAAACATAACCAAAGCAAGTAACCAAATAGTTGATTTTTTCATACTTTATTTGCTTTACTTATCTCCGTTTAAGTTGACTATATTATTTTAAAGATCGTCTTTATAATTATTAATTTAACAAATTAAGTACTTTTTTTGTTTAACATTTCACGGCAAAAATGTAAAAAATGATAAAATGGGGTGGTTTGCAACATTATTTAAGAGAATGTTAAAAACGAAATCCCGTTTTTAGGGAATTTTAATCCGACTGTGTAATGGTAAATAAAACAAAAGAAGCTGTCTCAAAATTAAAAAAGGCAAGGTTTTATGCCTTATTTTGCTATCCTGAACGCATATTTTGTCAGATTGTGCGATATACAGAGCAATCCAAATTCTATTTCTACTTTTTCAAGCCCACGAAGCAGGAACCGCTTAAATCCCTTATTCGATTTTAGATTGCCAAAAGCTTGCTCTACATCTGCCGGTCGCTGACTTCGGTGCTTTAATCCGAGTTCACTCATTAGCAGCTCCTTTGCCCATTCTTTCAGTCCGTTTAGCCTATGGTTGACTTGTATGACGCGCTCTCCTTTTGCAT